>NZ_LZKI01000182.1 GCF_001672755.1 Mycobacterium colombiense | reverse complement strand
ACGCGCCGCTGGACATGCGGATGGACCCGTCGTCGCCGCTGACCGCGGCCGACATCGTCAACACCTACGACGAGGCGGAGCTGGCGAACATCTTGCACCGCTACGGCGAGGAGCGGTTCGCGCGTCGCATCGCCGCGCACATCGTGCGCCGGCGCGCGCGTCAGCCGTTCGCCTCGACCTCGGACCTGGTAGCCCTGCTCTACGAAGCGATTCCGGCCGCGGCCCGGCGCACCGGCGGGCATCCGGCCAAGCGCACGTTCCAGGCGTTGCGGGTCGCGGTCAACGACGAGCTCGACACGCTGCGGCGTGCGCTCCCGGCCGCCCTGGACGCCCTGGACGTCGGCGGGCGCATCGTGGTGATGGCCTACCAATCGCTGGAGGACCGGATCGTCAAGCGGCTCTTCGCCCAGGCGGTCGCGTCGCGCACCCCGGTGGATCTGCCGGTCGAGCTGCCCGGCCACGAGCCGCGATTCCGGGCCCTGACGCACGGCGCCGGGCGCGCCGACGCCACCGAGGTCGAACGCAATCCACGCAGTGCCGCAGTGCGATTGCGGGCGCTGCAACGAATGCAATCACAGCAGGCTAGCGGGAAAGGCAACGCATGAGAGCAGAACGCGAGACGTCCAAACGGCGCGGCGGCAGCGACCGTCGGGGTGGACGCGACGGTTCTGCCCGGCGGAGCCGGCGGCCCGCCGCCGAAGCCGGCTCGGCGCGGCGCGCCCGAAACGGCCGGACCTCGGCGCCCGCCCGCGAGGCCCGTGCGCCCAAGTCCGGGCCGCAGACCAGCCCCATCGCCCGGCCGGTCGAGCGGCCGGCCCGGCCCAAGAGCACCAGCCAGGCCAAAGCGCGGGCCAAGGCGCGGAAAGCCAAGGCGCCAAAAGTTGTTCGCCCTCGCCTGACCGAGCGGCTGGCCGCCCGGCTGGCGGCCATCGACCTGCGGCCGCGGACGCTGGCCAGCAAGGTGCCGTTCGTCGTGCTGATCATCGGCGCGCTGGGCGTCGGGCTCGGGCTGACGCTGTGGTTGTCCACCGACTCCGCTGAGCGGTCCTACAAGTTGAGCCACGCCCGGGAGCGGACCCGGCTGCTGCAGCAGCAGAAGGAAGCGCTCGAGCGCGACGTGCGTGAGGCCGAGGCGGCCCCCGCGCTGGCGGAGGCCGCCCGCAAGCAGGGCATGATCCCCAGCAGGGACACCGCGCACCTGGTGCAGGACGCGTCCGGGAACTGGGTGGTGGTCGGCACCCCCAAGCCGGCCGACGGCGTTCCGCCGCCGCCGCTGAACAACAAGCTCCCCGACGAGGTGCCGCAGCCGCCCAAGCCGCCGGCCGCCCCGCCCGAGGTCTCGATGCGGCTGGAGCCCGCCCCCGGTGGCCCCGCCCCGGCGAGGTCCGGGCCCGAAGCGCTGCTGCGCGCGCCCGACGGCGCGTCGACGGTGGGCGGTCAGCACCTGCCGCCGGCGGTGCCCCCGGTGCCCGGCGCGCCTGCCCCTCCCGGTGTGCCGGTGCCGGGTACGCTGCCCGGCATGCCAGGCGGACCGGCGACGGGTGCATTGCCCGGCATGCCCGCTGCCCCGGCCACCGGCGCCCTGCCCGGTACGCCCGCCGGCCCGGTCACCGGGCGCGCACCCGGTGTGCTGCCGGGATTGCCGACGCCGGGTCTGCCCATGCCGGCCGGACCGGCGGCCCCTCCAGCGCCGGCCGAGGTGCCAATTCCCTTGGGCGGGCTGCCCATTCCGGCTCCCGGCCAGATGCCCGCGCCGTTGTCCGCCGAGATTCCGGTCCCGCTGCAGTTGGGCCGCCCGGCGACGCCGGCCCAACCGGTGGCCCCCGGCGCGCCGGCTAACGGCCTGCCCGGGCCGGCGGTCGGCGCGCCGCCAGGTGCGCCCAGGTGAGCCGCGGAGAATCCCCGCGGGCACGCCGGTCCCAGTCGGCACGGCCGACACGTGGTCCCCGTAAGGATTTGGCGGGCAAGGGCGTACGGCAGCCCAAACGTCGCCCGAAACCGCAGCAAGCCGACGTCGGCCGAGACGTGCGGGAACCGAAGCGATTCCGGAAGGCCAAGCAGGCCAAGGGCGCCGGGGCGGCACAGCGTTCCGAGGCGGTGACGGACGGGCACTCGGCGCGGCAGCGTCGCACCCGCCAGATCGTGGAGTTGACCAGCCGCGGTGGGTCATTCGTCTTCCGGCACCGCGCCGGCAACGTGGTCATCCTGGTGCTCATGTTGGTGGCTGCCTCCCAGCTGTTCGTCCTGCAGGTGACCAGCGCCCCGTCGCTGCGCGCCCAGGCCGCCGGCCAGCTCAAGGTCACCGATGTGGAAAAGGCGGTGCGCGGCAGCATCATCGACCGCCGCAAAGACCAGCTTGCTTTCACCATCGAGTCGCGTGCGCTGACGTTTCAGCCGAAACGGATCCGCAAGCAGCTGGAGGAGGCCAAGGCCAAGAACTCGGCCGCCCCTGATCCGCAGCAGCGGTTGCGCGATATCGCCAAGGAGGTCTCCAGCCGGCTGGGCAACAAGCCGGACTCGGCGACCGTCTTGAAGAAGCTGCAAACCGACGACAACTTCGTCTACCTGGCGCGCGCCGTGGATCCCGCTGTCGCCAGCGCGATCTCGGACAAGTATCCAGAGGTCGGTTCCGAACGCCAGGACCTGCGCCAGTATCCGGGCGGATCGCTGGCGGCCAACATCGTCGGCGGCATCGACTGGGACGGTCACGGCCTGCTGGGGCTGGAGGAGGCCATGGACTCGGTGCTGTCGGGCACCGACGGTGCGGTCACCTATGACCGAGGATCCGACGGCGTGGTCATCCCCGGCAGTTACCGCAACCGGCATCGGGCGGTCAACGGCTCGATGGTCCAGCTGACGCTCGACGACGACATCCAGTTCTACGTGCAGCAGCAGGTTCAGCAGGCTAAAGATGTCTCTGGCGCGCATAATGTTTCGGCCGTCGTGCTGGACGCGAAGACCGGCGAGGTGCTGGCGATGGCCAACGACAACACCTTCGACCCCTCCCAGGACATCGGTCGGCAGGGTGACAAACAACTGGGCAACCTCGCGGTGTCCTCGCCGTTCGAGCCCGGCTCGGTGAACAAGGTGATCACCGCGTCGTCGGTCATCGAGTACGGCCTGTCCAATCCCGATGAGGTGCTGCAGGTTCCCGGCACGATCCAGATGGGCGGGGTGTCCATCCACGACGCGTGGGATCACGGCGTGATGCCGTACACCACCACCGGCGTGTTCGGAAAGTCCTCCAACGTCGGCACTTTGATGCTCGCCCAGCGAGTCGGCCCGGAGCGCTTCTACGACATGGTCCGCAAATTCGGTCTGGGGCAACGCACCAACGTGGGCCTGCCCGGCGAGAGCGCCGGACTGGTGCCGCCGATCGACCAATGGTCGGGCAGCACCTTCTCGAACCTGCCTATCGGCCAGGGTCTTTCGATGACGCTGCTGCAGATGACCGGCATGTACCAGGCGATCGCCAACGACGGCCTGCGGATACCGCCGCGGATCATCAAGGCCACCATCGCCCCCGACGGCACCCGTACCGAGGAGCCGCGACCGGACGGCGTGCGGGTGGTCTCGCCGCAGACGGCGCAGACCGTGCGCAACATGCTGCGTGCCGTCGTGCAGAAGGACCCGATGGGGTACCAGCAGGGCACCGGCTCGGCCGGCGCGGTGACGGGCTACCAGATGGCCGGCAAGACGGGTACCGCGCAGCAGATCAACCCGGCCTGCGGCTGCTACTTCGACAACGTCTACTGGATCACGTTCGCCGGGATGGCCACCGTCGACAACCCCCGGTACGTCATCGGCATCATGATGGACAACCCGGAGCGCAACGCCGACGGCACGCCCGGACACTCGGCGGCCCCGCTGTTTCACAACATCGCCGGCTGGCTCATGCAGCGCGAGAACGTGCCGCTGTCGCCCGACCCCGGCCCGCCCCTGACGTTGCAGGCCACCTAGCGGGTCGCCGCCCGACGCCCGCGCCCGGGGGACCTCCGTGGAGCCGCCCGGCGGCCCCGTCGGCGCGCGGATCGCCTCCCTGCCGGTTGCGGCTAGGTAGGGTGTCATGGCCGATCATGAGGATCACGTGGCGTCGGAGGGAGGTGTGACTGTGCCGGTGCCCACCGGGTTACGCCCCAGCGCGGCCGCGGGCGCGCGGCTGCCCGCCCTGGCTGACCAGATCAGCGCGGTGCCGGCCGACACCCCAGGCCAGGGCGGCGCCGTGCCCGACGTGACGATCACCGGCGTGACGCTGCGCGCCCAGGATGTGCGGCCCGGTGACCTGTTCGCCGCGCTGCCGGGCCTGACGACCCACGGGGCCCGCTACGCCGCCGACGCGATCGAACGCGGCGCCGTCGCCGTGCTCACCGATCCCGCCGGCGTCGCCGTGATGACCGCGGCCGGCGCCCCGACCGTGCCGACGCTGGTGCACCCCGACCCCCGCCGCGTGCTCGGCGGCCTGGCCGCCACGGTGTACGGGCGCCCGTCGGCGCGGGTGGCCGTCATCGGCATCACCGGCACCTCCGGCAAGACCACCACCACCTATTTGGTCGAGTCCGGTCTGCGCGCCGCAGGCCGCACGGCCGGGCTGATCGGCACCATCGGCATTCGCATCGACGGCGCCGACATCCCCAGCGCGCTCACCACTCCGGAGGCACCCGCACTGCAGGCGATGCTGGCGGCGATGGCCGAACAGGGTGTGGACACCGTCGTCATGGAGGTCTCCAGCCACGCGCTGGCGTTGGGCCGGGTGGACGGAACCGGCTTCGCAGTCGGCGGCTTCACCAACCTGTCCCGCGATCACCTCGACTTTCACCCGACCATGGAAGACTACTTCGACACCAAAGCCCTTCTGTTCGACCCGGATTCGCCGCTGCGGGCGCGCCGCGTCGTGGTGTGCATCGACGACGAGGCCGGGCGGGCCATGGCGGCTCGGGCCGGCGACGCGATCACCGTCAGCGCCGAAGGGCGGCCCGCGAATTGGCGCGCCGTCGACGTGGCCCCGATGGGCGCCGGGGGACAACAGTTCACCGTCATCGACCCCACCGGCGCAAAGCATCAGGTCGGGGTCCCGCTACCCGGGCACTACAACGTCGCCAATTGCCTTCTGGCGCTGGCCCTTCTGGACGCGGTGGGGGTGTCCCCGGAGCGGGCGGCGCCGGGACTGCGGCAGACCCGCGTGCCGGGACGCATGGAAAAGATCGACGCCGGACAGGACTTCCTGGCGCTGGTCGACTACGCCCACAAGCCAGGCGCCTTGCGTGCGGTGTTGACCACGCTGGCGCGTCCGGGCCGCCGCGTGGCGGTGGTGTTCGGCGCGGGCGGCGAGCGCGATCCGGGCAAGCGGGGGCCGATGGGCGCGACGGCCGCCGAGCTGGCCGACCTGGTCGTCGTCACCGACGACAATCCGCGCGGTGAGGACCCGGCGTCGATTCGCCGCGAAATCTTGACCGGTGCGACCGGGAGTGGTTGCGCGGCAGAGGTTGTCGAAGTCGCCGACCGGCGCGACGCGATCAGGCACGCCGTCGCCTGGGCCGGCCCCGGGGATGTGGTGCTCATCGCCGGCAAGGGCCACGAAACCGGACAGCGCGCCGGCGACGTGGTCCGCCCGTTCGACGACCGCGTGGAGTTGGCGCAGGCGTTGGAGGATCGCGCATGATCGACCTCACCCTCGCGCAGATCGCCGAGATCGTCGACGGCACTTTGTCCGACATCTCGCCGCAGGACGCCGCGGAACTGCGCGTCACCGGAACCGTCGAATTCGACTCGCGCGCCGTCAAACCCGGCGGGCTGTTCCTGGCGCTGCCGGGGGCGCGCAGCGACGGCCACGACCACGCGGCCTCGGCCGTGGCGGCCGGCGCGGCCGCGGTGCTGGCCGCGCGGCCGGTCGGGGTTCCCGCCATCGTCGTCGCACCCGAGGGGGCCTCGGGATCGCGGGCCGGGGTGCTCGAGCACGATCCGGACGGCTCGGGGGCCGCGGTGCTGGCCGCGCTGGCCAAGCTGGCCCAGGCGGTGGCCGCCGAACTGGTGGCCGGCGGGCTGACCATCGTCGGCATCACCGGATCGTCGGGGAAGACGTCGACCAAGGATCTGGTGGCCGCGGTGCTGGCGCCCCTGGGCGAGGTGGTGGCGCCGCCCGGGTCGTTCAACAACGAGCTGGGGCATCCGTGGACGGTGCTGCGCGCGACGGCCGACACCGACTATCTGGTCCTCGAGATGTCGGCCCGGCATCCCGGCAACATCGCCGCGCTGGCCGACATCGCCACACCGTCCATCGGGGTGGTGCTCAATGTCGGCACCGCGCATTTGGGCGAATTCGGCTCACGTGAAGCCATCGCCCGGACGAAATCCGAACTGCCGCAATCAGTTCCGGCGTCCGGGGTGGTGATCTTGAACGCCGACGATCCGGCGGTGGCGGCCATGGCGAACGTGACCGCCGCCCGGGTGGTTCGGGTCGGGCGCGCCGAGCGCACCAACGCGGGCGCCAGCGACCTGTGGGCCGGGCCGGTGTCGCTCGACGAGCTGGCCAGGCCGCGGTTCACCCTGTACCGGCGCGACGCGTCCGGGGTGACGCAGGTGCAGGTGCAACTCGGCGTCTACGGCGATCACCAGGTGGGCAACGCGCTGTGCGCGGCCGCGGTCGCGCTGGAATGCGGCGCCGGACTCGAACAGGTGGCGGCCGCGCTCGCCGGAACGGGGCCGGTGTCGCGGCACCGCATGCAGGTCACCACCCGCGCCGACGGGGTTACCGTGATCGACGATGCCTACAACGCCAACCCCGATTCGATGCGGGCCGGGTTGCAGGCGCTGGCCTGGATCGCCCACGGCGGGGGCGCGGGCGGCGGCCAACGCCCCGCCGAAAAGCGCAGGAGCTGGGCGGTGCTCGGCGAGATGGCTGAGCTGGGCGAGGACGCCATAGCCGAGCACGATCGCATCGGCCGGCTGGCCGTGCGCTTAGATGTGTCTCGACTCGTTGTCGTGGGAAGTGGGAGGTCGATGAGCGCCATGCACCACGGAGCGGTCATGGAGGGTTCCTGGGGCGCGGCCGATAAGGGGGCCGTCAACGTCGCCGACAGCGATGCCGCCCTGGCTCTACTGCGGGCCGAGGTGCAACCCGGCGACGTCGTGCTGGTAAAGGCGTCGAACTCCGCCGGACTCGGTGCGCTGGCCGACGCGCTCGCCGCCGAAAGCTCGGAAGGCTCTGCGGGCGGGACGCGCGCATGAGGCAGATCCTGATCGCCGTCGCCATCGCACTGACCGTGTCGATCCTGCTGACCCCGGCGCTGATCCGGCTGTTCACCCGGCAGGGCTTCGGCCACCACACCCGCGAGGACGGCCCGCCTACCCACCACGCCAAACGCGGCACGCCGTCGATGGGCGGTGTGGCCATTCTGGCCGGCATCTGGGCGGGCTACCTGGGCACCCACCTGGCCGGGATGGCCTTTGACGGCGAGGGCGTCACCGTCTCGGGTCTGTTGGTGCTGGGCCTGGCCACCGTGCTCGGCGGCGTCGGATTCCTCGACGACATCATCAAGATCCGCAGGTCGCGCAACCTCGGCCTGAACAAGACGGCCAAGACCATCGGGCAGGTCGGCGCCGCGGTGATCTTCGGCGTGCTGGCGCTGCAGTTCCACAACAACAACGGCCTGACGCCGGCCAGCGCGGACCTGTCCTACGTGCGCGAGATCGCCACCGTCACGCTTGCCCCGGGCCTGTTCGTGTTGTTCTGTGTGGTCGTCGTCAGCGCCTGGTCCAACGCGGTCAACTTCACCGACGGCCTGGACGGGCTGGCCGCCGGGAGCATGGCGATGGTCACCGCCGCCTACGTGTTGATCACCTTCTGGCAGTACCGCAACGCCTGTGTCACCGCTCCCGGGCTGGGCTGCTACAACGTGCGCGATCCGCTGGACCTGGCGCTGGTCGCGGCCGCCACCGCGGGCGCCTGCATCGGCTTTTTGTGGTGGAACGCCGCGCCCGCCAAGATCTTCATGGGCGACACCGGATCCCTGGCGCTGGGCGGCATCATCGCGGGCCTGTCGGTCACGAGCCGCACCGAGATCCTCGCCGTCGTGCTGGGTTCGTTGTTCGTCGCCGAGGTCAGCTCGGTTGTGTTGCAGATCTTGACTTTTCGCACCACCGGGCGCCGGGTGTTCCGGATGGCGCCCTTTCACCACCATTTCGAACTGGCCGGTTGGGCCGAGACCACGGTCATCATCCGCTTCTGGCTGCTCACCGCGATCGCCTGCGGGCTGGGCGTGGCCCTTTTCTACGGTGAGTGGCTGGGCGCGATCGGTGCCTGATGAGCGGTCTTGAACCCCTGGCGCCCGGCGCGCCGGTGCTGGTGGCCGGCGGCGGGGTGACGGGCAAGGCGGTGCTGGCGGCGCTGGCCCGAGTGGGCGCGGCACCGACGCTGTGTGACGACGACCCGGCCAGGCTGCGCGGCTACGCCGACGCGGGGGTGGCGACCGCATCCACTTCGGCGGCCGCCGACGAGATCTCCCGGTACGCGCTGGTGGTCACCAGTCCCGGCTTCGCGCCGACGACGCCGCTGCTGGTCGCCGCGGCGGCGGCCGGGGTGCCGATCTGGGGTGACGTCGAGCTGGCCTGGCGGCTCGACGCCGCGGGCCACTACGGGCCGCCGCGGCGCTGGCTGGTGGTGACCGGGACGAACGGCAAGACAACCACCACGTCGATGCTGCACGCCATGCTCACCGCCGGCGGCCGGCGCAGCCTGCTGTGCGGCAACATCGGCGACCCGGTGCTCGACGTCCTGGAGCAACCCGCCGAGCTGCTGGCCGTCGAGCTGTCCAGCTTCCAATTGCATTGGGCGCCTTCGCTGCAACCGGAGGCCGGTGTGGTGCTCAACATCGCCGAAGACCACCTGGACTGGCACGGCAGCCTGGCGGCGTACGCCGCGGCGAAGGCGCGAGTGCTCGATGGTCGGGTGGCGGTGGTGGGCCTGGACGACGCCCGGGCGGCGGCGCTGCTGGATACCGCTCGGGCGCCGGTGCGGGTCGGCTTCCGGCTGGGCGAACCGGCGGTGGGGGAGCTGGGCGTGCGCGACGGCCACCTGGTTGACCGCGCCTTTGCCGACGACCTGGCCCTGCTGCCGGTCGGGTCCATCCCGGTGCCGGGCCCGGTCGGGGTGCTCGACGCCCTGGCCGCCGCGGCGCTGGCGCGCTGCGTCGACGTGCCTGCCGAGGCGGTCGCGGCCGCGATCGCCTCCTTCCGGGTGGGGCGGCACCGGGCCGAAGTCGTGGCCGTCGCCGACGGCGTCACCTACGTCGACGACTCCAAGGCCACCAACCCCCACGCCGCCGAGGCGTCCGTGCTGGCCTACCCCCGCGTCGTCTGGATCGCCGGCGGCCTGCTGAAGGGCGCGTCGGTCGACGCCGAGGTCGCCAGGATGGCGTCGCGGCTGGTCGGGGCGGTGCTGATCGGCCGAGACCGGCAAGAGGTTGCAGAGGCGTTATCGCGACACGCGCCGGATGTCCCCGTCCTGCACGTTGTGACAGGCGAGGATGCTGGTATGGATGCGACTGCTGTGGTTTCTGGGGCAGATGTGACAGAAGTGAAACAAACGGGTGACAATCGGGGCGCGGCGGTGATGAACGCGGCGGTCGCCGCAGCGCGTACTGTGGCGCAGCCCGGTGACACCGTCCTGCTGGCACCGGCGGGCGCATCGTTCGACCAATTCGCGGGTTACGCCGACCGTGGCGACGCGTTCGCGGCCGCCGTGCGCGCGGCGCTCCGGTAGGGCGGGCGTGGGTAACGCACTGACCCGGCTGCTGGGCCGGGGGAAAGACGCCACCGAAACAGCCACGGCCGAGCCGGGGCTGGCCGACGACGCCGACGCCACGGATGCCACCGCGGAAGCCAAGGCCGACAAGGAAGCCACGGCCGACCAGAAGGCCGTCAAGAGGGCCGATAAGCCGCAGAAGGCGAAGAAGGACAAGGCCGCCGCCGGCGAGGGCGGTTCGCACAGCCGGTTCGGCGCCTGGCTGGGCCGGCCCATGACCTCCTTTCACCTGATCATCGCGGTAGCCGGGCTGCTGACCACACTCGGGCTGATCATGGTGCTCTCGGCATCCGGCGTGCGGTCCTACGACGCCGACGGATCGGCCTGGGTGATCTTCGGCAAGCAGGTGCTGTGGACCGTGATCGGGCTCATCGCCTGCTACGCCTCGCTGCGGATGTCGGTGCGGTTCATCCGCCGCGTCGCGTTCACCGGCTACGTCGTCACGGTCATCCTGCTGGTGCTGGTACTCGTTCCCGGTATCGGCAACCTGGCCAACGGATCTCGTAAGTGGTTCGTGATCGCGGGCTTCTCCATGCAGCCCTCCGAGCTGGCCAAGATCGCCTTCGCCATCTGGGGCGCGCACATGCTGGCCGCCCGTCGGCTGGAGCGGGCGAGCCTGCGCGAACTGCTGATTCCGCTGGTGCCGGCGGCGGTGATCGCGCTCGCGCTGATCGTGGCGCAGCCCGACCTCGGGCAGACCGTGTCGCTGGGCATCATCCTGCTGGCCCTGCTGTGGTACGCGGGCCTGCCGCTGCGGGTGTTCGTCACCTCGTTGTTCGCCGTCTTCGTCGCCGGCGCGGTCCTGGCCATGTCGGCCGGCTACCGGTCGGACCGGGTGCGGTCCTGGATCAACCCCGAGAACGACCCGCAGGACACCGGCTACCAGGCCCGACAGGCCAAATTCGCGCTGGCGCACGGCGGTATCTTCGGCGACGGCCTGGGCCAGGGCGTGGCCAAATGGAACTATCTGCCCAACGCCCACAACGACTTCATCTTCGCCATCATCGGCGAGGAGCTCGGATTCGTCGGTGCCTTCGCGCTGCTGGTGCTGTTCGGGCTGTTCGCCTACACCGGGATGCGCATCGCCCGCCGCTCGGCCGACCCGTTCCTGCGGCTGCTGACCGCCACCACGACCATGTGGGTGCTGGGCCAGGCCTTCATCAACATCGGATACGTCATCGGCATCCTCCCCGTCACCGGTATTCAGCTGCCGCTGATTTCTGCCGGTGGAACATCCACCGCCGCAACGCTTTTCATGATCGGCATCATGGCCAACGCGGCTCGTCACGAACCCGAAGCGGTGGCCGCGCTGCGGGCCGGCCGCGACGACAAGGTGAACCGGATACTGCGGCTGCCGCTGCCCGAGCCCTATTCGCCGACGCGCCTGGAGGCGTTCCGCGATCGCAAGCGTGCCCGCCCGAAGTCGGCCGAGCCGCCGCGCAAGGGCGCAGGCGCGCCGGGGCGTAAGGCCCCCCGCAAGGCCTCCCAGAAGGCCGACGCACCGCTGCGGCCGGCGCTATCGCGATCGGGCGGGCGGCCGTCTCGCCAGACTGGGGGTACCGCTCGATCACGGGCGAGGCATCATGGATCTGGCCAGCGCCGCGTCAGCCAGGCGGCCGGCCAGCGTCAGCCACGACGCGCTCGCGCACTGGAAGGTCAGCGTTACGGGTGAACGACACGGTCAACAAGCCGACCGGCGGGCGGGGGGTAAACCCTTCGCCCGCCGGTGCCGCGTTGTCGTCTTTTAAGCCACTGTCGGTGGTGCTCGCCGGCGGGGGAACCGCCGGTCACGTCGAGCCGGCAATGGCCGTCGCGGACGCGCTGAGCGCCCTCGACCCGCGAGTCAGGATCACCGCGCTGGGCACCGCCCGGGGGCTGGAGACCCGGCTGGTGCCCGAGCGCGGCTATGACCTCGAGCTGATCACGCCGGTGCCGCTGCCGCGCAAACCCAGCGGCGACCTGGCCCGGCTGCCCTCGCGGGTGTGGCGGGCGGTCCGGGAAACGCGTGCCGTGCTCAGGGCGGTCGATGCCGACGTGGTGATCGGTTTCGGCGGGTACGTGGCACTGCCGGCCTACCTGGCCGCCCGCGGGGTCTCGCCCCGCAAGCCGCGGGTCCCGGTGGTGATCCACGAGGCCAATGCCAGCGCCGGGCTGGCCAACCGGGTGGGTGCCCGCACGGCCGAGCGGGTGCTGTCCGCGGTGGCCGACTGCGGGCTGCCGCGCGCCGAGGTGGTCGGGGTGCCGGTGCGCGAGACCATCACCTCGCTGGACCGCGCGGCGCTGCGCGACGAGGCGCGCCGCTTCTTCGGTTTCGCCGACGACGCCCCGGTGTTGCTGGTTTTCGGCGGCTCGCAGGGCGCGGCCTCACTGAACCGGGCCGTCTCCGGGGCGGCCGCCGGGCTGGCCGCCGCCGGCGTGGCCGTCCTGCATGCGCACGGCCCCAAGAACACGCTCGACCTGCGCGAGCCCCGGCCGGGCGACCCGCCGTACGTGGCGGTGCCCTACCTCGATCGGATGGATCTGGCCTATTCGGCCGCCGACCTGGTGATCTGCCGGTCCGGTGCGATGACGGTCGCCGAGGTGTCGGCGGTGGGCCTGCCGGCCATCTACGTGCCCCTGCCGATCGGCAACGGGGAGCAGCGGCTCAACGCGCTGCCGGTGGTCAACGCCGGCGGCGGCATGATCGTCGCCGACGCCGACCTGACGCCGGAGCTGGTGGCCCGGGAAGTGGCGGGGCTGGTGGGCGACCCGCCGCGGCTGGCGGCCATGACCGCCGCCGCCGCGCGGGTTGGGCATCCCGACGCGGCGCGCCAGGTCGCCCAGGCGGCGCTGGACATCGCCAGGAAGGCGCAGCTCCGCCCGAGTGCCCGGTGGACCGGGGAAACCTCGTGAACACCGAGCAGCTGCCGCCCGAGCTGCAGCGGGTGCACATGGTCGGCATCGGGGGAGCCGGCATGTCCGGCATCGCCCGCATCCTGCTCGACCGCGGCGGGCTGGTGTCCGGCTCGGATGCCAAGGAGTCCCGCGGCATTCACGCGCTGCGGGCCCGGGGCGCGCAGATCAACATCGGGCACGACGCGTCCTCGCTGGATCTGTTGCCCGGCGGTGCCACCGCGGTCATCACCACGCACGCCGCCATCCCGAAGACCAATCCCGAGCTCGTCGAGGCCCGGCGGCGCGGCATTCCGGTGATACTGCGGCCCGCCGTGCTGGCCAAGCTGATGGACGGCCGCACCACGCTGATGGTCACCGGCACGCACGGCAAGACGACGACGACGTCGATGTTGATCGTCGCGCTGCAGCATTGCGGGCGCGACCCGTCGTTCGCGGTCGGCGGCGAGATGGGCGAGGCCGGCACCAACGCCCACCACGGCAGTGGCGACTGCTTCGTCGCGGAGGCCGACGAAAGCGACGGCTCGCTGCTGGAGTACACGCCCAATGTCGCCGTGGTCACCAACATCGAGACCGACCACCTGGACTTCTACGGCAGCGCGGACGCCTATGTCGCGGTGTTCGACGCCTTCGTGGAGCGGCTGGCGCCCGGCGGGGCGCTGGTGGTGTGCGTTGACGACCCGGGGGCAGAGGCGCTGGCCCGGCGCACGGCCGAGCTGGGCATCAGGGTGCTGCGGTACGGATCCCCGCGCGCCGGCGACGAACTCGCCGCGACGTTGTTGTCGTGGCAACAGCAGGGCACCGAGGCCGTCGCGCAGATCCAGCTGGCCCCCGAACTGGACCCGGAGCAGCACCCGCGGGTGATGCGGCTGTCGGTGCCCGGCCGTCATATGGCGCTCAACGCGATGGGGGCGCTGCTGGCGGCGCTCGAGATCGGCGCCCCGATCGATGCGGTGCTGGACGGCCTGGCCGGCTTCGAGGGCGTGCGCCGCCGGTTCGAACTGGTCGGCAGCACGGCCTCGGTGCGGGTGTTCGACGACTATGCCCACCACCCCACGGAGATCGTCGCCACGCTGGCGGCAGTCCGCACCCTGCTCGAGCAGAGCGGTGACGGCCGCAGCATCGCGGTGTTCCAGCCCCATTTGTATTCGCGGACAAAGGCTTTCGCCGAGGAGTTCGGGCAGGCCCTGGACGCGGCGGACGAGGTTTTCGTCCTCGACGTCTACGGTGCCCGCGAACAACCGCTGGCCGGTGTCAGCGGGGCCAGCGTCGCCGAGCACGTCAGCGTGCCGGTGCGCTATCTCCCACACTTCGCCGCGGCCGCCGAGCAGGTGGCGGCCGCCGCCGGGCCCGGCGACGTCATCGTCACCATGGGAGCCGGCGACGTGACCCTGCTGGGGCCCGAGATCGTCACCGCGTTGCGGGTGCGCGCCAATCGCAGCGCGCCCGGGGCGTTGCGATGACGGAACCGGACGACCCCGTCCCGGCCAACGCTGTCGGCGAACCGGCGGCGGGTCGACCCGCCGGCGACGTTGACGACGACGCGGGCGGCGCTGACGAGGACGGCGCCGACAACGCGGCCACCGAACCGCTCGCCACCGGAACGGGCGGGGCCCGGCCGGGAACCGACGTGGGCGACGGTCAGGGGGCCGACCAGGCCGAGGTCGAGGGGCCCCGCCGGCGCGCTCGCCGGGAGCGGGCCGAGCGCCGCGCCGCGCAGGCCCGCGCCACCGCCATCGAAGAGGCCCGCCGCGAGGCGAAGCGCCGCGCCGGCGGGCGGCTGGTCAACGAGCCCAAACCCGTTGCGCGGGGCGTGGTTCGGGGCCTGAAGATGCTGCTGGTGACGGTCTTGCTGGTGATCGTCGGGATCGGGCTGGCCCTGATCCTCTATTTCACCCCCGCGATGTCGGCCCGCAACATCGTCGTCGTAGGCACCGGGGTGGTGACGCGGGAAGAGGTTCTGGACGCGGCGCGGGTGCGGATCGGAACGCCGCTCCTGCAGATCAACACCAACCAGGTCGCCGACCGGGTGGCGGCGATCCGGCGGGTGGCCAGCGCGCGGGTGCAGCGCCAGTACCCCTCGGCGCTGCGCATCACCATCGTCGAGCGAGTCCCGGTGGCGGTCAAGGACTTTCCCGACGGCCCGCATCTGTTCGACCGCGACGGCGTGGACTTCGCGACCGGGCCGCCGCCGCCGGCGCTGCCGTACCTCGACGTCGCCGACCCCGGGCCGAACGACCCGGCGACCAAGGCCGCCCTGCAGGTGCTGACCGCGTTGCGTCCCGAGGTCCAGGGCCAGGTCGGTCGCATCGCCGCCCCTTCGGTGGCCTCGATCACCCTGACGCTCGGCGACGGCCGAGTGGTGATCTGGGGCACCACCGACCGCACCGACGAGAAGGCCGAGAAGCTGGCCGCGCTGCTGACCCAGCCCGGCAAGACCTACGACGTGTCCAGCCCGGACCTGCCGACGGTCAAGTAGCGATCTTCATCACGTCGCGCCGCGCGATGCGCCGCCGAGCAGCGCGCACGCCGCCCGACGCGGGAAAATTGCCCGAAATTTGCGGGACGCGTGTCGGCGCGCCTGCGGGGTTAGGGCGCGCCATACCCATACCGTTCTGGTTGCGCGGAACTACTTGACATAACTCTAACTCTATGGTTGAGGTTGAGGGTTTGCCAGGGGGGTCCGCGAATGTCCGGAGGAGCCCACCGCCGGGAGAGCTGAGCCAAGCCCATCAGGGAGGAAGACGAATGATGACCCCCCCGCACAACTACCTGGCCGTCATCAAGGTCGTGGGTATCGGTGGCGGCGGCGTCAACGCCGTCAACCGGATGATCGAACAAGGCCTCAAAGGCGTGGAGTTCATCGCGATCAACACCGACGCGCAGGCGCTGTTGATGAGTGATGCCGACGTCAAACTCGACGTCGGGCGCGAGTCCACGCGAGGCCTGGGGGCCGGGGCGGACCCGGAGGTCGGCCGCAAGGCCGCCGAGGACGCCAAGGACGAGATCGAAGAGCTGCTCCGCGGCGCGGACATGGTTTTCGTCACCGCCGGCGAGGGCGGCGGGACCGGCACCGGCGGCGCGCCCGTCGTCGCAAGCATCGCGCGCAAGCTGGGAGCGCTGACCGTCGGCGTGGTCACCCGGCCGTTCTCGTTCGAGGGCAAGCGGCGCGGCAACCAGGCCGAGAGTGGCATCTCGGCGCTGCGCGAGAGCTGCGACACCCTGATCGTGATCCCCAATGACCGGCTGCTGCAGATGGGCGACGCCGCGGTATCGCTGATGGACGCCTTCCGCAGCGCCGACGAGGTGCTGCTCAACGGTGTGCAGGGCATCACCGACCTGATCACCACCCCGGGCCTGATCAACGTCGACTTCGCCGACGTCAAGGGCATCATGTCCGGCGCGGGTACAGCTCTGATGGGTATCGGTTCGGCCCGCGGCGAGGGCCGCTCGCTCAAGGCCGCCGAGATCGCCATCAACTCGCCGCTGCTGGAAGCCTCGATGGAGGGCGCGCACGGCGTGCTGATGTCGATTGCCGGCGGCAGCGACCTGGGACTGTTCGAGATCAACGAGGCGGCCTCGCTGGTGCAGGACGCCGCCCACCAAGACGCCAACATCATCTTCGGCACCGTGATCGACGACTCGCTGGGCGACGAGGTGCGCGTCACCGTCATCGCCGCGGGCTTCGACGCCGCGGGCGCCGGCCGCAAGCCCGTGATCGGCGGCAGTGCCGATAAGGAGGAGAAGACCGGCGGTGCGCACCGGATCGAGTCGGCGAAGGCGGGCAAGCTCACCTCGACGTTGTTCGAACCGGTCGACGCGGTCAGCGTGCCGGTGCACACCAACGGCTCGACCTTGAATATCGGCGGCGATGACGATGACGTCGACGTGCCGCCGTTCATGCGCCGCTGAGAACATGCCCTTGACCCTGGACCCCCGGCCGCGACCGTCGGGGCCGCCTGGCCGACAGGGGAATCCGGATACTGGTCACGTGAGCGTTCGCATCCGGCGGGTGACCACCACCCGCGCCGGCGGTGTCTCGAAGCCGCCGTTCGACACCTTCAATCTGGGCGACCACGTCGGGGACGACCCGGCGGCGGTCGCCCAGAACCGGGCCCGGCTGGCCGCCACCATCGGCCTGCGCGCCGGCCGCGTGGTGTGGATGAACCAGGTCCACGGTGTCCGGGTGGAGGTGGTCGACGGGGCGCGCGACACCGCGGTCGACGACACCGACGCGCTGGTCACCCGAACCGCGCGCCTCGCCCTGGCGGTGGTCACCGCCGACTGCGTCCCGGTGCTGATGGCCGACGCGCGCGCCGGCGTGGCCGCGGCGGTGCACGCCGGCCGGGTCGGCGCCCAGCGCGGGGTGGTGGCCCGCACGGTGGAGAAGATGCTGGAGCTCGGCGCGCGGCCCGAGAACATTTCGGTGTTGTTGGGTCCGGCGGTCAGCGGCCGCAATTACGAAGTGCCCGCGGCCATGGCCGACGAGGTCGAGGCTGCGCTCCCGGGCAGCCGGACCACCACCGCCACGGGAACCCCCGGACTCGACCTGCGGGCCGGAATCGCCTGCCAGCTAACGGATTTGGGTGTGATAGCAATCGACATCGATCCGCGATGCACGGTAGACGACTCGGCGCTGTTCAGTCATCGCCGGGATGCGCCGACCGGCCGGCTGGCCTCACTGATCTGGATGGAGTGACCGCGATGGCGGTAGAGATACCTGCCGGGGGAGACCGCGAATCGGAATTGACGCACGCATTGGCTTCGGTGCGCTCTCGCCTTGCGGCGGCGGCGGAAGCGGCGGGCCGCAATGTGGGCGAAATCGAAGTTCTGCCGATTACCAAATACTTTCCAGCAACCGATGTTGTGACTTTGTCCCGATTGGGTTGTCGCGTCATCGGCGAATCGCGGGATCAGGAAGCGACGGCGAAAGTGGCCGAAGTCACCCGATTGCTGGCGGCATCCGGACGCGCGGATGTGGCAAATCCGCGCTGGCACATGGTGGGTCATATCCAGCGGAATAAGGCCCGGTCGGTGGCGCGCTGGGCGCATACCGCGCACTCCGTCGACAGCGCGCACCTGGTGTCCGCGCTCGACAAGGGCGTGGCGGCGGCGCTGAACGACGGCCGCCGCACCACCCCGATGCGGATCTACGTTCAGGTCAGCCTCGACGGCGACGAGTCGCGCGGCGGCGTCGACATATCCCGCCCGGGGGCCGTCGACCAGGTGTGCGATCAGGTCGAGGACTCCAAGAACCTGGACCTGATCGGGCTGATGGGGATTCCCCCGCTCGACTCGGACCCCGACGAGGCCTTTGACCGGCTCCGATCCGAGCATCGCCGGGTTCTCGAGTCGCATCGCAACGCCGTCGGACTGTCCGCCGGCATGTCCAACGACTTCGAAATTGCCGTCAAACACGGTTCGACATGTGTGCGTGTCGGTACCGCGTTAATGGGTCCACGGCGGTTACCGTCACCGTAAGTAGTCACTGCAGTAACAGCTTTATCACTAACACCAGTACTCCCAGGGGCTAGAAGGGTCAACGCAATGAGCACACTGCACAAAGTCAAGGCCTATTTCGGTATGGCCCCTATGGACGACTACGAGGACGAGTATTACGACGACCACGCGCCGTCCCGTGGGTTTCCGCGCCCGCGATTTGACGACGGATACGGTCGCTACGAGCAAGACGACTACGACGACCCGCGCCGCGAGCCCGCCGACTACCCGCCGCCCGCCGGCTACCGCGGCGGCTACGGCGACGAGCCCCGTTACGGCGCCGTCCACCCCCGCGAGTTCGACCGCGGCGAGCGCGGCGGCCCGCGCTTCGGCTCGTGGTTGCGCAACTCCACCCGCGGAGCTCTGGCGATGGACCCGCGCCGGATGGCGATGATGTTCGAAGAGGGTCACCCGCTGTCGAAGATCACCACGCTGCGGCCCAAGGACTACAGCGAGGCCCGCACCATCGGCGAGCGTTTCCGCGACGGCACCCCGGTCATCATGGACCTGGTGTCGATGGACAACGCCGACGCCAAGCGGCTCGTCGACTTCGCGGCCGGCCTGGCCTTCGCGCTGCGCGGCTCCTTCGACAAGGTCGCGACCAAGGTGTTCCTGCTGTCACCCGCCGACGTGGACGTTTCCCCTGAGGAGCGCCGCCGGATCGCCGAAACCGGTTTTTACGCTTACCAATAGACGCATCCGCCGCCCGCTTCCCGGCGGGCGGCCGGATCGTCGACGGGTCCCGGGGGCCACGTGAGATAGGGCCTCTTACCCGGAGTCGGTACGCTGGCAGGCGCCGCGCTTAGTCCGCGGCGCTTGGCATCTCATCGGTAAGGTCGGGGCACTTCAGTTGGTGTTGTTCTTTCAGATCCTTGGGTTTGCGCTATTCATTTTCTGGCTGCTGCTCATCGCTCGGGTCGTCGTCGAGTTCATCCGCTCGTTCAGCCGGGACTGGCATCCCACCGGCATCACCGTGGTGGTGCTGGAGATCATCCTGTCGATCACCGATCCGCCGGTGAAACTGCTCCGCAGGCTGATCCCGCAACTCACCATCGGGGCGGTCCGCTTCGACCTCTCGATCATGGTCCTGTTGCTCGTCGCGTTCATCGGCATGCAGCTGGCGTTCGGCGCCGCGGCTTAGCCTCCACGGCCCGCGCGCGGCGCGCCGGCCCGCGCGTCAGCGTCGACCCATTCCGGCCCGGAGACGGTTCGGCCACGTTTTAGCGTCGGTTTGGTTCCGCCGATTTAAAATTTCTAAGGTTTCGGATTTTATTGGCCTCACTGTTTGAAATTGGCTCTTATTTATTGGGCTAATCAGCAACCGTCGCGCCTGGTGTGACAGGATGGACGGCAGTTGCACTACGGCTACCACTGCGTTCTACACTTTCCAGAACGTTCGACAGGAACTTGAGGGGACGAAACAATGCCGCTTACACCAGCCGACGTCCACAATGTGGCGTTCAGTAAGCCACCGATCGGCAAGCGGGGCTACAACGAAGACGAGGTGGATGCCTTCCTCGATCTGGTGGAAGCCGAGCTGACCCGGCTCATCGAAGAGAACAGCGATCTGCGTCAGCGGATCGAAGAGCTCGACCACGAGCTGGCCTCCGGCGGCGGCTCGGCCGCTCCCGCCGCAGCGGCCGCGCCCACCCAGGCGATTCCCGTCCCCGAACCGGAACCGGTCAAGCAGGCGCCCGCCGCAGCCCCGGCCGCGGCGGCCAACAACGAGGAACAGGCCATGAAGGCCGCTCGGGTGCTGACGCTGGCGCAGGACACCGCCGACCGCCTGACCACCACCGCCAAGACCGAGTCGGAAAAGATGCTGGCCGACGCCCGTGCCAACGCCGACCAGATCCTCAGCGAGGCCCGCAGCACCGCCGAGACCACGGTCACCGAGGCCCGGCAGCGCGCAGACGCCATGCTCGCGGATGCGCAGACCCGCTCCGAGACCCAGTTGCGGCAGGCCCAGGAGAAGGCCGACGCCCTGCAGGCCGACGCCGAACGCAAGCACTCCGAGATCATGGGCACCATCAACCAGCAGCGCACGGTTCTGGAAGGCCGCCTCGAACAGCTCCGCACCTTCGAGCGCGAATACCGGACCCGGCTCAAGACCTACCTGGAGTCTCAGCTGGAGGAACTCGGGCAGCGCGGTTCCGCGGCGCCCGTGGACTCCAGCGCGGACGCCGGCAGCTTCGACCAGTTCAACCGGGGCAACAACTAGCCTTTCGGGCGTGCCGGTCACTCGCCGAGCTTCGGGGTTGGCACACTAGGGCTTGAAACCGCGGTCCCACTCGTCGCTTGGAGGATGACTGATGCTCATCATTGCGCTGGTATTGGCCTTGATCGGGCTCGTCGCGTTGGTGTTCGCGGTCGTCACGAGCAACGAGCTGGTGGCCTGGGTTTGCATCGCCGCCAGCGTGGTGGGCGTGGTGCTGTTGATCCTGGATGCGTTGCGTGAACGCCAGCGGCGTGACCTGGGCGGCGACGAGTCCGAGGCCGCCGATGAGGCCCAAGCCGACGAGAACAGGGCCGACGAGGGCGACTACGTCGACTACCCCGAGGAAGTCCCCGGTGAAGGCGAACCGGCGACGACGGGGGAGGCGACGACCCGGGAGACCGCGCCGACCGAAGAGTCCAAGGTCGTGGCCGAGGGCCGCGGCGACGAGCCCGCCAAGTAACTACCTTTCGCGCGCGTTTCGCCCTCAGCCGGTCGGCGTGGTGAGCAGCTCGCGGACCTCGTCGTCGCTGACCTGATGGAAGTCGTCGTAGACCTGCCCCACCGCTTCGAATCCGGGCGGCATGGTCGCGCACACCACATCGTCGGCTTCCTGCGCCAGCTCGCGGCAGGTCGACTCGGGCCCCACCGGAACGGCGACCACGATCGATTTCGGCCCGGCGGCCCGGATGGCACGCACGGCGGCGAGCATGCTTGCGCCCGTTGCGATTCCGTCGTCGGCCACAATGACTATCCGGTCGCGCAGGTCGGCGATCGGGCGACCGCCCCGGTAGGCGTGCTCGCGTCGGAGCAACTCGGCTGTCTCGCTGTCGATCACCTCGCGCACCTGCTCGTCGGTGATGCGCAGGCTGGCCACCACGTCCTCGTTCATCACCAGGCCGCCGCCGCTGGCCAGTGCGCCCATCGCCAACTCCGACCACTGGGGTACCCCGAGCTTGCGCACCAGGAAGACGTCGAGCGGCGCCTTCAGGGCGGCGGCGATCTCCCAGGCCACCGGCACTCCGCCGCGTGCCAGCCCGAACACCAGCACATCGTCCCTGTCGCGATAGGCCGCCAGCTGCTGCGCCAGCGCGCGTCCGGCCTCGCGCCGGTCGACGAACGTCTTCGGTGAGGTCCGCCGGACAAAGCCACTCGATGGGTTCATTCGTTAACGCTCCCGGCTGATGGACTTCTCTCCAGGCTACGTGCGTCAGGCCCAATGCGGTGGCAAAGTTCGGGTTGGTGACAGTGTCAGCGCGACCGAGAGGATCCGCGAGATGAGACGGCGTTACGGCACCTACACGGCCTACAGCATCGCCTGCGCGATCGTCTGGGCGGTGATTTTGGCGGTGGTTTCCACGGCGGGCGACGCCGCCTCCCGGCACACGTTCCTGTTGGTGTGTGGCGGGTGGGCGATCGGGTGGCTGTCCGGCGACGATCGCCAGGGGCGTGTACCCGCCACCGAAGCGGCATATTCGGCAATAGATACGGGTGTGATCGCGGCTTCGCCGCTCAACACACTCCATCGGCTCGGAAATGAACGCAATCGTCCATTTCGCTCACCTCAGTCGTGTGTCCGAGGGGGGACTTGAACCCCCACGCCCATTAGTAGGGCACTAGCACCTCAAGCTAGCGCGTCTGCCATTCCGCCACTCGGACAAGGCCAAACCAGCATGGGTTGGCAGCTAAGGCTATCGGATCGCGCGCCGCGAACCCAATCCAGCTCCCCCGGACGGCTCGATGATCGGCGTCGAGCCGTCCAGCCTCGGCAATGGTAGGAAAGGTGGTTGTGACCATTCAGAGCGGGGCGACCGAGGTGCCGACCAATCCGAGCGACGACGTGGTCGAGGTTGTCAGCAAGTTGATCCGGTTCGACACCACCAACACCGGCGAACCGGAGACGACCAAGGGCGAGGCCGACTGCGCGCAGTGGATCGCCGAGCAGCTCGCCGAGGTAGGGTACGCGCCGCAGTATGTCGAGTCCGGCGCCCCGGGCCGCGGGAACGTGTTCGTCCGCCTGGCGGGCGCCGACAGGGCGCGTGGTGCGCTGCTGATCCACGGGCATCTCGACGTGGTGCCGGCCGAGCCGACCGAGTGGAGCGTGCACCCCTTCTCCGGCGCGGTCAAAGACGGCTTCGTCTGGGGCCGCGGCGCGGTCGACATGAAGGACATGGTCGGCATGATGATCGTGGTGGCCCGCCAGCTGAAGCGCGCGGGCGTCGTCCCGCCGCGCGATTTGGTCTTCGCGTTCATCGCCGACGAAGAACACGGTGGCACCTTCGGAGCACAGTGGCTGGTCGATCACCGGCCGGAGCTCTTCACCGGCGTCACCGAGGCGATCGGTGAGGTGGGCGGCTTCTCGCTGACGGTGCCGCGTAAGGACGGGGGAGAGCGTCGGCTCTACCTGATCGAGACGGCCGAAAAGGGGCTGTCCTGGATGAAGCTCACCGCCCGGGGCCCGGCCGGCCACGGGTCGATGGTGCACGACCAGAACGCCGTCACCGCCGTCGCCGAGGCCGTCGCCCGCCTGGGCCGCCACCAGTTTCCGCTGGTGCTGACCGACTCGGTCGCGCAATTCCTCGCCGCCGTCAGCGAGGAGACCGGGCTGACCTTCGACACCGAATCGGGCGACCTGCGCGGAGTGATCGAAAAGCTGGGCCCGATGGCCCGCATGCTCAAGGCGGTGCTGCACGACACCGCGAATCCCACCATGCTCAAGGCCGGATATAAGGCCAACGTCGTGCCCGCCGTCGCCGAGGCGGTGGTGGACTGCCGGATCCTGCCGGGGCGCAAGGAGGCGTTCGAGGCTGAGATCGACGAGTTGCTCGGACCGGACGTGACGCGCGAGTGGATCAAGGACTTCTCGTCGTATGAGACGAGCTTCGACGGCGACCTGGTCGATGCCATGAACGAGGCGGTGCTGGCGCACGACCCGGGCGCCCGTACCGTGCCATATATGCTTTCCGGTGGCACCGACGCGAAATCGTTCGCGCGCTTGGGTATTCGCTGTTTCGGGTTCAGCCCGCTGCGGTTGCCGCCGGACCTGGATTTCACCGCGCTGTTCCACGGTGTCGATGAGCGGGTACCCATCGATGCGCTGCGGTTCGGCACCGACGTGCTGGCCCACTTCCTGACCCACTGCTAGACGACAAACGCAAGCCGATCACACGAGAGGACCGCCATGAGCACTGCGCCTGACCCGTACGCATCGTTGCCGAAGCTGCCGACCTTCACTCTGACCTCGCAATCGGTTACCGACGGCCAGCCCCTGGCCAAGCCGCAGGTCAGCGGAATCATGGGTGCGGGCGGCGAAGACGTCAGCCCCCAGTTGAGCTGGTCGGGATTCCCGGACGAGACCCGCAGCTTCGCCGTCACCGTCTACGACCCCGACGCCCCGACGGCCTCCGGGTTCTGGCACTGGGCCGTGGCCAACCTGCCTTCCGACGTCACCGAGCTGCCCGCGGGTGCCGGCGATGGCAGCAACCTGCCCGGGGATGCGCTGACGCTGGTGAACGACGCCGGGCAGCGTCGCTACATCGGGGCCGCGCCGCCGGCGGGCCACGGCCCACACCGGTACTACATCGCCGTGCACGCCGTGGACACCGACAAGCTGGATCTCCCCGAGGACGCCAGCCCGGCCTTCCTCGGATTCAACCTGTTTCAGCACGCCATCGCGCGGGCGGTCATCCACGCCACCTACGAACAGAAGTAGGGCTTCGGGCTCAGGCCGGAATAGAGCCCGGGCTCAGGCCCGAAATCACTTGCGTCAGTTTCGTTTAGGAATTTTCACCGCGGCGGGTTTTGTCGGCAAGTTGCCTCATGTCAAGATGCGCGCGAAGGGTGGTTCGTTGCCTCACGTGAGCGTGCGCGCTTGGTGATTGGAGCGGGGGTGCCAGCTGGGGCTTTGCTGGTGGCCAGGGTGAAGAGCTGGGCGGTCAACGCCTGAATCTGGCGTTGGGTGGCGGCCGGATTGATCAGCGAGTGGGTTCGCTTGAGCGCGACGATGCGTTCTACAGCCATGCTCGGGTGATTGATCGCGCGGTGAAACGGGGTCCTGGCCTTGTCGTGTTTGCGGGACACCTTGGCTCCTGTGCGGACTTTGGAGATCAGTTTCTGCTGGGGGTGGAAGTAGTTGGTCAGCTTCGATTGCAGGTGCCAGATTTCGTTGAGTAGCAACAGTTCTGATGCGGTGTCGTAGCGGTAGTAGCCGACCACTGTGCGTACTACGGCCCAGTTCTTTTGCTCGACGTGGAGCTCCACCATGTCGAAGATTGGGCCAGGACGCACCGCACCGACATCGATCAACTCGCGATGGCCTGCGGACCGCACCACCGGCTTCTCGAGAAGGGCTGGACCACCCGAAAACGCGCCAACGGCGATACCGAATGGATACCGCCGCCGCACCTCGATCGTGGCCAACCGCGAACCAACACCTTCCATCACCCGGAGGATCTGCTATGTGAGGACCAAGACGGCGCGGCCTGAGCTACTCCGGTGTGCGGGCCGCCGAGCCGACGGCATCACCGAGCGAAGCGAAGCCGCCGTCACGCAGCCGCTGCGCGATGCCCTGGTGAATCTGCTTGGCCCACAAGCCTCCTCCGTAGATGAAGCCCGTATAGCCCTGCAGCAGCGATGCGCCCGCGGTGATCCGCTCCCACGCGTCGTCCGCGGTCTCGATGCCCCCGACGCTGATCAGCACCAGGCGGTCGCCGACGCGCCCGTACAGTCTGCGCAGCACCTCGACCGCGCGGAGCGCCACCGGCGGCCCGGAGATGCCACCCGGCCCCAGCTCGTCGACCCCCGGTGTGTGCAGACCCTGCCGCGACACCGTGGTGTTGGTGGCGACGATGCCGGCCAGCCCCAGTTCGACTGCCAGGTCCGCGATCTCGTCCACATCGGAATCGGAAAGATCCGGCGCGATCTTCACCAGCACGGGCGTGGATGTCTCGGCGAGCACGGCCGACAGGATGGGCCGCAGCGACTCGACCGCCTGCAGATCACGCAGTCCGGGCGTGTTCGGCGAGCTGACGTTGACCACCAGGTAGGACGCCAGCGGGCCGACCAGCCGGGCGCTCGCCCGGTAATCGTCGACCGCCTGCTCGGCCGGCGTCACCTTCGTCTTGCCGATGTTGACCCCGATCGGCACCTCGGGCCGCTGTCGCGAGAGCCGCATCGCGAGTGCGCCCGCACCGAGATTGTTGAAGCCCATCCGGTTCAGCAGCGCCCGGTCGGCCGGCAGCCGGAACATGCGCGGGGCGGGATTGCCGGGTTGCGGATTGGCGGTGACCGTCCCCACCTCGGCGTGCCCGAAGCCCAGCGCGCCCCAGGTGAGCAGGCCGAGGCCGTCCTTGTCGAAGCCGGCCGCCAGCCCCAGTGGCCCGGGGAAGCGCACCCCGAACACCGTGCTGGCCAGCGCCGGATCCGTCGGAGCCAGCAGCCGGTGCAGCACCCGGCGCGTCCACCCGACCGCGGTGACACCACGCAGCACGGCGAACACCAGCGTGTGGATCCGCTCGGGCGGGACCACGAAAAACAGCTGGCGCACCAGGCCGTACATCCGGTGTCCGCCCTGACGTGGCTGGGCGGGCGTCACAGTTCCGGCTGGTCGGGCCGTCGCCCCTCGGATCCGCCGCTGTCCAAACGAGATTTCTTGCGGCGCAACAGGACTCGTCTGCTGCCATCGGTGTAGAGCCGCACCCGGGTCAATTCCCAGCCGCGGTATTCGGCCTCGATCGACAATCGGGTGGACGCGCTGATCCTGGTCACTTCCGGCGGCAGGCGCAACGGCGCCCATTCGTATTCGTCGGACATCTCGGTGTCCCAGCCCGCGGGTAGGCGGCTGCGCCGCGCGGCCGTCAACGCGTACCCGCAGCGTGTTCGATGACCTGAACTCCCGCACCGGAACCCGACACCACGTACAGGGTGTCCGACGCTTCGTCGAAGGCCAGTGAGTTCGGTTGCTGCACGGTCGGGTAACGCACCTTTTCGACGGGAATTCCGGTGGACAGATCGTAACCAATGACGATATTGGAAACGGTCTGCGAAACCCAGGCTAACGCGCGGGAGCCGGCCAGGCCGTAAGGCGCCTGCGGAATCGGGTAGGCCTGACGCAGGATCAGCGGGTCCACGCCGTACACCAGCAGCTGGCCGCCGCGGGTATCGGCGACCAGCACCCGGCCCACCGGATCGGCGGCCATCGTCGTGGCGCCCCGGCCCGCCCGCAGCGCCTGCTGGGCATGGCCGTCCGCATCGATCGTCGTCACCGACGTCTGTCCACGGTCCAGCACCACCGTCGTATTGCCTTGTGTGGCAAGCCAATCGACGCGAGCGAAGATCTTGTTGCGGCTGTTGACGGTCGCATTGGTCATGGTGCCCGGCGCCTGGGAGGCGAGGGTGTAGACGGCGCCGTCGGCGCTGCCCAGCACCAGCCTGCCGTCGGCGCGCTGCGCCACCGCGGTGAATTCGGTCTGGGCGGCGTCAGCGACGGCCACCTGCGTCACTCGGCCGGTGGACAGCTCGACCGCGAGGTACCCGCCGCGGTCGGCCAGGTAGGCGGTTCCGCGGCCGTCGTCGGCCAATGCGGTCGCCGGCCCCGGCAGCTCCACCACCCGCGGCGGGGCCTGCGGACCGCCGAACACGGTGACGCTGGCGGGTGCGGCCGGGTCGCTGCCCGGCGTCAGGACCGCCAGCTGATGGGTGCCGCCGTCGAAGACCGCCGCCGCGGCGTGACCGGCCAGCGGCCGCACCGCCCCCGCCGGCTGCTGCGAGGCCGGCGGCGACACGGCGGCGTGCGCCGGTTCGATGGTGCGCGGCGCGGTGTCGAGCGGATTCGAGGAACATCCGGCTACCGCGCTCAGCAAAACCACGAGTACCAATACACGCGCTTGAACTGCCAGCTTGTGGCGAAAGTGCCGTGACAGCAATTCTTTTCCCTCGTGGTTCGGCGGTGGAACACAAATTCTAAGGAACGCTTTCGCATCCAACAGGGCCACGCTGCCTTCGTCCCTCGCTACCGGCGGGGTATGGTCAGCTCATGGCCGTCACCGCTGACCGTCATTTGGCGCAGAATGAGTTTGCTGTCGAGGACATGTCGACAGGCATTTCCGCTAGCGGATACGGACAAGTCGGTGATGGGCGAAGTTTTTCGTTCCACATCGAGAACCGATCCCTTGTCGTCGAGGTTTACCGGCCGCGCCTGGCCGGGCCCGTTCCGCAGGCCGACGAGGTGGTCGCCAGGGCGGTCCGCAGCCTGGTCGAGATCGACCTCACCGACGAGCGCAGCCTGAGCGCCGCTGTGCGTGACTCCGTGGCGCACGCGGAGCCGGTTTCGCGCTAGGCCTGCCCGGACCCGTCCACCGGGTACCGTCGTGGTCGATATGACCGTCATCCTGCTACGGCACGGCCGCTCGAGTTCGAACACGGCTGGCGTACTCGCCGGTCGCTCCGAAGGCGTCGACCTCGATGAGAAGGGCCGTGAACAGGCCGATGGCCTGATCGATCGGATCGGTGATCTGCCGATTCGCGAGCTGGTCAGTTCGCCGCTGCTGCGCTGCCGTCGCACCCTCGATTCGTTGGCCGACGCGCTGTGCCTGACGCCGCTCGTCGACGATCGGCTCGCCGAGGTGGACTACGGCGAGTGGACGGGCCGTAAGCTCGGCGATTTGGTCAGCGAGCCGCTGTGGAAGGTCGTTCAGGCGCATCCCAGCGCGGCGGTGTTCCCCGGCGGCGAGGGCCTGGCTCAGGTGCAGGCGCGAGCCGTGTTCGCCGTGCGCGAGCACGACCGCCGGCTGGCCGCCGAGCACGGCGGCGACGTGCTGTGGGTCGCCTGCACTCACGGTGATGTCATCAAGGCGGTCATCGCCGACGCGTACGGCATCCACCTGGACGGGTTCCAGCGGGTTACCGCCGATCCCGCGTCGGTGAGTGTGATCCGCTACACCGAGCTGCGCCCGTTTGTGTTGCACGTCAACCACACCGGCGCGCGGCTGTCCGCCGGCCTGCGGGCCGGACCCCCGGCGAAGGCGGACGCGAAGCCCGAAACCGACCCCAAGTCCAACGGAGAGCCCCCGGAATCGGCCGCCGCGGCACCGTCCAGCGACGCGGTGGTCGGTGGTTCCACGGATTAATTCGGCGGCTACCTCCATCGGATCGCACGGCGGTGGCAACAGCCGGTATTTTGGGAAGTGCCATGGCCCGCGCAATTCATGTCTTCCGCACACCCGACCGCTTCGTGGCCGGGACCGTCGGCCAGCCCGGAAATCGCACGTTCTACATCCAGGCTGTGCACGACGCCCGAGTGGTGTCGGTGATTTTGGAGAAGCAGCAGGTGGCGGTGCTCTCCGAACGCATCGGTGCGCTGCTGCTCGAGGTGAACCGCAGGTTCGGCACGCCCGTCCCGCCGGAGCCCGCCGAGATCGAGGACCTCGATCCGCTGGTCACCCCAGTGGACGCCGAGTTCCGGGTCGGAACCATGGGCCTGGGTTGGGATTCGGAGGCCCAGACGGTGGTGGTCGAGTTGCTGGCGGTCACCGACGCCGAGTTCGACGCATCGGTGGTGCTCGACGACACCGAAGAGGGTCCCGACGCGGTGCGGGTGTTCCTGACGCCGGAGTCGGCGCGCCAATTCGCCACCCGCTCCAATCGCGTCATCTCCGCGGGACGTCCACCGTGTCCGTTGTGCGACGAACCGCTGGACCCCGAGGGCCATATCTGCGCACGCGCCAACGGATATCGGCGCAGTGCGCTGCTCGGGCCTGACGATGACCCCGAGGTCTGACGACCGTGAGGTGTTGCGCGACGGCGAGCTGACGGTCATCGGACGGATCCGCTCGGCCAGCAACGGCACCTTCCTCTGCGAATCGACGCTCGGTGAGTCCAGCGTGCACTGCGTCTACAAGCCGGTCGCCGGGGAGGCGCCGCTGTGGGATTTCCCGGACGGCACGCTGGCCGGGCGCGAACGGGCCGCGTATCTGGTCTCCGCGAAGTTGGGCTGGAACATCGTGCCCTACACGATCATTCGGCACGGGCCGGCGGGCCCGGGCATGCTGCAGCAGTGGGTGCAGCAACCCGGCGACGCGGTCGACAGCGAGCCGCGCCCGGGGCCGGATCTGGTCGACCTGTTTCCCGCCGGCACCAGGCAGCCGGGCTACCTGCCGGTGCTGCGTGCCCTCGACTACGCCGGCGACGAGGTGGTCCTGATGCACGCCGACGACATTCGCCTGTGGCGGATGGCGGTCTTCG
Organism: Mycobacterium colombiense; assembly: GCF_001672755.1. GTDB lineage: Bacteria > Actinomycetota > Actinomycetes > Mycobacteriales > Mycobacteriaceae > Mycobacterium > Mycobacterium colombiense_C. Next base: position 21,548 of record NZ_LZKI01000182.1, on the reverse strand, counting down.
ACGTGCTGATCAACAATGCCGACCGCAAGGGCGGCCACGTGCTGCGTGACCTCGACGGCCACATCTTCGGGGTCGACCACGGCGTGTGCCTCCACGTCCAGGACAAGCTGCGCACTGTGCTGTGGGGATGGGCCGGCAAGCCGATCGACGATCACACGTGCCAGGCCGTCGCCGGCCTGGTCGACGCGCTGGACGATCAGTTCGGCGACGAGCTGGCCGAGCAGATCACCCGGGCCGAGATCGCCGCGCTGCGCCTGCGCGCGCGCACCTTGCTGGACAACCCGGTGATGCCCGGACCCAACCGGCACCGCCCCATCCCGTGGCCGGCTTTCTAGCGGTGATCGCAAGCGCGGCGCGGCCATCGGTGAAGGCCGCGGTGCGCCGTCGGCGATACTGAAGCGGTGAGCCCCGCCGCCGACGAGACAACCGCCGACGAGACAACCGATGCCGCCCTGGCCGCCGATCTCGCCGCCGATGCGGGGGAGTTGCTGCTGAAGGTCCGCGACGAAGTCGGCTTCGGATATCCCTGGGCGCTGGGCGACGCGGGCGACAGCCTGGCGAACGCGCTGATCCTGCGGCGCCTGCAGGAGGAACGGCCCGACGACGCGGTGCTCAGCGAGGAGGCGTACGACGACCTGTCCCGCCTCAAGCACGACCGGGTGTGGATCATCGACCCGCTGGACGGCACCCGCGAGTTCTCCACGCCGGGGCGCGACGACTGGGCGGTGCACATCGCGCTGTGGCAGCGTCCCACCGGCGACTCCAGCAACGGCCAGCGCGAAATCACCGACGCCGCCGTGTCGTTGCCGGCCCGCGGAAACATCGTCTACCGCAGCGACACCGTGACCGCCGACGCCGCGCGCGTCGGCGTCACCGACACCATCCGCATCGCCGTCAGCGCGACCCGTCCTCCCGCGGTGCTGCACCGGATGCGGCAGGCGCTGGCCATCCAGCCCGTCGCGATCGGCTCTGCGGGCGCGAAGGCGATGGCCATCATCGACGGCCACGTCGACGCCTACGTGCACGCGGGCGGCCAGTGGGAATGGGACTCGGCGGCCCCCGCCGGGGTGGTGATGGCCGCGGGGATGCACGCGTCGCGGCTGGACGGATCGCCGATGCGCTACAACCAACTCGACCCGTATCTGCCCGACTTCGTGATGTGCCGCGCAGAGTTGGCGCCGATCCTGCTGAGCGCCATCCGCGGCGGGTAACGCTACCGCCCCAACCGACGCCGCCAGTCTTTCGCCGAGAGCACCCGGACCATGTTTTCGACGAGGCTGCCCTTCTTGCGGCTGTAGGGGTACCAGAGCAGCTCCTTTTTCATCGCGACCCGGTCGGCGGCGATGGCCTTCTGGCGGCAGTATTTGCGAATGCCGTCGGCGCCGCCGGAGCGGGAACCGATTCCCGATTCCTTCCATCCCACCATCGGAAGCCCGAACTGCAGCAGGCTGGCGATCACGTTGTTGATGTTGACGCTGCCCGTATTCATCTGCCGCGCAACCGACATCGCCTTGTCTTTGTCCCGCGTCCACACGCTGCCGGACAACCCCAGGTTGGAGTCGTTAGCCCGCTCGACGGCCTCGGCGACGTCGCGCACCTTCATGACGGGCAGCGTCGGGCCGAAGGTCTCCTCGCGCATGCAATCCATGTCGTGGTTCACGTCGACCAGCACCGTCGGCTCGTAGAACAGGCCGCCGTCGTCGCCCGCCTTCCCGCCGGCGAGCACTTTCGCGCCTTTGCTCACGGCGTCGTCGACGTGGCGGGACACGATCGCGAGTTGCTGCGCTGTGGTCATCGACCCGACCTCGCAGGAGTAGTCGTGCGCGGAGTCCATCCCGGTGCGCAGCGCAGATGTCTTGGCCACCAACTTGTTTACGAACTCGTCGTAGATCGGCTCCTCGACATAGACCCGCTCCACCGAGATGCACACCTGCCCGGTGTAGACGAAGCCGCCCCAGACCGCGCCGTCGACGGCGCGGTCGATGTCGGCATCGGCGCACACGATCATCGCGTCCTTGCCGCCGAGCTCCAGGCTGCAGGGGATCAGCCGCTCGGCGGCCGCGACGGCGATGCGGCGCCCGGTGTTCACCGAACCGGTGAACATCACGTAGTCGACCGTATTAACCAGTGCCGCACCGGTTTCGCCGTAACCGAACACCGCGTCCAGCACGTCCGGCGCGCCGATCTGCTTCCAGCCCTCGACCGCCACCCGCCACGCCAGCGGCGTGAACTCCGAAGGCTTGGACAGCACGGCGCAGCCGGCCATCAGCGCCGCGGGAATGTCGAGCAGCGGCACCGACAGTGGCCCGTTCCACGGTGTGATCACCCCGACGAGGGGATAGGGCTGGTAGACCAGGGTCAGCTTCTTGCCCGCGTTCGCGGCGCCGTAGGGGCGCACCGTCTGATCGGCGAGGAATTCGGCGGCGTTGTCGATCCAGTAGTTGATGATCTGCAGCGCGGCGATCTCCACGCCGGTGTCGCCCCAGGACTTGCCCGTCTCGAGTTGCAGCGGCGTCAGCAGGTCGTCGCGGTGGTCGAGCATCCAGTCGCGCCACTTGCCCAGCCACCGCGCGCGGCCGTCGATTCTCATTTGCTGCCATAACGGCTGGGCCATGCGCAATCGGGTGGCCACCGCCTCGACTTCGGCGGCCGTCGAGACGGGGACGCCGCCGACGACTTGTGCCGTTGCGGGGCATCTGACCACGACTTCTTGCTGTGCGGCCGCGCCCGCGGTGTCTGGTCGGTCAGTTGTGTCAGTCGACATGGCAACCACCTCGCTCGTCGACACGGAGCGAATTTGCCCGATACCGGATTCAGCAAACCACAAATCGCGCCGCGGCGATATAGCTCGCGACGGGTATGGCTGCGGGTGATTCAGACCCGCATCGCCGGCGCGCCAGACCAGCGGAACAAGGCTGATCGCGCGCCTCCTTCCCGGCCCACCGCGTCGGCCGTATCGCCGGCGCGCCTAGGCTGATTGCCATGCAGTCGTGGTCGTCCCCACAGGTCCCCGTGTTGTCGGGACGCGGTCCGGAGCTTCGGCTGTATGACACGTCTGACCGGCAGGTGCGTCCCGTGGCGGCCGGTTCGACCGCCACGATGTACGTCTGCGGCATCACCCCGTACGACGCCACCCATCTGGGCCACGCGGCGACCTATCTGGCGTTCGATCTGATCTACCGGCAGTGGCTGGATCTCGGCCACGACGTCCACTACGTCCAGAACGTCACCGACGTCGACGATCCGCTGCTGGAGCGCGCCCAGCGCGACGGCATCGACTGGCGCGACCTGGCCGAGCGTGAGGTGTCGCTGTACCGCGAAGACATGGCGGCGCTGCGCATCCTGGCGCCCCGCGAGTACGTCGGGGCGACCGAGGCGGTCGCCGAGGTCGTCGAACTCGTCGAGAAGATGCTGGCTTCCGGCGCGGCGTACGTCGTCGACGGCGAGTACCCCGACATCTACTACCGCGCCGATGCGACTCCTCAGTTCGGCTACGAATCCGGCTACGACCGCGACACCATGCTGCGCCTGTTCGCTGAGCGCGGGGGCGACCCGCAACGGCCCGGCAAGACCGACCAACTCGATGCCCTGCTCTGGCGGGCCGCGCGGCCGGGGGAACCAAGCTGGCCGTCACCGTTCGGCCCCGGGCGCCCGGGCTGGCACGTCGAGTGCGCGGCGATCGCGCTCAGTCGCATCGGCAGCGGCCTGGACATCCAGGGCGGGGGTAGCGACCTGATTTTCCCACACCACGAATTCACCGCCGCGCACGCCGAATGTGTGCGCGGCGAGCGGAGATTCGCGCGCCACTACGTGCATGCCGGGATGATCGGCTGGGACGGGCACAAGATGTCCAAGAGCCGCGGCAACCTGGTGCTGGTGTCGCAGCTGCGCGCCCGGGGCGTCGAGCCGGCGGCGATCCGGCTGGGGCTGCTGGCCGGGCACTATCGCGGCGACCGGTACTGGAGCGATCAGGTGCTCGACGAGGCCATCGCCCGGCTGCAGCGCTGGCGCAGCGCGGCCGCGCTGCCGGCCGGTCCGGACGCCGCGGACCTGATCGCGCGGGTTCGCCAATACCTGGCCGATGACCTGAATACTCCCAAAGTCCTTGCCGCGCTTGATGGCTGGACCACCGATGCGCTGGAATACGGCGGCCACGACGCTGAGGCGCCCAGGCTGGTGGCGACCGCCGTCGATGCGCTACTGGGCGTGGCCCTCTAGCCGACGCGGCGGTGTGTTCTGGGTCAGGCCGGCACAGCCGTTCCGGCGCCGGGTTCGTCCGGGATGACCTGTGAGGCGGCCGTCAACGCGGGCGTCCACCATTTCGCCAGCGCCAACAGATCGACGGCTTCCTCGTAGAGGTTTGTTGAACGGGAGCGCACGGCAAATGCCCTATCGGGTGTCTCGGGTCGATGTCCGGCGGTCTTGGCCCCGGCGGCGTGCGCGAGCTCGAAAGCCGTTGTCGCGGAGCCCTGTTCGTCGGCAGGCACTGAGTTTTCCTGAAGGAATCGGGCCAGCTGGTCCGGGGCCGTACTACGCACATAGTGGCGCAGCTGCAGGATCGCGTCGCGAATTTCGATGACGGTTTGGTGCAGCTGGAGAGTGGTCTTCTGAAATCGCCGGTGGTCATGCTCGATGCTGAAACTGCTTTCCGGCACCACGGCCGTCATGCTGAGCCGCAGTGGCTGCAAACTCTTCCAGGTGCGGCTGATGCGGTCCAACCCGAAAAACGAATGCAGCCTGACGACGAGCGGCACCGCGCCGAAGAGGTAGACGATGACGGCCATCCACAGGAATTCCGACCCATGAACCCGGCCCCGGAATCCAACGGTATGAGTCCAGCCGAGCTGGTCGCTCACCGCCAACACCAGCGCCTCCATGCACGCCGCTGCCGTCACGACAACCGCAAGGATTCCGGCGGCGGCGAGCAGCGATTCGCGACGCTCGGTGGCTCTTATCAGCTCGGAGCCGAACATCCACAGCAACCGGGTCACCAAGATGACGATCATGGTCAGGTACAAGCTCAGCGCCAGCACCGCGTCCCAGCCGCCGGACACCTCAAATGTCTGTCCCGCAACGCGCGCACGGGTACCCGCACCCAGGAATGCCACCGACAACACGACGGCGGCCAGGCGGTAATAGCGATGACTGCGGCGCGTTTCCTCCGGTGAGACCTTGTTCCACAGCATGGTAAACCCGACGAATTCACCGGACGCTAAAATCATTGCGACGCAAGATAATTGCTGGGCGGTGGTCACGGTCATGAGAGCGCTGTTGGACAGCACCGCTTCGACCTTGCGCTCCCGCAACAGCTGGGCCAGCAGCAGCCAAGCCATCACATTGTTGAGGTAAGTCTGGTAGAGGTTGGCCCTGCACCATCGGAAACGTGCCGCGAGAACCATCCCCATGATCGTGATCACGGGCCACGCGATGATGCCTGGGATGGTGGAGGTCACTGGCGGCGGAAGAAGGCGCTACGCATCATGGAGTGACGCTCGGCGGCCTCCGCGGCGGCGATCAGCAGTAAAGAAGCGAACATCTCGGCATCGCGCTCCTGGTCACCGCCGTAGTCGCTGCGTCCCAGCACGGCGCGCACCGTGTCGGGATCGAGGTCGGGCAAGGCCTGGCACACGGCCGCATCGCAGGCGCGGCTGGCGCTACGACCATGGCCCAGCAGGATATGTCCGATCTCGTGGCCCACGATCTGATCGATGTGGTAGTCGGTGGTTCCGGTCTCATGCAGAATCACGTCTTCGTCGTCGCAGGCCAGCCAGAGCCCGCACGGGCTGTCCGCCAGCGCGGCCGTATCCGCCGGGACGAGCCGGATCGCCCGACCGCGCATTTGGCCCAAGTTCTCGATGAAGACGTTCCGGTCCCACGGGACCGGAATCGGGAGCGTGCGCGTCAGCGCAAGGATGTCAGCGTTTGATGCCGGCATCGAGCTGGTCATTTTGCCGGGAGGAGATAGGGGGTAATCGCTCGAGTTCGCGGAGGTGATCGACGATTGCCGCCAGGCTGTCGAGAGCCTGGGGAGTCAAGCCGGATGCACGGGCCGCCAGATCGCGCACGCCGTTGTCACGTAGCGCCTGCAACAGATTCAGCTGCGCGTCGATCGCCGGGTCGGTGCCTCGATCGATCAGATAGGACGGCGGCACGCCGAAATAGTCGGCGATCGCCCGTAAATGGGCGACCGTCGGGTTTGTTTTGAGGCCGCTTCTGAGTTGCCAAAGGTAAGCCGGGCTGATCGGGACTCCGGTTTTATCCGTGATCGCCGCCGCGGCCGCGGCGTTGGAGAGCGGGGGCGTGCCCGCCTTGCGCATCAGCTCGAAAAGCTTGTTCAGGCGGGTGGCCAGTCCGCTGTCACTCGGCCCTGTGGTCTGGACGCCGTCGACTCCCAATGCACTCTCATTTCATGCGAACGCCAGCAGTGTGTACCCATGTTACAGGCTCGCTCATGACGACCGACCCCCGATTCGCCACCCTGAGTCTTTTCAGGTGCACGACTGTGACCTCGGGATCTGCGGCTGGTGAAGCGCTTCACCATGTTTATCCACAGGGGTCGCCGTTCCGTTTTACATTTTCATCAACGTACGGTTGAATGCGTGACGTGTACTGCCGTGTACAGTTCGCCACCCGGTTGCCGCACCGCGAGTCGGCGATCGACGCGCTCGTTGGCGAGTGCGCAGACCCGGCTTTGCTGGCGAGCGGGATGGGGCGGATGCGATCGCACGGGATCGAACTTCGCTCCTGGGGCCCGGACACTCTTGACATTTCACATTGCGCGCAGCCGCGTGTTTCGCGCCGGCGAAGCAACGCACGGCGAGTTGAACCAGCATGGCAGGAGGTCGTGACGAAGTGCAGCAAAGTCGAATCGGGGCCTGAAGTCCGTCACGAACCACTTCCCCCGTTGTGTACATGTCGCCCGACTCAAATACCGAGGCGCCACTAAAAGCTGAATTCCCAGGGCTGGCCGACACCATCGGCGTTGTTAGCCAGTGTTGCATTCCGAGGCCCTAAATGTCTCAGGCGCCGCTTCGATGGGCGGTCTCATCCGAAGTGGTGCACTGTGTCTGTTGTTTGCTGTGCACTTCTCCCAAAGGCTGGCGTGAATCTATGAAACACCTGTATAACCCCTGCAACAATTTACACGAGTGTCGAATTTCTGCGGTGGACGAGCCTTTGCTGTCGCGCCAATATAGGGGTATATTTCTGGCAAATACTGGGCTGCAGAAGGAGTTGGGTCCGGTGCGTACTAAGAGCGAGTTGGCGCGGCCGCCGGTGGGCAGGCTGCTGCGCCGACCGCTCGGAAGCGACCGCGACCGGCCACAAGCTCTTCGCTCGGCTGCCGTCGCTGGGGCTTCTCTTGGGCCCGTTCGTGATTCACAACGTCGCCCACTGGGCACGCGCCTGGCTTTGCGAAACGCCTTGGCGCCCAAGCCCTCCCAGCAAGCCTAGGGTTTGCGGTGTCGGGGGAAGTCGGGTCGACGTGGCCAGTAGTGGGTCGCGACGTGGAGCTGCGGCGGTCACTGGCGGCGCTGAACAACTCGGAGTTTCACGGGGTGGCGTTGGTCGGCGACAGTGGGGTGGGCAAATCCACCCTGGCCCGCATGCTCGCCAAGACGGTTGAGTCGGCAGGGCGCACGGTGCGGTTCGCGCTGGGCACTCAAACGGGTTGCGCTGTGCCGCTGGGCGCGTTCTCCCGCGCGGTGAGCCTTCAGGTGACGCACGAACCGGCGGTCATGCTGGCCGCCGCGCACGACACCTTGAGCAAGGACAAGAACCTGGTCGTGGTGGTGGACGACGCGCAGTTGCTCGATCCGCTATCTGCCACGTTGATCAATCAGCTTGCGGCCAGCCGCAGTGCGCGGTTGATCGTGACGATCCGGTCGCGTGAGCCGGTACTGGATGCGGTGACCGCATTGTTGAAAGAGCGCCTGTTGCTGACCGTCCACGTGGAACCGTTCGGCCGCGAGCAGACGGGTCTATTGGCCGGCGCTGTTCTGGGCGGTCCGGTCGACTCTGGTCTGGTTGATGAGTTGTTTGAGCGCAGTGTGGGAAATCCGTTGCTGCTGCGTGGTTTTCTTACCGCGGGCCGGGAAAATGGAGCGTTGGCCCGCACCGAGGAAGGCTGGCAACTGCGGGGCCCCCTGCGCGCGGATCGCGAACTCCACGATGTTCTGGGGTTTCGGCTGCAATCGCTGAGCCCGGAGGAGTTGGAGGTGGTGGAGATCTTGGCCACCGCCGAGGGGCTGAAGTGGGAGATCCTGCGCGACATCTGCGATGCAGAGGCCATCGCAACTCTGGAGCGTCGTGGCCTGATCCAATTGGTTGCCGACGGATCCCACACCGTGGCGCAGTTGAATCACCCCATGCTCGGTGAAGCCGCGACCCGGCACGCTGGAATGGTGCGCGCCCGGCAACTCAACGGCAAATTGGCACGAGCTCTACGGAAGCATGAGCGGGCCGGGGACCGGCTGAAGCAGCCCGGCCTGCGAAGCCGGATCCGGTTGGCGCAGTTCATGATCCACAGCGACATGGAGCCCGACCTCGATCTGGTCGTCGAAGCGGCGCAGCACGCGCTGGCGATGTCGAATGTGGTGCTGGGTGAGGAACTGGCGAGGTTTGCGGTCGATCGCGGTGGGGGGCTGCCGGCCGCGTTGGTGCTTGCCGAGGCGGTGAGTTGGCAGGGCCGCGGCGACGAGGCGGACGAGGTGCTGGTCGACGCCGAACCCGACGACGGCGACGACTTCATGACCGCCCGATGGGGCTGCCTGCGCGCCGCCAACTTCTTCTGGGGCTGCGGGGACGTCGAAGCCGCCACTCGAGAGCTCTATGACGTGAAGAAGCGCGTCTCGTCCGAGGCCGGCCTGACCCTCATCAATGCGTTGGAGCTGTCCGTCGGCTACTTCCATGGGGATGTCGAGACGACGATCGAGGTCGGCCCGGGCCTGTGCGAGTCCGATGAAGTGCCGGTGGCCACCGTGTGGGCCGTTTTCCCGACCTGTGCCGCATTGGGGGCGGCCGGGCGTTTTTCCGAAATCGGCCGCATAGCGGACGTCGGGGTGCGTGCGGCTGCACTGTGCGGATTGGGGCCGCATCGATTCAACATCGGGATGACCGAGATCATGGCCGCGACGGCGGCAGGGGATGATTGCGCGGCCGAGCGAATCTACAAGCGTTACGCCGCGATGACCGACGGCCTTCCCGCGGCGGAGGCCATGGTTGACGCGATGCTGGGGCTCATTCGACTGAGCCGCGGAGAGCTGACCGCGGCGTGCGCTCTGTTCACCAGTGCAATCGCCGTGTTCTCGAAGGGTTTTGCGTCGCCGTGGCTGGTGGTCGTGGGCGCCTGGCAAGCCCAGGCCGAGGGGGCGCGCGGTGACGGCGCGGCGGCCACCGCGGCTTTGCGACGCGCGGACAAAGCCTATGGACCGCATGTTGCGGTGTTTGTGCCGGAACTCGAGCTTGCGCGCGCCTGGGAGCGGGCAGCGGCCGACGACGAGAAGGCCGCCCAGACGCACGCCTTGCAAGCGGCGGAGATCGCGCGCGCGGCGGGTTCGCACGTGATGGAGATGCGAGCACGCCATGCGGCGGTCCGCTTCGGCGACCGTTCTCAGGCCGCGAGGCTGGAAAAGCTTGCCCGTATTCTGGACACGGCGCTGGCCGGGGCAGTCGCTGATCATGCCCGCGGTTTGGCGCAACACGACGGCGACCTGCTCGATGCCACGGCACGTTCATTCGCCGATCTCGGCGCCTTGGCGAATGCCGCCGACACAGCGGCGCAGGCGGCCGGCGAACATGCCCGCCGGGGCGACCGGGCTAAGCGATACGAGTCGTCGGCCTGGGCACACGCTTTGGCCAGGCGTTGCGAGTTGCGCACGCCGGCGCTCGAGGCTGCGATATGCCCGCTTCCCTTCAGTGATCGGGAGCGCCAGATCGTGGGTTTGGTCGCGGCCGGTTTGTCGAACCGTGACATCGCCGAGCGGTTGGTCCTTTCGGTACGCACGGTGGAGGGACACCTCTACCGCCTTTTCACCAAGCTCGGCGTCAACAGTCGCGAACAGCTTGCCTTATTGGCAACCAGAGAGCCGTTTGCGGGGAGAGACTTCTTGACCCGCGGCAGCCAACCACTGGGTCGCGGGGACGATGTTCACCCCTATGCAGGCTAAGTTTGTATAGGCAACGTATAGAGTTCTAGGGGCCGCTACTCTATCTCGGCGCGCACACCACTCGACTTCCCTATAGATTCCGGCGACGGCCGCTCGAGCGGCCATACGCTCCGGCCCATGATAGGTAGTCGGAAGCACACGAGCGTGACCGCTGTTCACGATGTCGACTCGTCCGGACCCGCAGATGCGGTCCCGCCGAGCGAATTTCAGGTAGTCGAGGACGTGGTCCCGCCGGCCTGCTCGGGCGTGGCGGCTTCCTATGACTTCTTCGGACTTTATCTGGCAGCGGCGCGCTCCGGCTTTATGTAGCGCCGCGAGCTCGACGGGTCGGCCGGCGGATGCGAACCGCAGTGGCTCGCGGCATGCGGTGAGCGGTCCAGCAACAGTTTGGTTGCCATGTCGGCACCTCGGTGGGAGTGGGAGATACATCATTTGACGCAACGGGTTAACGGGTCGACGTGGCCCATTGTGGGACGCGATGTGGAGTTCCGGCGGTCACTCGCGGCGCTCAACAACGGGGACTTCAACGGGGTGGCGTTGGTCGGAGACAGCGGGGTGGGCAAGTCCACCCTGGCCCGCATGCTGGCCAAAACGGTCGAGTCGGCGGGACGCACGGTGCGGTTCGCGCTGGGCACTCAAACGGGTTGCGCCGTGCCGCTGGGCGCATTTTCCCGTGTGGTCAGCCTCGGAGTGGGGCACGAACCGGCGATCATGCTGGCGGCCGCGCACAACACTCTGGGCCAAGACAAGAACCTGGTGGTGGTGGTCGACGAGGCGCAGTTGCTCGATCCGTTGTCAGCCACCTTGATCAATCAACTTGCGGCCGGCCGTAGTGCGCGGTTGATCGTGACGATCCGGTCCGGCGATCCGGTCTTGGATGCGGTGACCGCGTTATTGAAAGAGCGCATGTTGCTGACCGTTCACATCGATCCCTTCACCCGCGAGCAGACCGGCCTATTGGCCGACGCGGTCCTGGGGGGCCCGGTCGAGCCCGGGCTGGTTGATGAGTTGTTTGAACGCAGTGCGGGCAATCTGTTGCTGCTGCGTGGCTTCCTCACCGCGGGCCGGGAAAGCGGGGCTCTGGTACACACCGATCACGGCTGGCGTCTTCAGGGCCCGCTGCGCCCGGATCGCGAACTCAACGATGCTTTGGAGTTTCGGCTGCAATCGCTGAGTTCTGCGGAACTGGAGGTGGTGGAGCTCTTGGCCACCGCCGAATTGCTGGAGTTGGAAATCCTGCGTGACATCTGCGATGCGGACGCAATGGCAAACCTGGAGCGCCGTGGTCTGATCCAGTTGGTTGCCGACGGATCCCACACCGTGGCGCAATTGAATCACCCCATGCTCGGTGAAGCCGCGGTCCGCCATGCCGGGGTGGTGCGCTCGCGGCAACTCAACGGCATTTTGGCGAAAGCTCTTCGCAGGCATCTGCGGGCAGTGGGGCGGCGCTCGCAGATCTCGGATCCCCGTGGCCGTATCCAGCTGGCGCAGTTCATGATGCGCAGCGATTTGGAAGCCGACCTCGATGTGGCTGTCAAGGCGGCGGCGGATGCGCTGGCGATGTCGAATGTGGTGCTGGGTGAAGAGCTGGCGAGGTTTGCGGTCGATCGTGGTGGCGGGTTGCCGGCCGCGTTGGTGCTTGCCGAGGCGGTGAGTTGGCAGGGCCGCGGCGACGAGGCCGAGTCCATCCTTTTGGATGTCGACGTCGATGACGCCGACGAGTTGTTGATCGCGCGGTGGGGTTGTCTGCGCGCTGCGAACTTGGCCTGGGGATGCGGTGACGCCGAAACCGCGATGCGCGTACTCACCGAGGTGAAACAGCGTCTCATGACCGAGGGCGGTCTCGAGCTGATCAATGCGTTCGAGGTTTCAATCGGGTTCTTCCGCGGCGACATTGAGACGACGATCGAGCTCGGGCCCGGGCTGTGTGAGCCCGGTGTAGTGCCGATGGCGACCGTGTGGGCGGCTGTCGCGACTTGCGGTGCCTTGATGGCGGCCGGCCGTTTCTCCGAAGTCGGCCGCATAGCCGCTGCCGGCGTGCGCGCGACGACGCTCTGCAGGGCAGGAGCGCAGCGGTTCGCCATCGGACTGGCCGAGGTTATGGTCGCGACCGCCGCCGGTGACTATCCGGCGGCCGACCGAATCCACAAGCGCTACGCCGCACTGGCTACGGGTCTTCCCGCAGCGGAGGCCATGGTCGACGCGATGCTCGGGCTCGTGCAGGTTACCCGCGGTGAGCTCTCGACAGCGTGCGCCACTCTAGCCCGGTGCATTTCCCAACTGTCCCAAGGCTTTCCGTCACCCTGGTTGCTGGTGGTGGCCGCCCTGCTGGCCCAAGCCGAGGGGACGCGCGGCGACGATGCGGCGGCGGCAGCGGCGTTGCGGCATGCGGAGGAAGCATACGGACCACATGTCGCGGTGTTCTTGCCCGAACTGGAACTCGCCCGGGCCTGGGAGCGGGCAGCGGCCGGCGACACGACGGCCGCCCAGACACATGCAATGCAAGCGGCGCAGATCGCGCGGACAGCCGGGATGCACGTTGCCGAGATGCGGGCACGCCATGCAGCCATTCGCTTCGGCGATCGTTCGCAGGCCACGCGAGTAGATGAGCTCGCCCGAACCTTGAACTCCGCATCGGCGCAAGCGGTCGCCGACCACGCGCGCGGGCTGGCACAACACGACGGCGACCTGCTCGATGCCGCGGCCCATCGATTCGCCGATCTCGGCGCACTGGCTTTCGCCGCCGATGCGGCGGCTCAGGCGGCCGGCGAACATGCCCGTCGCGGCGACCGTCGCAAGGAGGTCGAGTCGTCGACGTGGGCGCACGCGTTGGCCAACCAATGCGGGTCACGCACACCGGCGCTCGAGGCCGCGGCGCACCCGCTTCCCTTCAGCGGACGTGAACGTCAGATCGTCAGTCTGGTCGCGGCAGGGCTGTCCAACCGCGAGATCGCCGACCGGCTGGTCATTTCGGTACGCACGGTGGAGGGACACCTGTACCGCCTTTTCACCAAACTCGGCATCAACAACCGTGACCAACTCATCCATCTGATCAACCGAGATGCGTCGTGAAGCAACAGGTTGTCCGGGCATCGGGTAGGGCGGCCGGTCGGGAGCTGCGCCGCCGGCCCGTGGTCCGCCTGCGCCTCTGAGAGTCGCAGCCAACTGAAAACCGAAAATCCCTCCTGCACAGGGAAATAGCAGGTGGGCTTGTGCCGCGCGACCAGCGTGTCCAGCTGCTAAGTCCGGATTCGTCCAGGAACAGGAGACGGCGACATCGGTACGTCATGACCGACGTTCCGCGATGGCTCATGTCCATCGAAAACCAGCAGCCGGGTACCCATCTGGAACGCGCCAGGACATAGAAGGAGCCCACGCCGCGCGAGTGTTCAGCACGGACCCCACGGCCACCTCGGGCGGCGTTGCGGCACTACGTAAGAGAGGAAGCCGGCAGCGGCAACGAAAATCCCTGTTGCACAAGGTAATTCAGGGCAATAGGCTAATTTTCGGTTGTGCAATTTCCTGTCTCCGCAGAGCCACCACTCTGTCGGCTTGCGCCTACCACTCTATGTGGGGGTCCTGACTACGCTACCGACTTGATAAGCCTGACAACAGGATTGAAACCCACGACGCTCTGGGTCATGCACTTCGTCGAGACCGCGTTCGGGCGCCCGGCCAGCACCAGCTAGTGCACTCAACTGTTCGGCTCATGTCAAAGCAAAATTTGGAGGACTGGTGAGTACCAACCCGTTCGACGACGACAATGGCAGCTTTTTTGTCCTGGTCAACGACGAAGAGCAGCACAGCCTCTGGCCGGCCTTCGCCGAGATTCCAGCCGGCTGGCAGACGGTCTACGGGGAAGCCGATCGCGCTGCGTGTCTGGAGTACATCGAGCAGAACTGGGCTGACATACGTCCGAAGAGTCTGCGCGAGAGGCTGGCAAGCCGTGGTTTTGATAGTTGAACCGTGCGGGCGGCCGACGGAACCCGACGGCCAGGCATATCCGCTGACGCGCGGGCAGCTAGACACTTGGCTTGCACAGGAATCGGGCCAGTCCGATAGGCAATGGCAGCTAGGCCAATTCGTCAAAATCGAGGGCGCGGTAGACCGTGATGCCCTCGAGTGGGCGATCCACCGGGCGGTCCGGGAGGCCGAACGGGGCAGGGCCGCCATCTTCGAGGCGGATGGCCAGGTCTTCCAACGGGCGATGTGGACAAGATTGACATCACACTGAGAGAGGCTGGGGTCCATGGAAAGAATCGAGCACGATTTGATGGGTAACGTTGTGGTGAGCGACACGCAGCCGCAAGGATTCTTGTTGCGAACGCGCATCTGGCTCTTCCAATTCTTACAAAACATGTTCTTCCGGTTTGAAAACTTCATTGGACGCGCCTCGACGTACGGTGACCAAGAGTTTTTCGATCCGAAGGACTTTCCCTGGGTTGGGGCGATCGAGGCTGATTGGCGCAAGGTCCGCGCGGAGCTCGATGCGCTTCTGCCCTATGCGGCGGACATTCCTGCCTTCCAGGAACTCCAGCCGGCCCAGAAGGCGCTCACCCAGGACGACGGCTGGAAGACTTTCTTCTTCTACGCCTACGGTCTTAAGGCGCGGGGGAATTGCCGCCGCTGTCCGGAAACAACCAAGCTCCTCAAGCAGATGCCGGGCATGAAGACCGCGTTCTTTTCCATCCTCGCGCCCGGCAAGCACCTGCCGCCGCATCGTGGTCCCTGGAAGGGCGTGCTCCGCCTCCATCTCGGGCTGCTCATTCCCGAGCCGGCCGAGATGTGTGCCATCCGAGTGGGTTCGCAGACCCGTCATTGGCAGGAGGGCAAGGTGATGATCTTCGATGACACCTTCGAGCACGAGGCGTGGAACCGGACCGACGGGGTACGGGTGATCCTTTTTGTCGACATCATGCGGCCGATGCGCTTCCCGGCGAATGTCGTGAACGCGGTGTTCACGTCGGTGATCGCGATGCCCTTCGTGCCTCTCACCGGCCTCGCCGGTAACTATCTTCGCTGGGAAAAGCGTTTCGAGGCCCTCGTCAATCAGGGCGCCGCAGCGAAGTAGCGGTTTGAAGATGTCTACCGAACCGACCACGCTCCACCATACGAAGAGATACGTTCCCGCTTTCCTGCGGTCTCGCCGGTTCGCCGTAATCGTCGCGATCGGCGGCATGCAGCTGATGGTGGCGATGGACGGCCCTGTCGCGATCTTCGCGCTTCCCAGGATCCAGAACGAGCTGGGCCTGTCGGATGCCGCGCGGAGCTGGGTGATCACCGCCTACATGCTGACCTTTGGCGGCCTGATGCTGCTGGGTGGCCGACTGGGTGACACCGTCGGCCGCAAGCGCGCTTTCATCGTCGGAGTCGCGCTGTTCACTTTCGCCTCGACGTTGTGCGGCATCGCCTGGGACGGAAGCACACTGATAGCGGCACGGCTGCTGCACGGCGCGGCCGCCGCAATCATCGCACCGACCAATTTGGCGTTAATAGCGACCACGTTCCCGAAGGGGTCGACACGCAATGCGGCGACTGCGGTGCTCGGCGCGATGACCGGCCTCGGCGGGGTGCTGGGCCTGGTGGTGGGCGGGGCGCTCACCGACGTGTCTTGGCGGTTGGCGTTTTTGGTGAACGTACCGATCGGGCTGGCGGTTATCTACCTGGCCGTCATCACGCGGCAGGAAACGCAGAAGGAGCGGATGAAGCTCGACGCCACCGGGGCTGTACTGGCCACGTTGAGCTGTACCGCCGCCGTGTTCGGTCTCTCGATGGGCCCGGAGGTGGGGTGGCGATCGGCCACCACGATCGGTTCAGCCTTGGTGGCTCTAGCCGGTTTTGTGGCGTTCGTCGTGGTGGAGCGCACCGCCGAAAACCCGATCGTGCCCTTCAACCTATTCTTCGACCGCAACCGGCTGGCCGCGTTCGCGGCTACATTCCTTGCCGGCGGAGTGTTTTTCACCCTGACGGTGCTCGTCGGCCTGTACGTGCAGACCATCATGGGCTACAGTCCGCTGCACGCTGGCGTTGCCTTCATCCCGTTCGGTATCGCGGTGGCCATCGGGGTGGGCCTGGCGTCGAAGCTGATGATGTGGTTTCCGCCGCGAGTGGTGGTGATCCTCAGCGCCAGCTTGATTTTGGGCGCGACGCTGTACGGCTCGACCTTCAACCGCGGCATGCCGTACTTCCCGAATCTTGTTTTGCCGCTGATCGTTGGCGCTATGGGTATCGGCGCGATCTTCGTCCCGCTGACGCTATCGGTGATCGCCAGCGTCGGGTTCGACCGCATCGGGCCCACATCGGCGATTTCAGTGATGCTGCAGACCTTGGGCGGACCGCTGGTTTTGGTCGTCGTCCAGGTTGCCATCATGTCGCGCACGCTATCCCTGGGCGGCACCCTCGGTCCGGTGAACTCCATGAACGCCGCCCAGTTGCATGCGCTGGACAGCGGCTATACCTATGGAATGCTGTGGCTGGCTGGGGTGGTCGTGCTGCTTGGCGGGGTGGCGCTGCTGATCGGGTACACCGCCGAGCAGGTGGCCCACGCGCAGGAGGTGAAGAAAGCCATCGACGCCGGGGAGCTGTAGCGCGTAGCCGGCTACGTCTACAGAGCACGGACCGGACTGCTTGCCTTGGCCCGTAGGGTGTGCGACGCCCACCGGATCTTGGCGAAGCTCGGCGTCAAAAAGCAGGCGCCACCGCCTCATCCACCTACTTCAAGGTGAAGCAGGCCCAAGGCAAATGACGAGTTCAGCCCGACGTACGGGGTGTCCGGCAACGGCCCTCATGGTCGTCGCGGCCGAGGTCCGAGCCCCTGCGTAACGGCCAACGTCGGCACTCTCGACGAAACACGCTGTTGCAGAATGTAATCCGCGCCAGCACGCGTATCTTCGGTGATTGTTGCCTGTCACTACGCAAGCCACTCTGTCGGTTTGCGTCTACCACTCGATGTGCAGATCCTGACTACGCTACCCGGCTTGATAAGCCAGACAAAGGGTTTGAAACCCACAACGCTCTGGATCATGCAACGGGCGGGACCGTTGCCGGCCCAAACCCCCCGGGGGTAACTGGTCGAAATAGCTAGTGCAGCGAACTGTTCGACCCATGCCGAAAAGGATTTGGAGGACTGATGAGTATCAATCCTTTTGAGGATGACAGTGGCAGCTTTTGCGTCTTGATCAACGACGAAGAGCAGCACAGCCTGTGGCCGGCGTTCGCCGAGATTCCAGCCGGCTGGCAGATGGCTTACGGCGAAGCGGATCGCGCTGCGTGCCTCGAGTACATCGAACAGAACTGGGCCGATATACGTCCGAAGAGTTTGCGCGAGAGGGTGGCGGGCCGTGGTTTTGATATATGAGCCGTGCGGGCAGCCGACGGATCGCGACGACTGGGGATACCCGCTGACGCACGGGCAGTTAGACATTTGGCTTTCGCAGGAAACGGGTCAGCTCGGTACGGAGTGGCAGCTTGGCCTCTTCGTGCGAATCGAGGGCGCGGTAGACCGTGAGGCCCTCGAGTGGGCCATCCGCCGGGCGGTGGGGGAGGACGAACCGGGCAGGGCCGCCTTCTTCGAGGTGGATGGCCAGGTTTTCCAGCGGGCGATCGACTACCCGGATGTAGAGCTGGCCTTCTATGACCTCAGGGGCTCGGACCATGCCGTGCAGGAAGCCCACGAACTAGCGTCATCGATCCAACGCACGCCGATGCCGTTCAGCGGCCCGCTGTTCAAATTTGCGCTATTCCAGACACGGCCGGACGAATATTACTGGTTCGTATGCAGCCACCACATAATCATAGACGGAACCGGCATTGCCCTGGTAGGTCGTCGGATTGCAACTATTTACTCTGCAATTGTTACCGGCGCGCCGATCCCACCTGCATTTTTTGGCTCGTTACAGGACTTGGTTGACTGCGAGACAGAGTACGAAGCGTCCAGCGATTATTTGGAAGATCAGGCCTATTGGAGCGAAAACCTTCCCCAGCAAAACGGACCGGATTATCGGTTGCCTCAAGCCCCGAGCGAGCCGGATTCGTATTGGCCGTCGGCGCCGGTTCAATTGGATCCATGCGTCCTCGGCCGAATCAAAGAACTATCCAAGAGGTTGGGTATCCGTCGATCATCGGTCCTCACCGCAGCGTGCGCACTTTTGGTGGGTGCGTTCGACGCTGACGGTTCAGAGGTGGTATTCAACTTCCCGGTCAGCAGGCGAGTAGGTCCAACGTCAAAGCTGCTTCCCGGGATGGTGGCCGGGGTGGTACCGCTGGTCTTGACGACCAAGCCGGAAGCCTTGGTAGCCGACTTCTGTAAACACGTTGACACACGAATACGAGAAGCGGTGAAACATCAGCGGTTTCCGGTGCACCTTCTTGAGGGCGACGGTGATGTTCGCGGCCTCGGGCGGGCGGCAAATCGCGTAGTGCTGAATTTCGTGCCTGCCAGACTGACCCTGGATCTCGGCGGTGTTCCGGCAACAGCGACCTATACGACTTTTGGCCCAATAGGTCACTTTGGGCTGTTGTTCTACGGATTCGGTGATGAGCAGCTTTTCAGCACGGCCGGCGCCGGGCAGCCTTTTTCGAGTTTTGACGTCTCGGATTTAGCGGGGCGGTTGCAGCGGCTGTTGGTGGCGATGGCCGCTGATCCAACGCGGTCATTGTCGTCGGTACATGTGCTGGATGCCGGTGAGCGCGCCCGGCTGGATGGGTGGGGTAATCGGTCGGTGTTGACCGAGCCCGCTCCGCCGCCGGTGTCGGTCCCGGTGCTGTTCGCTGAGCAGGTGGCCCGCGCCCCAGAGGCTGTGGCGGTGACTTTCGAGGGCCGCTCGATGACCTATCGGGAACTCGAGGAAGCGGCTAACCGGTTGGCGCACTTGCTGATCGGCCATGGGGTGGGTGCGGGGCAACGGGTGGCGTTGTTGTTGGACCGGTCATCCACGGCCATCGTCGCGATGCTGGCGGTACTGAAGGCGGGGTCGGCTTACCTGGCGATCGACCCGGCGCTGCCGGCGGCACGGATCGGTTTCATGATGGCCGATGCCGCGCCGACGGCCGTGATCACCACCGCGGAGCTGCGCTCCCGGCTGGACGGGCATGACGTGATGGTCATCGATATCAACGACAAGGCTGTGGAAGCGCAACCCAGCACAGCGTTCTCGGTGCCGACCCCTGACGACATTGCTTATCTCATTTACACCTCGGGCACTACCGGGGTGCCCAAGGGGGTGGCGGTCACCCACCATAACCTGACCCATTTGGCGGACTCACAGCCTTCAGATCTGCCGGCGGCGCAGGTGTGGACGCAGTGTCACTCTTATGCGTTCGATTTCTCGGTGTGGGAGATCTGGGCCGCGCTGCTTGGTGGCAGCCGGCTGGTGGTCGTGCCCGACGAGGTGGTCGGCTCCCCGGATGATTTCCACGCCCTGCTGGTCGGTGAACGGGTAAATGTGTTGACCCAGACTCCTTCTGCGGTGGGGACGTTGTCGCCGGAAGGGCTGGAGTCGGTGGCGCTATTGCTCGGCGGTGAGGCATGTCCGGCCGAGATGGTGGATCGGTGGGCGCCGGGGCGGGTGGTGATCAACGCCTATGGCCCGACCGAGGCCACGGTATATGCGTCAATGAGTGCATTGGCGGCGGGATCGGGGACACCGCCGATCGGTGCGCCGGTGCCGACTGCGGCGCTATTCGTGCTCGATGAGTGGTTGCGGCCGGTACCGGCTGGGGTGGTCGGTGAGTTGTATGTGGCCGGTCGCGGCGTGGCGTGTGGGTATGTGGGCCGGCCTGGATTGACCGGGTCGCGGTTTACGGCCTGCCCATTCGGGAGGCCCGGGGCGCGGATGTATCGCACCGGGGATCTGGTGCGCTGGGGCGCTGATGGGCAGCTGCAATATCTGGGCCGTGCCGATGAGCAGGTCAAGGTCCGCGGCTATCGCATCGAACTCGGGGAAATCCGCGCGGCGCTGGCCGCACTCGATGGGGTGGATCAGGCGGCGGTGATCGCCCGTGAGGACCGTCCCGGCGACAAGCGACTGGTGGCGTACGTCACCGGGACCGCCGAGCCGGCCGAGCTACGCCTCCAGCTGGCCGAGCGGCTGCCGGAATATATGGTTCCGGCCGCGGTGGTGGTCCTCGACGCGCTGCCGTTGACGGTCAGCGGCAAACTTGACACCCGAGCCCTGCCCGCACCGGAGTACCAGAAGCACGCCGGCCAATACCGTGCTCCTTCCAACCACACCGAGGAGATCCTGGCCGGTATCTACGCCCAGGTACTCGGCCTCGAGCGGGTCGGTGTCGATGATTCGTTCTTCGATTTGGGTGGGGATTCGCTGTCCGCGATGCGCCTGGTCGCCGCGGTCAACGCCGGCCTGGATACTCACCTGGCGGTGCGCACGGTGTTCGAGGCGCCCACGGTGGCCCAGTTGGCGCCCCGCATCGGTATCGATGGGGGTGGGTTGGAGCCGTTGGTGGCCGTGGAGCGGCCGGCGGTGGTGCCGTTGTCGTTTGCCCAGCAGCGGTTGTGGTTCATTGATCAGTTGCAGGGGCCCTCACCGGTTTACAACATGGCGGTGGCGTTGCGGTTCAGCGGGCGCCTTGATGCCGACGCGCTGGGTAGGGCGTTGGCCGATGTGGTGGCTCGCCACGAGAGCCTGCGCACCTTGTTCGTCGCCCCCGACGGGATCGCCCGGCAGCTGGTGGTGTCCCCCGAGCGAGCCGACTTGGGCTGGCAGGTCGTCGACGCCACCGGCTGGTCGGCAGGCCGGCTAGAGGAGGCCATCGATCCCACGGTGCGTCACCCGTTTGATTTAGCCACCGAAATCCCGTTGCGGGCAACGCTTTTCCGCGTCGCCGACGACGAGCATGTGCTGGTGGCCGCGGTGCACCACATTGCCGCCGACGGCTTGTCGGTCACCCCCCTGGTGGCCGATCTGGGGGTGGCTTATGCCAGCCGGTGTGCGGGGCAGGCCCCGGACTGGGCGCCATTGGCGGTGCAGTACATCGATTACACGCTGTGGCAGCGTGCGCAGCTCGGCGATCTGGCCGATCCCGAGAGCCCGATCGGCGCGCAGCACCAAGGTATTGACGAAGAAGCCCACCAGTTCATCGAGTGCGGGATCACCGCGCCCGGCGATCGGGAACCCCACCGCCACATCAGAATTGGCGCTGAGCTTGGCCAACAACACCGCCAAGGCGGCCTGCATCACCATGAAGCTGGTCGCGTTGTGCTCACGGGCCACGCTGCGCACCCGCTGCTGCAGCTCGGCCGGCCACTCCACGGCCACACTGGCGCCGCGCTGATCGGCCACCGTCGGGTAGGGCCGATCGGTGGGCAACGCCAGCCGCTCGGGCATCCCGGCCAGCTCCTGCTCCCAATAAGCCAGCTGCGCG
>NZ_LZKI01000181.1 GCF_001672755.1 Mycobacterium colombiense | reverse complement strand
CAGCACCGTCACGGACAACCAATAACGCTGCCGGCCGGGGGCACCTCGTTCGCCCGCTGGTCGGCGCTGCTGGCCGAGCATGCCCACACCGCCGCGGTGGTCAACACGGCGCAAACATGGCGACAAATCGCCACTGGCCCGGCGGGGCTGCCCGCAGTCCAACCCGAGGTCGACACCTATGCCAGTGCCGGGCAGTTGAGCGTGCAGCTGGACACCGAGACCACCCGCATGCTGCTCGGCGAGGTGCCCGCGGCGTTTCACGCCGGCATCCACGACATCCTGCTCATCGCATTCGGGTTGGCCTGGGCGCGCTACCTGGACACTGGCGACGCGTCCATCGGCATCGACGTCGAAGGCCACGGCCGCGCCGACGAACTGGCCGCCGACGTGGACCTGTCACGCACCGTGGGATGGTTCACCACCAAATACCCCATCGCACTGACCGTCGGCGCGCTGCCCTGGGCGCAGGTGATCGCCGGCGCACCCGCCCTGGGCACCGTCATCAAGGACGCCAAAGAACAGCTGCGCGCCCTGCCCGAGCCTCTGACCTACGGCCTGCTGCGCTACCTCAATCCCGACGCCGACCTGCCCGAGGCCGACCCACCGATCGGCTTCAACTACCTGGGACGGCTCGGGGCCGCGGCGGCCGAACTCTCCGACGATAGATGGCGGATCGGCCCGGACGGCGTCACGCTCACCGGCGCCGCCGCCGCGGTGCCCATTCCACTGGCCCACACCCTCGAGCTCAATGCGGGCACGGTCGAAACCGGGGCCGGCGCGAGCCTGCATGCCACGTGGACCTGGGCGCCCTCGGCGCTGGACCACCCCCAGGTCAGTGTCCTTGCCCAGCTGTGGTTCGACGCCCTGACGGGCATCTGCGCCCACGTGCGCAACGGCGGCGGCGGGCTGACGCCGTCGGACATCGCGCCGGCGCGACTGGCTCAACACCAGATCGACGAGCTCCAAAGACACCAAGCGACCGCCGACGTGCTGCCCTTGACCCCCTTGCAGGAAGGACTGCTCTTCCACGCGAGAACCGCGCAGTCGACCGACGACGTGTATGCGGTGCAGCTGGACACCACGTTCAGCGGCGCCCTCGACGCCTACCGGCTGCGCGCAGCGGTACACACGGTGATCAACCGTCATCCGCATCTGGCGGCGCGCTTCCACGTGGAGTTCGGCGAGCCGGTGCAGGTCATCCCGGCCGATCCCGCGCCGGGGTGGCGGCACTTGGAATTCGACGCCGGTGATGCCGATGAGCAAGTCCAACGGGTGTGCGCCGAGGAGCGCGCCGCGGTGTGCGAGCTGGCCGACGGGCCGGCGTTTCGGGCCGCATTGGTCCGTACCGGCGAGGACCGGCACCGGTTCATCCTGACCTTCCACCACATAGTGATGGACGGTTGGTCGCTGCCGATCCTGCTCAGCGAGATATTCGCCAGCTACCACTCCCAGCACCTGCCCGCCCCTGCGCCGTACCGCAGCTTTGTCACCTGGCTGGCCGGTCGAGATCTCGACGCCGCCGAGGCGGCCTGGCGCGAGGTGCTGGACGGCTTCGACGCCCCCACCCTGGTCGGTCCGCCGGACCGGCTAGACCGTGGCGGCCGAAGCGTCGAGTCGTTCCGGGTATCGGTCGAGACCTCCCGGGCCGTCAGCGAGCTGGCGCGCTCCCACCGCACCACCGTCAACACCGTGCTCCAAGCCGCTTGGGCTCAGCTGCTGATGTGGCTGACCGGCCAGCACGACGTGACCTTCGGCGCCGTGGTCTCGGGCAGACCGACCGAGGTGGTGGGCGCGGACTCGATGGTGGGCCTGTTGATCAACACCGTGCCGGTCCGCGCCACCGTCGACGCCGCCACCACCACCGCCGACCTGCTCGACCAACTGCAAACCGCCCACAACGACACACTGGACCATCAACATCTGGCACTCAGCGAGATTCACCGCATCACCGGTCATGACCAGCTGTTCGACACCCTGTTCGTCTACGAGAACTACCCCGTCGACAGCACCACGTTGTCCGGCATCAACGGGTTGGCGATCACCGAGATCCACGGTCGCGAATCCACCCACTATCCACTGACGATGGCAATCCGTCCGGGCACCGAACTCGAGCTTCGTGTCGAGTACGCCACCGGTGTGCTGCCGCCGGACAGCGTTCAGGCGCTGACGGACCGGTTACTGCGGCTGTTGGCGGCGATGACCGCCGATCCGGGGCGGTCGTTGTCGTCGGTGGATCTGGTTGACGAGGATGAGCACGCCCGGCTGGACCAGTTCGCCAACCGCGGCGTGCTGACCTGGTCAGGACCGCCACCGATGTCGATTCCGGAGCTGTTCGCCGACCAGCTGGCCCGCACCCCCGAGGCGGCGGCGGTGACATTCGAGGGCAAATCGATGACCTACCGCGAGCTTGACGAGGCCGCAAACCGGTTGGCGCATCTGCTCGCCGACCATGGGGCGGGGCCGGGTGAGTATGTGGCGCTGCTGGTGGAGCGTTCGGCTCAGGCGGTCGTGGCGATGCTGGCCGTCCTCAAGACCGGGGCGGCTTACCTGCCGATCGATCCGGCGCTGCCGGCGGCGCGGATCGGATTCATGATTGCCGATGCCGCGCCGACGGCCGCGATCACCACCGACGGGCTGCGACCGCGGCTTAACGGGCACGGCGTGACGGTCATCGATGTTGCCGATCCACGGGTGAACGCTCAACCCGGCACGCCGTTGCCGGGGCCGAGTCCTGCCGATATCGCCTACCTGATCTACACCTCGGGCACCACCGGCACCCCCAAAGGGGTGGCCATCACCCACCACAACCTGACCCAGCTGCTGGGATCGCTCTATATCGGACTGCCGGCGGCGGGAGTGTGGGCACAGTGGCATTCGTTGGCCTTCGACGCCTCAGCCGAGGAGGTCTGGGGCGCATTGCTCACCGGCGGCCGGCTGGTGGTGGTGCCCGACTCGGTGACGAGTTCACCGAAGGATCTCCAAGCCTTGCTGGTTGCTGAGCAGGTCAGCTTCTGGAGTCAAACTCCGTCGGCGGTGGGGGCGCTGTCGCCGGAGGGGCTGGAGTCGACGGCGTTGCTGCTGGCCGGTGAGGCGTGCCCGGTCGAGGTGGTGGATCGGTGGGCGCCGGGACGGGTGGTGGTCAACGCCTACGGCCCAACCGAGACCACGGTGTGTGCGTCCAGGACTGCGCCGCTGAAATCGGGGGCAGGGCCGCCTCCGATCGGTGCGCCCGTCCCCGGCGCGGCGTTGTTTGTGCTGGATGGATGGTTGCGTCCGGTGCCGATCGGCGTGGTGGGTGAGTTGTATGTCGCCGGTGCCGGCGTCGGGGTCGGGTACCTCGGTAGGGCCGGGTTGACGGCATCGCGGTTCGTGGCGAGCCCATTCGGCGGACCGGGGGCACGGATGTACCGCACCGGGGATCTGGTGCGCTGGCGCGCGGATGGACAGCTGCAATTCGTCGGCCGTGCCGACGAACAGGTCAAGATCCGCGGCTACCGCGTCGAACTCGGCGAAATCCAGGCCGCCCTCATGGCGCTGCACGGCGTCGAGCAGGCGGTGGTCACCGCCCGCCAGGACCGCCCCGGTGACAAGCGGATCGTCGCCTATTTCACCGGCACCGCAGACCCCGCCGACCTACGCACTCAGCTGGCCGAGCGGCTCCCGGCCTACATGGTTCCGGCCGCCGTCATGGCCATCGACACACTGCCGCTGACCCCGAGCGGCAAACTCGACACCCGCGCGCTGCCCGCACCCGAATACACCGCGAGTCGGTACCGGCCCCCGGCCAACCCGGTTGAGGAGATCCTGACCGACATCTACGTCCAGGTGCTCGGGGCCGAGCGGGTCGGAACGGACGACTCTTTCTTCGATCTGGGCGGGGACTCACTGTCGGCGATGCGCCTGATCGCCGCGATCAACACCGGCCTGGACACCGACCTGTCGGTGCGCACCGTGTTCGACGCGCCCACGGTGGCCCAGCTCGCGCTGCACATCCGTGAGGGTGCCGGCGCGCGACCACGATTGGTACCGATGCAGCGTCCTTCTGTGGTGCCGTTGTCGTTCGCCCAGCAGCGGTTGTGGTTCCTTGACCAGTTGCAGGGCCCCTCGCCGGTGTACAACAT
>NZ_LZKI01000180.1 GCF_001672755.1 Mycobacterium colombiense | reverse complement strand
GCAGCGCGAATCAGCAGCGGAAGATTATCCATGCTCTGGTCTCGTGCAAGTGGACGATACGGTCGGACCGTGCCCAGAACTCTCGGTCTGAGGCGCTCAACATCATGCGAAACCGCAAGGGCCGCACCCCGCACACGGTCGTGGTAACCGGAGAACCCACGCCCTCCCGCCTCGCGTCGCTCGCACTGGGCACTGGCGACCTGGACGTCGTTTACCACTTCGCGCTCCCCGAACTAGAGCAAGGTGTGCAACTCAGCGGTAATGACGAGGCGATCCACATGCTCGAAATCCTGATTAAGGGCAAGCGGCTGCGGGACATCACCGATCTCGCGCTCGACCTGACTGTCTAGTCGCGGGATCGCCAGCCCTTTTCCGTCATGGCCGAGGTCACCCGGCTCACGCAGCCGTCGAGGTCGGCCTTGACGTCCTGGTCCCAGACGCGCACGACGCTCCAGCCCATCTCGCGCAGCGCGGAGTCGGCGGCGCGGTCGCGTTCGATGTTGCGGGCGATCTTGGTGCGCCAGTAGTCGGAAGAGGCCGTCTCGGGGTTCCAGTGGTCGGGGTGACCGTGCCAGAACACGCCATCAACGAAAACGGCGACCCTCCAGCGGATGAAGACCAAGTCAGGCCGACCTGGAATTTCTTTGCGGTGAAGGCGATAGCCCGTAGCCCCGACTGCACGAAGCGCCTTTCGCAGCGCGAGTTCGGGCTTGGTGTTCTTCGCACGGATGGCGGCCATGTTCCGAGATCGCCCCTGGGGCGTCAGGTGATCCGCCACGGCACCGAGTCTGCCCGACGGGCTAGGGCAGAGTCCGGTCCGCCCTGAGATAGCGGGGTTGCATCGAATGGCTACCAAGGGCGTAACCGAGGCAAGTTGGGCGAGACACCGGCTTACATGGCTTGCGACGCTGCCGCCGTGACCGACGACGGTGATCTTTCCCCCAACTACGGCGACATACCGTGGTGGAAACTGCGGGTAACGCCTGGAACCAGGAGGCCCTTCGGGGGCGAAAAGCGACTTGCGGCGTATCTGTATTTCAACGTTCCCGTCGGAGGGACGTTCACGATGCGCCAGCTACGAGAGGCCCTCGGCGAGGAAGACACGCCGGAGCAAGCTGAGCATCTCAACCGCCGCCTCCGGAATCTCAAGCCACAGGGCTGGCGGTTTACGTCCTATAAGGACCAGTACGGCCAAGCGATGGATGAGTATGTGCTGCAGGAAAAGGGAAACAAGCTGTGGCTCGGTGAGACAACGAAACGCTCGAATATCTCGGCCGCTCTCAAGAGACAGGTCTACGAGAGGGACCACAACCGCTGCGTAATCTGCGGTGTTGGCGCAGGGGAGCCGTATCCCGGCGAGCCCGGCACGGCAGCCCGCTTAACTGCAGGACATCGGACGGCCGAAGCCCGCTACGGCGAAGCAAGCCTCGACAACTTGCAGACCGAGTGCGCCCGATGCAATGAGCCAGCTAGGGACACGCCGCCTAACCCGGAGGTGCTGGGTGAGGTGATGGCCGCAGTGAAACAGCTTGGCGCAGCAGAGAAGGCCGCGCTTCTAGCATGGCTCGAAAGCGGCTACCGGCACCGAAGCAGGGTTGACTTCGCGTTCGACCGCGCGCGAAAGCTGGCAGCATCCGAGAAGGATCAGGTGATGGAGTTCCTTCGGGGCGCGACCAAGGGCATGCGCAGTCAAATTTAAGGTAAGGAGACGGGTGCACGCCGCTAGATCAGCCGGAGGACACCGCCGTCATGGTGGTGTTCGTCTCGTATTGCCGACGGTCGCCGGTGGAGGCCAGGGGACACCTATCTGATTTCTTCAGGCAACCAGAAAGACTCGGCCGTGTCGCTTCCGTTCGGTATCAGCCTTTCCTTATTGGCTTTTCCAGCCCGTATCGCTTCGATGATCGGGTGAATTGGTTTGTTGGTACACGAGTTGCCGTACATGTATCCGAGTCCGGAAGTCTTAACGGCGTTAAACCGATTACTGAGTTCGATGATGACCTGCGCGGACCCTGGATAAACGAAGTCGCCAAACAGAGCCTGCGTAGACCAAACGCTTGCCAACCCACTCGTCTTTCCGTCGAGAATCGCTTTTATGTTTCTCGTGCACCGCTGTATCCAGAACGGCCACACGACGCATTCCGCTCCAAAGTGATCTTCGACCTCCGCTTTACGGACTAGAGGCGACGTCAGTTCCCGCTGGTACTGCGGGATGAAGTGGGAAGGCCCGACAAATTCGATGAACGTCCTTCTCCCATTGTGCGTGAATGAGATGTCCACCCGCTTACGCCCAAACGGCACCTGGCATTCAACGCTGGTCCCCGGCAACACGATCTGTAGAAGTTTCCGGACAATCAACTCATCCAGGCTTCGGCGCGCACTCCCTACCTGGGGAATGAGCGGGCTTTCGATCTTGCCGCTTCCCCATGCCTTATGGAGGTCCAGTTCACCGATGACAGTCGATCCGTTTAGAGACTTGGTTGGCAGTACCCGCAGAAGGTCGGTTCCGACTTCAAGGATTTCAGCCGCATCTTCTATACGAAGAAACGAGCCGCAGTATCTGTCTGAGTCATGAAGTAGAAAGATTCCCTGCGACGCGCCTATCCATGCCATCCGTCTCTCATCTCTGCCGTGTCGGTAAGCCGTCAGATCGGACCGGTGTTCCGAGGCCGTGCGCGCCGCGTCGCACGCTACCGCTGGAAGTTGCCGTAACAGTCGATCGCGTAGACGGGCAAGCCGCCGACCATGCCGACAACCGGGAACACGAACCGCTCGGTGTAGGAGTCGTGGATCAGTGCCCCGTCGCCCTCAATGACCGTGCCAGGCCTCATCATCCAGTTCTCGACGTAGCGGCGGAATGCCTCAGCCGTAACAACCGGAGCGTCACCAAGAAAGCCGACGGCGAGCAGCCAGGCGTCAGGGTCTGCCGCGATGTCTGAGCGGACGCTGTCGCCCGTCCATTCGATACCTTCGATTCCGGTCATGCTACGCAACCGGGGTTACTCCCTTCCTTGCCTCGACCGGCTCCACGAGGTGCTGGCCGGGTGAGCAAATAGCTTGACTGGGGCATCGTTGTCACGACGATGTCACAACTTAGTACGACCAATGAGGACTGCTGCGGACTTACATGGATAGCATTCCGCAGGTCACAGGACTTTCGCAATTTGCTATGGACCCGGCTGGACGGCGTAAACCAGCTTGGGAAGCTGATGTTCTGCCATTGAACTACATCGGCACTGTCGCCAAGGAAGGCTAGCACCCGGCGGCACCTGTCGAGGTCAGGATGGCTGATCGACCGAGCCGCCGCGGCCGCCGCGCGCCACCGCGCCGGAAAGCAGCTATTCCTTTCACAAATTCACATACTCATATTTATTATTTCGTTATTGCACCGTAATATGCACGGGATGGGTCGACACGAATTAGCCAGGAAGCGGCGCAAACCGTCGGTGGCCCTGGCAGCGGTGCTCGCCCCCGCGGCCGTGTTCTTCGCGGCGTCCGCAGACGTCCACCCCACAGCGCCCCATACCGAGGCCAAACCCGTTATCAGCGACACCCCTCCGTGCTGCGTTCAAATCGTGACCGCGGCGTCGCATCGGCTCATCAAGGGGTCCCCTGACGGCGAGCCCACCGCGGCGTCGCGGTATCACACCCGGGCCCGCTTTCTGACCGCCGACGTCGCACCGGAACGCGGCATGCAGATCCGGACGATCCTGGTCGCGCGCAGCATCACCGCGGACTTCCCGCAGATCCACGAGATGGGGGGAGTGCGCCCGGATCCGTTGCCGTGGCACCCTCTCGGCCTGGCGGTCGACGTGATGATCCCCACCCCGGGGTCCGACGAGGGCATCGCGCTGGGCAATGCGATCGTCGCCTACGTGCTGCAGAACGCCAACCGGTTCGGCATTCAGGACGCGATCTGGCGGGGCGTCTACTACACGCCCAACGGAGCCCAGGCGAGCCGGCTCGGCCACTACGACCACGTGCACGTCACGACCACCGGGGGCGGATATCCCAGTGGCAGCGAGGTCTACCTCCGCTGAACACGTAGAGCAGCCAGCTAGGCTCGTCGCGTGCTGCTCTCCGATCGCGACCTCAGGTCCGAAATCACCGCCGGGCGGCTCGGCATCGAGCCATTCGAAGCCGGCCTGGTGCAGCCGTCCAGCATCGACGTGCGGCTTGACTGCATGTTCCGGGTGTTCAACAACACCCGCTACACCCACATCGACCCGGCCAAGCAGCAGGACGAGCTGACCAGCCTGGTCGAACCGGACGCCGGTGAGCCGTTCGTGCTGCATCCCGGCGAGTTCGTGCTCGGTTCGACGCTGGAACTCATCACCCTGCCCGACGACCTCGCGGGGCGCTTGGAGGGCAAGTCGTCGCTGGGTCGCCTCGGCCTGCTGACGCACTCGACCGCCGGGTTCATCGATCCCGGCTTCAGCGGCCACATCACGCTGGAGCTGTCCAACGTCGCCAACCTGCCGATCACCCTGTGGCCGGGCATGAAGATCGGTCAGCTGTGCATTCTGCGGCTGACCAGTCCCGCCGAACACCCTTACGGCAGTAAGCAAGTAGGTTCGAAGTATCAGGGCCAGCGAGGACCGACCCCGTCGCGCTCCTATCAGAACTTCATAAGGACTACATAGGTTCTACAGCGCTCTCACGCTCCCCTTGTGCGCGATACTTAGTTAGCCATGGTTTTTTTCCTCCGCCTGGCCATGGCTCATCGTGCAATACCTTTGGAGGGGTTTGTATTGGATATCGTGCTCGGGGTGTCGATGGCACCGTCGTCGATCCAAATGGTCGTGCTGGAAGGCGAATACGCCGACGGCGCCACGGTAGAAGAGGACACGTTCGACGTCACTGACGTCGACGACGCGGCTACGACGACCGGGCCCGATCAAGTGATCTCCGCCATCCTGGGTACCCGCGAGGGCGCGGTCGACGCCGGTCTCGAGCTGTCATCGATCGGCGTGACGTGGACGGATCAACTCGAAGCCGCAGCCTTGCGCGACGCGCTTGCCGCCCACCGGATCGACAACGTGATGCTGGTCTCGGCCTTTTTGGCCGCGGCCGCGCTGGCGCAAAATGTCGGCGGCGCAATGGGTTACGAGCGCACCGCCGTGCTGCTGGTGGAGCCCGGCACCGCGACGCTGGCGGTCGTCGAGACCTCCGACGGTTCCATCCCGGATGTCTACAAACAACAGATCCACGCCGAGTCCTACGGCGATGCCGCCGAGCAGCTCAGCGCGATGGTCGCCGGGATGGAGAAGCTGGAACTTCTACCGGGCGGCCTGTTCTTGGTCGGCTCGGGCATCGACGTCGCTCCGTTGAAGTCGGTGTTGCAGTCGACGACGTTCCTCGACGTGAGTGTGGCCGAGGAGCCGGAGACGGCGCTGGCCCGCGGGGCGGCACTGGCGTCGGCGAACGCGCCGCTGTTTGCCTCGTCGACCGCCGCGCTGGCCTATGCGCAAGACCCGGGCACCGGCGCGGTCGACCAGCACTCCCTACCCGAATACCTCTATGTCCCGTTCGGGCAGAAACCCGGCGACGACGAGCTCGCCTACAGCGCGGTCGGGGACGACGACGCCGATTCACCAACCGTCGTCATCGAAAAGCTCTTCCTTCCCGAAGAGAGCCAGCCGAAGCGGAGTCCGGTCCTGCTGGTCGGCAGCGGGTTGGCGGTGGTCGGGATCAGCGCGGTGCTGGCGCTCGAGATCGCGTTGGCGATCGGCATCCGCACCACGGGAACCGTCGCCTTGCAGCCCACCCCGGGCCAGCACCTCATCGTCCCCGAACAGGCCCCGGCGCCGGCGCCGGTGCAGGCGTCCGAACCGCTGTCGAAAATCAGCCTGCCCGCCCCGGCGGCGGCACCGCAGCCGTTGAGCCCGCCGGTCGCCGCGCCGCTGCCCGCGGTCCCGCCGCCGGCGGCGGGACCGCTGCCTGCTGCGCCGATCGTTCCGGTTCCCGTCGTGGTTCCCCCGGTGCCGGTTCCGGTTCCCGTGCATATCCCGGTTCCCGACCCGGTCGATCCCCCGATGCTGGCGGTCCCGCCGCATCTGTCCATCCCGCAACCGGTCCAGCCGCAACCTCCGGTGCACCTGCCGCAGCCCCCGCAGGTCGGCGGCACCATTCCGCAGTCACCGCCGCACCAGACGCCGCCCGGCGAGGGCACCCCGCCCAAGCCGAGCGGCCCCGGTAACTTCGGCGGCGGCCACTCTCCGACGCCCGGTGAAAACGGCCCGGGCGGCCCGGGTGGGCACGTTCCGACGCCTGGGTCGGGCGGCTCGGGTGGCGGCCACGTTCCCACGCCGGGATCCGGCGGTCCGGGCGGCCTGGGTGGTGGGCATGTCCCGACGCCCGGGTCGGGTGGTCCCGGCGGCCTGGGTGGTGGGCATGTCCCGACGCCGGGGTCAGGTGGTCCCGGCGGCTTCGGCGGTGGCCACGCCCCTGCTCCCGGCGGTATCCCCGGCCTGGGAGGCGGCCACGCCCCTGCTCCCGGCGGCGGCTTCGGCGGCTTCGGTGGCGGCCACGCTCCGGCTCCCGGTGGCGGCGGTGGTTTCGGTGGCTTCGGCGGCGGTCACGCCGGCGGCGGCTTCGGCGGTGGCGGCGGCTTCGGTGGCGGTCACGGCGGTGGCGGCTTCGGTGGCGGTCACGGCGGTGGCGGCTTCGGCGGTGGTGGCGGCGGCGGACACCGCTAACCCGTTTGCCAACCAACCCACAGCAATCGCGCTTACTCCCGCGAGATCACACGGGTAGGGTCGGGTTATTGAGGCTGGCCACAAGATGCCGCCTCACCCGCCAGAATTTCATCAGCCAAGCAACGTAGGCGGGCATGCGGCCCTTGCCCTGCTGCGGCAGGAAATTTCTGGTGACCGATTAATAGTGGTATTGCCGATGGGGTTTCGAGCAATACAGCAAACCGGGCAGGGGGAACTTAAGCGGTGGTGGGCATCGTGCTTGGCGTCTCGATGACGCCGACGAAAGTGCGCATGGTGCTGGTCGAAGGCGAGAGCGCCGACGGGGTCACCGTCGACGAGGAGGACTTCGACGTCGACACCCAGCGCACCGCCAGGCCCGGCACCGCCCCCAACGAAGTGATTTCGGCGATCCTCGGCACCCGCGAAGGCGCCACCGACGGCGGCTACCAACTGCTGTCGACGGGTGTGACGTGGACGGATCACGTCGAAGCGGCGATGCTGCGCGACGCCCTTATTTCACACAAGGTCGAGAACGTCATGCTCGTCTCGGCCTTCATGGCCGCGGCCGCGCTGACGCAGGCCGTCGGCGACGCCACCAACTACGCACGCACCGCGCTGCTCTTCGTCGAGCCTTACAGCGCCACCCTGGCCGTCGTCGACACCGCTGACGGCGCCGTCTCGGAGGTGCGCCGCAGGATCCTTCCAGAGGACGAGGACCAAGCGGTAGCCGAACTCATCGACATGGCGTCCGGCGCCGAGGCGCTCGAAACCCACCCCGAGGGTCTGGTTCTCGTCGGTTCCGGCGTCGACATCCCGCTGATCAAACCGGCGCTGGAGGCCGCGACCTCGCTCGAGTTGTCCGTGCCCGACGAGCCGGAGATGGCCCTGGCGCGAGGGGCCGCGCTGGCGTCGGCGAATGCACCATTGTTCGCTTCGTCGACGGCCGCGCTGGCCTACGCGCTGGATCCGGGCACCGGCGAGGTAGACCCGCTGGTCCTCGCCGGACAGTACCCCGGCCTGCTGCCCGGTTATCAGCCCGAATACCGCAGCCACATCGCGGCCCTGGCCGCCGATGTCGACAGGGGCAAGACCAACGTCGCCTACAGCGCCGTGGCGGACGACGACGCCGACGCCAAGACCCTCATCGGTCTCGACGAACGCGCGCGTCGGCGCAAGTCTGTCCTACTGGTCAGCAGCTCGCTGGCGGTGATCTTCATCGCCGCAGTGGTCGCGCTGGAAATCGCGTTGGCGATCAGCATTCGCCCGACCGTGGCGTTACGGCCCAGCCCCAACGAAAACATCGTCGCCCCGGCTCCCACGCCGGCCCCGCTCAACCCCGGCCCGCCGGTGCAGGCGCAGCCCAAGGTCGAACCGCCGCGGCCGCTGGCCGCGCCGCGCCCCATCGCGCCGCCGGCTCCCGCCGCCCCGGTCCTACCGGCCCTGCCGCCGCCGGTGTTCGTTCCGCCGCCCCGGCTACCGGTACCCGGGTTTGGCGGTGGCCACGGGCCCCTAGGCGGCCATGGTCCGTTCGGCGGCGGTCACGGTCCGTTCGGCGGCGGTCACGGACCGTTCGGCGGCGGCCACGGCTTCGGCGGGGGCCATGGGTTCGGCGGCCACGGCTTCGGCGGTGGTCACGGTTTTGGCCACCGGTAGTGTGTCGCGCTTCACACGCTTGTCTGACCGGGCGCGCTAGGCTGGCAAATCGGGGTTGCGGCCGCGGCCAGAACTCTTCGTACGTCCGGCTGACTCTCGAATCGCGAGACCCCCGAGGTGGCGCCAACGCGGCCGCCCTGGCTTGCGCAGCAACCAATTGGACGATTTGGAGGAGCGATGGACGTCGTACTCGGCGTGTCTATGGCACCTGAGACGGTCCGCATGGTGCTCATCGAAGGTGAGGCCGCCGGCGGGGTGACCGTCGATCAGAACGGTTTCGACGTCGCCGGCAACGAAACCCCCAGCGCCGCAGCGAATCACGTCGTCGCAGCCATCCTTGGCACCCGCGACAGCGCGGCCCAGGGTGGGTACCGGCTTCGATCCAGCGGAGTGAGCTGGACCGACCCCGCCAAGGCGGCTGCGCTGCGAGACGCGTTGGCGGCCCGCAAGATTGAGAATGTGATGCTGGTCTCGGCGGTCATGGCCGCCGCGGCTCTGGCGCAGGCCGTGGGCAGCGCAACCAACTGGGCCCGCACCGCGTTGCTGCTCGTCGAGCAGAGCAGCGCGACTCTGGCGGTCGTCGACACTGCTAACGGGACCGTCACCGACGTACACCGGCACCCATTGCCCGGCAGCGACGACGCCGCACTGGCGAAGCTGACCGCGATGGTCTCGGGCGCCGAGTCGATGAGCGCGCGGCCCGACGGGGTATTTCTGGTCGGCTCGGAGGTGGACATCCCGTCGATCAAGCCGACGCTCGAGGCCGCGACCGCACTGTCGGTCACCACGCCCGAGGAACCCGAGATGGCCCTGGCGCGGGGCGCCTCGCTGGCCGCGGCGAACGCGAAGCTGGGAGCGCCCCGCACGGTCTCGATGCCGACCGCGCAGACTTCGTCGGCCGCCGCGATCGAACTCGCCTACAGCGCAGTGGACGATCCGGCCTCCGACGCCCACCCGGCCGCCGACTCGCGCCAGCGACGCAGCCGCAAGTCGATCTTGACGATCGCCGCCGTCACCACGGTCTTCGTCGGCGGCATCGTGGCATTGGCGCTGGCACTGGCCTTCGGCATCGGCCCGCACGCGGACCAGCAGCCCGACGTCAGCACCAACGTCGTCGCCCCGCAGAATCCGGACGCCGGTCCGCCGGGGCCGCCCCCGCCGTCGGACGCGCCGGCGGCTCCGCCGCAGGCCCCCGCGCCGTCGCCGCAGCCCTCGCCGCATTCCGGTGACCATCAACACTGGGATGACTGGCTGCACCGCCACCTGGGTACGCAGATTCCGACCCAAATTCCATCGCCGTAGCTCGCTCGCCGCCCCGTCCCGGGCCGCCACGCGCGTGTCGGACGCGCGTAAAATCGGGTCGTTAGGGGAATACCGGTGGGGACTCAGGAATTGTCTCGTGCCATCACATCGTGCGACGAGCTCGGCCCCACCGTGATCGGCTAGCAAACGACTATTGGAGGAGCTTTGGACACCGTACTTGGTGTGTCGATGGCCCCGACTGCAGTCCGGATGGTGCTGGTCGAGGGGGAAAACGGCGACGGCGCGACCGTCGATGAAGACAATTTCGACGTCGCCGCGACCGCAGATGCAGCAACGGTAACCGCCTCGGACCAGGTAGTCTCGGCCATCTTGGGAACGCGTCAGGGCGCAGCAGAGGGCGGCTACCAACTGGCCTCGACCGGGGTCACATTCACCGACCCCCTGGAGGCCGCCGCACTGCGCGACAAGCTGGCCGCCCACAAAGTCGAAAATGTGATGCTCGTCTCGGCCTTCCTGGCCGCGGCGGCCCTGGCCCAGGCGGTCGGCCATCAGACCAACTACGCGCAGACCGCGCTGCTCTACATCGAGCCCGACTCGGCGACGCTTGCGGTGGTCGACAGCGCGGACGGATCCATTGCCGACGTTCAGCGGCAGGGTGGTCGCCGCCTCCAGGGCGGGCTTGATCAGCGGGATGTCGATGCCGGAGCCGACGACGAACACG
>NZ_LZKI01000179.1 GCF_001672755.1 Mycobacterium colombiense | reverse complement strand
CATCGTGGTGACGCACCTGCCGCAGGTCGCGGCGTACGCCGACGTGCACCTGGTGGTGCACGGCGCGGGGCCGAAGGGGACCAGCGTGGTGCGGCGGGTCGCCGACGACGAGCGGGTGGCCGAGCTGGCCCGGATGCTGGCCGGGCTGGGCGAATCCGACAGCGGCCGCGCGCATGCCCGCGAGCTGCTGGACGCGGCGCAGAAGGATGAGATCTAACCGCAGGGAACAAGTAATACAGATGTGACTAATGGGACTCTAGATAACTTATGAGGCTAATGTTACGGCGCGCCTCCCGTCCCCGCCGCAGCTTCGCGGACAGAATCGCCCCCATGAAGATGTCAGGCCTGCTTTCCCGTAACCCCGCCCGGCCGGGCCTCGTCGGCACCGCCCGCGTTGACCGGAACATCGACCGCCTGCTGCGCCGCGTCTGCCCCGGCGACATCGTGGTGCTCGACGTCCTGGATCTGGACCGCATCACGGCGGACGCGCTGGTGGAGGCCGACGCCGCCGCGGTGGTCAACGCGTCTCCGTCGGTGTCGGGCCGCTACCCGAACATGGGCCCGGAGGTGCTGGTCAACAACGGGGTGACCCTGATCGACGAGGCCGGACCCGACATCTTCAAGAAGGTCAAGGACGGCTCCAAGATCCGCCTGCACGAGGGCGGGGTGTACGCCGGTGACCGCAGGCTGGTCCGCGGGACCGAGCGCACCGACCACGACATCGCCGACCTGATGCGCGAGGCCAAGAGCGGGCTGTCCGCGCACCTGGAGGCCTTCGCCGGCAACACGATCGAGTTCATCAAGAGCGAGAGCCCGCTGCTGATCGACGGCATCGGCATCCCCGACGTCGACGTCGACCTGCGCCGCCGGCACGTGGTGATCGTCGCCGACGAGCCCAGTGCCGCCGAGGATCTGCGCTCGCTCAAGCCGTTCATCAAGGAGTATCAGCCGGCGCTGATCGGCGTCGGCACCGGCGCGGACGTCCTGCGCAAGGCGGGCTACCGCCCCCAGGTCATCGTCGGTGACCCGGACCAGATCAGCACCGACGCGCTCAAGTGTGGCGCCCAGGTGGTGTTGCCCGCCGACGCCGACGGGCACGCGCCCGGGCTGGAGCGGATTCAGGACCTCGGCGTCGGGGCGATGACGTTCCCGGCCGCGGGCTCGGCGATCGACCTGGCCCTGCTGCTGGCCGACCACCACGGCGCAGCGCTGCTGGTGACGGCCGGCCACACCGCCAACATCGAGACGTTCTTCGACCGCACCCGCGCGCACAGCAACCCGTCGACCTTCCTGACCCGGCTGCGGGTCGGCGAGAAGGTGGTGGATGCCAAGGCCGTGGCCACCCTGTACCGCAATCACATCTCGGCGGGCGCCATCGCGCTGCTGGCGCTGACCATGTTGATCGCCGTCATCGTGGCGCTGTGGGTGTCGCGCACCGACGCCGCGGTGCTGCACTGGGTCACCGACTACTGGAACCACTTCTGCCTGACGGTGCAGAAGTGGGTCACCTAGATGATCTCGTTGCGTCAACATGCCTTGTCGCTGGCGGCCGTCTTCCTGGCGTTGGCCGTGGGGGTCGTGCTGGGCTCCGGCTTCCTGTCGGACACCCTGTTGTCCAGCCTGCGTGACGAGAAGCGGGACCTGAACGCGCAGATCACCGGGCTCAACGACCAGAAGAATGTGCTGAACGAAAAGCTCAGCGCGGCAAACAATTTCGACACCCAACTGGCCGGGCGGATGGTACACGACGCGCTGGGCGGCAAGACGGTGGTGGTGTTCCGCACGCCGGACGCCACGGACGACGACGTGGCCGCGGTGTCGAAGTTCATCGGTCAGGCCGGCGGGACGGTGACCGGAACGGTGGCGCTGACGCAGGAGTTCGTCGAGGCCAACTCGGCGGAGAAGTTGCAGACGGTGGTGAATTCCTCGGTGCTGCCCGCGGGTCAGCAGCTGAGCACCAAGCTCGTCGACCAGGGTTCGCAGGCGGGTGACCTGATGGGCATCGCCCTGCTGGCCAACGCCAACCCGGCGGTGCCGGCGGTGGACGACGTCGCGCGCAACACCGTGCTGGCGGCGCTGCGCGATACCGGCTTCATTACCTATCAGGCAACCGATCACATGGGCGCGGCCAACGCCGCGCTCGTCGTCACCGGCGGCTCGCTGCCCCAGGACGCCGGCAACAAGGGCGTCAGCGTGGCGCGGTTCTCGGCCGCGCTGGCCCCGCACGGCTCGGGCACCCTGCTCGCCGGGCGCGACGGTTCGGCGACCGGAGGCGCCGCAGTGGCGGTGACGCGTGCCGACGCCGGGATGAACTCCGCGATCAGCACGGTCGACGACGTCGACGCCGCCCCGGGCCGCATCACCGCGGTCCTGGGCCTGCACGACCTGCTGGGCGGCGGGCACGCCGGGCAGTACGGCACCGGTCACGGGGCGACGTCAATCACGGTGCCCCAGTAGCGGGCGTGTTAGCCGCGACACAGCGCGGTGGATGTTAGGGTGGGTTTCCGTGGGTCGGCAGGCCCATCTAGTTATTCGCTAGAACAATTTTCACGCCCTGCCCGTCTTCACGGAGGTCGCCTGTGCGAAAGCACCCGCAATCCGCCACCAAGCACCTCTTCGTCAGCGGGGGCGTCGCTTCCTCGTTGGGCAAGGGGCTGACCGCCAGCAGCCTTGGTCAGTTACTGACGGCCCGCGGGTTGTACGTGACGATGCAAAAGCTCGATCCGTACCTCAACGTCGATCCGGGCACCATGAACCCGTTCCAGCACGGCGAGGTCTTCGTCACCGAGGACGGCGCCGAAACCGACCTCGACGTCGGCCATTACGAACGGTTCCTGGATCGCGACCTGTCCGGCTCGGCGAATGTCACTACGGGGCAGGTCTATTCGACGGTCATCGCCAAGGAGCGGCGCGGCGAGTACCTCGGCGACACCGTCCAGGTGATTCCACACATCACCGACGAGATCAAAGCGCGCATCATGTCGATGGCTCAGCCCGACGCCGAGGGCAATCGGCCCGACGTGGTCATCACCGAGATCGGCGGCACCGTCGGCGACATCGAGTCGCAGCCCTTCCTGGAGGCCGCGCGGCAGGTTCGTCATGACGTCGGCCGGGAGAACGTCTTCTTCCTGCACGTCTCGTTGGTGCCCTACCTGGCCCCGTCCGGCGAGCTCAAGACCAAACCCACCCAGCACTCGGTGGCCGCGCTGCGCAGCATCGGTATCACCCCGGACGCGCTGATCCTGCGTTGCGACCGTCCCGTCCCCGAGGCGCTGAAGAACAAGATCGCGCTGATGTGTGACGTCGACATCGACGGCGTCATCTCCACGCCGGATGCGCCGTCGATCTATGACATTCCGAAGGTGCTGCACCGCGAGGAACTCGACGCCTATGTGGTGCGCCGCCTGAGCCTGCCGTTCCGCGACGTCGACTGGACCGAGTGGGACGATCTGCTGCGCAGGGTGCACGAGCCCCACGAGACGGTCCGAATCGCCTTGGTGGGCAAGTATGTTGACCTGTCCGACGCTTACCTCTCGGTGACCGAGGCGCTGCGCGCCGGCGGGTTCAAACACCACGCCAAGGTGGAGCTGGTGTGGGTGCCCTCCGACGACTGCGAGAGCCCGGCCGATGCCGCGTCGGCACTGGGCGACGTGCACGGCGTGCTGATCCCCGGCGGGTTCGGCATCCGCGGCATCGAGGGCAAGATCGGCGCCATCCGCTACGCCCGCACCCGGGGGCTGCCGGTGTTCGGCCTGTGCCTCGGCCTGCAGTGCATCGTGATCGAGGCCGCCCGCTCCGCGGGTCTGACGCAGGCCAATTCGGCCGAATTCGACCCCGAGACACCCGATCCCGTCATCTCCACGATGGCCGACCAGGTCGACATCGTCGCCGGCGAAGCCGACCTGGGCGGCACCATGCGGCTGGGCGCCTACCCCGCGGTGCTGGAACCGGAATCGATTGTGGCCCAAGCCTATGGCGCCACGGAGGTGTCCGAGCGCCACCGGCACCGCTACGAGGTCAACAACTCCTACCGCGACAAGATCGCGGAGAGCGGGTTGAGGTTCTCCGGGACGTCTCCGGACGGCCACCTGGTGGAGTTCGTCGAGTACCCACCGGACGTGCACCCGTTCATCGTCGGCACCCAGGCTCATCCCGAGCTGAAGAGCCGGCCCACCCGGCCGCACCCGTTGTTCGTTGCATTCGTCGGCGCGGCCATCGACTACAAGGCGGGCGAGCTGCTGCCGGTGGAAATCCCGGAGCAGTCCTCGAACGGCATCCAGCACCGGGACAGCGCTGCGCGGCCTATACCTGAGCCCGCGACCCGTGGCTGACCACGTCTTCGAGACGGCGTCATCCGAAACGCTGTACACCGGAAAGATTTTCGCGCTGCGCACCGACCGGGTGCGGATGCCCGGTGGCAAGGTCGTGACCCGGGAGATCGTCGAACATTTCGGTGCGGTCGCCGTGGTCGCGATGGACGACGACGGCAACATTCCGATGGTCTACCAATACCGGCACGCGTTCGGCCGGCGGCTGTGGGAGCTTCCCGCCGGACTGCTCGATGTCCACGGCGAGGCCGCCCATCTCACCGCGGCACGCGAGCTGATGGAAGAGGCGGGGCTCAAGGCCGAAACCTGGGCGGTGCTCGTCGATCTCGACTCCACCCCGGGCTTCAGCGACGAGTCGGTGCGAGTGTATCTGGCCACCGGCCTGACCCGGGTCGACCGGCCCGAGGCGCACGACGAAGAAGCCGACATGACAGTGGAGTGGTATCCGCTGGCCGACGCCGCCCGCAAGGTGCTCAGCGGTGAAGTCGTCAATGCCATTGCCGTGGCCGGGATTTTGGCCGCCCACGCCGTGACGACGGGGTTCGTGCAGCCGCGTCCGGTGGACAGCCCGTGGCAGGACAAGCCGAAGGCGTTCGCAGCGCGTAAGGCCGCGCAATGACAACGGTGGCGCTGGACACGCAGTTGCAGGGCTACCTTGACCATCTCACGATCGAGCGCGGCGTCGCCGCGAACACCCTGAGCTCGTACGGCCGCGACCTGCGCCGCTACACAAAACACCTGTCGGACCGCGGAATTCACGATCTGGCCAAGGTGGGCGAGAACGACGTGAGCGAGTTTCTGGTGGCATTGCGCCGCGGCGATCCCGACACCGGGGTCGCCGCGCTGTCGGCGGTGTCGGCGGCGCGGGCGCTGATCGCGGTGCGCGGCCTGCATCGGTTCGCCGCCGCGGAAGGGCTGGCCGAACTCGACGTGGCGCGCGCGGTCCGCCCGCCGACGCCGGGCCGCCGGCTGCCCAAAAGCCTGACCATAGACCAGGTGCTGGCGTTGCTGGAGGGCGCCGGCGGCGAGAGCCCGGCCGACGGTCCGCTGACGCTGCGCAACCGGGCGCTGCTCGAACTCCTGTACTCCACCGGCGCCCGGATCTCCGAAGCCGTCGGCCTCGACGTCGACGACGTCGACACGCACGCCCGGTCGGTGTTGTTGCGCGGCAAGGGCGGCAAGCAGC
This sequence comes from Mycobacterium colombiense, assembly GCF_001672755.1. GTDB lineage: Bacteria > Actinomycetota > Actinomycetes > Mycobacteriales > Mycobacteriaceae > Mycobacterium > Mycobacterium colombiense_C. Next base: position 1,943 of record NZ_LZKI01000179.1, on the reverse strand, counting down.
GGCTGGTGCCGATCGGGCGCCCGGCCGTGGCCGCGCTGGATTCCTATCTGGTGCGGGGGCGTTCGGAGCTGGCCCGCCGCGGGCGCGGGACGCCGGGCATCTTCCTCAATGTGCGCGGCGGGCGGCTGTCGCGGCAGAGCGCGTGGCAGGTGCTGCAGGACGCGGCCGAGCGCGCCGGGATCACCTCGGGGGTGTCGCCGCACATGCTGCGGCATTCCTTCGCCACTCACCTGCTCGAGGGCGGCGCCGACGTGCGGGTCGTGCAGGAGCTGCTCGGCCACGCCTCGGTGACGACGACGCAGATCTACACCATGGTCACCGTGCACGCGCTGCGCGAAGTGTGGGCCGAGGCCCACCCGCGGGCGCAGTAGTCGCTCAGTCGCCGAGGTAGTCGGACTCCAGCACCAGGTCGGACAGCATCGTCTGGTACTCGACGTGTGCCTTATGCTCGACGGTGTCGAATCGCTTGCCCTGCTGGCGGTGCATGTACTCGCGGTACTTCGGCGCGCCGGGTATCCGGACGTTGTCGGCGACCACGATCGAACCCGGATGCAGCCAGCCCCGCTCCACGATGCTCGTCAGGTCGGCGAGGTAGGCGTCCTTGTCGTGGTCGAGGAATACGAAATCGAGTGTGCCATCGGCGAATCCGTGCTCGTTGGCCAGCGCGTCCAGGGTGCGCCCACCGTCGCCGATGGTGCCGACGACACACGTCACCCGGTCGGCGACGCCGGCGTGCGCCCAGATCTGGCGGGCGTTGGCGGCGTTGGCCTCGGCGAGTTCGACCGAGAACACCTTGGCCTTCGGGGCGGCCCGGGCGATGCGCAGGGCGCCGTAGCCGCAGTAGGTGCCCAGCTCGAGCGCGAGCGCCGGATCGGCGCGCCGCACGGCGGCGTCGAGCAGTAGCCCCTTCTCGTCGCCGACGTTGATCAGCAGCGATTTCTCGTAAGCGAACCTGTCGATGGTGGCCAGCACGTCGTCGATGTCGCCGGCCCGCGCGTTCTGCAGCACGTACTCGACGGCGGCCGCTTCCCGCCCGTCACCGATTTGGCCGGTGGTGGTGATGTTCTGAGCGCCGGCGGCCATGCGCCAGACCGACCAACGCAACAGAGGTATCCGTCGCTTCAGGTTCATAGACGCCACGATAGGCCGGTGGTGTTGCCGGCCGACCCGGCCGCAAGGGCCTTGGGCCCCCGGAAAGTGGTGCTGCTGTGACTGGAGTGAATAGGCTGTCGGGATGTGCGTTCTACCACCGATTTTTCCCCGTATTGGCTGGTTAATTGCCTGCGGGTCGCCGAGTTTCGCGCGATGAACCCGTTAGACTTTCCGACGATGTTCACCTCCCGAACACCCCCGCCATGACCGAGCAGCCGGACAACGGCGTCGAGCTCGGTCTGACCGGGCGGCCGCCGCGGGCGATCCCGGAGCCACAGCCGCGCACCTCGCACGGCCCGGCCAAAGTCGTCGCCATGTGCAACCAGAAGGGCGGCGTCGGGAAGACCACGTCGACCATCAATCTGGGTGCCGCGCTCGCCGAGTACGGCCGCCGGGTGCTTTTGGTGGACATGGACCCGCAGGGCGCGCTGTCCGCCGGCCTGGGCGTCCCGCACTACGAGCTGGAAAAGACCATTCACAACGTCCTGGTCGAACCGCGGGTGTCGATCGACGACGTGCTGCTGCAGACCCGGGTCAAGCACATGGATCTGGTGCCCAGCAACATCGACCTGTCGGCCGCCGAGATCCAGCTGGTCAACGAGGTGGGGCGCGAGCAGACGCTGGGTCGCGCGCTGCACCCCGTGCTGGACCGGTACGACTACGTGCTGATCGACTGCCAGCCGTCACTGGGCCTGCTCACCGTCAACGGCCTGGCCTGCGCCGACGGCGTGGTGATCCCGACCGAGTGCGAGTACTTCTCGCTGCGCGGGCTGGCGCTGCTGACCGACACC
>NZ_LZKI01000178.1 GCF_001672755.1 Mycobacterium colombiense | reverse complement strand
AAACTCTGCGATCGCCCGCAAATGCGCGACCGTCGGGTTTCTTTTGATGCCGCTCCTCAGCTGCCACAGATATGCCGGACTGATTGATACACCGGTTTTCTCGGTGATAGCGGCCGCGGCCGCGGCGTTGGACAGCGGGGCCGTGCCGGCCTTCCGCATGACCTCGAAAAGCTTGGTCAGCTTGTTCGCGAGATCAGAGTCGTTGTCAGCACCGCCACCGGCTGCCGCTTCGTCTGGCCCGCTGCCGCGATCCACTGCACTCTCATTTCATCCAAACACGAACATCGTGTACTGACGTTACCAGCCGTCCAGCGTTGAATCCACCGAGCACCCGGCCTGACCTTGGTCGTTTGCCACCAGGAAGGGGTCGGCCGCACGCCGTGACCGCCAACGAGCCCCCGGCCGCACGACGAAGCTCGCAGGCCGGTGTCGCAAACTTTGTCGACGCGGTGTTCCAGCTAGCGGGACCCTCCGGCCCGCGACGCACATCATCTGTACGTAATGCCTTCTGCGCGAACGTTTTTAGATCCTAAAAGGCGGATGCGGATATCGGCTCTGAAGTATCGCGTTTTTCGCTGCCGTAACCGCCCAGGGCAACGATTCGGCAGGCTATCGGCGAAAGGCCGGGCTGTAACATGGGCCGAAGCTGTTGGCGTGTGCATGAAACGGGAGACCATTGAGATTCGACGATGTCCAGGCCGAAGGGCCGGATAACGGCGAGTTGGCGTCGCGTTTGACGAAGCTCTTCGAGGT
>NZ_LZKI01000177.1 GCF_001672755.1 Mycobacterium colombiense | reverse complement strand
CAATCCGAGTCCGTCGGCGAGCTCGATCGACACCGCCCTGGAGGCCCGAGACGTCGCCTCGGACGACGCCGCCGGCGCGATGCGTGCGCGCACCGCGGACGCGCCCGCGGCGTGCAACGACACCCCCTGCCACGAGAACGGCAGCACCACCTCGTCGGTCTGGCCGCCGATGTGGTGGCTGACGACCAGTGCGTGCATGGCCGCATCAAGCAGCGCCGGGTGGACGCCGAAACCGTTGACGCCGCCGGCGGCGTCGTCCGAGGCGACGTCTCGGGCCTCCAGGGCGGTGTCGATCGAGCTCGCCGACGGACTCGGATTGCCGGTGCTGTCGGTGCGCGCGATGGTGGCGCGCCCGGTAAGCGAGCGGCAGCTGCGAGCGGCGGTGTCGGCCTCGGGCCCGGACCGCCTGTTCGAGCTGGCGTGGTCGCCGGCCGCGTCGACGGCGTCCGCCGCCGAGACGCCCGTCCACAACGTGTTCGAATCCGTTGCAAACGAACAAGATCCGGTCTCCGGATCGTATGAGCGTACGCATCGGGCGTTGGCAGCCGTGCAATCGTGGCTGAACGAGCACGACTCCGGGGTCTTGATCGTCGCGACCCGGGGGGCGATGGGACTGGCGGGGGAGGACGTCGCCGATCTGGCCGGTGCGGCCGTATGGGGGCTGGTGCGGTCGGCGCAGACCGAGCATCCCGGCCGGATCGTGCTGGTGGATTCCGATGCGGCGCTTGACGATAACGCTATAGCGACCGTGTTGGCGGTCGGCGAGCCCGCGGTGTTGCTGCGCGACGGCACGGCCTACGTCGCGCGGGTGCGGGGCAGCCGCGCGGTCGACGGGATCATGACGCCTCCGGCTGAGGGGCCGTGGCGGCTGGGAATCAGCAGCGCGGGCACGTTCGAAAACCTGCAGTTGGAGCCGGTTCCCAACGCCGGCGCCGCGCTGGAGCCCGGCCAGGTTCGGGTGGCCCTGCGCGCCATCGCCACCAACTTCCGCGACGTCATGATCACCCTGGGCATGTTCACCCACGAAGCCCTGCTCGGTGGCGAAGGCGCCGGCGTGGTGGTCGAAGTCGGGCCGGGAGTCACCGAGTTCGCGATCGGCGATTCGGTGTACGGCTTCTTCCCCGACGGCAGCGGCACGCTGGTGCCCGGCGACGTGCGCCTGCTGCAGCACAAGCCCGCCCACTGGTCCTACGCCGAAGCCGCCGGCATCTCGGCGGTGTTCACCACCGCCTACATGGCGTTCATCCACCTGGCGGACGTCAAGCCCGGGCAGCGGGTGCTGGTGCACGCGGCGGCCGGCGGGGTCGGGATGGCCGCGGTGCAGCTGGGCAGGCATCTGGGCCTGGAGGTTTTCGCAACCGCCAGTCGTGGCAAGTGGGACACGTTGCGGGCCATGGGCTTTGACGACGATCACATCTCGGATTCGCGCAGCCTGGACTTCGAGGAGAAGTTCCGGACGGTCACCGGCGGCCGGGGCATGGACGTGGTGCTGGACTCGCTGGCCGGCGAATTCGTCGACGCCTCACTGCGGCTCGTCGCTGCAGGCGGGACGTTCCTGGAAATGGGCAAGACCGACATCCGCGACCCGGGTGTGGTCGCCCAGGAGTACCCGGGTGTCCGATACCGCGCCTTCGACCTGTTCGAGCCCGGCCGTCCCCGGATGCATCAATGGATGCAGGAACTCGCCGGGCTGTTCGACGCCGGGGTGCTGGACCCGTTGCCGGTCACGACCTTTGACGTGCGACGCGCCCGCACGGCGCTGCGGTACTTGAGCCAGGCCCGCCACGTCGGCAAGGTCGTGATGACTTTGCCGTCCGGGCTGAGTTCCGGCGCCGTACTCATCACCGGCGGAACCGGCATGGCGGGCTCGACGTTGGCCCGCCACCTGGTGGCACACCACGGCGTCGAGGACCTGGTGCTGCTGAGCCGCCGCGGTCCCGACGCCCCCGGGGCCGCCGAGTTGATCGCGGAGCTGCAAACCGCGGGTGCCCGGGCGCGCGTGGTCGCGTGCGACGCGGCCGACCGATCCGCACTGGCGCGGGTGATCGACGACCTTTCCGCGCAGCGCCCGCTGTCGGGCGTGATTCATGCGACCGGCGTGCTAGACGACGCGATGGTCACGTCGCTGACTCCCGAGCGGTTGGACGCGGTACTACGGGCCAAGGTCGACGCGGCCTGGAATCTGCACGAGTTGACCCGCGACCTGAATCTGTCTGCCTTCGTGATGTTTTCGTCGATTGCCGGGCTGGTCGGCTCGTCGGGCCAGGGCAACTACGGGGCGGCGAACTCGTTCCTGGACGGGTTGGCCGCGCACCGGCGGGCACATGGACTGCCGGCGATCTCGCTGGCCTGGGGCCTGTGGGATCAGGCCAGCGCCATGACCGGCGGACTGGACGCCGCCGACCTCGCCCGGTTGGGTCGCGACGGGATCCTGGCGCTGTCCTCGGACGAGGCCATGGAACTCTTCGACACCGCTTTGATCGTCGACGAGCCGTTCCTGGCGCCGGCCCGCATCGATCTCGGCGCGCTGCGTGCCCACGCGGTCGCGGTGCCGCCGATGTTCACCGATCTGGTCAACGCCCCCACGCGCCGCCGGGTCGACGACTCGCTGGCGGCCGCGAAGTCGAAATCGGCGCTGGCGCATCGCCTGGACGGGTTGTCCGAGGCCGAGCAGCACGCCGTGCTGCTGGATCTGGTGCGCTCGCACATCGCGACGGTGCTCGGCAACACCACCGCCGAGGCGATCGACCCCGACAAGGCGTTCCAGGAATTGGGCTTCGACTCGCTGACCGCGGTTGAAATGCGCAACCGGCTGAAAACCGCTACCGGCCTTGCGCTTTCGCCCACCCTGATCTTCGATTACCCGACGCCCAACGGCCTGGCCGGCTACATCCGCACCCAACTCGCCGGGGTCCCGCAAGAGATCAAGCATGCCCCGGTCGCGCGCGCCACCGACGACGATCCGATCGTCATCGTCGGCATGGCGTGCCGCTATCCGGGTGGGGTAAATACCCCCGAGGACCTGTGGGACATGCTGACCGAGGGTCGCGACGTGCTCTCCGAATTCCCGACCGATCGTGGCTGGGACCTGGTCGGCGTGTACAACCCGGACCCCGATGTTCCGGGCACCTGCTACACCCGCACCGGCGGCTTCGTGGACGGGGTCGCGGACTTCGACCCGGCCTTCTTCGGCATCGCGCCCAGCGAGGCGCTGTCCATGGACCCGCAGCAGCGTATGTTCCTCGAGCTGTCGTGGGAAGCGTTGGAGCGGGCCGGAATTGAGCCCGGCAAGCTGCGCGGCAGCGCCACCGGAATGTTCGCCGGGGTGTACACGCAGGGTTACGGTATGGGCGCGGCACCGACCGCGGAGGGCTTCCGCCTGACCGGCCAGTCCTCGAGTGTGGCGTCCGGCCGGGTGTCCTATGTGCTGGGCCTGGAAGGCCCGGCGGTGTCGGTGGACACTGCGTGTTCGTCGTCGTTGGTGGCGTTGCACATGGCCGCGCAGTCGCTGCGCTCGGGCGAATGTGACCTGGCCCTGGCCGGCGGTGTCACCGTCAACGCCACGCCCGACATCTTCGTCGAGTTCAGTCGCATGCGCGGGTTGTCCGCGGACGGCCGGTGCAAGGCCTACGCCGGCGCGGCCGACGGCACCGGATTCTCCGAGGGCGGCGGCATGCTCGTGGTGGAGCGCCTGTCCGACGCCCAGCGCCTGGGGCATCCGGTGCTGGCGATGGTGCGCGGCTCGGCGATCAATCAGGACGGCGCCTCCAACGGGCTGACCGCGCCCAACGGTCCCTCACAGCAGCGGGTGGTGCGTGCCGCGTTGGCCAGCGCCGGATTGACGCCGGCGGAGGTGGACGTCGTCGAAGGACACGGCACCGGAACCACTTTGGGCGACCCGATCGAGGCGCAGGCCCTGCTGGCGACCTACGGTCAGGACCGCGGCGAGCCGCTGTGGCTGGGGTCGATCAAGTCGAACATGGGTCACACGCAGGCCGCCGCCGGGGTGGCCGGTGTGATCAAGATGGTCCTGGCGATGCGCCACGAGATGTTGCCCGCGACATTGCATGTCGACGAGCCCAGTCCGCACGTCGACTGGTCGACGGGTTCGGTGTCATTGCTGACCGAGGCGCGGGCCTGGAAGCCCAAGCCCGACAGCCGTCCGCGCCGGGCGGGCGTGTCGTCGTTCGGCATCAGCGGCACCAACGCGCACGTCATCGTCGAGGCGGTGCCGGCGGAGTCGCCGCGCGCCGTGGACGGTCCGAAGGCACCGGTGGTGCCGTGGCCGGTCTCGGCGAAATCGCTGTCGGCGTTGAACTCTCAGGCCGCGCGGCTGGCGGCCCACCTGCGCGCCCACCCGGACCTGGACATCGCCGATGTGGGGTGGTCGCTGGCGGGCCGGTCGGCCTTCGAACAGCGGGCCGTGATCGTCGGCAGCGACCGCGACCGGCTGCTGGCGGGGCTGGACGAGCTCGCCGGCGGCGACCTAAGCGGCTCGATCGTTCGCGGCACGGCGACCGCGGGCAAGACGGCATTCGTGTTCCCGGGCCAGGGTTCCCAGATACTGGGCATGGGAATGGGATTGCACGCCGGCTATCCGGTCTTCGCCGAGGCGTTCAACACGGTGGTGGCCCAACTGGACCAGCACCTGCTTCGCCCGCTGCGCGAGGTGATGTGGGGGCACGACGAAAACCTGTTGAACAGCACTGAATTCGCGCAACCCGCGCTGTTCGCGGTGGAAGTCGCCTTGTTCCGGCTGCTCGGATCCTGGGGTGTGCGGCCCGACTTCGTGATGGGCCACTCGATCGGGGAACTGGCGGCCGCGCACGTCGCCGGCGTGCTCTCCCTGGAGAACGCCGCGGTGCTGGTGGCGGCGCGGGGCCGATTCATGCAGGCGCTGCCCGAGGGCGGCGCGATGGTGGCGGTGCAGGCCACCGAGGACGAGGTGCGGGCACTGCTGGGGTCCTTCGATCAGGCCGGCGTGGGCATCGCCGCGGTCAACGGGCCTACCTCGGTGGTGATTTCGGGCGCCGAACACGCGGTGACCGCGATCGCGGACCGACTCCGCGGCGAGGGCCACCGGGTGCATCAGCTCTCCGTGTCGCACGCCTTCCACTCCCCGTTGATGGACCCGATGATCGACGAATTCGGCACCGTCGCGGCCGGACTGACCGTCAACAAGCCCACCATTCCGATCGTGTCCAACGTGACCGGACAACTGGCCGGCGACGACTTCGCGTCGATGGCGTACTGGAAGCGACACGTGCGCGAGGCGGTGCGATTCGCCGACAGCGTGCGTTTCGCGCACTCGGCCGGCGCAAACCGCTTCCTCGAAGTCGGGCCGGGCAGCGGCTTGACGGCATCGATCGAAGAGACATTGGCTTCCGATCCGACGGCAGCTTCGGTGACCACCATGTCCGCGCTGCGCAAGGACCGCCCCGAGCCGGTCGCCCTGGCCAACGCCGTCGCGCAGGGGTACGCCGCCGGGATGGACGTGGACTGGCGCGGTGCGCTGGGCGCCGCCAATCTGGTCGAGCTGCCCACGTATGCCTTTGACCGTCGGCGCTTTTGGCTTGCCGCCGACGGTGCCCCGGCCGATGCCGAGGGCCTGGGCCTGGCCGCCAGTGAGCACGCGCTGTTGGGCGCGGTGGTGGAATTGCCGGCCTCGGGCGGGGTGGTGCTGACCGGCCGGCTGTCGCGCACCCAGGGCTGGTTGGCCGATCACGCGGTCGGCGGCGTGGTGCTGTTCCCGGGCGCGGGATTTGTCGAGTTGGCGATCCGCGCCGGCGACGAGGTGGGCTGCGGAGTGGTCGACGAGCTGAATCTGGCGGCGCCGCTGGTGTTGCCGGTCAGTGGGTCGGTCGCCGTTCAGGTCGTTGTCGGCGGCCCGGATGATTCGGGCGCCCGTGCGGTGTCGGTGTTTTCGCGGGCCGAAGCGGGCTCGGGCTGGTCGCTGCATGCCGAGGGCGTGCTGCGGGCGGGGTCGGTGCAGCCGAGCGCGGAGCTGTCGGCGTGGCCGCCGGTGGGTGCGGTCCCGGTGGATGTCGGCGACGGGTACGAGCAACTGGCCGAGCGTGGTTACGGGTACGGGCCCGCGTTCCGCGGCTTGACCTCGATGTGGCGCCGCGGCGACGAGGTCTTCGCCGAGGTGTCGCTGCCCACCGATGCCGGGGTTTCGCCGGCCGGGTTCGGCGTCCACCCGGCGATGCTCGACGCGGCGTTGCACGCGGTGATGTTGGCCTCCGACAGCGACGAACTGCCCGAAGGCTCGATGCTGGTCCCGTTCTCCTGGCAGCGGGTGTCGCTGCACGCCGCGGGGGCGGGCGCGGTGCGCGCACGGATCGTGCCGGTCGGCCCCTCCACCGTGTCCATCGAGTTGGCCGACGGGCTAGGGCTGCCGGTGCTCTCGGTAGCGTCGATGGTTGCCCGCCCGGTCACCGACAAGCAACTGCTGGCCGCGGTGTCGAATTCGGGACCGGACCGGCTCTTCGAGGTCATCTGGTCCGCGCAGCCGTCAGTGGCGGTGCAGCCGGTATCGCTATCTGCTTGGGGCGCACCGGAATTGGACGACGCCGGGACCGAGCGGTCAGCGGTGCTGTTCGAGTCGCAGCCGGTGTCCGGCGATGTGATCACCGAGGTGTATGCGGCGACACGAGCGGTGCTGCCCGTGCTTCAGTCATGGTTGTCCCGCGACGGCGCCGGAACCCTGGTGGTAGCGACCCGGGGCGCGATGACGCTGCCGGGGGAGGACGTCACCGATCTGGCCGGCGCGGCGGTCTGGGGACTGGTGCGGTCGGCGCAGACCGAGCACCCCGGCCGGATCGTGCTCGTCGATACGGACGCGTCCCTGGACTCCGAAGCGATCGCAGCGGTTCTGGCGCTCAGCGAGCCGCAGGCGATCCTGCGCAGGGGGACGGTCTACACCGCGCGGGTGCTCGGCAGCCGCGCCGTCGGTGGTCTGTTGCTGCCGCCCGACGACGGACCGTGGCGACTCGGCATGAGCAGCTACGGCACCATCGAGAACCTGCGGATAGAGCGCATCCCCGACGCCGACGCGCCGTTGGGGCCCGGTCAGGTGCGGGTCGCGCTGTCGGCCATCGCGGCCAACTTCCGTGACGTCATGATCGCGTTGGGGCTCTATCCGGACCCCGAGGCGATCATGGGTATCGAGGCCGCCGGCGTGGTGATCGAAACCGCCTCGCCGGGCGGGCGTTTCGCGGTCGGCGACCGTGTGATGGGGCTGTTCCCGGACGGCACCGGAACCATTGCCAAGACCGACCAGCGCCTGCTCGTCAAGGTGCCGGCCGGATGGTCACACACCGCCGCCGCGACGGCGTCGGTGGTGTTCGCCACGGCGAACTACGCTCTGGTGGATCTGGCCGGTGCCAGGCCGGGGCAGCGGGTACTGGTGCACGCCGCGGCCGGTGGGGTCGGGATGGCCGCGGTCCAGCTGGCCCGTCAGATCGGTCTGGAAGTGTTCGCGACCGCCAGCCGCGGCAAGTGGGACACGCTGCGGGACATGGGCTTTGACGACGATCACATCGCCGACTCGCGCAGCCTGGAGTTCGAGGAGAAGTTCCGGGCGGTCACCGGTGGGCGCGGCATGGACGTGATCCTCGACTCGCTGTCCGGTGATTTCGTCGACGGATCCCTGCGCCTGATGGCCCCCGGCGGGGTCTTCCTGGAGATGGGCAAGACCGACATCCGTGACCCCGAGGTCGTGGCCCGGGACCACTCGGGCGTGCGTTACCGCGCCTTCGACCTGTTCGAAGCCGGACCGGATCGGATCGCGCAGATGCTCGACGAGCTGGCCGCCATGTTCGGCGAAGACGTGCTGCGGCCGTTGCCGGTCACCAGGTTCGATGTGCGGCGCGCACCCGCGGCGCTGCGCTATCTGAGCCAGGCCCGCCACGTCGGTAAGGTCGTGATGACCATGCCCGACGCCTGGACGGCCGGCACGGTGTTGATCACCGGCGCCACCGGCATGGCCGGTTCGGCGGTCGCGCGCCACGTCGTAACCCGCCACGGTGCACGGAATCTCGTGTTGGTCAGCCGCCGCGGCCTGGATGCACCGGGTGCCGCGGAGCTGGTCGCCGAGCTCAGCGCGGCGGGTGCGCACGTGGAGGCGGTGGCCTGCGATGCCGCCGACCGCGAGGCGCTGGCCAAGGTGATCGCCGAAATCCCGATGCAGCATCCGCTGACCGGGGTGATCCATGCCGCCGGGGTCCTGCACGACGCGGTGGTGACGTCGCTGACACCCGACCGGATAGAAGCCGTGCTGCGGTCCAAGGTCGACGCGGCGTGGAATCTGCACGAGTTGACCCGCGACCTGGATGTGTCGGCATTCGTGATGTTCTCGTCGATCGCCGGGCTCGCGGGCGCGTCGGGACAGGCGAACTACGCGGCCGGCAACTCGTTCCTGGACGGGTTGGCCGCGCACCGGCGGGCGCACGGCCTGCCGGCGATATCGCTGGGCTGGGGTCTGTGGGATCAGGCCAGCGCCATGACCGGTGCATTGGGCGCCGCCGACCGCGCCCGGTTCGGCCGGGACGGGATCGTCGCCATGTCCTCGGACCAGGCGCTGGACCTGATGGACACGGCGCTGATTGTGGACGAGCCATTCATGCTGCCCGCCCACATCGACCTCGCGGCGTTGCGGGTCAAGTTCGACGGGGGCACCCTGCCGCCGATGTTCGTCGACCTGATCAATGCGCCGACGCGTCGTCAGGTCGACGATTCGCTGGCCGCCGCCAAGTCGAAATCCGCTCTGCTGCAACGGCTCGAAGGGCTGCCCGAGGACGAGCAACAGGCCATCCTGCTGGACTTGGTGCGCGCCAACATCGCCACCGTGCTCGGCAGCGCCAGCCCGGAGGCGATCCACCCGGACCGGGCGTTCCAGGAACTCGGCTTCGACTCGCTGACCGCGGTGGAGATGCGTAACCGGCTCAAAGCCGCGACCGGGCTGGCGCTTTCGCCGACGCTCATCTTCGACTACCCGAACTCCGCGGCACTGGCCGGCTACATGTACCGAGAATTGGTCGGCTCGTCGGACCAGCCCGCGGTGGCGGCCGCACCGGGCGAAGCCGAGATTCAGCGGGTCGTGGGGTCGATTCCGGTCAAGCGCCTTCGCCAGGCCGGCGTGTTGGAGCTGCTGCTGGCCCTGGCCAATGAATCGTCCAGTGGGAGCGCGCCGTCCGAGGTGACCACGGAGAAGGACATCGCGGACATGGACCTCGACGACCTGCTCAGCGCCGCGCTGCTGGACGACGATGGCGAATAGCAATGAGTGAGGGCTCGTTGTGAGAATCGCGATCACCGGGGCCAGCGGGGTGCTCGGGCGCGGCCTCGCCACGCGGCTGCTCGGCGCGGGCCACGATGTCGCCGGGCTCGCGCGCCATCGACCCGACAGCTGGCCGAGCGCAGCGGACTTCGTCGTCGCCGATATTCGTGACGCCGCCGCCGTGAAACGCACCCTGGCCGGCGCGGACGTTGTCGCGCATTGTGCGTGGGCGATGGGTTCCGGGTACGACGACCAGGTCAACATCGGTGGTACCCGCAACGTGCTCGACGCGATGGCCGAGACTGGTTCCAGGCGAATCGTTTTCGCGTCGTCGGGCCACGTGTACCGCGGGGGTGAAGCGCCGAAGGCCGAACACGAGGTCACGACTCCGGTCAGCGCCGAAGGCCGGTTCAAAGCCCGTGTCGAACAGATGCTTACGGAATCGGGCGCGGAATGGGTCGCGATCCGCTCGGCGCTGATCCTCGGGCGAAGCGTCGATAACTGGGTGCGCCGCCTGCTGGCGTTACCGGCGTTCCCCGACCGGTCGGGTGGTCGCCACATGCAGGTCGTCCACCTCGACGACGCGCTTCGGCTGTTCAACCGCGCGATCGTGGAACCCCACATCCCCAGTGGTCCGGTCAATCTCGCTGCTTCGGGTGAGCTGACTTTCCGGCAGATCGCCGCGGCGCTCCGCCGACCGGTGATACGGCTGGGCTTTGAGCCGGCCGAGCTGCGAATGGTGCGGGGGGCTGCGCTTATGGACACCTCGCGGCTGGCAGACGAATGGGAATTCCAGCCGGCGTGGGAATCCGGCGAATGTGTCCAGGATTTCGCGCTGGCGGTGCGCGGCCGGGTTACCGTGGGCAATCGGTTGGTATCGCTGCCCTGGCGGCTGGCCAACATCCAGGACCTGCCCTCGGTGGACGCGCCGAGCAGCGACGGAGTCAAGCCCGTTTGGGCGGGCGCAGAAGGGGATAACGGGGAATTCGACACGCCGATCGACCCGCGTTTTCCCACCTTCCTCGCCACGAATCTGTCTGAGGCGCTGCCCGGCCCGTTTTCGCCGGCGTCGGCGTCGGCGACGGTTCGCGGACTGCGGGCCAGCGCCGTGTGCGTCGCGGATCGGTTGCGGCCCGGCGGGACGATCCAGCGCGAAATCGCGATGCGCATGGTCGCGGTGTTTGCCCACCGGCTCTACGGCGCCATCACGACCGCGCACTTCATGGCCGAGACAGTGCCTTTCGTCAAGCCCACGACGGTGGTGAGCAACAGCGGGTTCTTCGGCCCGAGCATGGCCGCCCTGCCGATCTTCGGTGAGGAACGTCCGCACTCCGACACCGGCCGAGTACGCAAGCAACTGCGGACCGTCCGCAATATCGGGGTATTCGGCGTCAACCTGATCGGCCTGTCCGCCGGCGCGCCCCTGGACACCCGGGAGTTCGTCGCCGATGTCGATCGCCTGGAGCGCTTAACCGACGGCGACCTCGCCGGGCTCGACGATCGTCGGCTGCTGAGCTTGATCTCACTGGCGCGTGACCAGGTGGTGCACGGCTGGGTGCTGGCTGCGGGCTCGTTCCTGCTGTGCGCGGCGTTCAACGTGCTGCTGCGCGGTTTATGCGGGCGAGACATCGTCGCGCCCGGCGGACCGGAGTTGGTCAGCGCGCGTTCGGTCGAGGCGATGCAGCGGTTGGTGGTCGCCGCGCAGCGCGATCCGAAAGTGACGGCGCTGCTGGCCGAACCAGGCGAGCGGCTGGGCAAGCTCGCCGTCGAGGCACCGGAATTCCATGCCGCCCTGCTGGACGAGCTGGCGCTCATCGGACACCGTGGTCCGGCCGAGCTCGAGATGCGGTCAACCAGCTACGCCGACGATCCCGAGCTGCTTGTGCGGATGGTGACCAGAGCGATGAGCGCGCCATCCGCACCACAGCCGCAACGGACCCGGATCCCGTTGCACGCCAAGCCTATTGCGGCTCTGGCCACCCAGCAACTGCGCGACCGTGAGGTACGCCGCGACAAGGTGGTGCGGGCTAACTGGGTGCTACGCACGCTGCTTCGCGAATACGGACGTAGATCGGTCGAGGCCGGCGTTTTCACGGCCGCCGATGACGTCTTCTATCTGCTCGTCGACGAGCTCGACGCCCTCCCGGCGGATGTGGGCGCGCTGGTGGCCCGGCGCCGCGCCGAACAACACCGGCTGGTCGCGGTGGCGCCGCCGACGGTCTTCAGCGGAAGGTGGCAGCCAGCCGCGACCTCATCGGACGCGCTGGTCAGCGGAGACACTTTGCGTGGCGTCGGCGTATGCGGAGGACGGGTGCGCGGGCGGGTGCGGATCGTGCGGCCCGAGACGATCGACGATCTGCAACCCGGCGAGATCCTTGTCGCGGAGGTGACGGACGTCGGGTACACCGCGGCGTTCTGTTATGCCGCCGCCGTCGTGACCGAACTCGGCGGCCCGATGTCACACGCCGCGGTGGTGGCCCGCGAATTCGGTTTTCCGTGTGTCGTCGACGTTCAGGGGGCGACCAAGGCACTGCCGCCGGGAGCCATGGTGGAGGTTGACGGTGCCAGCGGCGAGATCCGGGTGCTCGAGCTGGCCGCGGACGACTCGCGCAGCTAGTCGAACGCCATCTCCAGCTCTACCGGCCCGCTGAGTCCCAGCATCGGTTTCCAGCGTGCCGTTGCCACGCGGCGCGGGTTGGTCATGCGCCGGGCGATGACTTTGAGGGCTCCAGCGAGTTCCGTCCGGGCGAGGTTGGCGCCAAGGCAATAGTGGGCGCCGCCGCCGAACGTCAAAATGGGCGGCGGGTCCTCGCGGGTGATGTCGAACCGGTCCGGATGCTGATAGACGTCTGGATCGCAGTTGGCCGCAAAGGTATTCACTGAAATGAAGGTGCCCGCTGGAAAGGTGTACGCCGCGAACGTGACGTCGTCCAGGACGGTGCGCAGGGTGGTGCAGACCGCCGGCGAATGGCGCATGCATTCCTCGACGGCTCGCATTGCGAGGCCGGAGTCGTCGCGCAGCATCGCAAGTTGATCGGGATGATCACACAGCGCGTGCATGCATGCGGCCAGTTGATTGCGAGTGGTGTCGGTGCCGGCGCTGAGGATGCTGAACGCCAGCATGCGCATCTCCGCGTTGCTCAGCCGGTCGCCGTCGTCCTGGGCGCGGATCAGTTCGGAGATCAGGTCGTGGGTCAACCGGCTCCGCCGTTCGGCGATCATGTCGTCGATGTAGGCGTCGAACTCGTCCCACGCCCGCATCACGATGTGCTGCTCGTTCGCCAGGTCGGAGTCGAACCTGACGATTTTGAAAATGTCCTCGGCCCATAGGGAAAACTGGTCCAGTCCTCGGGCGGCGCGCCCAACAGCGCGCAGATGATCGGGATCGGGTACGGCCGGGCGATGTCGGTGACGAAATCACATCGGCCGGCATCGGCAACCTGGTCGATCAACTCGTTGATCACCGTGTCGATGGTGTCTTCCATGCGCGCGGACGCCCGCGGCGTGAAGGCCTTGGACACCAGACCGCGCAGCCGTCGATGTTCCTCGCCTTCCATGCCCAGGATGGTGCCGAGCACCCTGTCGTGGAGCGGACCGGACGTGATCCCGCGCGCCGCCATGTGCAGGCCGGGCGGGAACACGAATCGGGGGTCACGAAGTATCCCGCGGGCCAGCTCGTAACCCAGCACCTCGGGTCCCAACGGCCCGATGGCGATCGGCGATCGCTTTCGCGCCTCGTGGATCCGCGGCGCCACTTCGTGCACGGTCTCGGTGATGTCGTAGTGCAGCGTCGGGAGTCCCGCGTCGAAGACGCTTGGCACCGCGGTGTTTACGGTCATGAAGCTTCCCGCAATGCTGCCCAGCCGACGCCGCGGTCCAACGCCATCGGCAGGTCGTCCAAGTCGGGCTCCGGAATTCCCCGCGGGTCACCAGCCATGCCGTCTCCCATCACGGGATGTTGGTCGCCAGGAAAGTCAGAGGCAGTCCCAGGATCGACACGTCATTCTCGTCGAGGTAGGTGCCCTCGCCCTCCATGTGCTGCCGGAATCGCGTTGTCGCGCCGTAGCGCTCGGCGACGGCGTCGCCGGTAGTGACTTCCGGGACACCGATGACCACGGTGAACACCCCATCGCCGTGCCGCTCGACAAACTCCGTCACCGAGACGGCGACCTCACCGGTGGACCCGGGTATCGGGCTGATCAGCTCGATGCCCCGACTCCAGTCGAGGTGGATGTCCAGGCCCAGCTCGGCCAGTCGCAGGGGCTCGAAGACGAAGCCCAGATCACTGAACATCTGGACCGCGGTGGCGTGACGTTCGGGCGCCACGGCGAACACGACGTGGTGAAGCGACGGTGCGGCAGGCTCATCGGGCATCGGGACGTTCCTATCCGGGTGTGTTGGCGCGCAGCACGCCGCGCGGAAGTAGCAGGGGCAGGTCGTTGTAGGTGACGATGCCGGGAGGCGCGGCGACGACGGCGGGTATCGCGGTGATCGCCGGCATGGCGGTGATGGTCAGGCCCAGCATGATGTAGTCGTCCAGCGTTTGGCCCGCAAAGTCCGGCGGCGGAAGGAAACTCAGCGTGGTCTTGATCGTCGGCCGGCCCTGCACCTCGATCGTGTATCCCATGTCCAGCGGCCAATCCGGATCCAGCGATTGACCCTTGCGCCATCGCCCGCGGATCTCGACGATCTCGCGATCTGCGACGATTCCTTTCCAGCGAACGTCCACGCCGGCGACGCATCCCTTCTTGATCGTCCAGTCGCCGGGAAGGTCCAGATCCTCGGTGGTCTGGGCGTATTCGACTTCGCAGCGCACATCGTCGAGCTCGGCGCCCAGCGCCTCGGCGATCAGCAATACGCCGTCGCGAAAGATGCCGGAGCCCTTCTCGGTGATGGCCGGCAGATCCGGCTGGTCGATGGGATAGCCGAAGCCGATGGGTATTTCGGTGGCGGGCGAGTTGTAGATCGTGGTGTCGACCGACTCCAGCATCGAGACCCTGTCCACCCGGTCGGATAACCCCGCCGACACGATGGCGAACAGCTGGATGAATCCCGGATTGATGCCGCTGCCGAAGATTGTCGATCCGCCGTCCTGGCAGGCCTGCGCGATGCGTTCCCGTCCGGCGCCGAGGAAGTGGCCGGTGATGAACCCGGCTGTGCCCACCACGTTGATGCCCGCGCCGAGGATGCGGACCAGCTCGTCGACGTCGGCGAACATCGGGTTATAGACCACGCAGTCCGGCTTGAGCGCGAGCAGCGCGTCAATGTCGTTGCTGGCTTTGACATTCAGTGGTTCGATGCCACACAGCTCGCCGACGTCGCGCCCGGCCTTCTCCGGCGACCAGGCATAACATCCGACCAGCTCCAGCGTCGGGTTGGCGACAAT
>NZ_LZKI01000176.1 GCF_001672755.1 Mycobacterium colombiense | reverse complement strand
TCCCCATGACACGCCCACGAATTCGCGCGCGAGCGCCGCTGCGGATCTCGTTCGCCGGCGGCGGCGGAGCGTCCGGAGCCGGGGGCGGCGGCGGAGCGTCCGGCGCGGGGCCGGCGGCCGGCGCGTTGGGGTCGAAGCCCACCGCTTCCGGGTCCGCGTGCGCGGTGGCCGATGGGATGGTCACGAGCGTGCCCGTGACCGCGGCAAGAATGAGCGTCTTTCGGACGTTCTTCAAGTTTGTTCCTTTCGCGGTGCGCGCGCGCCAAAGCAAGCCCACGGATGTGGGCTGAAGCTGTCTGGTTGATGCCTGCTTTGAAACGTGCCGTCTGGGTCAGGCACGGCAGCGGCGGGCCAAGTCTGCCCGGTGGGCGTTACCCACCGACCACGGTCGGGCTTTCGCCGTCCGTGGCGCCGCTCGCACGCGGGTCCGTGGATTCAATTATCTGATTACTCTTCCGTAACCCGTTTTGGGCTAACACGGACCGTAGAAGACCCCGGCGCATTCGTCATCTTCGGAAATCGGATATCTCGTTTCGGTAACGCGCCGATCACGCCGTGATATCCCGATCATTTGTGCAGGTCATACGGGCTTTGTCGAATCGGCGCTCGGACGCAACGGCCAAACGAATGGTGAGCCGAATCACCTGCGTTTTGTGAGCTGGCGCACGTTTATTTGCCGTGCCGAGGCCGATTGGCCAGCGCTTCAACGGATCCGAACGCGCCGACCGCAAACCGGCGCAGCATACCGCAAGTCACGTTTGCCGCAACGCACCCACGCAGCCCGGCGGTCAAGAACGCCGGATGATATCGACTTCCACTGTGCACCAGCATAATTCGACTGAATACTTCGCGTGCGACCGCGTCTTCGACGCCGATAGCGCGCGCTCGACGTATTACCCTGCTCAACAACGACTTTCATTAATAACGCACGGCGGCAACGGCTTTCGAACGCCCCGAAGAGTCCAGGACTCACCATCGAGACCGGCCACGGCGCCGCCAACCGCCTAACGCCAATCGACAGCGGCGCGGAAGATTTCGAAAAGCCGATTTTGCTGAAACGGCTTACAGCTCTAGCGGAGGCTCCGGGCATGCTGCGCCGACCGAAACCGGCAGACACCATTGGTCGATCCTCAAATCGCTACTGCCGCAACAGATCACGATGACTGATCGGCAAATCTTCCGTATTGACGTCGTCGCCGCAATGCGGAAATTGCGCGGTGCGTATTTCAAGAATGGCGAAATAAACAAATGCCGTGTTTACGGCGCGGTGTCAGTGGCGTCGATTTGTCGAAACGTGGAGTCCGCCGGCTCGATCCGCCCGGCGCTCCGCCGTCAGCCCCGCGACTGCGCCAGAGCGAGCAGGTCGCTCTCCGTGTTGACGTTGGCCAGGAAGCGCGATTCAGGCAGCACGATCTGCTGGGCGTCCGACGCGTCGATCAGGGCACGCATGGAACGGGCGCCGCCGGCCACCAGGCCGTCGATCCGCTCGGCCAGATCGGTGCGGTACACGGCGGCCAGGTAGTGGCTGCGACCGTCCCACGGCAACACGATCTCGGCGTTGGTCTCGGTGGCCAGCTTCACCAGCTCGTCGATCAATTCCGCAGACAGCAGCGGCATGTCGACGGCGCAGACGAAGGCATACCGGGCGCCCGCCTCCGCGGCCGCCCGCAACCCGCGTCCGGTCGCCGGCAGCGGCCCCTGGCCGCGCACCTCGTCGCGGACGACCTGCGCATCCACCGCGGGCAACGGTTGGCCCGGCGCGGCCATCACGAAAACCGGCTCGCAGCGCTGCGCGAGGACCGCCGCAACGTGTTCGAGGAGCGTCGCGGCACCGCCGGGGCCGGGCAGGGTGGCCTTGTCACGGCCCATCCGCCGCGATTCACCGCCGGCCAGCACGATCCCCGCCAGCGACCCGGCCTTTTTCTCTGTGTCGGGCATCTGGTCGCCCACGTCAGTCGACGGTCCAGGTGTCGCGCCCGCGCAGCAGCGATTGCAGCGCGGCGGAGTCGAACGCCTTCGCCGACTGGGCCGCCTGCACCTGCGCGCGAGCCGCGTCGTCGTAGGTGGGCCGGCTGATGTTGCGGAAGATGCCGAGCACGGTGTGATCGAGGTTCTGGTCCGACAACCGGGACAGGGCGAAGGCGTAGGCCGAGTTGTCGCTGTGCGCGTCGTGCACCACGATCTCGTCGACCGACACGTCGGCCGTCTTGGCCACCTCCAGGCCGAAGCCGGACTTGACCACGCAGTATTCGCCGTTGGCGCCGAACACAATTGGCTCGCCGTGGCGGACGTTGATGACCCGCTCCTCGGCGCCTTCCTTGCGCAGCGCGTCGAACGAGCCGTCGTTGAAGATCGGGCAGTCCTGCAGGATCTCGACCACGGCGGCGCCCCGGTGGCCTGCGGCAGCGCGCAGCACCTCGGTCAGCCCGTTGCGGTCGGAGTCCAGCGCGCGGCCGACGAAGGTCGCCTCGGCGCCCAGCGCCAGCGATACCGGGTTGAACGGGTGGTCCAGCGATCCCATCGGGGTCGACTTGGTGACCTTGCCGACCTCTGACGTCGGCGAGTACTGCCCCTTGGTCAGACCGTAGATCCGGTTGTTGAACAGCAGGATGGTGATGTTGACGTTGCGGCGCAGCGCGTGGATCAGGTGGTTACCCCCGATCGACAGCGCGTCGCCGTCACCCGTGACCACCCACACCGAGAGGTCCTCGCGGGCCAGCGCCAGACCGGTCGCGATGGCCGGTGCGCGGCCGTGGATCGAGTGGAAACCATAAGTCTCGAGGTAGTACGGGAACCGGCTGGAGCAGCCGATGCCGCTGATGAACACGATGTTCTCGCGGCGCAGCCCGAGGTCGGGCAGGAAGTTGCGGATGGTGTTCAGGATGACGTAGTCCCCGCAACCCGGGCACCAACGGACCTCTTGGTCACTGGTGAAGTCCTTGGACTTCTGCGGCTGGTCCGTGGTGGGGACCCCGTCGTTTTTGGTCAACTTCGCGGTCACACCGAGGTCTTTGCCCGCCAGGTTGCCGATCACGTCAGTCACGAGCGTCGCTCCTCCTCATCGCTTCGCTCTGCATTGTTGCGGCGCATGTCACGAGCACCGCTCTGTCATCGCTTCGCTCTATGTTGTTGCCGGCCGGAACCACTGAGCTCATGCGCCGGCTCCAACCGTTACTGCCGCCATCTTGGCGACCATCGTCTTGTCGTTCTCCACTTCGGCCAGCGTCCCGCCCAGAGCGGCGCGGATGACGCGGCCGATCTCGTCGGCCAGGAAGGCGACGCCCTGCACCTTGCTCACCGATTGCACGTCCACCAGGTACTTGCCCCGCAGCAGGAACGCCAGCTGACCCAGGTTCATTTCCGGCGCCACCACCTGCGGGTAACGCCGCAGCACCTCACCCAGGTTGGCCGGGAAGGGGTTGAGATAGCGCAAGTGGGCGTGCGCCACCTTGATGCCCTTGCGCCGCGCGCGCCGGCAGGCCTCACCGATCGGGCCGTAGGAGCTGCCCCAGCCGATCAGCAGCAGCTCGGCGTCGCCGGTCGGATCGTCCACCTCCAGATCGGGCACCGAGATCCCGTCGATCTTCGCCTGCCGCAACCGGACCATCAGGTCGTGGTTGACCGGCTCGTAGGAGATGTTGCCCGAGCCGTTCGCCGCTTCCAGCCCGCCGATGCGGTGCTCGAGCCCCGGGGTGCCGGGCACCGCGAATTGCCGCGCCAGCGTCTCCGGGTCACGCGCGTAGGGCTGGAACGGCTCGTCCGCCTTGGCGAAGGTGTGCGTGATGCCCTGCAGCGTGCTGACGTCCGGAATGCGCCACGGCTCTGACCCATTCGCGATCGCCCCGTCGGACAAGACGATCACCGGGGTGTGGTAGGACACCGCGATGCGCGCAGCCTCGAGCGCGGTCTCGAAGCAGTCCGAGGGTGAGCGTGGGGCCAGCACCGCGACCGGTGACTCGCCGTTGCGGCCGAACAACGCCTGCAACAGGTCGGCCTGCTCGGTCTTGGTGGGCAGCCCGGTCGAGGGCCCGCCGCGCTGCACGTCGACGACGAGCAGCGGCAGCTCGGTCATCACGGCCAGCCCGAGCGCCTCGGACTTGAGCGAGATGCCCGGGCCGGAGGTGGTGGTGACGCCCAGCGCCCCACCATACGAGGCGCCGATGGCCGCGCAGATGCCACCGATCTCGTCCTCGGCCTGGAAGGTGATGACGTTGAAGTTCTTGTGCTTGGACAGCTCGTGCAGGATGTCGGACGCCGGCGTGATCGGGTAGCTGCCCAGCATGACCGGAATGTCCGCCAGCTGACCGGCCGCCACGATGCCGTAGGCCAGCGCGGTGTTGCCCGAGATCTGACGGTATTCGCCCGACGGCAGGGTCGCCCGGGACACCTCGTAGGTGGTGCCGAAAGCCTCGGTCGTCTCGCCGTAGTTCCAGCCCGCCTTCAGCGCCAGCACGTTGGTCTCGGCGACCTCGGGCTTGCGGGCGAACTTCTCCCGGATGAACTTCTCGCTGGTTTCGATCGGCCGGCCGTACATCCACGACAGCAGGCCCAGCGCGAACATGTTCTTGGCGCGTTGGCCGTCCTTCTTCGTGGCGCCGATCGTCTCGACCGCCCCGAGCGTCAGCGTGGTCATCGCGACGGAGTGCACCACGTAGTCCGACAACTCGTCGGTCTCGAGCGGGTTGGTGACGTAGCCGACCTTGGTCAGGTTCCGCTTGGTGAATTCGTCGGAGTTCGCGATCACCATTCCACCGCGGGGCAGGTCACCGATATTGGCTTTGAGCGCAGCGGGATTCATCGCGACGAGGACGTCGGGCCGGTCGCCGGCGGTCAGAATGTCGTAGTCGGCGATCTGAATCTGGAAGGACGAGACGCCGGGCAGCGTGCCTGCGGGGGCGCGAATCTCGGCGGGATAGTTGGGCTGGGTGGCCAGGTCGTTGCCGAACAGCGCCGCCTCGGAGGTGAAGCGGTCGCCGGTAAGCTGCATGCCGTCGCCGGAGTCCCCGGCGAAGCGAATGACGACTTGCTCCAGACGCTGACGTGCAGATCCGTTGGGGGAAGCCCCATGTGAGTCAGATCCGGCTCCGCTGCCGTTCGGATCCACGTCTTTGCCCTCCACTTTGCTCACCGGACAGACACTCCGCCGACGTTCCAGGTTACGCGCCATCGGAGCGGCCTCAGCGCACCAGCGCTTTATGTCACTGCCGGTATCAATTATGGCATTTCTTTGAGGGTTGCATGGCCGTCCCTTATGCGTGCCACGCCGCCGCATTGTCAGCAAAACCCGAAGTCAGCGACGGGCTACTGGCGAGTACCCGACCAAACTGTGTTGTTGGTCACGTATTGCGCGTTAGCTACTGTCGTCCATACCGTGCCCGCCTCCGGCTGCCGCGAATCCAGCGCCAGATCTTGTCGCCGCCGTTTCCGGCATCGCGATCAGATACAGCACGAAGCCGGCCGCGGCGACGGCACCCAGGAAGACGAACGCGGCGTCGTAGCCGGCCGCGACAACGATCGAGCCCGCGACGAGGTTCGACACCGCGGCGCCGGTGCCGGTCGCCGCCGTTATCGCCCCCAAGCTGATGTTGAATCGGCCGCTTCCGTGCGTGACATCCTGCACGACCAGGGGAAACAGCGCGCCGAACACGCCAGCTCCGACGCCGTCGAGCAGCTGCACGCCCACCAGCCAGTAGGAGTTGTCCGACCAGGTGTAGAGGAATCCGCGCGCGGCCAGGACGGCGAATCCGGCCAGGAAGATCGGCTTTCGCCCCCAGGAATCGGCCTTGGCCCCCGCGACGTAGGCCACCGGCACCATAACGACCTGCGCGGCCACGATGCAGCCGGCCATCAAGGCGGTCCCCACGTCCTTGTTGTGCAGCGCCAGGCGCTGACCGACCAGCGGCAGCATGGCCGCGTTGGCAAAGTGGAAGGCGATGACCGTCACGGCGAAGATGATCAGCCGCCGATTACCCAGCAGCGCGGTCAGCCGGGATGGCGGCGGGTGCGGTTCTCCGGCGAGATGGTCCATGCCCCGGGCCACGTCGTGGTCGATCGCGTCACCCGGAATCCACAGTGTCGCAACCACACTGGCCCCCGCCATGGCGGCCAGCACCCAGAACACCACCACCGGTCCGGAAACATAGGCCAGTGCGCCGGTGATCGCTGCGGCGCAGGCATTCCCCGCGTGGTTGAACGACTCGTTGCGTCCGATCCGCCGGGAGAAACGCCGGGAGCCGACAAGCCCCAGCGTGATGGCAGCCAACGCAGGCGCGAAAACGGATCCGGCGATCCCGGTCAGCGCTTGCAGCACCGAGATGGAATAGAAGCCGGGGAACAAGGGCATCGCCACCGACGCCGCCGTGATCGTCAACGCGCCGCCGATGATCAGCGCCCGCTTGGCGGTGGTTCTGTCCACCAGGGCGCCGGCCGGACCCTGCGCGACAATCGCCCCGATGCCCCCGACCGCCATGACGAAGCCGATCGACTCCTGATCCCAGTGATGGGTCAGCAACAGGTAGATCGACAGGTACGGGCCCAGGCCGTCGCGAACGTCGGCGAGCAGGAAGTTCAGCAGGTCCAGGCCGTGCGCAACGCGCTTGGGAACGCCACCGCTGGGTGTGCCGGTGCGCTCCAGGATCTACTTAAGCGCTCTTGTCGCGACGCTCGGAACGGGAAGGCTTGCGCGGCACGATCGTCGGCAGGACGTTGTCCTGGACGGTCTCCTTGGTCACCACGACCTTGGCGACGTCGTCGCGGCTCGGGATGTCGTACATCACCGGCAGCAGGACCTCTTCCATGATGGCCCGCAGGCCACGGGCGCCGGTGCCGCGGTGGATCGCCTGGTCGGCGATCGCTTCCAGGGCGTCGTCGGTGAACTCGAGCTCGACATTGTCCATCTCGAACAGCCGGGTGTACTGCTTGACCAGCGCGTTCTTCGGCTCGGACAGGATCTTGACCAACGATTCGCGGTCCAGGTTGGTGACCGAGGCGACGACGGGGAGCCGCCCGATGAACTCGGGGATCAGGCCGAACTTGATCAGGTCCTCGGGCATCACCTCGGCGAAGTGATCGGTGGTGTCGATCTCGGCCTTGGAGCGCACCTCGGCCCCGAAGCCCAGGCCGCGCTTGCCGACGCGCTCGTAGATGATCTTCTCCAGGCCCGCGAAGGCGCCGGCGACGATGAACAGCACGTTGGTGGTGTCGATCTGGATGAACTCCTGGTGCGGGTGCTTGCGGCCGCCCTGCGGGGGAACCGAGGCCTGGGTGCCTTCCAGGATCTTCAGCAGGGCCTGCTGGACGCCTTCTCCGGAGACGTCGCGGGTGATCGACGGGTTTTCGCTCTTTCGGGCGATCTTGTCGACCTCGTCGATGTAGATGATGCCGGTCTCGGCGCGCTTGACGTCGTAGTCGGCGGCCTGGATCAGCTTGAGCAAGATGTTCTCCACGTCCTCACCGACGTAGCCGGCTTCGGTCAGGGCGGTGGCGTCGGCGATCGCGAACGGGACGTTGAGCATCTTGGCGAGCGTCTGGGCGAGGTAGGTCTTGCCGCAACCGGTCGGTCCGAGCATCAAGATGTTGGACTTGGTCAGCTCGACCGGCTCGTGCCGCGAGTCCCGGCCCTTTTCACCGGCCTGGATCCGCTTGTAGTGGTTGTAGACGGCTACGGCCAGCGTCCGCTTGGCGGTGTCCTGCCCGATGACGTATCCCTCGAGGAACTCCCGGATCTCGATCGGCTTGGGGAGTTCATCAAGCTTCACGTCGTCGGCGTCGGCGAGCTCCTCCTCGATGATCTCGTTGCAGAGATCGATGCATTCATCGCAGATGTATACGCCGGGGCCAGCAATGAGTTTCTTGACCTGCTTCTGGCTCTTCCCGCAGAACGAGCACTTCAGCAGGTCACCGCCGTCTCCGATGCGCGCCATGGTGCTGAGGGCCTACTTCCTGTTCGCCGTTGGTCTTGCCTGTCCCCGCATGTATTCACCGACGCTACCCGTTTGTTCGGGCCCGACGCGACCATAAGGGCCGAATCGCGTCGGTGGTATTCATGCATGTCCGTATGGATGAAACATATAGCCAGACGGTGCCCGTCACTCGCGAAAGGCGCGCTTTGCGTGTCTTTGGCGTGTCGCGGTTGTGACGCGACCGAGGCTGGCCGCCCTCCGACCTTGCTTCGGTGTGGAGGTGCCAACCCAACGCCAACATTCACGCGAGGCCTGGGCGGACCCCCAAGATTTCACCCTACAGTGGCGTCGTGGGTTTGGCTGGGGGCTTTGCATGGCCCGGCGGATCCGTACTGCTCGATGGCGGCTTGGCCACCGAGCTCGAAGCGCGCGGCCATGACCTGTCCGACCCGTTGTGGTCGGCCAGGCTGCTCGCCGACGCCCCGCAGGCCATCGCCGCCGTACACGCCGCGTACTTCCGCGCCGGGGCCACGATCGCGACGACGGCCAGCTACCAGGCATCGTTCGAAGGGTTCGCCGCCCGCGGCTTCGATCGGCAGGACACCGCCAGGCTGTTGCGACGCAGCGTCGACCTCGCCAAAGCGGCACGGGACGAATCCGGCGGTAGTGGGCTGCTCGTCGCCGCCTCGATCGGACCGTACGGCGCGGCGCTGGCCGACGGATCGGAGTACCGCGGGCGCTACGGCCTGTCGGTCGCGGCCCTGGCGCGATGGCATCGCCCGCGGCTGGAGACCCTGGCCGACGCCGGCGCGGACCTGCTGGCGTGCGAAACCGTGCCCGACGTCGACGAGGCGCAGGCCCTGGCCGAGCTGGTGCACTCGGTCGGGAAGCCGGCCTGGCTGAGCTACACCATCGACGGCGACCGGACCCGCGCCGGGCAGCCGCTGGCCGACGCGTTCGCGGTGGCGGCCGGTGTCGACGAGGTCGTCGCGGTCGGGGTGAACTGCTGTACACCCGACGACGTGTTGCCCGCGATCGCGCGCGCCGCCGCCGTCGGGAAGCCCGTCATCGTCTACCCGAACAGCGGCGAACGCTGGGATGCATTGCAGCACAAGTGGATTGGCCCGTCACGGTTCAGGGCGGACCTGGCGGCGCAGTGGACCGCGGCCGGTGCCCGCATCGTCGGCGGATGCTGCCGGGTGGGGCCCGCCGAGATCGCCGACCTTCGCCGAAACCGCTAGGCCGTCTGCGCCGAAAGCTTCCGGTACTCCAGCACGGTGTCGATGATCCCGTAGTCCTTGGCCTCGTCGGCGGTCAGGATCTTGTCCCGGTCGGTGTCCTTGCGGACCGTCGCGGCGTCCTTGCCGGTGTGGCGGGCCAGGGTGGTCTCCATCAGCGTGCGCATCCGCTCGATCTCGGCGGCCTGGATCTCCAGATCGGAGAACTGCCCCTGGATCACGCCCTGCAGCGAGGGCTGGTGGATGAGCACCCGGGCGTTGGGCAGCGCCATCCGCTTGCCCGGTGTCCCGGCGGCCAGCAGGACCGCGGCCGCCGAGGCGGCCTGGCCCAGGCACACGGTCTGGATGTCGGCGCGCACGTACTGCATGGTGTCGTAAATCGCCATCAGCGAGGTGAATCCGCCACCGGGCGAGTTGATGTACATGGTGATGTCACGGTCGGGGTCCAGCGACTCGAGCACCAGCAGCTGCGCCATGATGTCGTTCGCCGACGCGTCGTCGACCTGCACGCCGAGGAAGATGATGCGCTCCTCGAACAGCTTGTTATACGGGTTGGACTCCTTGACACCGAAGCTGGAGTGCTCGATGAACGAGGGCAGGATGTAGCGCGCCTGGGGCTGGGTTTCGGGGTTCACTGGGCTTCTCCATTGGTGATGTGGGCGGCGCGGGTGATGATGTGGTCGACGAAGCCGTATTCCAGGGCTTCCTGCGCGGTGAACCACCGGTCGCGATCGGAGTCGGCCTCGATGCGTTCGATCGACTGGCCGGTGAACTCGGCGTTGAGCCGGAACATCTCCTTCTTGATGACGTGGAACTGCTCGGCCTGGATGGCGATGTCGGCCGCGCTTCCGGTCACCCCACCGAGCGGCTGGTGCATCAGGATGCGGGCGTGCGGCAACGCATACCGCTTGCCCTTGGTGCCGGCGGCCAGCAAGAACTCGCCCATCGAGGCGGCCATGCCCATCGCGTAGGTGGCGATGTCGCACGGCGCCAGCACCATGGTGTCGTAGATCGCCATCCCGGCGCTGATCGATCCGCCCGGTGAATTGATGTACAGCGAAATGTCCTTGGTGGCGTCCTCGGCGGCGAGCAGCAGAATCTGCGCGCACAGCCGATTGGCGATTTCGTCGCTCACCTCCGAACCCAGGAAGATGATGCGCTCGGACAGCAAGCGCTCATAGACCGAGTCCGTGAGGTTGAGACCCTGCGAGTTTGAACGCATGTCAGTCACGACTGGGTTACCTGCTTTCTCGAGATCCGTATTCACGACACTAACCAACCGAGCCCACTGTTTCGCGGCCACGCACCCCTGAAAAGGGCACGTTCGCTCACAGCGTCATGGCGCGGTCACTCCCCGGCGTCAGCCTCATCGGATTCGCCGGCCTCGCCCGAGTCCTCGTCGGCCCCGGCTCGCTTGCCGAAGAATTCACTGGTGTCGATGGCGTTTCCGGCGGTGTCGGTGACGGTCGCCGCCCGGATCACCTCGGCGATGGCCAGCGCCCGCCGCACATCGGCGAACATGGCCGGCAGCTGGTTGTTCTCCTGGAGGTAGGCCAACAGCTGCTGGGGCTCGATGCCGTATTGCCGCGACGTCGCCACCAGGCGCTCGGTCAGGTCGTCCTGGCCAACCTGCACCTCCAGGTCGTCGGCCAGGGCGTCGAGCAGCAGCTGCCGCTTGACGTCGGTCTCGGCCGCCGTGCGCGTCTCGGTCTCGAACTCCTCGCGGGACTTGCCCTGCTGGGCCAGCACTTCCTCGAGCTTGGACTCGTCGTGGTCGAGGCTGTGCAAGGCGTTGTGCAACGCGCTGTCGACCTGGGCCTTGACGATGGCTTCCGGCAGCGGCACCTCGACCTGCTCGAGCAGCGTGTCGAGGGCGGCCTCGCGAATGTTCTCGGCCTGCTGGGCGCGCTTGGTGCGGCCGACCTGCTCGCGCAGGTTGGACTTCAGCTCCTCGATGGTGTCGAACTCGCTGGCCAGTTGCGCGAACTCGTCGTCGGGCTCGGGCAGCTCACGTTCCTTGATCGACTTGACCGTGACGGTCACCTGGGCGTCCTTGCCCGCATGCTCGCCGGTCGCCAGCTGCGCGGTGAACTCCTTGGGCTCGTCCACGGACAGACCGACCAGCGCCTCGTCCAGGCCCGCGATGAGTCGGCCCGAGCCGACCTCGTGGGACAGGCCCTGCGCGGCGGCACCCGGAATCTCCTCGCCGTCGATGGTCGCCGACAGGTCGATCGAGACGAAGTCGCCGTCGGCGACGGGGCGGTCCACCCCGGTCAGGGTGCCGAATCGCGCACGCAGAGACTGCAGTTCGGCGTCCACGTCCTCGTCGCTGACCTCGATCGGGTCCACCGAGACCTTGAGCGCGCCGGGGTCCGGCAGGGTCAGCTTGGGGCGGACGTCGACCTCGGCGGTGAAGGCCAGCTCTTCGCCGTACTCCTTCTTGGTGACCTCGATTTCGGGCTGGCCCAGCGGGTGCACCTCGGATTCGGCGACTGCCTGCCCGTACCGCGCGGGCAGCGCCTCGTTGACGACCTGATCGAGCATCGCCTCGCGACCGAAGCGCGCCTCCAGCAACTTCGCCGGCGCCTTGCCCGGCCGGAACCCGGGCAGTCGCACCTGCCGGGCCAGCTCCTTATAGGCGCGCTGGAAGTCGGGCTCGAGTTCCGAGAAAGGGACCTCCACGTTGATGCGCACCCGGGTGGGGCTCAACTGCTCGACGGTGCTCTTCACGGGTGTGCTCCTCAGTGCTCGTTCTTTGCTCGTTGTTGGCGGTCGGTGGGTCGTGCGCATGGCACGGGGCCGGTCGTGCTGGTCGGGGTGACAGGATTTGAACCTGCGGCCTTCCGCTCCCAAAGCGGATGCGCTACCAAGCTGCGCTACACCCCGCGCTGACCTCGATGATCCTAAGGCCCCTCAACACCGGGTTGGCCACGGGCTGCGCAGCGACCTCGCAGACCTCACGGAGCGATCACAAAACCGAGTCGATTAGATTTGATCTTCGCCGCCAGCTACAGTCACGCTCGACTAAATACATGCGGGCGTAGCTCAATGGTAGAGCCCTAGTCTTCCAAACTAGCTACGCGGGTTCGATTCCCGTCGCCCGCTCGGGCTAACTATCTGCTCGATAGAAAGGCGCCATGAGCGACCTGACGACCGACGCGTCAATCCACGGGTCATGCGCCTCGGACTTTGCCGGAGTTCGCGACGCATTCGAGCGCAATTTCACGCTGGGCGATGAAGTCGGCGCCGCCGTCGCGGTGTGGTTCGACGGGTCTCTGGTCGTCAATCTGTGGGGTGGCTGGGCCGACGCGGCCCGCACCCGGCCGTGGCGGCAGAACACCCTGACCACCGTGTTGTCCGGCACCAAGGGCCTGTCGGCCACCTGCGTGCACCAACTCGCCGACCGCGGCGAGTTGGATCTGCAGGCCCCGGTCGCGCACTACTGGCCGGAGTTCGCCCAGGCGGGCAAACAAGACATCACGCTGGCGATGGTGATGAGCCACCGGTCCGGGCTGATCGGCCCGCGCACCCGGATGCGATGGGAGCAGGTCGCCGACTGGGACTACGTCTGCGAACAGCTGGCCGCCGCCGAGCCCTGGTGGGAGCCGGGGACCGCGCAGGGCTACCACATGACGACCTTCGGTTTCATCATGGGCGAGGTGTTCCGCCGGGTGACGGGCCGGACCATCGGCCAATACCTGCGCACCGAGATCGCCGAGCCGTTCGGCGCCGACGTCCATATCGGGTTGCCGCTGAGCGAGCAGCACCGGTGCGCCGAGCGGGTCAACAAGCCGCACGCCCGCGACCTGCTGGCCGAGGCGAAAGCCCCCGGCTACCCCACCAGCCTGGCCGAGCACCCCAAGGCGGGACTGTCCATCTCGATGGGGTTCGCCCCCGATGACGAACTCGGCTCGCACGACCTGAACCTGTGGCGCGAACTCGAGTTCCCCGGCACCAACGGGCAGGTCTCGGCGCTGGGATTGGCGACGTTCTACAACGCGCTCGCCCAGGAGAAGGTGCTCAGCCGCGAGCACATGGACCTGGTGCGGGTCTGCCAGGGCGGCCTCGACACCGATCTGGTGCTGGGCCCGCGGGTCGCCGACCACGGATGGGGCCTGGGCTACATGCTCAACCAGCGCTGCGTCAATGGACCCAACCCGCGGATCTTCGGCCACGGCGGGCTGGGCGGCTCGTTCGGGTTCGTCGACCTGGAGCACCGCATCGGCTACGCGTATGTGGCCAATCACTTCGACCCCACCAAGGCGAACGCGGACCCGCGCAGCCTGGTGCTGTCCAACGAGGTCTACTCCGTGCTGGGTGTCATCTAGCGACGCCGCACAGCGCTGAACGCAAACGCGCCCCGCCGTATCTTGGCGGGGCGCGTTTGCGTTGCGTGAGTTATCTCAGATCAGGGATGCCAACCGGGAGGCGGCGGCGGGCCGCCGGGCCCCCAGTGGCCGGGGCCGCCAGGACCCCACCCAGGGCCGCCGGGACCGCCGGGGCCCCAACCCTCACGGTGCCAGTCATGGCAGCCGTTCCAGTCCCAGTTGTCGCCCCAGCCCGGATCCCAATATTCACCCGGGCACCATTGCGGGAAGGGTCCGGGGTGGGCCTGCGCCTCAGTTGCGACGCCCAAGCCCCCCAAACCCAGCCCACCGATTGCGAGAGCCGTTGCGGCCAAACGTGGAAGAGTTTTCACAGGAGCTGTTTTACCCGCGTCGATGCTTTTGCTAAACAATTGGCACCAGTGTTTCGAGCTGAGAGTTTCCTGCCAATCCGCATGCTCTCCCCGGGGTGCGGCTCTGGACGGGCCCGGGCGGGTCACTTCTGGCAGGTCGGGCACCAGAAAACGTTTCGCCCCTCCAGCACCGTCGTGCGGATCGGGTCGCCGGACACCCGGCAGGGCTCGCCGGCCCGCCGATAGACGTAGGTGCGGGGCCGGTCGGGCCGGTACGACGGCGCGCCGTGGTCGTGTTCGGAGCGCACCACGATGATCTTCCCGCGCCGCAATCCGACCTTCATCAGCGCGACCAGATCGGTCCACGCCGCGTCGAACTCGTCCTCGCCGACGTCGCGGCCGGGCCGGAACGGGTCGATCCGGTGCCGGAAAAGCAACTCGCTGCGGTAGACGTTGCCCACGCCGGCCATCACGGTCTGGTCCATCAGCAGCGCGCCAATTGGTCTGCGCGACTTGGCAATCCGCTTCCACGCCCACGACGGATCGGCGTCGCTGCGCAACGGGTCGGGGCCCAGCCTGGCCAGGACGTCGCCGACCTGGCCCTCGTCGATGACCTCGCACACCGTCGGACCGCGCAGGTCGGTGCCGTAGCCGGCGCCGATCATGCGCATCCGCACTTGCCCGATCGCCTCGGGAAACAGGCCGTCGACGGGACGTTCCCATTCGGTGAAGGCGCCGTACAGGCCCAGGTGCACGTGCACGATCGGGCCGCCGGCGTAGTGGTGGAACAGGTGTTTGCCCCATGCGCTGGTGCGCTGCAACACCCGGCCGTCCACGATCGCGGCCGAATCAGCGAAGCGACCCTGTGGGCTGGACACCGCGACGGGCGCGCCGGCGTACCGGCGTTGGTGCAGCCGGGCCAACCGGTGCAGGGTATGCCCTTCGGGCACGCGCAGACCTTTCCGGCGTCAACCCACCGCGCCGGGAACCGGCGGGGCTTGGTGGGTGCGTTCGTATTCGGCGAGGATGTCGATGCGCCGCTGGTGGCGTTCGGCTTTCGACCACGGCGTGGTCAGGAAGGCGTCGACGATGGCCAGGGCCTCGGCCACGGTGTGCATGCGCCCGCCGATGCCGATCAGTTGGGCGTTGTTGTGCTCGCGGGCCAGCGTCGCCGTTTCGACGCTCCAGGCCAGCGCGCAGCGGGCTCCGGGCACCTTGTTGGCGGCGATCTGCTCTCCGTTGCCCGACCCGCCCAGCACGACGCCCAGGCTCTCCGGGTCGGCCACCGTGCGGGTCGCGGCGGCTATGCAGAAGGCCGGGTAGTCGTCTTCGGCGTCGTAGCTGAAGGCGCCGCAATCGATCGGCTCGTGTCCGGATTTCTTGAGGTGGTCGATGATCTGCTGTTTGAGCTCGAATCCGGCGTGGTCAGAGCCGAGGTAGACGCGCATGCCCGCAATCCTTACACAGCCACCCGCCGGGCCGGCGGCGGCGATCGCGGTGGATCGCCGCCCGACCGGCCTAGTCGAATTCGGGCTTCTCGGTGCGGCTGCGCTTGAGCTCGAAGAAGTGCGGGTAGGACGCGAAGGTGACCGAGGCGTCCCACAGCTTGCCCGCCTCCTCACCGCGCGGAATCTTGGACAGCACCGGCCCGAAGAACGCCACATCGTTGACGTGGATGGTCGGGGTGCCGACGTCGTCGCCCACCGCGTCCATGCCGGCGTGGTGGCTCTTGCGCAGCGCCTCGTCGTACTCCTCGCTGGTCGCGGCCTCCGCCAACTGGGCCGGCAGGCCGACGTCGTCGAGCGCCAGCTTGATCACGTCGTCCAGATCTTTGTTGCCCTCGTTGTGGATCCGGGTGCCCATCGCGGTGTACAGCGGCGCGAGCACCTCGGCGCCGTGGGCCTGCTCGGCGGCGATCGCCACCCGCACCGGACCGAACGCCTTCACCATCCGCTCGCGGTATTCGTCGGGCAGACCCTCGCGGTTTTCGTTGAGCACCGCCAGGCTCATCACGTGGAAGTTCACGTCGATGTCGCGAACCTTCTCCACCTCGAGGATCCAGCGCGAGGTGATCCAGGCCCACGGACACAGCGGATCGAACCAGAAATCGGCCTTGTTCTTCGCGGCGGCGGTGTCAGGCATGGCGGATCCTCTCGTCGATTGAAAGTCTGATCTGCACAACCGTAGGCGTCTGCATCCTGTTCCCGGTTTGCCCGACCCGTAAGTTGGACACGTGGCTCTCCCCAATCTCACCCGCGAACAAGCCGTCGAGCGCGCCTCGCTGATCACGGTCGCCAGCTATCAGATCGACCTCGACGTCACCGACGGCGCCGGCGCTCCCGGCGAACGGACCTTCCGCTCCATCACCACGGTGGTGTTCGACGCGCTGGCCGGCGCCGACTCGGTCATCGACATCGCCGCCGACACCATCCGCGGCGCCACGCTCAACGGGCGCGATCTGGACGTCTCCGGGTACGACGAGTCGACCGGTATCCCCCTGCGCGGGCTGGCCGACCGCAACGTCGTCGTGGTCGACGCGGACTGCCTCTACTCCAATACCGGTGAGGGTCTGCATCGGTTCGTCGACCCGGTCGACAACGAGACCTACCTGTACTCGCAGTTCGAAACCGCCGACGCCAAGCGCATGTTCGCCTGCTTCGACCAGCCCGACATGAAGGCGACCTTCGACGTGCGGGTGACCGCGCCCGCGCACTGGAAGGTGATCTCCAACGGCGCGACGGTGTCGGTGAACGACGGCCTGCACACCTTCGCCACCACGCCGCGGATGAGCACCTACCTGGTCGCCTTGATCGCCGGCCCCTACGCCGAGTGGAACGACGCCTACACCGACGAGCACGGCGAGATCCCGTTGGGCATCTTCTGTCGCTCCTCGCTCGCCAAACACATGGACGCCGACCGGCTGTTCACCCAGACCAAGCAGGGATTCGGCTTCTACCACAAGAACTTTGGCCTGCCCTACGCGTTCGGGAAGTACGATCAGCTGTTCGTCCCCGAATTCAACGCCGGCGCAATGGAAAACGCGGGCGCGGTGACGTTCCTCGAGGACTATGTGTTTCGCAGCAAGGTCACCCGAGCTTCCTACGAACGGCGCGCCGAGACCGTGCTCCACGAAATGGCGCACATGTGGTTCGGCGACCTGGTCACCATGGCGTGGTGGGACGACCTGTGGCTGAACGAGTCGTTCGCGACCTTCGCCTCCGTGCTATGTCAAAGCGAGGCAACCGAATTCACCGAGGCCTGGACGACGTTCGCGACCGTCGAGAAGTCGTGGGCCTACCGCCAGGACCAACTGCCGTCCACACATCCGATCGCCGCCGACATCCCCGACCTGGAAGCGGTCGAGGTGAACTTCGACGGCATCACCTACGCCAAGGGCGCCTCGGTGCTCAAGCAGCTGGTCGCCTACGTCGGGCTGGAACACTTCCTGGCCGGCCTGCGCGATTACTTCCGCGCGCACGCCTTCGGCAACGCCACGTTCGACGATCTGGTCGCCGCGCTGGAGCAGGCGTCCGGGCGTGATCTGTCCGACTGGGGTCAGCAGTGGCTGAAGACGACCGGACTGAACACGCTGCGCCCCGAGTTCGATGTCGACGCCAACGGCGATTTCACCCGCTTCGCGGTGACCCAGAGCGGCGCCGCCCCGGGCGCCGGTGAGACCCGGGTGCACCGGCTGGCGGTCGGGATCTATGACGACGACGGGACCGGGAAGCTGGTGCGGGTGCGCCGCGAGGAACTCGACGTCGAGGGCCCCGTCACGGAAGTTCCTGCGCTGGTTGGTGTTTCGCGGGGCCAGCTGGTTCTGGTCAACGACGACGATCTGACGTATTGCTCGCTACGGCTGGACGGCGATTCGCTGCGCACCGCGCTGGAGCGCATCGCCGACATCGCCGAGCCGCTGCCGCGCTCGCTGGTCTGGTCGGCCGCCTGGGAGATGACGCGCGAGGCGGAGCTGCGGGCCCGTGACTTCGTTGCGCTGGTGACGGGCGGCGTGCACGCCGAATCCGAGGTCGGCGTGGCGCAGCGGCTGCTGCTGCAGGCCCAGACCGCGCTGACGTCGTACGCCGAGCAGGGCTGGGCTCGTGAGCACGGCTGGCCGCAGTTCGCCGACCGGTTGCTGGAATTGGCGCGCGGCGCGCAGCCCGGCTCGGATCACCAGCTCGCCTTCATCAACACGTTGTGCTCGTCGGTGCTGTCGGTCGGCCATATCGAAACGCTGGCGGACCTGCTGGACCGCGACCCCACCGAGTTGGGGCTGGCCGGCCTCGAAGTCGACACCGACCTGCGGTGGCGGATTGTGACGGCGCTGGCCACCGCGGGCAGTGTCGACGCCGACGGACCCGCGACGCCGTTCATCGATGCCGAGATCCAGCGCGACCCGACCGCCGCCGGCAAGCGCCACGGCGCCCAGGCCGCGACGGCGCGACCGCAGCCGGCGGTCAAAGAGGCGGCCTGGACGACGGTGGTCGAGGACGACACCCTGGCCAACATCACCGCCCGCTCGATCATCGGGGGCATCGCCCCGCCCGGGCAGGCCGAGTTGCTCAAGCCGTTCACCGCGCGCTATTTCGAGGCGATCTCCGGGGTCTGGGCGCGCCGGTCCAGCGAGGTGGCCCAGACGGTGGTGATCGGGCTGTACCCGCACTGGGACATCAGCGAGGACGGCGTCGCCGCCGCGGACAGGTTCCTGTCCGACCCGGAGGTGCCGGCGGCGTTGCGACGCCTGGTGCTCGAGG
Organism: Mycobacterium colombiense; assembly: GCF_001672755.1. Taxonomy (GTDB): domain Bacteria; phylum Actinomycetota; class Actinomycetes; order Mycobacteriales; family Mycobacteriaceae; genus Mycobacterium; species Mycobacterium colombiense_C. The sequence goes on along the minus strand of NZ_LZKI01000176.1, from coordinate 21,897 downwards.
GGCAGGCCGGGGTGAAGCGTTCGTTGCGCGCGCGCCGGTTCGACGCCGGCGAGGGCTGAGCCTTACGCCGCGCCGACGGTGGCGACCCGCCGCGCCCGGCTTACGCCGCGCTCGCGATCGCCACTAGGCGGGCGAAATCCCGGCGCTCAGCACGCGGATCGCGCTGACCAGGCCGTCGACCAAGTCGCCACGCTCGAACGCCGAGGACGCGGCGGCGACACCCAGCGGTGCGGCCGACTCGGCGCCCCGGCCGCGCACCTGCGTGCCGTAGACCACCTCGATGACCTTCTGGTCGGGTGAGACGGCCAGCAGCACCGCGTTGTCCGGCGTCGGCACGTCGGCCAAGATCTCGCGGGCCCGCGCGGCGGTGTCGCTGCCCAGGCCACCCAGGTAGATCGCGAAGCGCGTCTTGGACGCCCGGGAGCCGAATTTCAGCGCATCGTCGATGGCGACCAGGTCTTTGGTCGAAAACGGGAAATGCACCGACAGCTCGCCGGGCTCGGTGACACCGGAGATCCGTCCGCTGGTGGTGATGACCGAGCCATGCGGGAGCTCGGTGGGTTCCCTCGTCGCTACCTCACCACGTGCCACTGGCGCCACCTCCGACTGAGAATTCCGACGTGCCGTGCCCGCCGTGGGCGTGGCCGACGTCTTCGCCGGTGGCGGCCCACAGGATCGGCGGATGCGTCCACTCCTCGCCCAACTTGTAGGCCGCTGGGTGCGGTCCCTTGCGGGACCAGATCAGCACCGAAAGCAAAACCACCAGCAGCAGCGGTATTCCGACGATGAACAGATGGACATGCATAGGACTCACGACGCAAACCGTATCCCACGCAACGACCTACCCGCGTGACCGGACACCAGATTGGCGATCAGGCCGCGCCCTCGCCGAGATACCGGGCCCAGGCCGGATCCAGTTCCTTGACGGTCGACAGCAACCGCCAGTGCTGCCCGGTCGGCGGCAGCGGCGGTCGGCGCAGCGCCCAGCCGAGCTCGCTGAGCAGCTTGTCGCCCTTGCGATGGTTGCAGGTCGAGCAGCAGGCGACGCAGTTCTCCCAGGAATGGTCGCCGCCGCGGCTGCGGGGCAGCACGTGGTCGACGGTGTCCGCCTTCGCCCCGCAGTAGGCGCAGCAGAACCGGTCGCGGTGCATCAGCGCGGCGCGGGTCATCGGGACGCGCGCCCGGTACGGGACGCGGACGTAGGACCGCAGCTGGATCACCGAGGGCACCACGATCGAGCTGGTCGCCGAGTGGATGACGGGGCCGGCCGGGTCGTGGTGGACCACGTCCGCCTTTCCGCAGATCACCATCACGATCGCGCGGCGCATCGGCAGCGCGGTCAGCGGCTCGTAGGTGGAATTCAGCAGCAGGACCCGCCGGCGGCTCCAGATGGACGCGCCCTCGGGACGTGCGGGCGGATGGATCTCAACACTGTGCAGCGACGACGCGGTTGCGGGTCCGGTCAACCCTGCCGCGGCTACCTGACTGCGGTGGCTGCGGCGTTTCTTGCCCTGCGCCATAGATCCTCCGCGAACAGTCCACCATGATTCGCCGCCAATCGCACCCCTATTGCAGGTGAACGCCGTGTCGATCCGATGAACACCAGGCACGGGGTCGGGCCGCCTCCGCTTGGCGTCCCGAGGATGGACCACAATGGACGGCGATGGATCAGGTAGCAGAGTCCTTCTACGACGCGGTCGGCGGCGCCGAGACTTTCCACGCGATCGTCGCGCGCTTTTACGCCCAGGTTCCCGAAGACGAGATCCTGCGTGAGCTGTATCCGCTGGATGACCTCGAGGGCGCCGAAGAACGCCTGCGGATGTTCCTCGAGCAGTACTGGGGCGGCCCGCGCACCTACTCCGACCGGCGCGGACACCCCCGGCTGCGGATGCGTCACGTGCCGTTCCGGATCACTCCCCTGGCGCGTGACGCGTGGCTGCGGTGCATGCACACGGCCGTCGCGTCCATCGATTCGCAGACGCTCGACGACGAGCACCGCCGCGAGTTGCTCAACTACCTGGAAATGGCTGCCGACTCACTGGTCAACTCGCCCTTCTAGATACCTCGCAACCGAACGGAGCACTATGAGCCCCGCAGCATGGTGGTCGAACGCGGTCTTTTACCAGGTCTATCCACGATCGTTCGCCGACAGCGACGGCGACGGCGTCGGCGACATCGACGGAATCGTTGCCCATCTGGATCACCTGGAGGGGCTGGGCGTGGACGCGATCTGGCTCAGCCCGGTGACCGTCTCGCCGATGGCCGACCATGGCTACGACGTCGCCGATCCGCGCGACATCGACCCGCTGTTCGGCGGAATGCCTGCCATCGACCGGCTGATCGCGGCGGCACACCAGCGGGGCATCAAGATCACCATGGACGTGGTGCCCAACCACACCAGCTCCGCGCACCCCTGGTTTCAGGCCGCGCTGGCCGCCGGCCCGGGCACCGACGCCCGGGAGCGTTACCACTTCCGCGACGGCAGGGGGCCCGACGGGGCCCTGCCACCCAACAACTGGACGTCGGTCTTCGGCGGCTCGGCCTGGACGCGGGTGGTCGAGCCGGACGGTAATCCCGGGCAGTACTACCTGCACCTCTTCGACACCGAGCAGCCGGACCTGAACTGGGAGAACCCCGAGGTCTTCGAGGACTTCGCGACATCGCTGCGGTTCTGGCTGGACCGTGGCGTGGACGGCTTCCGCATCGACGTCGCGCACGGAATGGCCAAGCCCCCCGGCCTTCCCGACGCCAAGGACGACGCCAAGGTGCTGTCGCACAGCGACGACGACCCGCGGTTCAACAACGCGGGCGTGCACGACATCCACCGCAAGATCCGCAAGATCGTCGACGAGTATCCGGGGGCGGTGACCATCGGCGAGGTGTGGGTGATGGACAACCTGCTCTGGGCCGAGTACCTGCGGCCCGACGAACTGCATCTCGGCTTCAATTTCCGGCTGACCAAGATCGACTTCGACGCCGGCGAAATCCGTGACGCCATCGAGAACTCGCTTGCGGCCACCGCGATCTATGACGCCGTCCCGACCTGGACGCTGTCCAACCACGACGTGGACCGCGAGGTCACCCGCTACGGTGGCGGCGACGTCGGGCTGCGCAGGGCCCGGGCCATGGCGATGGCGATGCTCGCCCTACCGGGCACGGTGTTCATCTACAACGGTGAGGAGCTCGGGCTGCCCGACGTGCTGGACCTGCCCGAGGAGGTGCTGCAGGACCCGACCTGGGAACGGTCCGGGCACACCGAGCGGGGCCGGGACAAGTGCCGGGTGCCGCTGCCGTGGTCGGGCGAGCAGCCCCCGTTCGGGTTCTCGTCCTCACCCGACACCTGGTTACCGATGCCGAAGGACTGGGCGGCGCTGACCGTCGAGAAGCAGCGCGGCGATCCCGACTCCACCCTGTCGTTCTTCCAGCGGGCACTCCAATTGCGCCAGGGCCGTGTGGAATTCGACGGCGACACGATCGAGTGGCTGGATGCGTCCGGCGATGCGGTGATCTTCCGGCGCCCCGGTGGGTTGATCTGCGCGCTCAACAGCGGCGAATCGCCGGCGCCGCTGCCGGCGGGCGAGCTGATCTTGGCCAGCGCGCCGCTGCTGGAGGGCAAACTGCCACCGGATTCGGCGGCCTGGCTGGCGTAGCCGGTCCGGGTCGCGCCGCGCAAGCCTCGGTGGGCGTTTCGCGGCGGACTGCTCTATATGTTGTGCATGGCTTCCTACGAGTGGACAGTGATCGGTGCCGGACCCGCGGGCATCGCCGCGGTGGGACGGCTGCTGGATCACGGAGTCGCGCCCGAACGGATCGCCTGGGTCGACCCGGCCTTTGCCGCCGGCGACATCGGCCAGAAATGGCGGTCGGTCTCGAGCAACACCCACGTCGCGCTCTTTTTGGAATACTTCAACGGCTCCAAAGCATTTCACTTCGCCGAGGCACCACCCATGCCGCTCAAGGAGATCGATCCGCAAGAGACGTGCGCGCTGGGCCTGGTCGCCGAACCCCTGGTGTGGATCACCGAGCAGCTGCGTGCGCAGGTCGACGCCCTCAGGACGACCGCCACCGCACTGTTCTTGGAGAACAGGCGGTGGCGGGTCCAGACGGACCAACGCGACGCCTTCTCCACGAACGTGATCCTGGCCGTCGGCGCTGATCCCAAAAAGCTTTGCCACCCCGGCCTCGACGAGATCGAAGTCCAGGTCGCCCTCGACCCCGAGAAGCTCGCCGCAGAACCACTCGAGGGCGCGACGGTCGCCGTGTTCGGCTCGTCGCACTCGTCGATGATCGTGCTCCCGAACCTGCTACGTCATCCCGTCAAACGGATCGTCAACTTTTATCGAAGCCCACTGAAATACGCTGTCTATCTCGATGATTGGATCTTGTTTGACGACACTGGGCTCAAGGGCCGGGCGGCCGTCTGGGCGCGGGAGAACATCGACGGGGTGCTTCCCGACCGCCTGGAGAGGTGCTGGGTGTCGAGCCCGGAATTCGCCGAGAAACTGGCGCAGTGCGACCGGGCGGTCTATACCGTCGGCTTCGAGCGCCGGAAGTTGCCCGAGACCCCGCAGTGGGGGCAGCTGGACTACAACCGCACCAACGGAATCCTGGCCCCCGGCCTGTTCGGGGTGGGCATCGCGTTCCCCCAGTACGCCGAAGACCCGTACGGGTACGGGCAGTACCGCGTGGGCCTGAAGAAATTCATGGACCATCTGGACGCCGTGCTGCCGCTGTGGCTGCGGTACGGCCCGTGATCTGCGTGTCCCGAACCCGGCGGCGATCGCTTTAAACTCAGCCTGATCCGTTCGGGAAATCGCCTGCCGCCGACCGCGTCAGCCCAGCAGCAGCGCGGGATCGCCGCGGCGGCGATACACCGAACCGAACCGCGCGTCGAGACGCAGCCACGTCGGCAGTATCCGGACGCGGATCAATTCGTCGGCGTCGACCGCATCGGGTGACTGCGGCAGAAAACCCATCGCGGTCAACGCGAATACGCAGCGCATCGGCAGCCCGACTTGCACGTCGGGCGCGCTGACCTGGATGACCTCCTGGTCGAGCAGCGACACCGGCGGGCCGTGAGAGCTGCTGTGCTCCTTGGCAAGTTGCGCACCGCGTTGCGCGAGGTCGAGCATCACCCGGGCCGGGATGTCCTCGAGGTGGGTGAAGCCGGATTCCGGCGGCAACGCACCCCGCCACGCCGAATCCATCGCGAAGCCGGGATCGACGTAGCCCGATTGATCCATCGCGGACAGGCCGCGCGCCAACGCGTCCGCGCCCACCGACAGATCGCCGGGCCGCACCTCCCCGACCACCACCCTGCTGGCCAGCACGTCGAAACCCGTTGCGACCCAAGCGGTCAGCAGTCCCGGGGATCGAGTCCGGAATCGGATGATCGCGGCGTCGTCGAGCCGCAGCGCGCGATCGACGAACGCGGCCAGATCCGCGCGGTGGGCGTCCCTGGAGTCGGGGCCCAGCCATAGTCCTCGGTCGGCTACCTGATCCACCGTTGTAGATACTCCCGATGTTGTGGTGAGAGGCGCACCAGCCGCTCCTCCTCGATATGCACGGCGGCCAGTTGCGACTCGGCGACGACGGCGGGCTTCGACTCCGGATCGGCGCTGACCGAGCGCACCTCGTAGCCCAGCGTGAAGTCGACCGCCCGCAACCGCTTGGTCCACATGGTCACCTGCAGCGGTGAATCCACCAGCCGCAGCTGACCTTTGTAGGTCACCTTCACCTCGGCGATGAGCAACCCGATGGTCAAGATGTCGACCTCGAACGCCTCACGCAGGAACTGGACGCGCGCCTCCTCCAGGATCGTGACCATGGTGGCGTGGTTGACGTGCTGATACATGTCGATGTCCGACCAGCGCACTGGCACGGGCGCGACGAAGCCGACGCTCAACTTGATGATCCTCTTCCACTGGTACGGGTCATGCGACGGATCTGTCGCGCGGCGACGGACAGCGTAGCGAGATCCTTGTCCCCGCTTTCCTGGATCTCGATGAGTGTGCGGCGGGCCCGTTCGACCCTGGAGGCACTCAGGTGTTCCCACTCGGCGATCTTCTCTTCACCACTTTCGTCGGGCTCCCCCACGGCGAGCACATCGAAACACAGCGACCGCAGCGAGGCATAGATGTCGTCACGAATGGCCAAGCGCGCCAAGGAGTGCCAGCGGTCCCGGCGGGGCAGTTCGGATACCGCCGTCAAGAGCCCGTCGGTGCCGAGCCGGTCCATGAGCGCGAAGTAGGTGTCGGCGACCTCGGCGGCGTCGATGTCGTTGATGTCGCCGATGTCGATGATGTCGAGCAGGCTGAAGCGGTACAGCCCGGCGGCCACCGAATAGGCGAGGTCTTCGGGTGCGCCCTGGGAGGTGAATTCCGCGGCTTCCTTTTCCACGATGGCCTTGTCGTCGCCGCGCAGCCACTCGGACATGCGCGGGGTCAACGCCTGGACCTTGGCGGCGAACCGGTTGATCTCGGCGCCGACCGCCAGCGGCTGCGGGCGGTAGTTGAGCAGCCAGCGTCCGGCGCGGTCGATCAACCGCCGGGTATCCAGGGTGAGCCGATCCGACAGTGCCACCGGCAAATTCGCCGCGCGGATGCGCCGCCACGTCCCTCCGACCCCGAAGATCGCGTCGGTGGCAACGTAGGTGCGCACCGCGTCGACCGACCCGACACCGACGTCCTCGACGATCCGGAAGGCGTAGCTGATCCCGGCGGCGTCCACCAGGTCGTTGATCAGCATGGTGGTGACGATCTCGCGGCGCAGCTGATGCGTGCGGATCTCCGGAGTGAACCTCTCCCGCAACGGTTTCGGGAAGTACAGGGGCAGCCGGGAGGCGAACACGTCCTGCTCGGTCAGCTCGGTCTCGAGCATCTCCTCCTTGAGCCCCAGCTTCACGTGCGCCATCAGGGTGCACATCTCCGGTGAGGTGAGCCCGATGCCGGCCTCCGCGCGCCGCGCGATCTCCTTCTCCGACGGCAGCGCTTCCAGGTCGCGGTGGATGCCGCGCTCGTCGACCAGGTACTGAATCAACCTGGCGTGCACCGGTAATAGGCTCGCCGCGTTCGCGCGGCTGGTGCCGATCAGGTCGTTCTGGTCGTCGTTGTCGGTGAGCACCAGCTGCGCGACCTCGTCGGTCATCGACTCCAGCAGCGGTTTGCGCTCCTCCGGCTTGACCTTGCCGGCGGTCACCAGTGCGTCGATCAAGATCTTGATGTTGACCTCGTGGTCCGAGCAGTCCACACCGGCCGAGTTGTCCATCGCATCGGTGTTGATCCGGCCACCCGCCAAATCGAACTCGACGCGCCCCAGCGCGGTGACCCCGAGGTTGCCGCCCTCACCGATCACCTTGGCGCGCACCTGACTTCCGTTGACCCGGACCGGATCGTTGGCGCGGTCGCCGACGTCGGCGTCTGATTCGGACTCCGCCTTGATATAGGTGCCGATGCCGCCGTTGAACAGCAGATCCACCGGCGCCTGCAGGATCGCCTTGATCAGGTTGGGCGGCGTCATCTCGGCGACGTCGTCATTCGAGCCCTCGATGCCCAGCGCGTCGCGAACCTGGGAGCTGACCGGAATCGCCTTGTGCTCGCGGCTGTACACGCCGCCGCCCGCACTGATCAACGACGCGTCGTAGTCCTCCCAGCTGGACCGCGGCAGGTCGAACATCCGCTGGCGTTCCTCCCACGAACGCGCGGCGTCGGGGTCGGGGTCCAAGAAGATGTGCCGGTGGTCGAAGGCGGCGAGCAGCCGGATGTGCTTGCTCAGCAGCATGCCGTTGCCGAAGACGTCGCCGCTCATGTCGCCGATCCCCACCACCGTGAAGTCCTCGGTCTGCGTGTCGATGTCCATCTCCCGGAAGTGCCGTTTGACGGCCTCCCACGCGCCCTTGGCGGTGATACCCATGGCCTTGTGGTCATAGCCGACCGACCCACCGGACGCGAACGCGTCACCCAGCCAGAATCCGTAGGACTTCGCGACGTCGTTGGCGATGTCGGAAAAGGTGGCGGTGCCCTTGTCCGCCGCCACCACCAGGTACGCGTCGTCGCCGTCGCGCCGGATGACTTCGGGTGGCGGGCTGACCTTTCCGGTCGCGTGGTCGACGTTGTCGGTGACGTCGAGCAGGCCGGAGATGAACAGCTGATAGCAGGCGACGCCCTCAGCGCGACTGGCGTCGCGGTCTGCGACGGCGTCGCCGGTGGGCAGCGGCGGCCGCTTGAGGACGAACCCACCCTTGGCGCCCACCGGCACGATGACGGCGTTCTTCACCGCCTGCGCCTTGACCAAACCCAGGATCTCGGTGCGGAAGTCGTCTCGCCGGTCCGACCAGCGCAGGCCGCCCCGGGCCACCGGGCCGAACCGCAGGTGGACGCCCTCGACGCGGGGGGAATAGACGAAGATCTCGTATTTGGGGCGTGGCAGTGGCAGCTCGTCAACCAGCTGGGCGTCCAGCTTGATCGCCAACACATTGCGAGCCCGGGCCGAACGCTGGCTCGTGACAAAGTAATTGGTTCGCAGCGTGGCCTGCACCAGCGATGCGAAGGCGCGCAGAATGCGGTCGGTGTCCAGGCTCACCAGCGCGTCGATGTCGGCGGCGACCGCAGCGGCTGCGGCCTGCGCGTCGCGGCTCGCCGAGGAATCGGGGTCCGGGTCGAACAGCGCCTCGAAGAGCGCGACGAGTGATCGCGCGGTCGAGGGATGCTCGTTGAGCACCGACTCGATATAGGACTGGCTGTAGGGAAAGTTCGCCTGCCGCAGGTACTTTGCGTAGGCCCGCAACAGCACGACCTGCCGCCATCGAAGGCCCGCGCGCATCACCAGCTCGTTGAACCGGTCGATCTCGAGCCGACCGTTCCAGATCGCGGTGACCGCGTCGGCGAACCGCTCGGCCATTGCGTCGCGCTCCTGCTGCGTCGACGCCAGCCGGATGGTCGGGTGCGGCGAGATCTTGAACTGATAGATCCACACCGGCAGCCCGTCGGACCGGTTGACGGTGAAGGGGCGCTCCTCGAGCACCACCACACCCATGCTCTGCAGCATCGGCAGCAGCTGGCTCAGCGAGGCGGTGCGCCCGCCCAGGAACCAGGTCAGCTGGGCGGTCCCGTCCTCGGCCTCGGCGAACACCAGCTTGACCGAGTTGTCTTGCAGCTCATTGATGATCGCGATGTGCTCGATCGCGTCGGCCGGGGCGACGGCCTGCCTGTAGACCTCGGGGAACGCGGCCGCGTAATACTCGGCGTCGACGTGGCCTATTACGGAGCCGTCCGCGGCGGCGGCGACGAGCCGGTCGGTCCAGGTGCGCGCGGCCTCGCTCAGCAGCGCCTGTATGCGGACCCGGTTGTCTTCGGACACGTCGACCGGCGCGGCGTCGGGGCCGTCGGACGGCAGGCGGACCATGAAATGCATCAGGGCCCAAGGTGATTCGCTGACCCGCGCGGTGAATTCCAGCCGGGTGCCGGCGAATTCGTGGACCAGAATGTCTTCGATCTGCAGCCGCACCGCCGTCGTGTAGCGGTCGCGGGGCAGATACACCAGGCAGGAAACGAAGTACTGCAGCCGGTCGGCGCGCAGGAACAGCAACGCGTTTCGCTGCGGTCCCAGGTCCACCACCGCTTTGGCCATCGCCAGCAGTCGTTCGGCGCTGAGCGTGAACAGCTCCGAGCGTGGCACGGTCTGGATGACGTCGAGCAGCAGCTGGCCCGGGTGGATCGGGTCGCTGTCGGCCATCGCCAGGGCCTCCCGGACCCGGCGCGAAATCGTCGGGATTTCCAGGACATCGGCGTTCATGGCGGCCACCGTGAACAGCCCGACGAAGCGGTGCTCGATCACGGTGCCGTTGACGTATTCGCGGACCGCGATGGCGTACGGGTAGGCGCCGTAGCGCAGATAGCTGCCCACCACCGATTGCGCCAGCACCAGCAATCTGTCGTCGTCGGTCAGCCGGGGGCGCGAGCCGGTGCGGGTGCGCAGCACGCCGAGCCCGGGTGTGCCGTCGCCGGAGACCTGGCCGTCGTGCACGTGGCAACGCTGATAGCCGAGCAGCAGGAAGTTGCCGTTGCCCAGCCAGCGCAGCAGTGCCGCGACGTCGTCGCGGTCCGGCGCCGAGAAGTGGTCGTCGGCGTTGGCTTCGACCTGCGCGGCCAGATCGTTCAGCGCCGCGATCAAGGCCGACGCGTCGCTGGCGACCTGTTGCACGTCGGCCAGCACTTTGGGCAGCAGCCGTTCGACCTCGGTGAGTCCCTTGCTGTCGACCGACGGCAGCAGCTGCACGTGAATCCACGCCTCGCCGGCGTATTGCGAAGCGCCTTCGGCTTTCGCCTCGACGCGCAGCAGGTCACCCTCGGGGCTGCGCTGCACTTCGAACACCGGCGTCATGATGGCCGTGTAGGGGACGCCGAGCCGGTGCAGCAGCACGGTGACCGAATCCATCAGCATGCCGCCGTGATCGGTGACGACCTGCAGGGCGGGCCCGAAGCCGGCGGGGTCTTCGGCCGGGTACACCGCGACACGGCTCTCGCCGGCGGGGCGGTGCAGGCCGAGGCGATAGTGCGCGCTCAGCACGGCCGGCGTCACGATCGCCGCCGGCAGGGTCAGGTCGATGGGCCTGCTTTCGGCGCCCCCCGACTCGTCGCTGTGCGGGCCGCGATAGCTCTCGACGTAGGCCCTCGAAATCCACTCAGGGATGTCCTGCTGCCGGGTGAAGGTCGTCCACGGCTCGAGATCTTGTCTGGCTCCGGGATCGATCGTCATGCCGATAGCTCCCAACTGGCGACGGTTGTCAGTGCGCTCGGTCGCCCCGTTGCCTGGCGGCCCGGGGCAGAGCTGACACTAGTCGCGCGTTAGCTTGCGGTGGGTCACCCTGTGCGGCCGCGCTGCTTCGGCGCCGAGGCGTTCGATCTTGTTCTCCTCGTATGCACCGAAGTTGCCCTCGAACCAGAACCACTTGGCCTCGTTGTCGTCGTCACCCTCCCAGGCCAGGATGTGCGTGCAGGTGCGGTCCAGGAACCACCGGTCGTGCGAGATCACCACCGCGCAGCCGGGGAATTGCTCGAGGGCGTTCTCCAGAGAACTCAGCGTCTCGACGTCGAGGTCGTTGGTGGGCTCGTCGAGCAGGATGAGGTTTCCGCCCTGTTTGAGCGTCAGCGCGAGGTTGAGCCTGTTGCGCTCGCCACCGGAGAGCACGCCGGCCGGCTTCTGCTGGTCCGGTCCCTTGAACCCGAACGCCGACACGTAGGCCCGCGACGGCACCTCGGTCTGGCCGACGACGATGTGGTCCAACCCGTCGGAGACGACTTCCCACACGTTCTTTTTGGGATCGATTCCGGCGCGGGTCTGGTCGACATAACTGAGCTTGACCGTCTCGCCGACCTTGACCGTGCCGCTGTCCGGCTGCTCGAGCCCGACGATGGTTTTGAACAGCGTGGTCTTCCCGACCCCGTTGGGGCCGATGACGCCGACGATGCCGTTGCGCGGCAGGGTGAAGGACAGGTCCTTGATCAGGGTGCGGCCGTCGTAGCCCTTGTCGAGATGGTCGACCTCGACCACCACGTTGCCCAGCCGCGGGCCGACCGGGATCTGGATCTCCTCGAAGTCGAGCTTGCGCGTCTTCTCGGCCTCGGCGGCCATCTCCTCGTAGCGCTGCAGCCGCGCCTTGCTTTTGGCCTGGCGCGCCTTGGCGCCGGAGCGCACCCACGCCAGCTCCTCGGTCAACCGCTTCTGCAGCTTGGCATCCTTGCGGCCCTGCACCGCGATCCGCTCGGCCTTCTTCTCCAGGTACGTGGAGTAGTTGCCCTCGTAGGGGTAGGCGCGGCCGCGGTCCAGCTCCAGGATCCATTCGGCGACGTTGTCCAGGAAGTACCGGTCGTGGGTGACCGCCAGGATCGCGCCCGCGTAGGAGGCGAGGTGCTGCTCGAGCCACTGCACGCTCTCGGCGTCCAGGTGGTTGGTGGGCTCGTCGAGCAGCAGCAGGTCGGGCTTGGACAGCAACAGCTTGCACAGCGCGACGCGGCGGCGTTCACCACCGGACAGATTGGTCACCGGCTCGTCGGGCGGCGGGCAGCGCAGCGCGTCCATGGCCTGCTCCAGCTGCGAATCGAGGTCCCACGCGTCGGCGTGGTCCAGCTCCTCCTGCAGCCGACCCATCTCCTCCATCAGCTCATCGGAGTAGTCGGTGGCCATCAGCTCGGCGACCTCGTTGAACCGGTCGAGCTTGACCTTGATCTCGCCCAGGCCTTCTTCGACGTTGCCGCGAACGGTCTTCTCCTCGTTCAGCGGGGGCTCCTGCAGCAGGATGCCGACGGTCGCGTCGTTGGCCAAGAAGGCATCACCGTTGTTCGGCTTGTCCAGGCCCGCCATGATCCGCAAGACGCTCGACTTGCCGGCGCCGTTGGGGCCGACGACACCGATCTTGGCGCCTGGATAGAAGCTCAACGTGACGTCGTCCAGGATCACCTTGTCGCCGTGCGCCTTGCGGACCTTTTTCATCGTGTAGATGAACTCAGCCATGCCGCGGTTGTGCCTTTCTGGTTTGCGAAGTGATCTCGCGGACCATCCTAGGCATCGCCCGCCGGCGGCAGCCCCGCGCCGACCAGGCTCAGGCGGGGATGGACAGCGGGGCCTGCTCGGCGGTCGCATCACCGGTGCCGGCCGGATCGTCGCCGACCAGCTGGTCCTCGCTACTAACGTCCACACCGTCCACGGGAGTTCCCGGGGCCGCGCCGTCCTGCCCGGCGTTGGGTCCGGTGTAGCCGGGCTTCTCGATGCGCACGATGACGCGGGACAGGTCCGGCCCGACCGCGGTCGCCCGCATCTCCACCGACGAGCGGCGGTTGCCGTCGCGGTCCTCGTACTCGCTGGTGTACACGTGACCCACCACGATCACCGGCGCGCCCTTGCCCAGCGCGGCGCCCACCCCGGTGACCAGCTTCCCCCAGCAGTTGACGGTGACGAACAGCGAGTGCCCGTGTTCCCAGCCGCCGTCGCCGGTGCGGCGGCGCGAGTTGCTCGCCACCCGGAACTTGATGACCTCCTGGTCGCCGACCTTGCGGCGGGCGGGGTCGTTGACGATGTGACCGACGACTGTAAGCGGGGTTTCGAACATGGGCTGATCCCTTCTCGATTGCATTGGCTATGGCTGCCAGTAGGCGCGGCGCCACCGACGAACGCCGTGGGGACAACCTCGAATCGGCCGTCGCTGTGGAAGAAACTCCGACTGTGGATCAGTCGGGATCGGCGGGGGCCTGGCCGGATCGCTTGGGCGTCTCGCCCTGCGCCAGCTGCGCCAACATCGCGTTGTAGGCGACCAGCTCGGCGTCATCGTCGCGGTCGGCGGCCCGGTCCAGCCGCTTGGCGGTACGGCGATCGCTGCGCGCCCACTGGATCAGCAGCGCGAGCATGACGATCACCAGCGGGAACTCCCCCGCCGACCAGGCGATGCCCCCGCCCAGGTGCTGATCGCCCAGCAGATCGGTGTGCCAGCTCAGGCCGAGGGAACGGTAATAGTCGCCGCCGAGCACCTTCTTGGTGCCCATCAGCACCACACCGAAGAAGGCGTGCAGCGGCAGCGACGCGAACACCACGGCCACCTTGGCCAGCGGCGGAATCGGTCGCGGCGTCGGGTCCACCCCGATCACCACCCAATAGAACAGGTAGCCGCTCACCAGAAAATGCACGTTCATCGCCAGATGCCCGGCGTGGCTGCTCGCGGTCGTGTCGAAGAGGTTCGACAGGTACAGCCCGTAGAACCCGGCGACGAACAGCACGGTGGCCACCACCGGGTTGGTGAGGAATCGGGAGACGCGGCTGTGCAGCGCGGCCAACAGCCACTCCCGCATGCCCGGCGGCTCGTCACGGCCCGCCGCCGGCAGCGCCCGCAGCGCCAGGGTGACCGGGGCGCCGAGCACCAGCAGGATCGGGATCAACATCGACAGGCACATGTGCACCACCATGTGCATGCTGAACATCGCCGGCATGTAGCGCCCCACGCCCGACGACGTCACGAACAGCAAGACCAGGCAGCCGAGCAGCCAGGAAATGGTCCGACCCGGTGGCCAGGTGTCGCCGCGCCGATGCAGCCGCACCAGCGCCACCACATACAGCGCGGCGAAGACGAGGGCGGCGGAGCCGAAGATCAGGTCGAAGCGCCAGTCGAACAGGATGCGCGCCACGGTGGGCGGCCCGTCGAAGTCGTAACCGATCTCGGCCTCGGGGATCGAAGGCAGCCGGGCCGGCGGTGGCGGCGGCGGGGTGCGGCCCAGCCCGACGGCGATGCCGAAGGTGAGGCCGAAAATGGCGGCCTCGATCAGGGTCAGCCGCAGCAGCGCACCACGTGCCCGCGCCGGAGTCGGATCCGCCTGCAACGCAGCCACACTCACGCGCCGCTGGCGCCAGCCGAGGCCGCCCAGCAGGCACAGCGCGACGAACTTGGCGGTGACCAGTCGGCCGTAGTCGGTGCTGAACAGGTCGGCCGGCTGCACACGCACCAGGGCGTTGACCACTCCGCTCACCGCCATCGCGACCCAACACCAGAGCGCGATCATCGAGAAACGCCGGGCGGCCAGCCCGAGGTGGCCGCCGCCGCGCAGGGCGTGGGCCAGCAGGGCGAGCAGACCACCGGCCCACAGGCTGGCGGCGATCAGGTGGATCAGCAGGCCGTTGGTGGCCAGGTCGTGCGAACCGCCGGCCGACGAATGACCGGTCAGGCCCAGCGGAATCAGCGTCATCACCGCCGCGGCGGCCAGCGCCGGCGTCCACGACCAGCGCAGCACCGACAGGCTTGCCAGCGTGATCACCGCGGCCATGATCGCGGTCCAGCGCCAGGCCGAGGCGTTGGTGATCAGACCCGCCAAGGACCACATCCGCATCGGCGGAATGTCGGCGACCGGATGGCCGGATACGTCGGAAATGGTCAGCGGGACCAGCAGGGCGGCGCACACCGCCCAAACCCCCGACGCCACCGTCCCGAGCCGAAGCGCCCGATAGCCGTCGGCGTCGAGGACACCGTTGCGCTGCGGCGGCACCAGGAACGCGGCGAACAGGAAGGACCCGACCGCGAGGACGGCGGCGATCTCACCCGCGGCGCGGACGAACGGCAGCCCGAGCGTCGTCACCTGGCCCGGGTCGGGCAGGCCGGTCACGGTCAGCGCGCTGGCCAGCGAGAGCGTCCCGATGCCGGCGGCCGTGCAGCCCGCCAGCACCGCGACACCGGCCAGCACCGGCCACACCAGCGCGCGGCGTTGGGTGGCGGCCTCGGCCGGGGCCTTGCCGGCCGGCGGGGCGACGGTCATAAGTCCAGGGTATGGGCGGGCCCGCCGGCTACAGAGTCTGGCCGTCCAGAAGGTCCTGGCGCGCCTTGGCCTCGCGGGCCACGAACTGCTCGCGCGCGATCTGGCCGACGTAGTTGAAGTCTTGCAGGATGTCGCGCAGCTCTTGCAGGAAAGCGGCGCGCCTGTCGGCCAGGTCCGGGGCCGGCGCGATCAGATTTTGATCCTCGACGACTTGGCGGGCGGTGGCGAACAGCAGCGTCGACACCGATTCGCTGCTGCGGATCCGGGTCTGCGCCACATACTGTCGGCCGACGCCCAACGCCAGGTCGGTCAGCTCCTTGTGTCCGATGTCCGCGGGCGCGTCACGCAGCACGTCGGCGACGATCTCGTAGGCCTCGAAGAACACCCGAAGCATCGCGTCCGCCATCAGCGGACGCTTGGCGAACAACAGCGCGCGGATCTCGTCGCCTCCAGCGGACACGTGGGCTGCCCAATTGTTGTGCCACGCCATCTCTTCGGCGATGTTGTCCCGGAAGGTCGCCGAGTCGGCGAAATAGAAGTCGAACTTCAGCAGATCGCGCAGCCGCATCGCCTGGGTCCAGAACGCCTCCATGCGGTCGCCGTCGACGTGGCGGGCGTGGGCCAGCGCGAGTTCGACGATCGAGGTCTCCAGGAACGCGTGAATCACCGAGTTGCGGTAGAAGGCCGCGGCGTGCTGCTCGTCGGGTGCGATGCGCCACACCGGTTCCCGGCCGCCGTCGACGCGGGTGATGGGGTGTCCGTTGGATAGCGCGTCGACCGCCGCGCGCACCCCGTCGTGCGTGCGCAGCCGCAACGCGCTGGTGGACATCGGGTTTTGTTTGCGTTCCAGGTAATCCAGCGAGTCCTGCAGGGTGTGGTGCAGCTGGCCGAGCGTCAACGCAGCGCCGCGGGTGGTCAGCAGCAGCGCGCACACCAGGCCCGTCGCCGTGACCGGCGTCGCTTGCAGGATCCGCCAGGCGACCTCAAACGACATTTTCTGCAGTGCAAGCCTTTTGGCGTCCGGGTCCTGCGTCAGCGGGCCGTGCGGGACACCCAGGTACTGGCGCATCGACACGGCTTCGGGGAATCGGACGTAGATCTTGCCGTAGTTGCGCTCGCCCTGCGCGCGGATGAAGTTGTACAGCCAGCCGACGCCCTCGGGTGTCTTCTCGCCTCCACGGGCGTAGGCGGCGTACTCGGCGGTCTCGTGCAGCTGATCGAAGCTGATCGAGACCGGTTGCAGCAGAATGTCTTCGCTGCGGCCGTCCAGGTAGGCGTCGGCGACGTAGGCCAGCAGACCCAGCTTGGGCGGCAGCATCTTTCCGGTGCGCGACCGGGTACCCTCGATCGACCAGCTCAGGTTGAACCGCTTTTCGACTATGTAGCCGACGTACTCGCGCAGCACGTACTTGTAGAGCTGGTCGTTGCCGATGTTGCGGCGGATGAAGATGACACCGGAGCGCCGCAACAGCGGGCCCATCGCGCCGAACGACAGGTTGATGCCGGCGAATACGTGCACCGGCGGTAATCGGTTCTCCTGCATGGCGACCGGCACCACCGCGCCGTCGATGTAGGACCGGTGGGAGAACAACAGCACCGCCGGGTGCGCTTCCAGGCCGGCCCGCATCGCCGCGACCTGGTAGCCGTCGTAGTCGATCTCGGGATCGAACCCGCGGCTGAGCATCCTGCCGAGAACCCCGACGAGGTCGACCGAGGCCCGACTCCACCCGGTGGCGAGTTCGTCGAGCATCTTTCCGGCCTCGTCGACGGTGGCGCCTGGGATCTTGGCCAGGCCCGCGCGAAACCGGTTCGAGGCCAGTATCTCCGGCTTCACCAGCCGCGGTGACTTGTACTGCGGCCCGAGGATCCGGTACTCGACGCGCTCCATCGCCAAGATGGCGCGGCGGATCACGAATTGGACGAAGTCGTTCTTGTCGTCCCCGACCGTGGTGTCTCGCCATTGCCGGCGCAGCTCGGAGACGGTGGCCGCTTCACCGGCCACCACCCGTGCGCGCCAGGGGGCGGTCCGCACGATCCGTTCTTGCTGGCGTTGGTTGGGGTGGTAGGGATCCCGGCCGGGGAGCAGGCCGGCCAGCTTGGCCACCCGGCCGCGATCCGGCTCGGGCAGCCAGAACACCCGCACCGGCACGATCGAGCGGTCTTTCCCGGATTCGAGCTGTTCGGCCAGGACCGTCATCGCTTCCGGCGGCGCGTCGAGCGGGGGCAGTTTCACCAGGCCGAAGTTCGCCCCCTCATGCGCGGTGCGCTGCTGATCCATCCACGCCGTCACCAGTTGCATCTCGACCGGCGAGGCCATCGACGCCAATATCAGCGAGTCTCGTCCGGCAAGGACCGCGCTGCTATCCGCGGCCGGTTCGGTCACGGATGCCCTCGGGGCGGCGATTCGGGTGGCTCCGCGTTGACGGCCGCCGCCTCAGCGGCGGGTCGTTGTGCCTCACCGTCTTTGAGGGCGGCCTGGGATTCGTGGGGGTTTGCCTTGGGCGGCTTGGCTTTTGAAGCCGCCTTCTTTGCCGGGGCTTTCTTCGCCACCGGGGTCTTCTTTGCCGGGGCCTTCTTGGCCGCAGCCTTCTTCGCCGCCGCCTTGTTGGCCGGTGCCTTGGCTGTGCGGCTCTGCGCCTTGTCTGCCGCCTTCTTCTCGGCGTACAGGTCGACCTCGGGCAACTCGCCGACGGGCCAGTTGGCGAGCGTGTCCAGGTACAGCTGACGCACCTCGGCGATGCGCTCCGGCAGCGTGTCAAGCGTCCAGTCCTGCACCGAGATCGGCGGAAAGACCGCGACGTCGACGGTGCCCGGGTTGATGACGGTCGAGTTACGGGCGGCGACGAGCTCGGCGTTGCGGATCACGATCGGGACGATCGGGATGCCCGCGGCCATCGCAATCCGGAACGGCCCCTTCTTGAACGGGCCGACCTCGGTGGTGTCGACCCGGGTGCCCTCCGGGGCGATCACTATCGAAAGCCCCCTGCGCGCACGGTCTTCGACCTCGTGCAGCATCTCCACCGCGGCGGCCTGATCGTCGCGGTCGATGAACACGCCGTCCACCAGCCTGCCCAGCGTGCCCATGACGGGGTCTTTCTGCAACTCCTTCTTGCCCACACCGACCCAATTGTCACGCACCAGCGCGCCGGTGATGACCGGGTCAACTTGGTTGCGGTGGTTGAAGATAAAGACCGCCGGCCGTTGCGCGGTCAGGTTCTCCCTGCCGATGACGTTGAGCTGCACGCCGGCGATCGCGAGCGACAACTGAGAGAAGTTGGAGGTGAAGAAGTTGACGCCGCGGCGCCGGTTGCGGGTCAGCACCCCGATGCCCACCGCGCCGGCGGCGACGGGGAACATCGAGCCGAAGCCGGCGAGCGTGCGCAGCTGGCGCCGCAATCCCACCGGGCCGCGGCTGCTGAACCGCAGGATAGGCCAACCGCGGCGCTTGGCCACCGCGGCCATCTTGCCCTCGGGATTCGTCGGCCGCGGATTACCCACCAGATACATCAGGGCGACGTCCTCGTCGCCGTCGGCGTAGAAGTAGCTGTCCTTGAGATCGATGTCGTGCTCGGCCGCAAAGCGTTGCACCGCAGCGGCTTTGCCCGGACCCCACAGGATCGGCTTCTCGACGCCGCCGGTGAGCATGCCGTCCTCGGTGGTCTCGAACTTGTTGGTGAGCATGTTGGGAATGCCGAGGAAACGCGCGACCGGGTTGACCTGGATGGTCAGCGCCGACGAGCTGAGCACCACGGTGTGGCCGCGTGCCATGTGGGCGCGCACCAGCTCGCGCATCTCCGGGTAGATCCGCGACTCGATCCGCTGGATGAACATCCGCTCGCCGATCTCTTCCAAGTCGTCGAGCAGCCGCCCGGTGAGCGCCGCGGCGGCCTTGCCGATCAGGTCCTCGAATTCGATGCGACCGAGGGTGTGGCTCAGCCCGGCCTGCACCATGCCGAGCAGCTCCCCCACGCCCATGTCGCGGCGCAGCAGCCGCTCCTGGGTCAGGATGATCGCAGTGAACCCCGCGACCAGCGTGCCGTCCAGGTCGAAGAACGCACCGATCTTGGCACCGGCGGGGCTGGCCATGATCTCGGCCACCGAGCCGGGCAGCCGCATGTCCTGCCCTGGAGTTTCGCCCTTATCGCCCTGCTCGTTCGAGGCGCTCACGAGCCCGCCACCGATCGGGTGGACACGGCCGGCTCGGCGAACGAGGCGGGCACGGCGCGCGGTGGCGGATCGCCGGCCAGCGCCAGGATCTCGTCGAAGCCGTCCAGCAGGCATTGGGCGAACAACGCCTCGTTTCGCACCGAGGCCTTGTCGTAGCGCACGGTGATGGTGCACCATCCGCCCCGCGAAATCAGCACCACCATCATCGCCACTCCCGGCAGCGGACCGATACCGTACTGCCGCAGGACTTTTGCACCGGCGAGGTAGGTGTCGCCGGGGAAGACCGGGACGTTGCTGGCCTGCACGTCGGAGCCGATCACCGAGCCGGTGATCCCTTCCAGCACCGCGGTGGGCAACACACTGAGCACCGGCGCCATCGAACCGATGATGTTCATCGCGGGCTCGTCGCGACGCTGCGTCATCTGGGCGCGAATCTTTTTCATCCGGGAGACGGGGTCGGCGGTCCCGATCGGCGCGGCCAGGTTGACGCCGGTGAACCGGTTGCCGCCGGCGGTGTCCGCTTCGGCCCGCAGGCTGACCGGCACCGCCATCGGCAGCGTGCTGATCGGCACGCCGAACGCCTGGTGGTAGCGGCGCAAGGCGCCGCAGAGGCCGGCCAGGTAGGCGTCGTTGATCGACCCGCCGCCGGCCTTCGCGGCCTTGTGCAGGTCGGCGAGCGGGATATCGATCGCCTCGCTGCGGGTCGCCAGGCTGCGCCGCCGCAGCAGCGGCGACGGCTCGGCGGCCCGGTTGAGCACCCGCATGCCCGACATGGCGTACCCGACGATCCCGGACACGGTGGCCGTCGGTTCCAAGACCGCCCGCCCGGCGGCCGAGACCGCACCGGACAGCGCGTTCATGACGCCGCCGACGACGGCGAAGGGCAGGTGGTTAATGCCCTGGCGCATCAGATCATTGGATGTCAGGTCCTGCGGGACGGGCAGCGGCAGTGTCGGCTTGGCCGGCGGATTGCGCTCGAGGTCATAGATCTCGGCGAACATCTGGACCCCACCCACGCCGTCGGTGACGGCGTGACTGACATGCAGCAGCGTCGCGGCCTGGCCGTCGGCCAGCCCCTCGACCAGGGTGGCCGTCCACAGCGGCCGCGAGATGTCCATCGGCGACTGCAGGATGACCTCGGCGAGATCGAATACCTCACGCAGCGTGCCGGGTTCGGACACCCGCACGCGGCGCACGTGGAAATCCAGGTTGAAGTCGGGATCGACCACCCAGCGCGGCGACGCTGTCGGCAGGGTCGGCACGACGACCTTTTGCCGCAGCCGCAACACGCGTCGCGAGGCGCTTTCGAGTCGGGCGCGGAATTGTTCCCAGTCCGGCGTGCAGTCCAGGAGCTCCAGCGCCATGATCCCGGACCGGGTGCGGGGATTCGCCTCTCCCCTGTGCAGCAGGTAGTCGACCGGCCCGAGCTCGTCGGACAACTTAATCGCCTCGACAGACTCAGTCATGGTCATCAGCTCGACGCGTCAACGTTGTCACCGTCGATCAAGCCTCCTGCCTTTGGACCCCACCAACCCCAATGGTCCACCCAACGCTAGTCGGGTTACCGCGCTGGTGAAAGGACCGGCAGGTTCCCCGGCCAGGGCTCAGCTGGCCGAAGTGGCCGACAAGGGCAGCGAATCCAGCAGCGAGCTGACGCGCCGCCCGTAGACGACCCCGAGGAAATCGGCGACGGCGTCAGCTGCGAGCCGTGATCGAACCGTCGGGGTGATGTCGAAAGCGTGGTGCGCGTTGCCGAGTTCGGCGTGGGCCACCGTGGCCGCCCCGGCCGCGCGCAGCGCCGCGCAGAACGCGCGAGCCTGGCCGCTGGGCACCAACTCGTCCTTCTCGCCGTGCAGCACGAAGAAGGGGGGTGCGTCGCTGTGCACGTAGGAAACCGGCGACGCCGCCGTGAAGCGCTCGGGCTCGTCGGCGTAGCGGGCCTTCATGACGAACTGTTCGAGGAACGGCAGCATCAGCGGGTGCATGTTCTCGAAATCGGTGAAGTCGTAGACGCCGTAATAGGGCGCCACCGCTTGCACGGTGGTGTCGGCGTTTTCGAAGCCCGGTTGGAAGGTGGGGTCGTTGGGGGTGAGCGCCGCGAGGGAGGCCAGGTGCCCGCCCGCCGAGCCGCCGGTGATCGCGATGAAGTCGGGGTCGCCGCCGTAGTCGGCGATGTTCTCCCGCACCCAGGCAATTGCCCTTTTCACGTCGATCAGGTGCGCGGGGAAGGTGGCGCGCGGGCTCTTGCTGTAGTCGATCGAGACGCAGATCCAGCCGAGTTGAACCATTCGGCTCATCAGCGTGTAGGCCTGCGGGCGCCGGCCGTTCAGCGTCCACGCCCCACCCGGCACCTGGATCAGCACCGGCGCCCGGCACCCGGGGGCCAGGTCGTCGCGTCGCCAGATGTCGAGCAAGTGGTCGCGTGTGCTCGGGCCGTAGG
>NZ_LZKI01000175.1 GCF_001672755.1 Mycobacterium colombiense | reverse complement strand
CCCCTCGCGGCGACGCTCGCCGATCTGCACCGCGACGGGACAGCCAACCGGCTTACCCTCGGGGGACTCGATGAGGAGGACGTGACCACGTACGTCGCAGAGGCAGGTTACGACGACGAGGAACTCGCGCACGCACTGGCCTCCGTTACGGGTGGTAACCCCTTCTTCCTCATCGAGTCCCCCGAGGGTAAGCCGGTTGGCTGTCCCGTCGCGGTGCAGATCGGCGAGCGTCGCCGCGAGGGGATGGGAGCGGTCGAGGTCGGTGCTGCGATACGTGCCGACGATCTGCACGCGGGCGTGGTCGCCGAATCGCAGCAGATGCCGCAACAGGAGCAGCGTCGGTTTGGCTGCCCAGTGCAGGTCGTCGAGGATCAGCACCACCGGCGCGCTCTTGGAGGCGAGTTCCAGCAGCGCGACGACGGCATCGAACAGTGCGTAGCGCTCGGTGTCGGGGTCGGCATGAGCCGGGGAAGTGAGATCGGGCAGGACATCGGCCAGCCCGGGCACCAGTGCCAGCAACGCTTCGACGCCGCGCAGCCCTCGCAGCCGGTCCGCGCCCACACACGGTGCCAGCGAACGTAGCGCTTCGGCGAACGGCTGATAGGGCGCTCCGAGATCCTCGTCGCAACGCCCGTACAACACGACCGCTCCTTGCGCGTAGGCCTGTTGCGACCATTCGCCGGCCAGTCGTGTCTTGCCGACTCCGGGTTCGCCGGCGATCAGTACCGTGGGCACACCCCCGGCAAGCGCGGTCTGCCACGCCGAGAGCAGCCCTTCGAGTTCGCGGCCGCGTCCCACGAACGGCCCGGGCCCGACCAGCACCGCGGGAAAGTTGGGTCGCCCCATCGGCGCTTCGGGTGCCTGCGCTGCCGGTTGTTCGGCGCCGGTTTCCAGTCGCAGCTCGAAAACATGCTCGGGCCGCGCGAGGTTCTTGAGCTGACGCATCCCGAGGTCGGTCAGCATGACGTCGTCGGCCAGCGAGTCCATGACGAGCTCGGCGGTCGCACCGGAGCACAGGATCTGGCCACCTTCGGCCAGGGACCGCAGGCGCGCAACGCGGTTGACGGCCCTGCCGAAGTAGTCGCCGTCGCGAAGCTCGACCTCGCCGGTATGCAGCGCCATGCGGACACGGATGGGATCCCGCGACGCCCACGGCTCGTGAGTGATGGCGTCCTGCAACTCAATTGCCGCCGCGGCGCCCGCCGAGGGGCGGTCGAACACCGAAAACGTCGCGTCGCCCTCGCCGCGCGTCTTGATCAGCCGACCGCCCCGCGACGTGACGACCTGTTTGACCAGCTCATCATGGCGCGCGAGCGCGACCGCCATGGCATCGGCATCGGCCTCCCACGCGGCCGTCGATCCCTCGATGTCGGTGAGCAGAAAGGTCACGGCGCGCGTCACCGACGGAGCCTCTTGTGCCACAGCGACATCCAGCGAGGCGTCCTGCGCGACGATCGCTGCCTCGAGGCGGCGAAGTTCGGGTCCCGGATCGACGCCCAGGTCGTCGGCAAGCAGCGACCGGGCCCGTTGATAAGCGCCGAGGGCCTCACCTTGCCGGCCGGCGCGGTACAGGGCGAGCATCAGCTGCCCCCATCGCCTCTCCCGCAGCGGGGCTTCGGCCACAGCCGCTTCGAGATCACCGATGACCTCCGCGGCGCGTCCCGTAGCCAGCAGGGCGTCCGCCCGGTCCTCGACCAGCGCGGCGTGGCCCTCGATCCAGCGCGTCTTCTCGGACGTTCCGCGCCGGCCATCTGGCAGTTCGGGGATCCCGCGCCACAGGGTAAGGGCCTCCTCGAAGCGGGCCAGCGCTTGGCGGGTGTCGCCCGCGGCGGCGGCATCGCGTCCGAGTCGAGCAGCCGACTTGTAGCGCGACGCGTCCACCTCGCTCTCGGCGAGAACCCAGCCCGCCCCCTGGGTCAAGACAAAGCCGTCGCCGAGGGTGCGACGCAGCGAGGAGATGTGGGTCTGCAGGGCTTTAGCGGCGGTGCGCGGCGGGTTCTGGCCCCAGAGCAGCTCGACGAGGGTGTCGGCCGGCACGACGGACCCGCAATGCAGCCCGAGCATCGTGAGGATGGCGCGCGGTTTCGCGCCCGGTATGACGACGGACGCTCCGCCTTGCCGGACCTGGAGAGGACCCAAAACCCCCAGTTCCACCGATGAAAGCGTACTCATGTCAGCTATCTTCGGCGGGACAATTCAATAGTCGGTCAAGATCGAGTAAAGCCGCGCTGCCTGCAGTTCGTTGACCGCGTGCAATGACCCGTGACCTCGGTGGATGTCTACCAGCTACTGCGTCGGCCCTCATGGGTCGGTGCGCTGAGAAGGCCGGCGTCGTGCCGTGGTCATCCAGATACCGAACGTGGGTGTTCACCCGACCGTTTACCGTTGGTACCTATGGACAGCGACCGGAGTGACTCCGCCTTCACCTGGCAGGGCCGGCGCGATCTGGTGAGCCGGATGCATGACCAACTCGACGAGCTGGTCG
This sequence comes from Mycobacterium colombiense, assembly GCF_001672755.1. GTDB lineage: Bacteria > Actinomycetota > Actinomycetes > Mycobacteriales > Mycobacteriaceae > Mycobacterium > Mycobacterium colombiense_C. The sequence goes on along the minus strand of NZ_LZKI01000175.1, from coordinate 6,576 downwards.
CGGCGCGCGACCAGATGGAACAACTGGTGCGGGTCATTGTCGAGATCGGCTCCGATCTGGATCTGGATGTCACGCTGCATCGCGTCCTCAAAGCCGCGATGGAGCTGACCGGCGCCCGCTACGCCGCCCTCGGCATCCGCGCGGCCGACGGCACCCTCGTTTCTTTCGTGTACGCCGGGATCGACGCGGAGACCGCACGCCGGCTCGGCGACCTTCCGGTCGGCGATGGCCTGCGCGTCGAGGATCTGAATTCCCATCCTGCGACCCGCGCACTGAGCGGACACGAGCCGCCCATGCATGCGCTGCTCGGCATCCCGATCACCGTGCGGGCGGCCAACTTCGGCAGCCTGTACCTGGCCGACGACCGGCCCGGCCGGGTCTTCTCCAACACGCAGGAAGGCGCCGTGCGCGCCATGGCCACGGCCGCGGCCGCCGCCATCGACAACGCCCGCCTCTTCGAGCGTGAGCGTGAATCGGCGAAGTGGACCAAGGCCAGCCGCGAGATCACCACCGCGCTGCTCTCCGGTGACCCGCAGACGGGGCCGTTGCAGCTGATTGTGAACCGGGCACTGGAGCTGGCCGGCGCCGAGCAGGCCATCCTGCTGGTTCCCAAGGAGGCCGAACTGCCGGTCGACCAGGTCGACACGTTGGTCGTGGCCGCGACCGCGGGCCGGTACTCCTCGGAGGTGATCGGCCGACAGGTCCCGATGGACGGCTCGACCACCGGCGGCGTTGCCCGCCGCGGCGTGCCGCTGATCACCGAATCCTTCCAATACCCGATCGAGGGCTTCACCGATGTCGGTGAACGGTCGGCGATCGTCATGCCGCTGATCGCGGACGACGCGGTGCTCGGCGTCATCGCCGTCGCGCGCGACCCGCACCAGCCCGCGTTCGGCGACGACTACCTCGACCTGGTCAGCGACTTTGCCCGGCACGCGGCGATCGCCCTGGCATTGGCGGCCGGCCGCGAACACGCGCTCAACCAGGAATTGGCCGAAGCCGACACTGTCGATGACGCGGTGGAAGCCGCCGCGGAGGAACTGCGTCGGCTCTGGCGGGCGCGCCGCGTTCTGGCGGTCACCTTCTCGACGCAGACGTCGTCCACCCTGGAAACCAGTTTCGGTGCACCACAGGTGGTGTCGGTCGGCGAGCCCGCGCAGTGGGCCGATCTGCCATCGGACACCCAGAAGGCGCTCAGCTCCTTGCGCGACGGCGATCTGCTGACCCCCAGCGCGACGAAACCCGGGACCGCGGGCATTGCGCTGCAGCACCCCGACGGCGTGCTCGTGGTTTGGATGGACCTGACCGCGCAGCGCCCGTTCACCCTCGAGGATCAGACCTTGCTCACCGTGCTGGCAGGCCGCCTCGGCCAGGGTTTGCAGCGGGTGCACCAGGTCGACCAGCAGCGCGAGACCGCGCTGGCCCTACAGCACGCGATCTTGGGGCCCGCGGATCTGCCCAACGGGTTCGCGGTGCGCTATCAAGCCGCGACACGGCCCCTCCAGGTGGGCGGTGACTGGTACGACATCGTCGACCTCGAGGACGGGCGCATCGCGTTGATCGTCGGCGACTGCGTCGGCCATGGCCTCGCCGCCGCCACCGTGATGGGCCAGGTGCGCAGCGCCTGTCGCGCGCTCCTGTTCGAAAACCCAAGCCCTGGTGCGGCTCTCGCGGGGATGGACCGCTTCGCCGCGCGGCTGCCCGGTGCGCAGTGCACCACCGCGGTCTGCGCGGTGCTCACCCCCGAGACCGGTGAACTGGTCTACTCCAGCGCCGGTCATCCGCCGCCCATCCTGGTGCACGGTGACGGCAGCACCCAGATACTCGACGAGGGTCACACCATCGCGTTGGGGATACGGGGCAACTGGATTCGACCGGAGGCCCACGTGACCATCCCGGCGCGTTCGACGCTGCTTCTCTACACCGACGGTCTGGTCGAACGCCGCCGGGTTCCGCTGGACCACGGCATCTCCCGCGTCGCCGGTGTCGCCCAGGATTCGCGCGCGTTGAAGTTGGAGGATCTGGCGAACCAGGTCATGTCCCGCGTCGCGCCGCACGGCGGGTACCAAGACGACGTCGTGCTGCTGCTCTACCGCCACCCCGCACCGTTGGAGCTGAATTTTCCCGCCGAAGTCAGCCAACTCGCGCCCACCCGTACTGCCCTGCGTAACTGGCTGACCCGGGCCCGGTTGGACCCCGACCAAACCCTGAACGTGCTCGTTGCCGCCGGGGAAGCCGTCGCCAACGCCATCGAGCACGGTCACCGTCATAGACCGGAGGGCACGATTCGCCTGGGAGCGGTCGCGCTCGGCGACGAAGTCCAGCTGACCATCACCGACACGGGCTCGTGGCAGGCCCCGCAACCGGCTTCCCGCCCGCATCGGGGCCGCGGTATTCCGCTCATGCGAAGTCTGATGCAGGATGTCGACATCCGGCCCGACACCGACGGGACCACCGTTCACCTGTCCACGAGGATCACCTGATGACCACCCCGCTCACGCTCGACACCGCGCGCGGCAGCGACGGGAAGTTCGTGCTGGTCGCCGAGGGTGAAATCGACCTGAGCAACATCGAGGCGTTCAATCTGGCGTTGGCCAGCGCCGCGACCGAGGCCAGCGGCGACGGGGCGTTGCGCGTCGACCTCAGCGCGGTGGAGTACCTGGACAGCGCCGCCATCAACACCCTGGCCGCCCACGCCGATCGGATCGAGCTCGTCGCGCACCCCATCCTGATGCCCGTCCTCAGGGTCAGCGGCCTCACCGAACTGACCACCATCGAAGCGGCACCGCCGACGGTGGGGCAGTGACCCACGGCAAACGTCAAGTTCGCGTCTAAGTGATTCTTGCTCGCCCGTTGAGCATCTTGTCAGGATGCCGCGCTTAAATCCCGCGCTTGGCCCGTTGCGGTCTGCCGTCTGCGCGGCGCAGGCGGGTTAGTGTGAAGGCCCCTAATGTGTCGCTTCGAAGGGCTGAATCTGTATGTCCGGGATAGTCTTCCGGGTCCTCACCACCATGACGACCTCGGTCCTGGTCGTGGCGGCCGGCGTGGCGCTGAGCGACCATCCGCCGGTAGGGGTGGGTGCAACAGGCATCGTGCTCACGGGCAGTACCGGGGCCTCGCCGCCGGGAGCAGTCGGCTCACCGTCGGGACGTTGGCTCATGCCCCTTGACGTGGCACCCGCAAAAATCGACAAGAGCGTCTCGACGGTCACATATGACTGCGGAAATCAATCTCCCATCAACGTCGTGAGCATCGACTCCAACGTCACGTTGAACGGCTCGTGTGGTGAGGTCGACGTCAGCGGCTCGGCCAATACGGTGATCCTGCAGACGGTCGCCATCATCAAAACCACCGGGTCGGGTAACCACATCACCTGGCAGCAGGGGCCGGCCGGCGGCCGGCCTCAAATCATTAACCCGGGTGGCAGCAACAGCATCGTCGGGCCGGCCGGCATACAGGCGCCGTCCGGTAGAGGTTGACACAGAATCGAATGCTCTTGTGGCGCAACGCAACTGTCGCGGGGCTTGGCGAGGTCCGCGCCGCATGCCACGATGGCGTAATGGCTGACGACGCGCTGAGCTCGGAGCGGGAATTCAACGAGCAGAACATCGAAGAGTTTCGCCGCAACGGCGGCAAGGTGGGCGGGCAATTCGAGGGTTTCCCACTGCTGCTCTTGACGTCGACCGGTGCGCGAAGCGGCGCCCGGCGGGTCAACCCGGTCGCGTACTTCGATATCGACGATAAAATCTATGTCGTCGGCTCCGCGGCGGGTCGGGACAACAATCCCGCGTGGGTGCACAACATTCGCGCCTACCCCCAGGTGTCGATCGAGATCGGCTCGGAGCCTGCCAAGCCCGCGACCGCACGCGAATTACCGCGTGACGAAAGGGATTCGATCTATCCGGTAGTGGTCGGGCGCGCCCCCGGGTTCGGCGAATACCAGCAGCGAACCGATCGGCTCATCCCGGTCTTCGAATTGGTGACCGACTGAAAATACGGCCTGCCAACGTCATTCAAGCTCGCGAATTTCGGCACGTTTACGGGTCGATTGCCGCACAATGATTGGGCGCGGGTTTGGTCGGATGCGACCGGTCATCACCGCCCGCCGTGCCCGAACGACGAAGTGAGGTCGGCGATGAGACGTTACGTGCGGCGCTGCGTGATCGGTGCGGTCGCCTTCGTGTTGGCCGGGTTGCCGGTGACGGTGATCGCCACTCCGCCGATCGGCCGCGCCGACGGTGAATGCGCCCCCGGTTGGGGCTGGAGCGTCGATCTCAATCAATGCGTGTTTTTGCTCCCGGCCGCCAATGGACCGGGTGGCCCCGGTGGACCGGGTGGCCCCGGGGGACCGGGCGGGCCGGGTGGGCCGGGTGGACCGGGTGGACCCGGACGTCCCGGACCGCACTAGAGAGCGGCAACGCGACGCTCGGACCGGCGAACTGGCTGGACGGCGGGCGTGGGAACTCCGCGTGTCCGCCAGTCGTTATACCGGCTAAGTAACCTGTGATTCCGAGGGGGACAACAGCCGCATGCCACGCACAGACAACGACACCTGGGATTTGGCGACCAGTGTGGGCGCGACCGCGACGATGGTCGCAGCCGCGCGAGCCATCGCGACCAACGCCGACAACCCGCTGATCAATGACCGCTTCGCTGAGCCGCTGGTTCGTGCCGTCGGTGTCGACTTCTTCACTCGCTGGGTCTCCGGCGACCTGGTGGCCGCCGACGTCGACGACCACGAATCGGGCTGGAAACTCGAACACATGCCCACCGCGATGGCCGCCCGCACCCGATTCTTCGACTCGTTCTTCCAGGCTGCGACGCAGGCAGGGATCCGACAGGCCGTGATTCTGGCATCGGGCCTCGACGCGCGCGCCTACCGGCTGGCGTGGCCGGCCGACACGACCCTGTTCGAGATCGACCAGCCGCAGGTGATCGAATTCAAGGCCGCCACGCTGGCCCAGCTGGGTGCCGCCCCGCAGGCCGAGCTCCGCACGGTCGCGGTCGACCTGCGGAATGACTGGCCAAAGGCATTGGTAGAAGCCGGCTTTGACAAGAGCCAGCCGACCGCATGGATCGCGGAGGGACTCTTCGGGTACCTGCCGCCGGAGGCCCAAGATCGCCTGCTGGACAACATCACCGCACTCAGCGCTGACGGCAGCCGGCTGGCGTGCGAAGCTATTCCCGACATGTCAGAGGTAGACACCGAGAAAGCCCAGGAGATGATGCAACGGGCCACCGCGAAATGGCGTGAGCATGGCTTCGACCTGGAATTCGGCGAGCTCGGCTACCAGGGCGAGCGCAACGAGGTCGCCGCCTATCTGGACAACCTGGGGTGGCAGTCGGATGGCATCCGGATGACCGACCTGCTCTCCGACTCCGGGCTCGATGCGATCCCGCAGACCAACGACTCGGTGTCGATGGCCGACACCATCTACTACAGCTCGGTGCTGAGCAAATGACGGCACCGCAGCGGCGAGGACTCAACGAGGCTGTCACGCGGATATGGAGCTTCCTCGCGCCGGCATACGATCTGCCCTTCCTGCAGCAGTGGGTGTACCGACCTCCGCACAACGAGGTGATAGCCCAGCTGCGCAATCACGGCGCGCGCAAGATCGCTGATGTCGCCTGCGGCACCGGCATTTTGAGCGACCGCATTCAGCGTGAACTGCAGCCTGACGTGATCTATGGCGTCGACATGTCCGACGGCATGCTCGGTCAGGCTCGTGCCAGGTCGGATCGGGTGCAGTGGATGCGCGGCCCGGCCGAGCAGCTTCCGTTTGAGGACGGCGCTCTCGATGCCGTGGTGACGACCTCGGCCTTCCACTTCTTCGACCAGCCGGCGGCATTGCGTGAATTCCATCGTGTGCTGGCGCCCGGCGGCCTGGTGGCCGTCTCGGCGCTGAGTACGCGCCAACCGCGGCTGCAGTCCTCCGCGGACTCTCGGTGGAAGCCGCAACACAACGCGTCCGCGCCCGAGATGCGGGCGTTGTTCGAAAACGCGGGGTTCGTGATCACCGATCAACACCGGATCCCGCGACCGGTGTGGACGGCGCTGGTGCCCGACCTGTTGACAGTCGGCACGAAAAGCTGAGTGCAGCGCCGGGCGTAGAAACCGCTCGGCGCCAAACACATACAACCGACGACGCCCGCTTCGCCAATCGGCGAAGCGGGCGTCTTGTCAGCTATCGATCACAGCGGGATCCACACTCCGAAGAGCCAGAAGCCCCACTGGTTGAAACCGGGATCCCACATCGGGGTTTCCTGGTAGCCCCAGTAGTTGATCGGGCCGTAGTCCCAGCGCCCACCGGGCGGGGGAAGCGGTCGATCCCATGCCGGCCGCGGCGGCGCGCCCGCGCCCCAGGGTCCGGGTCCGTCGCCCCACGGGGCGCCATGGAAGTAGCCGCGCTGGGCGTCTCCGTGCCACGGGCCACCGGGGTGAGGATCGGGTCCACCGAATCCGTTGGGCGCACCGGGGTGCCCGCCGGGGCCACCGGGGTGGTCGCCGGGACCGCCGGGGCCACCGGGGTGGTCGCCGGGACCGCCGGGGCCGCCGGGACCGCCGGGGTGGTCGCC
>NZ_LZKI01000174.1 GCF_001672755.1 Mycobacterium colombiense | reverse complement strand
CCGCGATGCGACTCGTCGCCGCAATCAACACCGAGCTCGACGCCGGCCTCACCGTCCGATCGCTGTTCGAGGCGCCCTCCGTCGCCGAGTTGGCGCCGCACGTTTGTGGAGGGGGAAGCAAGCTCACGCGGGTGGTGGCGGTCGACCGGCCGACCGTCGTGCCGTTGTCCTTCGCCCAGTCGCGACTCTGGTTCCTCGACCAGTTGCACGGGCCGTCGCCTGTGCACAACATGGCTGTGGCACTGCGCCTGAGCGGACGCTTGAACACCGATGCGATGGGCGCCGCCCTGGGCGACGTGGTGGCCCGCCACGAAAGCCTGCGGACGGTCTTCCCTGCGCAGCAGGGGACGCCCCGGCAAGTGGTCGTCCCGTCCGACAGCTCCGACGTCGGCTGGCAGGTCATCGATGCGCGTGGGTGGCCGATAGAGCGGCTGAGCGAAGCCATCGACACGGTGGCGCGGCACCGATTCGACTTGTCCGGCGAGATCCCTTTGCGGGCAATGCTTTTGCGTCTTGCGGAAGACGACCACGTGTTGGTGGCGGTGGCCCACCATATCGCCGCCGACGGGTGGTCACTCACCCCGCTGGTGCGCGATCTCGGGGTCGCCTATGCCGGCCGGTGCGACGGCCGTGCGCCGGATTGGTCGCCGCTGGCGGT
>NZ_LZKI01000173.1 GCF_001672755.1 Mycobacterium colombiense | reverse complement strand
CCGCCGGATGCGACCGCGACGGCCGTCGTGCACCCGCTACCCGATGGCAGCCGGTTGATCCTGGTCGCCGACACCACGCAGGCCACCCAGGTCGCGCATCAGTTGCGCGGCTTGATGATCGGGGCGGGCCTGGTGACCCTGCTGCTCGCGGCGTTGCTACTCATCGCGGTCAGCCGGGCGGCGCTGCGTCCGCTGGATCGGCTCACCGCGCTGGCCAACGCCATCACCACCGGGGACCGCGGCCGACGGCTGCACCCGGAGCGCACCGACACCGAACTCGGCCGCGCCGCAAGCGCTTTCGACGGCATGCTGGACGCACTAGAACTGTCCGAGCACCGGGCCCGGCGCGCCGCCGACACCGCGCAGCGCGCGGAGACTGCGACCCGGCGATTTCTCGTCGACGCCGCCCACGAGTTGCGCACCCCGATCGCCGGCATTCAGGTCGCCGCCGAGCAGGTCGCGCACAGCGCCTCCGAACACCGCGACGACGGGCAATACCGCCGGGCGAGCCTGTTGCTCTCCGATGCTCGCCGGGCCGGACGGCTCGTCTCCGACATGCTGGACCTGAGCCGCATCGACGCCGGGCTCGCGCTCGAGCTGCACGACGTGGACGTGGCCGCCGTGCTCGACGGCGAGGCCGACCGGGCCGCGATGCTGGCACCACAGGTCAGCGTCACCCGCACCGGTTTGACCACACTGCATCTGGACGCCGACGCGACCCGTCTGTCGCAGATCGTGTCCAACCTGCTCGACAACGCCCGCCGGTACACACCGGCCGGCGGAGCCATCACCGTCGACCTTCGCGCCCCCGAGAGCCTCGTGGAGATCACCATCACCGACACCGGCCCCGGCATTCCGGATGACCAGCGGGACAACATCTTCGAGCGGCTGGTGCGCCTGGACCCCGGTCGCGCCCGCGACCACGGCGGCGCGGGGCTCGGCCTGGCGATCGCGCGGGCGCTGGCGCGCGCCCACGGCGGCGACCTGGTTTGCCTGCCGCACCAGGGCGGCGCACAGTTTCGGCTCACGTTTCCGCGGGCATGAGGACGGGCGGTGGCCGCCCGTCTGAGGCGGCCCCCGCCCGGCACGGCTAGCGCACGGCCGGTATCAGAACCCCGGCGGTGGCGGGGGACGGAACTGTCCACCGGGACCGCCGGGGGGCGGCGGTGCGAACGGTCCGCCCGGCGGGGGCGGGCCGCCGGGTCCACCCGGACCCGGTCCCCAGGGTTGCCCCGGCCCCGGCGGCGGTGGCGGCGGATCCGCGCTCGCCACCGCGGCACCGATCCCGGCCGCGGCCACCCCGAGGGTTCCCGCGATCAACGAACCAGCGATCATTTGCTTGATCTTCACTGGGCCCATCCATCCTCTCTGTCGATGGTTTCTTCACCCGGTCGGCGCGAAATCGTGCTACTCGCACCGCATTTACCGGTCACCGCACCGTAGGAAGTCAGCCTGAAGCCGACCTGAAGATGGCAGGAACCGCTCAGCGAGAGCCCGTCAGCGCGGGGAAGCCGGCGCGGTCACGGCCGTCAGCCGCCACTTATCCAGCCAGGGCCGCACCAACTCGGCGACGGAGAATTTCGCCCGTGCCGCGCACCCGGCTTTAGGGGTCTTGGGGTCGCCGCCGCGGATGAGGATGCCGACGGCGCTGACGGTGCCGTCCTTTTCGTACAGATACACCGGGCCACCCGAATCGCCGCACTGGCCGCTCGCCAGGAACACGACCTTGCTGCCGGTGATCTGCACGATCTGCCCGCAGGCGTCCGCGCCGGAGCCCATGCCGAATTTGCACAGCTGCTGGCCGAGCCGCAGGGTGGTGGCGACACCGCTGACCGGCAACGACGAGGCGATCGCTGAGGACTGGGGAACGTTGTCACCGTCCAGCGTGATCAGGCCGATGTCGTGCTGTTCGTCGTGGACTCCCTCGCTCACCGTCTCGGTGAAGGTGCCCAGCGTCGCGTAGGGCAGGACGCCGCCCAGGTTCATCGTCACCTTGCTGCGTTCCCCGGGGCGATTGCAGTGCCCGGCGGTCAGGATCCCTGTCCTGCCGCTGCTGGTGCGCACCAAAAACCCTGCGGTACAGCCCATTCCGCCGGAACCGTCAGCGTAGGCGACATAAATTCCGGCGCCGGGGCCGGCGGCGCTGGCGCCGGGCAGATCGATCGGTGCCAGGACGGACGGCGGAGACGGCGCCGCCTGCTGCACCGGAGTGGCGGTCCCGGGGAACAAGCAGACGGCCGCCACCAGTGCGGCGATGCTGCACACCACCGCAAGGCCGAGCAACGAGGTGTGGATCTTGGCGCGGCGTGGCTGCACGGCCAAGGCGGCGAACAGGCTCCTCTTCGGCTTGCGACGCCGCTCGGCCGGACCGGGCAGGAAGCCCATCACGGCGAGCACCGCCAACACCAGGGCGCTCAGCGGCAGCGCGACGGCACGAGCTGGCGAGTACGGCGTCCCCCAGCTCGCGACCTCCATCGCGTACACCCTCTCCATTAGACCGATCTTTGGCGCACCGCGCGGCGGTCTGACGAAGTTGGGTGATCAGCTGATGGCGGCCGGTTCGGGGGAGTGTTCGTCGTCGAGGTGACGGCGCGCGCGGCGGTGGTGCCGACGGAAGTGCCGGATCTCGATGATCAGCCCCGTCAGTCCCAGCGCGCTCGTAACCGCCGACACCAGATACAACAGCGCGCTGATGTGACCGGCGAGCGCATCGCCGAGAACCACCACGGCGGTGGTACCCGGCAGTAGCCCGACCAGAGTCGCCACCCCGTAGGGCAGCACCCGCACGCTCGACGCGCCCGCCGCGTAGTTGAGGGCGGAGAACGGCACCGCGGGAATCAGCCGCAACGAGAGGATGGCCAGCCAGCCCCGTTGTCGCAGGCGCTCTTCCACCGTGTCGATGGATCGGTGGCGCACCAGGCGGTTCAACCGCCACCCGGCCGCGCGCACCAATAGCAGGGCGATCATCGCGCTCGCGGTG
>NZ_LZKI01000172.1 GCF_001672755.1 Mycobacterium colombiense | reverse complement strand
GCAGCTGCGCAAGGCCAACGAGGTCACCGTTCTCGACGAGGCGAGCGCGACGCAGCTGGCGGCGGGCCTGCGCGGCGCCCAGCTCAACGTCGCGTCGGTGGAGGAAAAGCCCTACACCCGGCGCCCCTACGCGCCGTTCATGACCTCGACGCTGCAGCAGGAAGCCGGCCGCAAGTTGCGGTTCTCCTCCGAGCGCACGATGAGCATCGCCCAGCGGCTGTACGAGAACGGCTACATCACCTATATGCGTACCGACTCCACCACGCTGTCGGAGTCGGCGATCAACGCCGCGCGCACCCAAGCCCGCCAGCTCTACGGCGCCGAATACGTGTCGCCGTCGCCGCGGCAGTACACCCGCAAGGTCAAGAACGCCCAGGAGGCCCACGAGGCCATCCGCCCCGCGGGTGAGACGTTCGCGACCCCGGACGCGGTGCGCCGCGAACTCGACGGCGACGAGTTCCGCATCTACGAGCTGATCTGGCAGCGCACGGTGGCCTCGCAGATGGCCGACGCCCGCGGCACCACCCTGAGCCTGCGGATCAACGGCCAATCAACGGCGGCCGGCGCCCAAAGAGAAGTCGTATTCTCGGCCAGCGGCCGCACCATCACGTTCGCGGGCTTCCTGAAGGCCTACGTGGAGACGGTGGACGAATTGGCCGGCGGCGAGGCCGACGACGCCGAGAGCCGGCTGCCGCAGCTGACCCAGGGCCAGCGGCTGGACGCGATCGAACTCACCCCCGACGGCCACGCCACCAACCCGCCGGCACGCTACACCGAGGCGTCACTGGTCAAGGCGCTCGAAGAGCTGGGCATCGGCCGCCCGTCGACGTACTCGTCGATCATCAAGACCATCCAGGACCGCGGCTACGTGCACAAGAAGGGCAGCGCGCTGGTGCCGTCCTGGGTGGCGTTCGCCGTAACCGGTTTGCTGGAACAGCATTTCGGCCGCCTGGTCGACTACGACTTCACCGCCGCGATGGAAGACGAGCTCGACGCCATCGCCTCGGGACAGGAACGACGCACCGACTGGCTCAACAATTTCTACTTCGGCGGCGAGCACGGGGTGGCCGACTCGGTGGCCCGCTCCGGTGGTCTGAAGAAACTCGTCGGCGTCAACCTGGAAGGCATCGACGCTCGAGAAGTCAACTCCATCAGGCTCTTTGACGACGAGCAGGGCCGGCCGGTCTACGTCCGGGTGGGCAAGAACGGGCCGTACCTGGAGCGCATGGTGACCGGCGACGACGGCGAGCCCAAGCCGCAGCGGGCCAACCTCAACGACTCGCTGACGCCCGACGAGCTGACGCTGGAGGTGGCCGAGCAGCTGTTCGCGACGCCGCAGGAGGGCCGCGTGCTGGGCGTGGACCCGGCGACGGGTCACGAGATCGTCGCCAAGGATGGCCGTTACGGGCCATACGTTTCCGAGGTGCTGCCCGAGCCGCCGCCCGGCGACGACGACGGCAGCGCCGCGCCGGCGAAGAAGGGCAAGAAGCCCACCGGTCCCAAGCCGCGCACCGGATCGCTGCTGCGCACCATGGACTTGCAGACGGTCACGCTCGAGGACGCGCTACGGCTGCTCTCACTGCCCCGGGTGGTCGGTGTCGACCCCGCCTCCAATGAGGAGATCACCGCGCAGAACGGCCGCTACGGCCCATACCTCAAGCGCGGCACCGATTCTCGATCGCTGGCGACCGAGGAGCAGATGTTCGACATCACCCTCGAGGAAGCGCTGAAGATCTACGCCGAGCCCAAACGCCGTGGCAGGCAGGGCGCGGCCGCGCCGCCGCTTCGTGAGCTGGGTGCCGATCCGGCGACGGGCAAGCCGATGGTGATCAAGGACGGCCGGTTCGGTCCGTACGTCACCGACGGCGAGACCAACGCCAGCCTGCGCAAGGGCGACGACGTCGCCTCGATCACCGACGAGCGCGCCGCGGAACTGCTGGCCGATCGTCGGGCTCGTGGTCCGGCGAAGCGTCCCGCCAAGAAGGCCGCCCGCAAGGCCCCCGCCAAGAAGGCCGCGGCCAAAAAGGCCGCAAAGCGCAGTTGATCAGTAGCCCGGGCCGATGGCCTCGCCGGACATCTCTTCGGCGCGAGCGTGAGTGGGCTCCGAGTCGGACGTTCCGGCCAGGTGCACCGGGCGCGCCAGTTGGGTGGGCGCCCGACGGCCGCGCAGCTCGACCACCTCGCCGACGTCCCAGCACAGGGCCTCGGCGTCCAGCGCCCCGCTGACCGCGATGGCCGACGCGAGCACGTGACCGGACTCGAGCTTGGCGAGTTCGGTCAGCCGGGCCGCCTCGTTGACCGGGTCGCCGATCACCGTGTACTCGAAGCGGGCCTGCGCGCCGATGTGACCGGCGATGGCCCGCCCGGATGACACCCCGATGCCGAACTCCGCCGAACCGATCACCGGCAGCAGCGCGTCGTGCAATTCCCGGGCCGCGGCCAGCGCGCCGCCGGGTGAGTCGGGGTGTTCGATCGGCGCGCCGAAGATGGCCAGTGCGGCGTCACCCTGGAACTTGTTGACGAAACCACCATGCTTGCCAACGGTTTCCACGACCACCCGGAAGAACTCGTTGAGCAGGTGGACGACCTCGGCGGGCGGCCGGGTCGAGGCCAGCTGGGTGGAGCCGACCAGGTCCACGAACAGCACCGCGACATCGCGCTCCTGGCCGCCCAGCTCGGTGCCGCGCTCCAGCGCCCGGCGGGCCACGTCCTCGCCGACGTAGCGGCCGAACAGGTCACGCAGCCGCTGCCGCTCGGACAGGTCGCGCACCATGTCGTTGAAGCCGGCCTGCAGCAGGCCGAGCTCGCTGGCGTCGTAGATCTGCATGTGCGCGTTGTAGTTTCCGCGCTGCACCTCCGACAGCGCCCAGCGCAGCTGGCGCAGCGGGTCGGCGATCGACATGGCCACCAGCAGCGTGCTGACCAGTCCGATGCCCAGCGCCGCCACCGCCAGCAACAGGATGGGGGTGAACAGCTTCTCCGGCGTGGCGTGCAGCAGCGAGATCTTGTCGGCGACCACCGCCAGCACGATCGCCAGCACCGGCACGGCGGTGGACAGCATCCAGGTCAGGATCTGTCGCAGGATGACGCCGGGCGCCTTGACGTTCTCGGGCACCCCGCTGCGCAGGGCGGCCACCGCCACGGGCCGCAGCACCCGCTCGGACTGCAGGTAGCCGATGATCGAGGTGGCCGCGGCGCCGAGCCCGGTGGACACCGCCACCACGGGCGCGGCGAACCGGGCCACCGACCAGCTGGCGATGATGAACACCACGCTGCCGATGGCCCAGGCCACGATGCTGATCAGGGTGCGGTAGAACGGCATTCGCAGCGCGCGGCTGCGGGCCAGTTCGGTGGCCGCCGGGTCCGCCTCGGCGAGCATGTTGTCGCGGCGCTGCCACCGGAACACCGGCATCAGCAGCCGCAGCGTCACGGCCAATCCGGTGAGGAAGACGACCACCAGTGCGGTGGCGAAGATCGCCAGGTTCAGGACCGGCAGATCCTGCAACTGGATGCGGTCCTCGGGCGGCAGCGCGTAGCGCAGGAAGCCGAGCACGAACAGGGCGCCGATGATGTCGGCCTGCAGCATGCTGAGCGAGAACAGCGGCCACGGCGTGCGCATCACCCAGCGGACGAATGCGCTGATCCGCCCCGGTAGTGCCGCCGCCGTTGTCACTAACCCACCGTATCGGTCACCGCCGACCTCCCGGAAACTTAATAGAGATCTCGGCAGGTCGTCCGGGTACCCTCGCCGACGCCGAAGATAACGGAATGGTCGCGGTACGGTGGCCGTTCGGTATCTGTCGGCACCGCCACTACTGTTACCGATGATGTCCGGGGTGTTTACGCGGCTGGTAGGCCAGGACGCGGTGACGGCCGAGCTGCTGTCCGCCGCCAGAGCCGCGCGCGGTGACTCAGGCCACAGTGGCGCGGGCGCCGGGACTATGACACATGCCTGGCTGATCACCGGTCCGCCGGGTTCGGGGCGGTCGGTGGCGGCGTTGTGCTTCGCCGCCGCGCTGCAGTGCACGTCAGACGGGGAGCCGGGCTGCGGGCGCTGCCACGCGTGCACGACGACCATGGCCGGCACCCACGCCGACGTGCGGCGGGTGATTCCCGAAGGCCTGTCCATCGGCGTCGACGAGATGCGGTCGATCGTGCAGATCGCGTCGCGACGCCCCGCCACCGGGCACTGGCAGATCGTGGTGATCGAAGACGCCGACCGCCTGACCGAGGGCGCCGCCAACGCCCTGCTGAAGGTGGTCGAGGAACCGCCGCCGTCGACGGTGTTCCTGCTGTGCGCGCCATCGGTGGACCCCGAGGACATCGCCATCACCCTGCGTTCCCGGTGCCGGCATGTGGCGCTGGTGACGCCGTCGACCGAGGCGATCGCGCACGTCCTGGTCGACAGCGACGGCCTGAGCCCGGACACGGCGAGCTGGGCGGCGTCGGTCAGCGGCGGCCACGTGGGGCGGGCGCGCCGGCTGGCCACCGACCCCGAGGCCAGGGAGCGCCGGGAGCGGTCGTTGTCGCTGGTGCGCGACGCCGCAACCCCGTCGCGGGCCTACGCCGCCGCCGAAGAGCTGGTGGCCGCGGCCGAGGCCGAGGCCATCGTGCTGACCGCGGACCGCGCCGAGGCCGAGACCGAGGAGCTGCGCACCGCCCTGGGCGCCGGCGGCACCGGCAAGGGCACTGCGGGCGCGATGCGCGGCGCGGCCGGGGCGATGAAGGACCTTGAGCGACGGCAGAAGTCGCGGCAGACCCGCGCCTCGCGCGACGCCCTGGACCGCGCGCTGATCGACCTGGCGACCTATTTCCGGGACGCGCTGATGACCTCCGGCAACGCCGGGGCGGTGCGGGCCAACCATCCCGATATGGCCGAGAAGGTCGCGGCGCTGGCCGCGCACGCCCCACCCGCGCGGCTGCTGCGCTGCATCGAAGCGGTGCTCGAATGTCGCGAGGCACTGGCGATCAACGTCAAGCCCAAGTTCGCCGTCGACGCCATGGTCGCCACCATCGGCCAGGAACTGCGCGACTGATTTCGTGGTGCCAGCCCGCCTGCCGTAGACTCGTGCCGCCCGGCGTGCGGGTATGCCGCCTTAGCTCAGTCGGTAGAGCGATTCACTCGTAATGAATAGGTCGGGGGTTCGATTCCCCCAGGCGGCTCCATAGCTTCAAGCAGGCGCCACGAAGCCCACCGGGCCCGACGCGATGCACAACGCCAGCGCGGTGGTGTTGGCGCGCACGGTGATCGCGTCACCGGCGCCCGGCAGCCGGGCGAAGACCCGGTTGAGTCCGGGGTGCAGCGGCACCTTGACCTCGGGACCCTGCGTCATCTTCAACGTCATCGAGCCGTCGCTGTTGGCGAGGTAGTTCAGTTCGACGGTCCAGTCGGCGGGTAGCAGCGGGCCGTCGAGGACCAGGCGGGCCGGCTTGTCCGGCTGGGCGAAGTAGCCGCACTGCGGCATCGGCCCGGGCACGATGGTCCGCACCCAGGTGACTCGCGCGTTGATCAGCCGGCCCGACCTGTCGAACATGCGCAATTGCGTTGTCGCGGGCGCGAATTCGGGCCTATCCCGCAGCAGCGCGAACAGGTGGCTGGCCAGATTCTCCGGTGCGGCCACCCGCTGCAGCACCAACGGATCGACCTCCTGGTCCAGCAGTGGCGGGTCCGAGGCGGCGTGGGCCGCGGCCAGAGAAGCCCGGGCGTTGCGCAGATACGGCTGCGCGGGGTTGTCGCGCCAGCTGGTCAGGAAGGTCGCCGTCGAGTACAGGCTGCTGGCCGCGAACAACACCGCCAAAGCCGCGACCGCCGCGGTGCGTTTCGGCGAGGCGTCCAGCAAGCGCGGCCCGGCCTGCCGGGTGGGGGCACACAACGCCACGGCGGCCAGCAGCGCCAGCACCACCACCAGATCCGGCAGGTAGCGCAGCGTCTGCGCGAGTTCCAGCGCGGTCTGCCTCGACGACCGCATCAGGTAGATCGGCACCTGGCAGGCGACGGTGTAGCCGACGGCGATCAGCCACACCGGCCCGATGCGCTCCTTGCGCACCAGCGACACCGCCAGGATTGCGGCCAGCACCAGCCAGCCCAGCGCCATCACCGACGGCGGGGGCGTCGCCCAGGGCGACGCCGGCGCCCACCGGTCCCAGTGCCACGGCCCGCCGGCGAACCCCGGCACGACGCCGTGCGTGATCGAGCGCATCAGCAGCTGCCCCGTCATCGACAGGTCCGAACTCCACCGCTGCTGGTTGACCACCGCCAGGTACAGCGCGATCCAGGCCGCGGTGAGGGCCAGCGCGGCGATCCACAACCGCAGGCCGGCCCGCCACACCGTCGCCAGCGCCGACGCCAGCGTCCGATCGCCGGTGACATGACACAGCAGCGCGGTCACCGCGAACGCGACGAACGGGATCACCGCGGCCTTCTCGAAGAACAGCAGCCCGCCGAAGTAGACCAGCACCCCGGTCACGGCGTACCGCTGTTTGCCGGTGCGCACCAGCAGGATGGCATCGGCGCATACCCAGGCCAGCGCGGCCAGCATCGGCAGCGAGTTCAGCGCCGCCGCCCACCACGCGAATCCGGGCACCGCCAACGGCGTGAACAACGCGAACGTGAACGGGATCAGCAGCACCGGCCGCCAGCCCAGGATGACGTACAGCGCGCGCAACAACGCCAGCGACGCCAGCAGTTGCAGCACCAGCAGGCTGACCGCCGGCCAGGTCCAGTTCAGCGGCGCCAGCCGGATGATGGTGCCCGCGACCAGAAATGCCCCGGGCATGACGTGCCCGTCGTGGTCGTCGAACAGATATGACGGCGCGAGCAGGTTGTGGGTGCCGGCCTTGCCGATGAGGATCAGGTCGTCCCAGTAGAAGTAGCCGCCGAACGCCAGCACCGCGCGCACCGCCAGCTGCACCGCGATGAGCGCGGCGGCCGCGATCGCTATGTATGGTGGGCCGGTGCGTGCACTGGTTACCGGGGCGGCCGGATTCATCGGCTCGACGCTAGTCGACCGTCTGTTAGCCGACGGTCATGCGGTGGTGGGGCTGGACAACTTCGCCTCCGGCCGCGCGACCAACCTCGAGCACCTGGCCGACAATCCGGCTCACGTCTTCGTCGAGGCCGACATCGTCACCGCCGACCTGGAGGCCATCCTCGACGAGCACCGCCCGGAGGTGGTGTTCCACCTGGCGGCCCAGATCGATGTGCGGCACTCGGTGGCCGACCCGCAGTTCGACGCCTCGGTCAACGTCATCGGCACGGTGCGCCTGGCCGAGGCGGCCCGCCGGGCTCAGGTCCGCAAGATCGTGCACACCTCTTCGGGCGGATCCATCTACGGCACCCCGCCGCGGTACCCCACCAGTGAGGACGCCCCCACTGATCCTGCTTCGCCTTATGCCGCCGGGAAGGTGGCGGGCGAGATCTACCTGAACACCTTCCGACACCTCTACGGCCTGGACTGCTCACACATCGCCCCGGCGAATGTCTATGGCCCCCGCCAGGATCCGCACGGCGAGGCCGGCGTGGTGGCGATCTTCGCCCAGGCGCTGCTCTCGGGTAAGCCCACCAAGGTCTTCGGGGACGGCAGCAACACCCGCGACTACGTGTTCGTCGACGACGTCGTGGACGCCTTCGTCAGGGCGTCCGGGGACGCCGGCGGCGGGCAGCGCTTCAACATCGGCACCGGCGTCGAAACCTCGGACCGCCAATTGCATTCGGCGGTGGCGGCCGCTGTCGGGGGACCCGACGATCCGGAGTTCGCCCCGCCGCGGCTCGGCGACCTCAAGCGGTCCTGCCTCGACATCGGTTCGGCCGCAGACGTTTTGGGCTGGAAACCGAAGGTTGAGCTATCCGACGGAGTGGCCCGCACGGTGGAGTTCTTCCGGCAGGCGCAGGCCGACTAGCCCGCCTCGGGCGCCTGCGCGGAGTCCATCGCCACCGCCCGGGCCAGCCGCGCGTAGCGCAGCTCCAAGTCCTTGAACCGCATGTAGGTGCTGAGCGTGGTGAAGCAGAACGCCATGATCAGCGCGTACAGCATCAGGTCGGTGCCGCGCCGCACCCCGAACCAGTGCGCCACCACCGTGGTGTCGTCGGGTCGCAGCACGGCGTAGATGCCGGCCAGCACGAACACGACGTAGCCGACCTTGACCCACGCCTTCGACCGCGAATTGCGGCGCGACCGCAGCAGATACACCAGCAGCGCAACGATCGCCCCGATCAGCAGCACCTGGATCCAGTTCATGGAGTCCTCCCTCGCAGGAATCCGTCGAAAATGATGTTGACGCCGTTGAGCAGGGGTTGTCCCTTCGACCTCGAGTACTCGGTGTAGAGCACCTCGATCGGCTCTTCGGCGACGCGCCAATGGTTTTCGTCGATCAGCATGATGAATTCGTTGGCGTGGCTCATGCCACTCATGGTGATATCCAGGCCGTCGGCGACCTTCTTGTTGAACACCCGCAGCCCATTGTTGGTGTCCGTCAGGCCAAGTCGGCGGCCGCGGCGGCTCAACCGCGCGGCGGTCTGCAACACGATCCGCTTGACGAACGGCGGCCTGGCGCCTTGCTGCGTGCCGAACCGGGTGCCGATGACGACGTCCACGTCGCCGGCTCGCAACCGGTCGACCATGGTCGCCAGGTCCTTGACGCGGTGCTGGCCGTCGGCGTCGAAGGTGGCGAAGATCTGGGCCCCCGGCTGCCTGCGGGCGTACTCGACGCCGGTCTGGATGGCGGCGCCCTGCCCGAGGTTGATCGGATGCCGCACCAGGTGGGCGCCGGCCCGCAGCGCGATCTCACCGGTGTCGTCGGCGCTGCCGTCGTCCACGCAGACGACATGGTTGAACACGGAGCGCACATCGGCGACCACCTCGCCGATGACAGCTGCTTCGTTGAAGGCGGGAATGACGACCCAGACGACCGAATAATGCGTTTCAGTACCCATCTAAGCCCACAAGGTACACGCTGGTGCAGGTCA
Source organism: Mycobacterium colombiense (assembly GCF_001672755.1). Taxonomy (GTDB): domain Bacteria; phylum Actinomycetota; class Actinomycetes; order Mycobacteriales; family Mycobacteriaceae; genus Mycobacterium; species Mycobacterium colombiense_C. The sequence continues at coordinate 6,880 of NZ_LZKI01000172.1, read as the reverse complement.
TATCAGCCGGTAGAGCGCGCGGCGCGCGACAGCGCCAGCAGATGGACGCCGATCCCCACCACCGGGCCGCACAGCAGCCCGACCACGGTCCGGGTCTGCAGGGACAGCGGCAGCAACAGCAGCAGGCCCGACGCGACCGTGGCGCTCACCCAACCCAGCGAGTAGGCGCGGTGCAGCGCGGCGGCCACCGCCGCCGCCCCGGTCAGCGTCAGCATGGCGATCGCCACCGCGGCCGCGGTCAGCCACGCCAGCAGGGCGCTGCTGGCGTGGTACTGCGCCCCGAACGCGACCCGCAACAGCCACGGGCCCACCACGCCCGCGGCCACCACCCCGACCGCGCCGATCGCCCCGACGATCCCCGCCGGGCCCAGCAGCGCGCGAATCCGGTCGCTGCGCTCGTCGACGAAATGGGCAATCAGGTTGCCCTGCATGGCCGTCAGCGGCACCAGTAGCGGCGCGCGGGTCAGCGTGACGGCCAGGATGATCACCCCGCCCTGCGCGCCGAGCTCGGCGCTGGTCAGCTTCAGCAGCACCGGAAATCCCATCACCAGGATGGCGCTGGCGCCGGCCGCGGTGATCGAATGCGCCGCGCCCCGTAGGAAGGTCGCGGTGCCGCCCGGGGTCAACAGGCGGGCGGTGGCCCTGGTGGCCGGCGAGGCCACCAGCAGGAGCAGCCAGGCGACCGCGCCCGCCACCGTCGCCCACAGGAAGCCGACCAGTCGCCAGCCCAGCGCCACAGTGGCCGCGGCCACCAGCACCCGGATGACGGCGTCGGTCACCATCAGCGCGCCGTACCGGGTCCACTGGTTGGTGCCGGCCAGCATGCCCAGCAGGGTGGCGTGCACGCAGAACCCCGCCAGCCCGACGCTCAGCAGCGCCACCGACAGCAGCCGCGACTCGACGAACACCCGCCCGCTCCACAGCGGGGAGCTGCCGGCGATCAGGACGGCCGCGGCAATCCCGACCAGCATCGCGACGCGCATCGGGTGGGTGCGGGGCTCGCCCGTCGCCGGCAGGGCGGCCAGGTTGCTGATGTAGGGGGTCGAGCGGACTTCCCGGGTGGTTTCCTGCAGCAGGCCGTTGGCCGCGCCGGTGACCAGTCCGAAAGCCCCCCAGAACACGCCGAATATCGAGAACCCGCTCGGCGCCAGGTCACGAGCGGCCAGGTAGATCACCGCGTAACCGCACAGCGCCGTCATGGCGGTGGCGGTGCCGACCCGGGCCATGCTGCCGCGCGCCACCGGCCCCTGCGAGGCGCTGATCTCGGTCATCGGGCCCGTGGCGCTTTCGGCCGACTGCCCCGATGTTTCGCCACAATTTGAAAATTCTATGCGGCCCGCAGCGATCTCCCCTCGCGGCGATCCGGTTCGCTAGTGTGATCGGCTGTCGGAAAGGATCCATGTCCGCTTTGCGCACCTTCGGGATCTCGCTGGTGGTCACCGCGGCGGCCCTGTGCCTCGGATACGCCTACGGCGGCTTCAAAGGTCTCTATCTGCTGCTGGTGCTGGCCGCCCTCGAGGTGTCGCTGTCGTTCGACAACGCCATCATCAACGCCTCGATCCTGAAGCGGATGAGCCGCTTCTGGCAGCGGATGTTCCTGACGATCGGAATCCTCGTCGCGGTGTTCGGCATGCGACTGCTCTTCCCGCTGCTCATCGTCTGGGTGACCGCGGGGCTCGAACCGGTGCGCGCGATGGGGCTGGCGCTGCATCCGCCGCCGCACGGCGCGCTCGAGTTTCCGGACGGCTCGCCCAGCTACGAGAAGCTCGTCATCGCCGCGCACCCCCAGATCGCCGCGTTCGGCGGCATCTTCCTGTTGATGCTGTTCCTGGATTTCGTCTTCTATGACCGAGACATCAAGTGGCTCAAATGGATTGAGATCCCCTTCGCGCGCATCGGCCGGCTGGGGCAGGTATCGCTGGTGGTGGCCGCGCTGGCGCTGGTGCTGGTGGGCACGCAATTGACGCACTCGGGCGACGAGGCGGCCACGGTGCTGACCGCCGGACTGTTGGGCATGGTGACCTATCTGGTGGTCAACGGATTGAGCCGGGCATTCCGGCCGGCCGACACCGACACCGAAGCCGGCACGGCCGGCGCGGCGACGCGCTGGGCCGGCCTGGCCCTGTTCGGTTACCTCGAGGTCCTCGACGCCGCCTTCTCCTTCGACGGCGTCACCGGCGCGTTCGCCATCACCTCCGACCCGATCATCATCGCGCTGGGGCTGGGGCTGGTCGGCTCGATGTTCGTCCGGTCGATCACCATCTATCTGGTCCACCAGGAGGCCTTGGGCCGCTACGTCTACCTGGAACACGGGGCGCACTGGGCAATCGGGGCGCTGGCCGTGATCATGCTGGCCTCCATCGAGCCCAAGTTCGAGGTCCCCGAGGCCGTCACCGCCTCGGTCGGCGTGGTCTTCATCGCGGCGTCGCTGGGCTGGAGCATCCTGCGCAATCGCCGCGATGCCCGCGCCGGGGCCCAAGCGGTCTAGGCCTCGATCTGCCCGGCGATGCGCTGTTCGATGGCGGCCCGGGCGGGGGCGGGAAGCGCGATCAAACCGTCGAGCTCCTTGGTCGCCCGCGCGTAGGCGTTCTGGCGCTCCTCGCGCGTCGCCGCGTCGTCGTTCGCCAGGTGCAGCAGGTTCTGGGCGCGCGCCAGCCGCTGCTGGTCGTCGGCCGAGAAGTCGCTGCGCCGCCGCCGGATCGCCTCGGCCTCGGCGATCTCGAACGCGCTGAGGTACTCGTCGACGGCATCGCGGTAGTCCAGCAGCGCATCCCGGTCGCCCACCAGGGCGTCGGGCGGTTCCGGCCGCAGCAGGTCGGCGCGGCGCTTCGCCTTGTGGAACGCGATGGTGAGCGGGTCGCGCATGTTGGTCATCAGCGGGAAGTCCAACAGCTTCGCGATGTCGACCTCGTAGTCGAACCACCGGGCATCGGTACGGTCATGCGCGGCAACGAGCTTGGCGAGTTCCCGGCGGTCGGCTTCCTCGTGGGTCCGCCCCCGCCCGGATGCCTCGGCCACCGCGATCTTGGCCTGCTGCTTCAACCGGTAGCGCTCCATCCGGCGCTCGGCTCGACGCTCGTTGGCCGCGCCGATGGCCCGAAGGCCGCCGCCGATCGCACCGCCCAGCGGGAAAACCAGCCACCAGAAATTCGCCGCGAAATGCAGCACCGGGGTCACATCGCCAGGATGCCACCGAAAATCCCGCTGCGGCGCGGGCGCGATTACGCCGAAAGCGTCAACGCGGCGGTGTGGTTCAGTGCCCTTCGGCCTTGAACCGCTCGATCGAGCGCTGGATCTCCGCCTCGGCCTCTTCGCGGCCGACCCAGTCCGCGGCCTTGACGAACTTGCCCGGTTCCAGGTCCTTGTAGTGCACGAAGAAGTGCTTGATCACGTCCAGCTCGAACTCCGGAACGTCGCCGATGTCCTGGATGTGCTCCCAGCGGTGGTCGCCGGCCGGCACGCACAGCACCTTGTCGTCGCCGCCCTTTTCGTCGGTCATCCGGAACATGCCCACCGGACGGGCCTCCACGATGACGCCGGGGAACACCGACTGCGGCAACAGCACCATCGCGTCCAGCGGGTCGCCGTCCTCGCCGAGGGTGTCCTCGATGAAGCCGTAGTCGGTCGGGTAGGCCATCGCGGTGTACAGGTAGCGGTCCAGACGTAGCCGTCCAGTCTCGTGGTCGACCTCGTACTTGTTCCGCTGGCCCTTTTGGATCTCGATGGTCACGTCGAATTCCACCGCGTCGACTCCTTGTCTTTTAGGCAGGCCAATTTTGCTCTGCTACACCCTAGTCGAGCGCATCGCCGCCGATTCGGCAGAATGGGTTGGAGACAGTCAGGAGAGTGATGGCCCGTACTCGCTGGCAAAAATCCACCCCAGTGCTCATCGGGTTGGGCGTGCTGGCGTTCGTCGTCGCCGTGGTGGCGGCGGCGACGTTCTTCACCACGACCGGACACGGCGCCAACAGCGCGCATGCCCCGATCCCACCGCCGCACGCGCCGACGGTGAAGCCGGGCATGGTCCCGGTGAGCGACACCGCCGAGCTACCCAGCGGACCCGGCGTCGCCGCGATGCTGGCGCCGGTGGCGGGCGACCCCAACCTGGGCCGGCTGGGCGGACGCGTCACCGACGCCATCACCGGAAAAGAGCTGTGGCAGATCGGCGACGACGTGCCGCTGGTGCCGGCGTCGACGAACAAGGTGCTCACCGCGGCCGCGGCCTTGCTGACGCTGGACCGCCAGGCCCGGATCAGTACCCGCGTGGTGGCCGGAAGCCAAAACGCGCAGGGCCCCGTCGTGCTGGTGGGCGCGGGCGACCCGGCGCTGTCGGCGGCCCCGCCCGGCGTGGACACGTGGTACCGCGGGTCGGCGCGCCTGTCCGATCTCGTCGAACAGATCCGCCGCAGCGGCGTGACACCGACCTCGGTGCAGGTGGACACCTCCGCGTTCAGCGGGCCGACCATGGCGCAGGGCTGGGACCTCGCCGACGTCGACAACGGCGACATCGCGCCGATCGAGTCGGTGATGATCGACGCCGGACGCATCCAGCCGTCGACGGTCAACTCGCGGCGGACCCGGACCCCGGCCCTCGACGCCGGTCGCGAACTGGCCAAGGCGCTGGGCCTGGACCCCAACGCGGTGACGACCGCCACCGCGCCGTCCGGCGCCCGGCAGCTGGCGGTCGTGCAGTCGGCGCCGCTGGTCCAGCGGCTGTCCGAGATGATGGACCACTCCGACAACGTGCTGGCCGAAAGCATCGCCCGCGAGGTGGCGGCCGCCATCAACCGGCCGCGCAGCTTCGCCGGCGCCGCCGACGCGGTGACCAACCGACTGACCACCGCGCACGTCGACACGGCGGGTGTGGCGCTGCTGGATTCCAGTGGGCTCTCCGTCGACGACCGGCTGACGGCCAAGACGCTCGACGGCGTCCTGCAGGCCGCCGCGGGACCTGACCAGCCGTCGCTGCGGGCGCTGCTGGATCTGCTCCCGATCGCCGCCGGCAGCGGGACGCTGGCCGATCGCTTCACCGACGCCTCCACGACGCAGGGCCCGGCGGGCTGGTTGCGGGCCAAAACCGGCTCGCTGACCGCCATCAACGCGCTGGCGGGGGTGCTCACCGACCGCAGCGGCCGGGTGCTCACCTTCGCGTTCGTCTCCAACAACGCCGGCCCGAACGGCCGCAACGTGATGGATGCCCTGGCCACCCGGTTGTGGTCCTGCGGGTGCTCATGACGCCGTCGTCGGACCTGACGCTGGGTACCGCCGTCGACTGGCGGTTCGCGGCCACCGTCGGGCGGCGGCTGGCCCGTCCGGGTCCGCCGTCCAGCGACTACACCCGGCGCCAGGTGATCGACGAGCTCGCCAACGCGTCCACCAAAGCCGAACCGCTGGTGCGTGACGTCACCGGGCTGGTCACCGACGGCGCGGTGCCGGCCGCGCGCATCGTCGACCGCCCGGACTGGATCGCCGCGGCCACCGAGTCGATGCGGGTCATGATGAACGGCGCTGAGAAGCCGCACGGGTTTCTCACCGGCCGCGTCACCGGCGCGCAGACCGGCGCCGTCCTGGCCTACGTGTCCTCGGGCATTCTCGGCCAATACGACCCGTTCGCCGCCAACGACGGGGCCAGAACCGGCTGCCTGCTGCTGGTCTATCCCAACGTCATCGCCGTCGAGCGGCAGCTTCGGGTTCAGCCGTCCGATTTCCGGCTGTGGGTGTGCCTCCACGAGGTGACCCATCGCGTGCAGTTCACCGCCAATCCGTGGCTGCCCGACTACATGTCGCAGGCGCTGGGCCTGCTGACCCGCGACGCCGGTGAGGACATGGGGCAGGTGATCGGCCGACTCGCCGACTATGCCCGCAACCGCGGCGCCGGAACGCCGGAATCCGACGCCAACTCGTCGGGCATTCTCGGGCTGGTTCGCGCGGTGCAGTCCGAACCGCAGCGGCAGGCGCTGGACCAGCTGCTGGTTCTGGGCACCCTGCTGGAGGGCCACGCCGACCACGTCATGGATGCCGTCGGGCCGATGGCGGTGCCGTCGGTGGCCACCATCCGCCGCCGGTTCGACGAGCGCCGCCACCGCAAGCAGCCCCCGCTGCAGCGGTTGTTGCGCGCGCTGCTGGGCCTCGACGCCAAGCTCAGCCAATACACCCGCGGCAAGGCGTTCGTCGACCACGTGGTCGGCCAGGTGGGGATGGCCCGGTTCAACGCCATCTGGACGGGCCCGGACACGCTGCCGCTGCCCACCGAGATCGAAGAACCCCAGCGGTGGATCGACCGGGTGCTGTAGGCCGGCTGCGCGCGGCTGTCGAGGCGTTCGTCAAGACCCACCTCGCCACCGTCGAACAGTGGTGCGTGGCGCTGTCCGGCGGTCCCGATTCCCTGGCCCTGACCGCGGTGGCGGCTCAGCTGCGGCCCACCACGGCAGTGATCGTCGACCACGGCTTGCAATCCGACTCGGCGGCGGTCGCCGAGGCCGCCCGGGCGCAGGCCATCGCGTTGGGATGCGTTGGGGCTCAAGTGGTCCGGGTGCAGGTGGGCAACCGGGGCGGTCCCGAGGCGGCGGCGCGCGCGGCCCGCTACGCCGCGTTGAGCGCCTATCACACCGGCCCGGTGCTGTTGGGGCACACGCTCGACGACCAGGCCGAGACGGTGCTGCTGGGGCTGGGCCGCGGGTCCGGAGTGCGCTCGATCGCCGGGATGCGCCCCTACGACCCGCCGTGGTGCCGGCCGTTGCTCGAGGTCCGGCGCGCCGCCACCCACGCGGCGTGCGCGGAGCTGGGGCTGACCCCTTGGCAGGATCCGCACAACGCCGACCGCCGAGGACGTCCTCCAGCAGCGGCAGCACCTCGGTGCGCAGCCGGGTTCGGGTGAAGC
>NZ_LZKI01000171.1 GCF_001672755.1 Mycobacterium colombiense | reverse complement strand
AACGCGTGGCCAACATGCGCCACAAGCTGGCGATGCTCGCCGACGGCACCATCACCCCCGAGGCGCTGAGCGCGCTGGTGCAGCTGCAGGAGCGGGTCGCCGAACAGGTCGCCAAGTCGGCCTCACAACATCTCAGCGCGCTGGAGACCTCCGACCGCGAGGACGCCGTCGGCGACTGGCTGGACGACCACGGCATCGACGGCGGGTGGGACATCGCGCCGACGTTCGTCGAGGGCGGCATCGACACCGATTGGCTGGAGCGGATTTCCGCGGTCAGCCAGGAGCTCGCGTCGACGTCGCTGGAGCAGGCGATCCGATGGATCAACTACACCATCGAGAGCGAACTGCTGATGAACCAGATTCTCGAAGCGAGCAAACGGATTTCGGCGCTGGTCGCCGACGCCAAGCAGTATTCGCAGCTGGATCGGGCCCCGTTCCAGGTGACGAACGTGCACGATCTGCTGCGCAGCACGCTGGTGATGTTCGCCGACCGATTGACCAAGGACGCGGGCAAAGACGCCGGCACCCAGCCCGCCGTCACGGTGGTCAAGGAGTTCGACCAGACTTTGCCCGAAATCCCTTGCTACCCAGGTGATCTCAATCAGGTGTGGACCAACATCATCGACAATGCGATCGCCGCGATGCGCGACACCGGGGGCACGCTGACCATCCGCACCTGCCGGGAAGGCGAGAAGCTGGCCCGCATCGAAATCTGCGACACCGGGCCGGGGATACCCGAGGACGTGCGCGAGCACATCTTCGAGCCGTTCTTCACCACCAAGCCCTTCGGCGAGGGCACCGGGCTGGGTCTGGACCTGGCGTTCAACATCGTGGTGAAGAAGCATCGCGGGGACCTGCGGGTGGAATCGCGGCCCGGCGACACCCGGTTCATCGTGCTGCTGCCGCTGGAGCCGCCCGCCGCCGGCGTCGCCGGTGCCGTTCTCGACGATGCCGATGAGGATGTGGCCGACCCGGAATAGCTTTCACCGGGCGCAGGTTGGGAACACCATGACCGATGCAGCGGGCAAACCCGATCTCGGCCGGTTCGGATCGTTCGGACGCGGCGTCACACCCGAACAGGCCGGGGACATCGAAGCGCTGGGCTACGGCGCCGTCTGGGTCGGCGGTTCACCACCCGCCGAGCTGGCCTGGGTCGAGCCCCTGCTGGAGGCGACCACGACGCTGCAGGTGGGCACCGGCATCGTCAACATCTGGACCGCGGCCGCCAAGCCGGTGGCCGAATCCTTCCACCGCATCGACAAGGCCTACCCCGGCCGCTTCCTGCTGGGCATCGGCGTCGGCCATCCCGAGGCGCACACCGAGTACCGCAAGCCCTACGACGCGCTCACCGATTACCTCAAGCAGCTCGATGACTACGGCGTACCCGCCAACCGCCGGGTGGTGGCGGCGCTGGGCCCGCGCGTGCTCAAGCTGTCCGCCGAACGCTCGGCCGGGGCGCACCCCTACCTGACCACCCCGGAACACACCGCGAAGGCCCGCGAACTCATCGGGCCGTCGGCGTTCCTGGCGCCCGAGCACAAGGCGATCCTGACCACCGACGCCGAGAAGGCGCGCGCGGTCGGACGCAAGGCCCTCGATGTCTATTTCAACCTCGCCAACTACCGAAACAACTGGAAGCGGCTGGGTTTCACCGAGGAGGAGGTCACCCGGCCGGGCAGCGACCGTCTGGTGGACGCGGTGGTGGCGTATGGCACCGTGGACCAGATCGCGGCGCGGCTCTCCGAACACCTCGACGCCGGCGCCGATCACGTCCCCGTGCAGGTTTTGACGAAGGATGAAAACCTGGTCTCGGCGCTGGCCGAACTGGCCGGGCCACTGGGGTTGAAGCAGTCCTGACACGCCGTAGGGGGAGCCAGATGACCGAGGAAGTTTCGCTCAAGCCCGAGCTGGGCCGGTTCGGCGTGTGGTTGCCCACCCGGTCGATCTCCCCCGAATTGGCCGCGGGCATCGAATCGCTGGGCTACGGCGCCGCCTGGATCGGCGGATCACCGGATGCCGATCTGTCCTGGGTCGACCCGGCCCTGGCGGCCACGACGTCGCTGCAGCTGGCCACCGGGATCGTCAACATCTGGTCGGCGCCCGCCCCGGCCGTCGCCGAGTCCTTTCACCGGATCGAATCAGGCCATCCGGGAAGGTTTTTGCTGGGTGTCGGCGTGGGCCACCGGGAGCACACCGGCGAATATGTGAAGCCGTACGACGCCCTGGTCTCCTACCTCGACGAACTCGACGCGGCCCTGGTGCCGACCAGCCGGCGGGTGCTCGCCGCACTCGGGCCGCGGGTGCTGGGCCTCGCCGCGCAGCGCGCCGCGGGTGCGCATCCCTACCTGACCACGCCGGAACACACCGCCAAGGCGCGCGATTTGCTGGGCGGTGCAGTGTATTTGGCGCCCGAACACAAGGTGGTGCTCACCACCGACGCGGAGAAGGCGCGCGCGATCGGGCGTCAGACGGTCGAGCACTACCTGGGCCTGAGCAACTACGTGAACAACTGGCTGCGGCTGGGGTTCACCGAAGCCGACGTGCACAAGCCCGGCAGCGACAGGCTGATCGACGCGGTGGTCGCCTATGGCACCCCGGAGGACATCGCGCGGCGGTTGGGTGAACATCTGGAGGCCGGAGCCGATCACGTGGCGATCCAGGTGCTGGGCGGCCACGACAAAGAAACGCTGCTACCTGCGCTAAGTGAATTGACCGGACCTCTGGGGCTAACTCGCGCAAACTGACCGATCGGCTCCGTTAGGGTTTGGGCATGCGGTTACTGGTCACCGGCGGCGCAGGATTCATCGGCGCCAACTTTGTGCACAGCACGGTCCGCGAACACCCCGAGGACTCCGTGACGGTGCTCGACGCGATGACCTATGCGGGTCGGCGCGAGTCACTGGCCGACGTCGAGGACTCGATAGAGCTGGTGGTCGGTGACATCACCGACGCCGAGCTGGTGTCGCGGCTGGTCGCCGAATCCGATGCGGTGGTGCATTTCGCGGCGGAGAGCCACGTCGACAACGCGCTGGACAGCCCCGAGCCGTTCCTGCACACCAACGTGGTCGGCACCTTCACCATTCTCGAGGCAGTGCGACGTTACGGCGTGCGGCTGCACCACATCTCGACCGACGAGGTCTACGGCGACCTGGAGCTCGACGATCCGCAGCGGTTCACCGAGGCAACGCCCTACAACCCGTCCAGCCCGTATTCGGCGACCAAGGCCGCCGCCGACATGCTGGTGCGCGCCTGGGTGCGCTCGCATGGGGTGCGCGCGACGATCTCGAACTGCTCCAACAATTACGGGCCGTATCAGCACGTCGAGAAATTCATCCCGCGCCAGATCACCAACGTGCTCACCGGCCGGCGGCCCAAGCTGTACGGCGCCGGCGCCAACGTCCGCGACTGGATTCACGTCGACGACCACAACAGCGCGGTCCGGCGCATCCTGGACAAGGGCGAGATCGGACGCACCTACCTGATCAGCTCCGAAGGCGAGCGCGACAACCTGACCGTGCTGCGCACGCTGCTGCAGATGATGGGCCGCGAGCCCGACGATTTCGACCACGTCACCGATCGCGTCGGCCACGATTTGCGTTACGCCATCGACCCGTCGACGCTGTATGACGAATTATGTTGGGCGCCAAAGCATACCGACTTCGAGGAGGGTCTGCGTGCCACCATTGACTGGTATCGCGCAAACGAATCGTGGTGGCGTCCTTTGAAAGACGCCTCGGAAGCCCGCTACGAAGAGCGTGGGCAGTAGCATGGAAGTTCGCGAACTGAAAGTTCCCGGCGCCTGGGAGATCACCCCTAAAGTGCACGGCGACTCGCGCGGCCATTTCTTCGAATGGCTCACCGACAAGGGTTTCCGCTCCTTCGCCGGTCATCGCCTGGACGTCCGGCAGGCCAATTGCTCGGTGTCATCGGCCGGGGTGTTGCGCGGACTGCATTTCGCCCAGGTGCCGCCGAGCCAGGCCAAGTACGTGACCTGCGTTCGCGGTTCGGTGTTCGACGTCGTCGTCGACATCCGGGTGGGTTCGCCGACGTTCGGGCAATGGGATTCGGTGCTGCTCGACGACACCGATCACCGGACGATCTACCTTTCCGAAGGCCTGGGCCATGGCTTCCTGGCGCTGCAAGACAATTCGACGGTGATGTATCTGTGTTCGGCGGAATACAACCCGGAGCGCGAACACACGATCTGCGCAACCGATCCGGCGCTGGGCATCGATTGGCCGCTGGTGGACGGCGCGCCGCCCAACTTGTCCGACCGCGATGCGGCGGCGCCCAGCCTCGAGGAAGTGCGCGCCTCCGGCTTGCTGCCCACCTGGGACGAGACAACGGCATTCATCGACGGTATGCGCGGCTGACGTCGCAAGATCGGCGTAGCCAGACACACTGTTAGCCAGGGCAATTGGCTGGGCAGCCGGTACCGCATCGGCGACATTCACGGATTGCCCGGCGCACTCGTCGGCCCACCACCGCGATGTGCTTTATCCCGCAACACTGTTGGACTCACCGCGTGCAAAAAGGCGCCGGCCGCCCCACCACCTCGTTAGACACGTATAAACTAGCGCTGCGTTTGCGGTCGCCTGATCCGTCGGATAGCGTGAACGGGCCCTTTTCTCTCTTCGAGGGCGCTAAGATTGCGCCGATGATGCCGATGACGCCCGATGCGGGTGGCGGGGGACGCCGATGAAGCTGGGGCAGGTTTTCGATCCGCGAAGCAACGCACTGAACGCATGGCGGTTGGCGCTCGCGGCGGAGGTCATCTTCTGGCACACCTACCCGGTTCGTGGCCATCTGCCCTCGCTGCGGGCCGTTCTGCAGCTCCTGCTCTCCGTGGGGGTGGACGGGTTTTTCGCGATCTCGGGCTTCCTCATCACCGCGAGCTGGCTGAGTAACCCGAAGCTGCGCGCCTACCTCGCCGCCCGGGCCCTGCGCATCCTGCCCGGCTTCTACGTCTGCATGATCGTGACGGCCTTCGTGTTCGCCCCGCTCAGTGTGGCGATCCAGGGCGGTTCGCCGACCAAACTGCTGTTCTCGTTCGCGCCGTTCGAATACGTCCTGAAAAACATCGCGGTCTTGTGGCTCAAGCCCGACGTGGGCGGCACTCCGTTCAACATCCCCAATGCGGGCATCTGGAACGCTTCGCTGTGGTCACTGTTCTGGGAAGTGATGTGCTATCTGGTCGTCGCCGCCATCGGCCTGGCCGGACTGGCCAACCGCCGGTGGGTCTCCCCGGCGATATTGGTGGTGGCCGCCATCGGGGCCTCCATGATGCCCCCGGTCACCTTCCCCGAGGTGTTCAACAAGCCGACCGGCAACGTGGGCGTCGTCATCATCTTCCTGGCCTGCCGGGCCGCGATCATGTTCGCCGCCGGAGCGCTGCTGTATCAGTGGCGCGACGTGATTCCCGCCCGCTGGTCGCTGGTCGCGGTGAGCGTGGTCATCGTGCTGGTGGCCGGCCAGCTGCCCGACTACCGGGTGGTCGCCGCCGTGCCGCTGGCCTACGCCGTCATCGTTTCCGGGTCCCTGTTGCACAACAAGCGATTGAGGTTGCGCACCGACCTGTCCTACGGCATGTACATCTATGCGTATCCGACTCAACAGCTGCTGGCGGTCCTCGGGTTGCTCAGCCTGAATCCGATCGTGTTCTGCCTGACCGTGGCGCTGGCCACCCTGCCGCTGGCCGCGGCGAGCTGGTTCCTGGTGGAAAAGCCGGCGAGGTCGCTCAAGGCGCGACTGAAACGGAGATCTGCCGACTCGCGCGAGCAAGCGGCGATGGCGATGCCGCCGGAGGTCCCCGGTGCCGCCTAGCCACGATCGCGGGCCCGTACGATGGCGCCGGTGACGAGTGGTGTGCAGGGGGCGGAGGCTGGATGAAACTAGGGCAGGTATTCGATCCGCGAAGAAACGCGCTCAACGCACTTCGGTTGGCGCTGGCGGCCGAGGTGATGCTCTTCCACTCGTGGCCTATCACCGGCCATATGCCCCCGAAGGCGACCCTGCAGCTTTTCTTCTCGGTAGGTGTCGACGGATTCTTCGCGATCTCGGGCTTCCTCATCACCCGGAGCTGGCTCACCGACCCACGACTGCGCGACTATCTCACCGCCCGCGCGCTGCGCATCCTGCCCGGTTTCTACATCTGCCTGCTCGTGACCGCATTCGTCTTCGCCCCGCTCAGCATGGTGATCCAAGGCGGTTCGGCCACCAAGCTGCTCGCGTCCACCGCACCGCTGGTGTACGTCGTGAAAAACAGTGCGATCGCTTATCTGCAGCCCACCATCGACGGCACGCTGCACGGCGTGCCGGGTGGACCCGCCTGGAACGGCTCCATGTGGTCGTTGATCTGGGAACTGTTGTGCTACCTCTTCGTTGCCGCGATCGGTGTGGCGGGACTGGCTAATCGCCGCTGGATATCCCCCGCGGTTCTGGTGGTGGCAACGCTGGCGGCGTTGGTCGTGCCGCCCCTGACCTTCCCCGGGGTTTGGACCATTCCGCAGCTTGCGGTGCGCTCGGCCATCATGTTCGCTGCCGGAGCCGTCATGTACCAGTGGCGCGACGTCATCCCGGCCCGATGGTCGCTCGTCGCCGTCTGCATCGTCATCGTGGCGGCGGCCGCGGTGCTGCCCGATTACCGGGTGGTCGGCGCGCTTCCGCTGGCCTACGCCGTCATCGTGTCGGGCTCGCTACTGAAGAGCGAACGGTTGAGGCTGCGCACCGATCTGTCCTACGGCGTCTACATCTACGCGTTCCCGGCCCAGCAATTGCTGGCCGTCAGTGGGCTTGCGACGCGCCTGCACCCGGTGCTGTTCTTTCTCGTGGCGGTGGCGACCACCCTGCCGCTTGCCGCGGTGAGCTGGTTCCTCATCGAGAAACCCTCGATGTCCCTCAAGCGCCGGCTTCGGATCAAGTGGTCGGCTCCCGTCGCGTCCAGCTCCGACGTACCCGGACCTGTCAGCACCGCCGACGCCCGGGCCGACCAGCCGGCTCCGGAGGCCCCGGGCACCGCCTAGCGCCTTTCCGATTCAGCAGTTGCTCACCATTTGCGGGCTCACCTGGCTGCATCCGAACGTGTTCTCGATCGTCGCGACGGCAGCCACGCTGCCGCCCGGGAAGAAACCGGCGTGAGGGCGTCCGAGGGCGACGTCGACGATCCCGGCGTCGCCGCCGGTGTCACCTGATTTCGCGGTCACTCAAACGAAAGTGGTCTGGTTCCTTCGAAGCCGAAAGCGTGCACCAAGCCCCCACAGCACAACGGTGGCCACCTCGGCCGCCACGCTGACGGCCGCGTACGGTGCCGGTTCCCAGCCCCGTTCTAAGAAGCCGGACAGGCCGACGGTGCGCGACAACACGAACGCGACCAGGGAGCCGGCCGCCACCGCGGCACCGGCCCAGCGCAGCCACGCGGGACCGCCGACGAGGATCAGTAGCGCGATCGCGAACGAAAGGCTGGCCTGGGCCATGAATGCGGGACCGATATCCGGAATATGTTGGTAGCCATGCACATAGAGGTAGGCGTGGCTGGCGGCGCTGATGATCAACGAGGCGGCCAGGCCTAGCCGGACCGAGATGCTCGTCAAAGTCATTGCAGTGCGGTCTCCTTCAAGGCCAGGGCGGCCTCTCCCTTGGTGTAGCTGACCTCGCGGATGCCCAGCGCATCGCGCAGCCTGCCGGCCGGCAGCGTGACCGGCTTGGGCGCGGGACCGTCACCCGGTCGCGGCAGCGGGTACGCGGTGGTGGTTCCGCTGTAGAACGTGACGTTGTCCTCGGTCTTGGAGAACAGTTGGTGGACGTGGCCGTTGAGGCATGTGACCGAGGAGAACCGCCTTAGATAGCTCAGCGCCTGGGTGGCGTCGTCGGTGCCCCAGCCCCATTGCGGGTACATCGCGAACAGCGGGATGTGGCTGAACACGATGATGGGGGTATCGCTGGAAAGACGCGCGACATCCTTCTTGACGAACTCCAGCTGGTCGGCGCCCAGATGACCGAGCTTGCGCAGGTTCAACGTGTTGACCAACGCGATCAGGTGCACGCCGGCGATGTCCAGGCTGTACCACCCGTCGCCAACGGACCCGGCGCCGAACGTGTTTCGGTACTTTTGACCCGCGTCGTCGATCGAGTCGTGCTCCCCCGGCACGGTGAACACATGCGGAGTCTTGAGCCCGGTCATCATCTGCTTCACCTGGTCGAACTGCTCCGGGCTGGACAGGTGGGTGAGGTCTCCGGTGTGGATGACGAAATCCGGTGTGTACCCGAGGTTGTTGACCTGATCGATCGCGTGGCGAAACGTTCCGGCGACGTCCGGGTTGGGCGCCCCGGTGAAACCGATATGGCTGTCGCTGATCTGGGCGAACCGCAGGGCGGGCCGGCCCGCCGCGTGCTGCGCCTTCGCCTGGCCCGCGACATGCGAGATGACCTCGCCGCCGGTCACGGCGAATCCGACCGCCGCTCCGAACCATGCGGTGTGCCGGATGAGCTGGCGGCGGGTCATGGCGTTCGCCTCGGCACTCATCACGTCACCACCACGGTGCCACGCATCATCGGGTGGATCGAGCAGACGTAGTCGAAAGTCCCTGCGGTGGGGAAGGTGTGGGTGAATGTGGCTCCGGTTCCCATCCCGGGTGAGTGAAACGAGCCGTCGCTGGCGGCCACCGTGTGGGGTTCTTCGTCGCGGTTGGTCCACGTGACCGTGGTCCCGGCGGGCACGGTCAGGGTCACCGGCGCGAACGCGAAACCGTCGATGGTGACCTGGTCGCCGCGCACCGGCGCCGCCGGCGCGGTAATCGACACTCCGGTAGTGGGCGCGGCGGTGGTCGCCACCGGCCGTGACTGGGAGCAACCGGCCAACAGCAGCACACCCACGGCCGCCACGGTCGCCGGCTGCCTTCGAAGCAGGGGTATATCCATGCCCAGAGATAGGGCGGTGGGTTACACCACTCAGGCCGGCTGCTCGGTACGCGGCGGTGCGAATACCTCGATGACCCCGTTGACCTCACGAACCATCAATGCGGGCAATGGCTTTGGCGCGATCGGCAGCTGGTGGGTGAGCACCTGTCCGCTGGGCGAGAACGACGTGGTGTGGCAGGGGCAGCGCAGCGTGTCGTCGGGTGCGTCGAACCACAGCTTGCAGCCCTGATGGGTGCACACCCCGGAGATCGCCTGGATCTTGCCGTCGACGCGGCGGACGAATCCGGTGACCGAGCCGAGGTCGAAGGCGCGCGTCGCGCCGTCGGGCACGTCCGAGCCGGCCGCGACGCGCTGCCAACTGCCCTCGTTGGGCGCGAGTTGCCCGGCGGCAACCTCGGGGGCCCGACCGTCGCCGGTTCGTCCCGCGATCAGCGTGCGATCGACGGACACCGCGGCGACCGCGGCGGTGGCGGCGGCCGACGTGCCGACGATGACCTGACGGCGCGTGCTGCCGCGCGCCTGCGGCGGTTCCGTTGGCGCGCCGGACATCTGCTCGCCGATACGCCGGTGCAGGTCGGTGACGAATTCCTGGCGCGGCGCGTCACCACCGTCGCGGGCGGCGCGCAGCTCGATGGCCGTGCGCAGTTGCGCCGCCTCGAACTCGTCGGGCGCGAACGGCCTGGGCCGGCGCCCCCGCAGCAGATCGTCGACATAGCGTCGCAGCCCTCGCGCATTCATGGCTGGCCCCCATCGTTGACCTGCGCCGCCAGCCGCAGGGCGCGGTGCTGGAGCACTTTGGCATTGACCACGCTGATCCCGAGTTCCGCGGCTGACTCCTTGATCGAATTGCCCTGCAGGAAGCGCGATTCCAGGATCTGGCGGTAGCGGTCCGGCAGGTTGTCCAGAACCCGGGCAACACGCTGCGGCGCGGTGCTAATCGCGTCCTGGCTCTCGGCTGGTTGTTCGATGTCCTCGATCGAGGTTATCTCCCGGCCCAGCGTCTCGCGCCAGTGCGCGGCCAGCACCGTCCTGGCAGTCGCCCGCAGGTACGCGCGCACCTCGGCGACGCTCGCGGTCAGCCGCAGCGGCCGCAGCGCGGCGAGGAAGACCTCGGCGGTGAGGTCTTCGGCGTCGGTCTGATTGCCGACGCGCGCGAACAGCGTGCGGTACACCCAGGTCACATTGTCGGAGTAGACGGCTTCCCAGTTCGGGTAGCCGGCATCATCGCCACTGTCGGGCACCGCGCGCAGGGGTCGCGGGCCGACGGGTTCGTTTCTTGCCGCCACATGCCTCCTTCACCCGATGAATATCGACTCGGGTTACACGGGTCAGGGCGCCGCGAGTGCGGCTTCGGCGGCCATCAGCCGGTCGAGCTTGGTCGCGGTGGCGGAGAAGACGGACTTGGCGATGCCCAGGATCCGCATCCGCACCCGGGGCTTCGCCGACGCCGACGGCAACAGGTGTCCGATCAGATGGCCGAACAGGTCCAGGCGCGCCGCGGACAACCAGGACATCAACTCCGGGTCATCGAACCAACGCAGCTGGTTGCTGTAGTCGGCCAGCGCCAGCCGCAACCAGTCGACGTCGGTGTCCGGATGCGGCAGGGGCACACACAGCTCGTTTTTCACGGCGTCGTCACAATAGGCGGCTTCGACGTGCGCGATCAGCGCGGAACTGAAGATCTGCTGGCAGCCGCGCACGCTCTGCAGGGTGATGCGCCCGGGACCGAAAATGGTTGTAGCGGGCCGCTTTTCGGCGCCATCCGCGGTGCAATCGATGAACAGCTCGTCGCCGCCGAGCGCGACGGCACCGCCGTCCAGGACCATCCTGCCCGGCTCGATGGCCAGCAGGTGGCCCAGGCGCACCACGTCGGTGATGCGGCGCAACTGCTCGAGTTCGAGCCGGGTGACCGTCGCGCAGCGGTACATGGCGGGCCGGACCGCGGGGTCGATCCGCAACAGCACGCCGGCATCCTCGAGACGCGTGAACAGATCGTGCACCGTGGCCGCGTCGTTGATCGCGCGCAGCTGTGCGGTGAAGCTGGCCTTGATCTTGTCGGCGAACAACGCGCCGGGCTGCATCGTTTCGCGGTCCAGCAGCCAGGAGTCGCGGGGCATGATCCAGGTCAGCCGGTCCGGCCCGACACCGTGACCCAGCAGCCACAGGCAGGTGTCGATGCCGGTCTTGCCGGCCCCGACGATCACGTAGCGCTCGTGCGCGCCGCACCGGGGCAGGTCGTTGGGCGGCACGCATCGGATGCCTTCGGCGACTTCGTAGGGCGGGCGCCGCATGGCCGGAACGGTGACCCGCATGTAAGTGGCGTCGACGACGCGGCCCGTCACGCGGACGGTGTGGTCGGCGCCGGCCAGCGTGCGAAACCGGCCTTCACCACAGCTTTGGCCGAGGTATTCGCTCATCGGGAAATAGCCGACCCGGCCGGTCGGCAACCACTCCCGGCGCATGATGCCCGCGTAGTACGCGCAGATCTCGCCGGCGGTCGCCAGTTCGTAAAGGCCGCGGTTCCAACCCACTTGGTCGATAGTGTCGCGGCCCAGCCGTGACGAGTTGACGCCGTAGAACGCCGAGGGCTGATGCAGCCGCACAAACGGGTAGGCCATGGTCCAGTGCCCACCGGGCGCATGGTGGCGATCCACCACCACCACGCGGGCCTCCGTCTCGGCGACCAGCGTGTCGATGAACGCCATGCCCATGGCGCCCGCGCCGACTACCAGGTAGTCGGCCTCGATGGTGTGCATACAGCTGTCAGGCTAGCCCCGCACCCACCTTGCCAAGGGTCGAACAGGGTTACTAGGATATGCAAGTATCCGCTTTACGCCCGTCAACCACACTCGAGGGCCCCATGACCACACAGATTCCGCACTTCATCGATGGGCAGCGCACCGCCGGCCAGTCCGGCCGCAGCGCTGACGTCTTCGACCCCAGCACCGGGGGTGTTCAGGCGACGGTGCCCATGGCCGGCCAGGCCGACATCGATGCCGCGGTGGCATCAGCCGTCGAGGCCCAAAAGGGTTGGGCCGCAACAAATCCGCAGCGACGCGCGCGGGTGATGATGCGCTTCATCGAGCTGGTCAACAAACACAACGACGAGCTGGCCGAGCTGCTGTCGCGCGAGCACGGCAAGACACTGGCCGACGCCAAGGGTGACATCCAGCGCGGCATCGAGGTCATCGAGTTCTGCATCGGCATCCCGCACCTGCTCAAGGGCGAATACAGCGAGGGCGCCGGCCCGGGCATCGACGTCTACTCGCTGCGCCAGCCGCTGGGCGTCGTCGCCGGCATCACCCCGTTCAACTTCCCGGCGATGATCCCGCTGTGGAAGGCCGGCCCGGCGCTGGCCTGCGGTAACGCGTTCGTGCTCAAGCCCAGCGAGCGGGACCCGTCGGTGCCGGTGCGGCTGGCCGAGCTCTTCTTGGAGGCGGGGCTGCCGCCGGGCGTGTTCCAGGTCGTGCACGGCGACAAGGAGGCCGTCGACGCCATCCTGAACCACCCCGACATCCAGGCGGTCGGGTTCGTCGGCAGCTCCGACATCGCCCAGTACATCTACGCCGGGGCCGCGGCCACCGGCAAGCGCTCGCAGTGCTTCGGCGGCGCCAAGAACCACATGATCGTGATGCCCGACGCCGACCTGGACCAGGCCGTCGACGCCCTGATCGGCGCCGGGTACGGCAGCGCCGGCGAGCGCTGCATGGCGATCAGCGTGGCGGTCCCGGTCGGTGACCAGACCGCCGACCGGCTGCGCGCCCGGCTCATCGAACGGATCAACAACCTGCGCGTGGGCCACAGCCTGGACCCCAAGGCCGACTACGGTCCGCTGGTGACCGACGCCGCCGTGGCGCGGGTGCGCGACTACATCGCCCAGGGGGTGGACGCGGGAGCCGAGTTGGTCATCGACGGCCGCGAACGGGCCAGCGACGACCTGGCTTTCGGTGACGCCAACCTCGAAGGCGGCTTCTTCATCGGCCCCACCTTGTTCGACCACGTCACCCCGGACATGTCGATCTACACCGACGAGATCTTCGGGCCGGTGTTGTGCATCGTGCGCGCGCACGATTACGAGGAGGCGCTGCGACTGCCGTCCGAACACGAATACGGCAACGGCGTCGCGGTATTCACCCGCGACGGCGACGCGGCCCGCGACTTCGTCTCCCGCGTGCAGGTCGGCATGGTCGGTGTCAACGTGCCGATCCCGGTGCCGGTGGCCTACCACACCTTCGGCGGCTGGAAGCGGTCCGGGTTCGGCGACCTCAACCAGCACGGCCCGTCGTCGATCATGTTCTACACAAAGACCAAGACCGTGACGTCCCGCTGGCCGTCCGGCATCAAGGATGGCGCCGAATTCGTCATTCCCACAATGGATTAGGTGCGCTGCTTTATGGCTTCATTTACCCTCAACGAGGACGAACGGGTGATCACCGAGACCGCCGCCGCGTTCGCCGCCAAGCGCCTCGCCCCGTTCGCCCTGGAATGGGATGCGGCCAAACATTTCCCGGTCGACGTGCTGCGCGAATCGGCCGAGCTCGGCATGGCGGCGATCTACTGCCGCGAGGACGTCGGCGGCAGCGGACTGCGCCGGCTCGACGGTGTCCGCATCTTCGAGCAGCTGGCCATCGCCGACCCCACCACCGCCGCGTTCCTGTCCATTCACAACATGTGCGCGTGGATGATCGACACCTTCGGCACCGCCGAGCAGCGCAAGGACTGGGTCCCGCGGCTGGCGTCGATGGACGTCATCGCCAGCTACTGCCTCACCGAGCCGGGCGCCGGGTCCGACGCCAGCGCGCTGAGCACCCGCGCGGTCAGGCAGGGCCCCGAAAAAAATGCAGACTACGTGCTGGACGGCGTCAAGCAGTTCATCTCCGGCGCGGGCGCCTCGGACGTCTACGTGGTGATGGCCAGGACGGGTAGCGAGGGACCGCGCGGCATCTCGGCCTTCGTGGTCGAAAAGGGCGCCGCGGGGCTGAGTTTCGGCTCGCTCGAGGAGAAGATGGGCTGGCACGCCCAACCCACCGCGCAGGTGATCCTGGAGGGGGTCCGGGTGCCGGCCGACGCGATGCTGGGCGGCGCCGACGGCGAGGGCACCGGATTCGGCATCGCGATGAACGGGCTCAACGGCGGTCGGCTCAACATCGCCGCGTGCTCACTCGGCGGCGCCCAGGCCGCCGCGGACAAGGCCGGTGCCTATGTTCGCGATCGCCAGGCTTTCGGATCGTCCCTGCTCGACGAGCCGACCATCCGGTTCACCCTGGCCGACATGGCCACCGGCCTCGAAACATCGCGAATGATGTTGTGGCGGGCGGCCAACGCGCTCGACGCTGACGATCCCGACAAGGTCGAGTTGTGTGCGATGGCCAAGCGCTACGTCACCGACACCTGCTTCGAGGTCGCCGACAAAGCCCTGCAGCTGCACGGTGGCTACGGCTACCTGCGCGAGTATGGTCTGGAAAAGATCGTCCGCGACCTGCGGGTGCACCGAATCCTGGAAGGCACCAACGAAATCATGCGGGTGGTCATCGGCCGGGCCGAAGCCGCACGGGTCCGCGCTACCGCATAGACAACTACATAGAAAGGTCTCCAGATGACCGAGCACCTGACGGTGGCCTTCCTGGGCCTGGGCCACATGGGCGGGCCCATGGCGACCAATCTCGTTGCGGCCCAACATGCGGTGCGCGGATTCGATCCCGTACCCGCGGCGCTGTCCGCGGCGGCCGAGGCCGGCGTCACCGGATTCGACAGCGCCACCGACGCGGTGGCCGGGTCGGACGTGGTGATCACCATGCTGCCCAACGGGGACCTGGTCAAGCGCTGCTACGAGGAGATCCTGCCCGCCGCGCGGCCCGGCGCGCTGTTCATCGACAGCTCCACGATCTCGGTCAACGATGCCCGCGACGTGCACGCGCTGGCCGAATCGAGCGGCGTCGCGCAGCTGGATGCCCCCGTTTCGGGCGGGGTGAAGGGCGCGGTCGCCGGGACGCTGGCGTTCATGGTGGGCGGCGACGAGGAGGCCCTGCTACGGGCGCGGCCGGTACTGGAACCCATGGCGGGCAAGATCATTCACTGCGGCGCGGCCGGAGCCGGACAGGCCGCCAAGGTGTGCAACAACATGGTGCTGGCGGTGCAGCAGATCGCGATCGGCGAGGCGTTCATCCTGGCCGAGAAGCTCGGGTTGTCCGCCCAGTCCCTGTTCGACGTCATCACCGGGGCGACCGGCAACTGCTGGGCGGTGCACACCAACTGCCCTGTGCCGGGCCCGGTCCCGACGTCCCCGGCCAACAACGACTTCAAACCCGGATTTGCCACCGCGCTGATGAACAAGGACCTCGGCCTGGCGATGGACGCGGTGTCCTCCAGTGGTGCTGCGGCGCCGCTGGGTACACACGCCGCCGAGATCTACGCGGAATTCGCGGCCGAGCACGCCGACAAGGACTTCAGCGCCGTGATCGAGATGCTGCGCGGCAGCTGATGCCCTGTTTTCAGAAGTCGCCGGCGTTCCGCCGCAACGTCTCGATCGTCGACGCCAGGTCCTGCGATTCGGCGTCGGTCATCCCGATGTCGGCGAAGACCTGCTTGTTGAGGGTGACGGTGGCGTCCTCGACCGTGGAGCGGCCCAGCTCGGTGATCTGCACCAGCGTGGTGCGCCCGTCGGTGGGGTGCGGCACCCGCTGCACCAGCCCGTCGGCCTCCAGCCGCCGGATCGCGTGGGTCACGCTGGTGACGTGGACCTGCAACCGGTCGGAGGCCTTGGTGATGGGCAGCGCCCCGGTCCGGCTGAAGGCCAGCAGCCGCAACAATTCGTATCGCGAGAAGCTCAGGTCGTAGGGGCGCAGCGCCGTCTCGACGCGGGCCAGCAGGATCTGGTGCGCGCGCATCACCGAGGTCACCGCCACCATGCCCGGTGCCACGTCGCCCCACCCGGCTCGCTCCCAATTGGCGCGCGCCGCCGCGATCGGATCACGCTTCTCGGGTTGTGATTGCGCCACGCCCCTTCTTACCGCACTTGGCGCCCGAGCGTGGCCTTTCCCAACGCCGACAGCACCGCCGTCGTCGACGCGCGCCCGCCCACGGTGATCCGCGCGCCACCGTCCGCGTAATACCGCACCCGCGGCCCGCTGTCGCCGAAAACCTCACGCCAGGGCCGGGACTGCCACCCGCTGGACGGCAGATACGTGAAATTCGCGTGGGCGTCGGTGGTGTAGATCCCCATCGCGCTCAGGTGCATCCGGAGATAGCGGCGTTCGGCGGTGATCAGCCGAATCCGCCGCAGCAGTTCGCCTTCGGCGCCATAGGATGCCGCGACGGCAAGCAGGCTGGTGATCGCGATGCCGAACGGCAGCTGCTGGGACCACAGCGTCGCGGCCAGGTCGCGCGCGGCCACCGCGTACCCGATCCGCAGCCCTGCCAGGCCGTAGGCTTTGGAGAAGGTGCGCACCACCACCACATTGGGAAATCGCGCGACCAATGCCGCCACGTCGAAACGGTGCTCGGCGGCGGCGAACTCGATGTAGGCCTCGTCGAGCAGCACGACGGTGTCGCGCGGCACCCGGCGGAGAAACCGGAGGACAGCGGCCGTGGGCTCCAGGGTGCCGGTCGGGTTGTGCGGCCGGCACACCACCACCACGCGGGCCTGCGCGGCCGCGTCGGCCAGTGCGTCGAGGTCGTTGTGGCCGCTTTCGTCCAGCGGAACGAGCGACGGATTCAGCCGCGCCATCTGCGCGACGATCGGATAACCGTCGAACGTCGGCGAGGCCATCGCCATCGTGTCCCCCGGTGCGGTCAATGCCTGCAGGGCCTGCAACACGACCCCCGTCGCCCCGGCGCCCAGCACCACCCGGTCGGCGGGCACACCGATATGCGCGGCGATCACCTGCCGCAACCGCTCCGGCAGGAACTCCGGATACCGGTTCACCGCGCAGACCGACCGAATCAACGCCGAACGCACCGCCGGCAGCGGCGGAAAGGGATTCTCGTTGAGCGACAAGGCGAACGGATCCACCGCGTTGGGCAGGGCATCGCAGATCTCGCCGGACATCAACGGTGGAGCGGGTTGCATCAGCCTCGCCCGCCCCAGCGCACCGCGGCGGCGCCGGCGAAGTCACCGGCGTGCGCGAACGCCGCCATCATGACCACCTGCCCGGCCTCGAGCTGGCCGTCGGATATCGCCCGGTCCAGGTTGACCGGGATCCCGGCGCCGAACAGGTTGCCGCACTCATCAAAAGTGTCGCGATGACGGTGCGCGGGCAATTCGAGCGCGTCACGCCAGTTGCGCAGAAAGGCCCGGTTCGGCTGGTTGGTGACCAGCAGGTCGATGTCTTTGGCGGCCAGCCCGATTCGATCGCACACCGCCAGCGCCACCTCGGGAACCTGCCGGTTGCCGCGGGCCAGCACCTTGGTGATCTTGCTTTCGGTGAACCCGATGCTGCCCTCGCCGGTACCGGCCTGCCACCACTTGCGTGGCGGGTCGTAGGAAAGCGTCATCTCGCCCGCGTACTCGCCGAAGGTGCGGCACTCGACATCCAGGATGGGCGACTGCTCGCCAACCGTGACCAGGCCCACCGCGGCGCCGTCGCCGGGCACCGCCGACTGCGCCTTTCGGCGAATCGTCGGTTGATCGAAGAATTGGCCGGCCGCATTCTGCGCGATCGCGATGAGCGCGGTGCGTCCCTCACCGGCCGCCAGCAGCTTGCGGGCCACGTTGAGCGCCAACACAAATGCCGCGCAGCCGCCGTTGTTCAGGTCGAGCACCCAGGACGGCCGCATGCCCAGCCGGTGCGCGATGCCACCGCCTTGGCCGTAGAACGCCATGTCGGGTACCTGGGTGTGGGTGATCAGCACGTCGGCGCCCTCGACCACGTCATGGCCGTGCCGCTCGATCAGGCCCCGGGCCGCGCGTTCGATCATGTCGATGGAACTCTCGTCCGCGGCGACGTGGTGGCGAAACTTCGGGGCGCGAAACATCACGTTGTCACGCAGGTCGTCGGATTCGGCGAATTGCGCGTAGTAGTCGGCCGGGATCGGCTCACCCGGCAGATACGTGGTGACGTCGATCAGGCTGACGCTCGGCTTACCCATGCCGCACTCACCTCATCCATACCGGCGTCACCGGCAGCCCGTTGCGGTGGCGGTACTCGGCGATCGCCTTGAGGTTGCGCATCTCCAGCAGGTGACCGGCGCCGAACATGTCCCAGAAGTCGCCGACCCATACCGGCCGCTGGGCGGGCGCGGTCTCCGGATACGGGTTGTGGTCATAGAACGGGTGGTGGCAATTGGTCCACAGCACAACCGATCCCGGTCTGTCGAGGACGATCTGGGCGTCGATGACGCGCATCAGGTAGATCATCCACAGGTGCTTGCCCTGATCCCAGGCGCAGTGGTAATCCACGGTCCGCGCCTGCGCGTTGGCGACGGTGCGGGTGTAGATCTCGGTTTCCGAGCCGAGCCGATCGTGGGCCAGCCACAACCCGGGTTCGTCCGTGGGGGTGAAGCCGCGCAGGCTGTAGGTCCACTCTTCCAGGCTGCGGGTGTCGGCCATGTACTCGAACAACTCGTCGGGCGGACAGTCGACGTAATCGTTGACGGTGCAGTACTGCCCGAAGACCTGATCGTGCGGGTACACCGAGCGCATCATGTCCATGATGATCGGCGTGGCCTTCTCCCTGGGGCTGGTTTCGATGCGGGTGACCCCTTCGATGAGGTCGGGGATGTCTTCAAGCGCTGGCAGCGACATTGTTCTGAATCTCCTTGTCAAATGAAACCTGGCTCACAGCAGCGCCTTTCGAGGCAGACGCCGCGAGGAAGGGGGCGAACGGCGGGATCTCGTCAGCGGCGCACTCGACGCTGATCACCGCCGGCCCGTCGATGCCGAGTGCGGTGTGCATCGCCGCGGCAAGCCCATCGGTGTCGCTGACGTCCACCGACGTCAGGCTCGGGAACATCGCCGCCAGACCGGCGCCGAGCCGGCTGGGACGAAAACGGTTGTAGCTGTATACGTCGTCGTAAAACAACTGCTCGCGGGTCACGCACATGGCGTGCGCGTTGTTGTTGAACAGTACGAACGTCATCGGTAGCCGGTATTGCAGGGCGGTGTGCACCTCCAAACCGTGCATGAAGAACGCGCCGTCACCGGCGATCACCACGGTGCGGCCGCGGGGGCGGCCACTGTTGGCGCGCCCCAACGACATTCCGATCCCGGCGCCGAAGCTGTAGCCCATGCCGCCCATGCCGAGCGCGACGACGAACCTCCCGCCACAGCGCGCCGGGAGGTAGTGGATCGCCGCAGCGCCGGTGTTGCCGGCGTCGACCACGATGTCGGCGCCGTCGGGCAGGACACCGTCCAGTACCGCCATCGCGTCGCGGTACCGCACACCGGGCCCCGCGCACGGCGGCGGCTTCAATTCGGTCCGCCGCAGCGTGCCCGGCACCCGCACCTTGGCGGCCCGTCCCGGACCGGACAGCGCCTGGGTCAGCATCTGCAGCGAGCCACGCAAGTCGTCGGTGTGCACGTGCGGGCATGGCACGTACGGGGGCGCCGACCCGAGCGAGACCGTAGGCACCGCCGCCAGAGCGTCGTCCAGCCCGGTGCGCGCGGTGACCGACAGGCGCGTGCCCACGATCAGGCACACGGCGCTGCCGGCCACCGCTTCAGCCACACCCGGGTGACCCATGACGCCGGTCACCCCGAGCGCAGACGACGATCCGAAACCGGGTGTGCCGGCGACGTCTTTGGCGTCGGGCACGGTGGCCACCCGCGCCCGCAACACCGCGCGCACGGCTTCGAGCTCGGCGCGGGCGTCGTCGCGGGCGACCTGCTCGCCGACGATGATGGTCACCGGGCCGCTGGCGTCGCGCAGCATTTCGGCGATCGGGGCCGGGTTGCCGATGGGACGCAGGCCCTCGACCGGCTTTCCGTTCTGGCTGCATTCGAAAATCGCCTGCTGAATGTCCTTGGGCAGCAACAACACCGCCGGGCCGCCGGTAAACGCCGCGGCGATGGCCCGGGGCAGAACCGAGACGATGTCGGCCGGGCGGCGCAACCGCTCGCAGAATACCGATACCGCCGAGAACAGCGTCTCGGCGTTCAGCGATCCGTTCGCGCCGCTGGTGTCCTGGAAGCTGCCCTGGCCGTCCATCGTGCTGGCGGGCTGGCCGACCAGCGCCAGCACCGGGACCCGGCTCGTAAACGACTCGCCCAGGCCGGCGACGAGATTCAGCGCTCCCCCGCCCGAGGTCGCGGCGACCACTCCCAGGCCGGCCCCGCTCCGGCTGTACCCGTCGGCCATGGTGGCCGCGGAGAACTCGTGCTTCGCCAGCACCGCGTTGATGTCGGGGTGAAAGTGCGCGGCGTCGTACACGTCCTCGATGTTGGCGCCGTCCACACCGAAGACGTGGTCGACTCCGATTGCCGCTAGGTGCTCGACGATGTGGTCGACCACCCGGTACCTGCCGGGCATGCCTGAAGAAACGACGTAGCAGCCCGGTCGGTTCATTGTCGTCCGTGAACCGTTTACCGGTCGCCCTCGTAGTGTCTAGATGACCATCGAACTTCGCGACGTGGTGCGCGAGTACACGGTCGGCGGTCAATCGGTGCGGGCACTCGACGAGGTCAGCCTGCGGCTGGCGGACGGGCAGTTCGTGTCGGTCGTCGGGCCGTCCGGGGCGGGCAAGAGCACGCTGCTGCACCTGCTCGGCGCCCTGGATTCGCCCGATTCCGGGTCGATCGTGTTCGACGGCGAAGAGATCGGCCGCCTCAGCGACGAAGAACAGTCGCGGTTCCGTCATCACCGGGTGGGTTTCATTTTCCAGTTCTTCAACCTGTTGCCGACCCTGTCGGCGTGGGAGAACGTGGCGATCCCGAAACTGCTCGACGGTGTCCGGCTGGGCAGCGCCAGACCGGACGCCGTCCGGCTGCTGGATCGGGTCGGGCTCGGCAACCGGACCGAGCACCGGCCGGCGGAGCTGTCCGGCGGCCAGATGCAGCGCGTCGCGGTGGCGCGCGCCCTGATGATGAACCCGCCGCTGATTCTGGCCGACGAGCCCACCGGAAACCTCGATTCGACCACCGGCGCATCGATTTTGGCGCTGCTCGCCGAGGTCGCGCACGAGGACGGTGAGGGCCGGCTGGTGGTGATGGTGACCCACAACTCCGATGCGGCCGCGGCCACCGATCGGGTGATCACGCTGCAGGACGGCCGGGTCGGTTCGGACGTCATGGCGGTCGCCGGGTGAAAGCCGGGCCCGCGATCACGGCCACGGCGAGCAGGCTGCGGGTGTTCAGCCTGCGTGAGCTCGCCACCCATCGCCGCCGCACGTTCGCGTCGATCGCGGTAATGGCCGTCTCGGCAACGTATCTGGTTGCGGTGTTCGGGATCTTCGGGTCGATCACCGGATCGGTCAGCCGGCTGGCCGACGGGATCGCCGGCGTCGCCGCGCTCGAGGTATCCGGCATCACCGACGCCGGATTCCCCGACTCGATCCTGGGCGAGGTGGCCGCCGTCCCGGGCGTCGCCACCGCGGCGCCGATGATCCGGACGTCGGCATCCACGCCGTCGGGGCCGGTGCTGTTGCTGGGCGCGGATGCGAGCACCGCCGCTCTGGGTGGTGCGCTCAAGGACGCACTACCAAAAGGCGGCGCCCAGCCCGCGCAGGCACCGCCCTCGACCCCGGCCGGAGTTCAGGTCGGACCGGGCGTCGGCTATGCGAAAGGCCAGGCATTCCAACTGGGTTCGGCATCGGTCACGGTCACCGACGTGCTCGTGGGTAAGCAATACGCCGGCCTCAACGGCGGGCACTACGTGCTGGCGCCACTTGCCTTGGCGCAGAACGCCACCGGCCGCACCGGCCAACTCGACTCGATCCTGATCGCCACGAAGGCCGGTGCCGACCTCGGCGCGGTGCGCGCGGCGGTCAGCGGCGCCGTGCACGGCCGGGCGATCGTCGCCGCCCCCAGCTTCCGGGCGGCCCGGGCCGGCGACGGTGTCAGGCTGATGAACTACATGGCCCTGCTGGGTGCCGCGGTCGCGTTGGTGGTCGGCGCGTTTTTGATCTACACCACGATGACGATGGCGATCACCCAGCGGCGGCCGGTCATCTCGATGCTGCGCGCGATTGGCGGCCGGCGCGTCACCATCGTCGGCGACATGCTCGCCGAGGCGGCGATTCTCGGGCTGATCGGCGGAGCCATCGGGTCCGGCGTGGGAATTGTGGCGGGCCACATCGCGATTGGCCGGCTGCCGCCGGCGGTGACGCAGGGGCTCGAAGCCCGGGTGCAGTATTGGTTGCCTGGTTATGCGATACCGCTGGCGCTGGCGGTGACGGCGCTCACCAGCGTGGCGGCGTCGGCGATGGCGGCACGGCAGGTGTACAAGGTGTCACCGATCGAGGCACTGGCCCCGGTGGGGGCGTCGGCGGCGGACGTGGTGCCCCGCTGGCTGCGCCTCGCCTGCGGCGTCGGGGCGGTCGCGGTGTTGGCGGCGTCGACGGCGATCGTGACCGGCCAGCGCGGCAGCTACGCGGTCGTCGCGATGGCCGCCCTGCTGAGCGCCGAGATCGCCCTGGGCTTCGCGCTCACCGTCCCCCTCGTCAAAGCCACGGCGGCGACGGCGCGCTTGTTCGGATCGGTCGGGGCGCTCGCGGCGGCCACGATCCGGCGTGCGCCGCGCCGGGTATGGGCGACGGTGATGACCGTCCTCATCGGGGTGCTCACCACCGTCGTGATCACCGGTACGAACGCCGACATGATCCGATCGGCGCGGGACATCTTGTCGCCGGTCGCCGACGCCGACGTCTGGGTGAGCGCGGACCCTCCCGACAGTTACCCCACCGACGTTCTGCCACAAGGCCTTTCCGAGAAGGTCGGCACACTCCCGGGTGTGGCGCGGGTGACCGAGGGCGCGTTCGGGTTCGCCGTCGTCGGCGGCACCCGTGTCCTGCTCGACGGGTTCTCCCCCGGCAGCCACGATGCGCTCTTCCGGGCTCTCGACGAGCGGTTGCGCACCGAGGTGCTCGACGGCCGGGGCGTGGTGCTCACGCAGAACCTGGGTGCGATTCTGCGCGTCCGGGCCGGCGACCAACTGCGGCTGCAGACGCCGCACGGCCCGCGCGAGACGATCGTGCTGGCCCTGGTGCCGTTCTTCTCGACCGTCATCGGCACGATCGGGATCGACCTCGATCACCTGCGGGCGTGGTTCGATCGCCCGGCGGCGACGACACTGCAGATCGCCGCGACGCCCGGGGTGAATCGGCAGCGGCTGCTGGCCGCGGTCCGCGAGGCGGTGCCGGCGCCGAATCACGTGTACGACGGGCGCACGGCGCTGGCGGGGCTGGAAGCTCCGCTGCATCAGAGCATGTTCATCGCCAACGCGGTGTGGGTCATCGTCGTGGCGGTGGCCGGGGTCGCACTGCTCAACACGCTGACGCTGTCGGTGATCGAACGCAGGCGCGAAATCGGTGTGCTGCGCGCAATGGGTGCCAGCCGGCGCTTCGCATTGCGGATGGTCCTGGCCGAGGCGGCCGGAATCGGCGTTGTCGGTGGCGTTTTGGGGCTCGCGCTGGGGCTGGCCGACCAGTGGCTGTTCAGCCGCATCAGCGGGGACGTGATGAACTTCGAAGTCGGCTTTCGGCTGGGTCCGCTGGCGCTCGCCTTCACGCTCGGTGCACTGGCGATCAGCCTGCTCGGTTCCCTGCCTCCGGCACGACGGGCGGCCCAGCTCAACATCATCGAGGCGGTCAGCGTCGAGTGAGGACGGCGAATCCCTGCAGATGGGGTTTGCACGGGAAGGGCACCGGCGTTCGCGGAATGCTGTGCAGCGCGGTGGTATCGAATCCCGCCGCGGCAATCGCGTCGAGGGTCCGTCGGTTCGGCTCACAGCCACCGGCCAGCCACGACCACGGCTTGGCGATGAGGTCCTGGAATCGGCCCGTCGCTCCATCCCCCCGCACGTGCTCGAGGACGACGAGCCGGCCCCCGGGCGTCAGCACCCGCCGGATCTCACCGAGGGTGGCGGCCACGTCGTCGACCGAGCACAACACCAGGCCGATATGTACGGAGTCGAAACGGTTGTCCGGGAAGGGAATCGACTCACCGGTCCCCTCGACGATGTCGACCGCGATGCCGCGGCGGAAAGCGAGCCGCGCGGCCATCCGCCGGAATGACGCGTCGGGTTCTACGGCGGCGACCGACGTCACCGCGGAGGGCAGAAACGTCAGGTCGGTCCCGGGCCCGAGGCCGATCATCAACAGCCTGCCGGTCGCGTTGCTCAGCGCGGCCCGTCGATACCGGTGGTAGAACAACCGGTCGAAGATCGGCTGGCCGTACCGGTAGACGTACGGAAACAGGACATTTCGGATCATCGGCCACCCAAATCCATGCGAAACGGCGGATATTCGTCGCGCATCAACGACACGTAGGCCGCCACCCGGTACCGCCAGCGCACCATGCCCATGAGCAGATCGAACATGCCCTGCGGGATCGTTCCGGTGGACAACAACGTCAGCGCGGAGATGATGCACAGCACCTGCAGCGGTGCCTCCATCGACCAACACAGCAGCACCTGCGGGATCGCCAGCAGCCACTTCACCAGCACCGCCCAGTTGTTCAGCCGCTCCGGGTAGTCGACCGCGAGATCACCGGGGTAGTCGGGCCGAGACGCGAGGGTGAACGGCGGGTATTGGTCGGTGCTGTTCATCGGGAACCGGTAGTTCATCACCCGCCAGGACCAGCGCAGCACCCCGACGTTGAAGTCGAAGAGCGGCCGCGGATATCGCCCGGTGCACAGGATGGCCACGCCGGCGGCGACGGTCGAGAGCGGATACACCAGGTAGAGCAGTATCAGAATCGGGTAGTGCGGCAGGGCCAGCACGCACCACTTCACCAGCCACAGCCAGCGGGAGGGCGCGTCGAAATCGCCTCGCACAGTTACGGAATCGGCTGGGTCGTTCACGGGCTCGACGGGATCTTCGCCACTACCCCCAAGTTTCGGCTGATTTGAGCGGACATCCGGCGGTGACTCGTGACGCGCAGGAACGTCGTCAGCGCCGAGGCTTGCACCCGGTCCGAGATCAGTGCGGCCGGCCTCAGCACGGATTCACCGTGCGACACCGGCAGCGACGCCACCCACGACACGGCCATGACTTTGCGGCGCCGGGTCTTCTCGTACCACCGCAGCGCGCGCGAAACATCGGCGCCGCGGCCATTTGTCCCGCGACGCAGGTCCGCCAGCGCCTTGCACAGCACCATGGTGTCGAGCAGGGCCTGGTTGGTCCCCTGCGCCAGGGTGGGCGGCATCGTGTGTGCGGCATCGCCGAGCAATGTGACCGGGCCACGGCCCGCGCGCGGAATCGGATGCCGAAAATGTGGGAACGGCGAGCGGGCCAGGTCGCCGTCGGTCAACGTCGCGAGCACCCGATCGACCGGGTCGGACCAGCCGGAGAAGCGTGACCGGATCAGCTCGATCGGACGCTGCGGCCTGACGAAGTCGTACGACCACGGCAGGTCGAACCACCACTGCACGTCGGTGCCGCCGGCCGGCCACAGGCCGAGGTTGCCGTGCGCACCGATGATCATGAGTGCGGCATCGGAGTCCGCGATCTCCGGGACGCTGGCGAGCCCCTGCCAGCTGCACCAGCCGGTGGGCCGAGCGCCTTGCGCGCCAACACATTCGCGCACCACCGAGTGCAGCCCGTCGGCGCCGATCAGCACGTCGCCCTCGGCCGCGGAACCGTCGCCGAAGTCGACGCGGACGCCGTCGCCGGTGCCGCCCAACGCGATAAGCCGGGAGTTGCACCGGATCCGCTCGGCCGGAAACCCGTCCAGCAGCCGGTCCAGCAGAACGCGACGCGGAACCATCCGGACGGGTGCGCCCAGTCGCCGCGCCATCGCGGTCACGTCCAGCGTGGCGAGCCTGCGCCCGGAGGACGTCACGGCCCGGACGCAGGCCAGCCGGCGGCCGGCACCGTCCATATCGACACCCAGCTGGCTCAGGACCGAATCGCCGTTGGACCAGATGGTCACCGCACCGCCGGCGGCCCGCACATCGGGGCGTCGCTCGAACACGGTGACGTCGTGTCCGTCGCGCAGCAATCCACGGGCAACGGAGATGCCGGCGACGCCGCCGCCCACAACGAGCACCCGAAGCGGGCGCGCGTAGCCGGACACGCTGGCTCCGATCCCTACAGCGAGCGTTGCAGCAGCACCTGGCCGCTATCGGCGGCCACAATCTGCACGGCGGCGATCTGATCGATCGGGGTCGAGATCGCGCCCGCGGGCGTCGCGGTGTGGCCGGGCACGGCCACCCAGGTCGCCAGCCGGGTCTGGCTGCCGTCACGCCCCACCACGACCATCGCCAGCGTGTCGTGGTGCGCGGTCAGCGGGGCCAGGCACACGCAGCGCAGGTTGATCGACGTCCCCCAGTGCTGGCTGCTGACGGCGACCGTCGACGTCAGCAGGCTGGTGCCCACCTGAGCCATCGGCTCCGACGATGCAGTCACCTGCTGGGACGGAGTCGACGACCACCCCTCGAGACCGACGAACACCCCGATGGCCAGCACCGCGGCCGCGGCCGTCGACGCCACCCAGGTCACTATCCGGGTGCGGCGCCGACGCCAACGAACCGTCGCCAGCAGGGACGGCAGCAATTTCGGAGACATCTCCGGGGCCGGACCGGACTGGTCGATGGCGGCCACTTCGTCACCGTCGAGCTGGGACAGCAGGGCCGGCACGCCACTGAGGTCGGCGACGGACTCGCGGCAGACCGGGCAGTGTGCCATGTGCGTCTCGAATTCGCGGCGTTGCGCGGCCGGCAGGGAGCCCAACACGTATGCGGCATCCCACATCGCGTAGCGGTCTTCGGGAGGGCCGAGATCCTGCACCGGCGTCCTCATTTCATCCATTCTTCTCACCCCTCAAGCATTCGGAGGCCCTCATCGGGTAACCCCGAGTTCCTGCAGAGTGAGTCGCAACGCCCGCACGGCATAGTGTAGTCGCGACTTCACCGTTCCCTCGGCGATGCCGAGGTCTGCAGCAGTCTGTGTGGTGGTCCAACCGCGGTAGTAGGACCGTTCGATCACCGCTCGGTGCTCGGCGGACAACTGGGCCATCGCGTCCGCTATCAGCAACCGGTCCAGCGCCGCATTGACCTCATCCGGCGTGGACTGTTCGGGTGCCCCCGATACATCCGTGGAGCCGACGACGTTGCGAAACCGCGCGCTACGCCGATCGTCGATGATCATGTTGCGGGCCACGGTGAACAACCATGCCCGCGCCGAGCGCTCAGTGTCGCCGACGACCTCGGGGTGCTGCCATGCCCGCAGCAGCGTCTCCTGGACCACGTCCTCGGACTGGCTGGCGTCCCCCGTCAGCCGCAACGCGTAACGCCACAGAACCGCGGCGTGCTCGTCGTACAGCGCCTTCATCAGAGCGGCCTCGGCAGCCCCGGAAGCCCTCCCGTTGCCAGCAACCCGAGCCACTCGATCACCTCCGACTACTGAAACGAGGCGAGTGGGCGTTTAGTTCAAGGCTAGCCCCGCTACGAGGGCAAAGTCAGGATGCGCGGACCGGCGTCGGTGACCGCGACGGTGTGCTCCCAGTGCGCCGCGCGCGACCCGTCCGTGGTGGTGACCGTCCACTGATCGTCGAGCACCACGGTCTTGCCGGTTCCCAGCGTCAGCATGGGTTCGATGGCCAGCACCGAGCCGGCGGCGAGCAGGGGGCCGCGCCCGGGCGAGCCCTCGTTGGGCAGGAACGGGTCCATGTGCATCTGGCGGCCGATGCCGTGGCCGCCGTAGCCCTCGACGATCCCGAAGGCCCGCGAATGGCGGGCCGCGGCGTCGCGCGTGCCCATCTCGATGGCGTGCGACACGTCCGTCAGCCGGTTACCGGGCACCATCGCCGCGATCCCGGCCTCCAGTGATTCCCTGGTCGCCTGCGACAGCGCCTCGTCGGCCGCGTCCAGCGTCCCGACCCCGAAGGTGATCGCGGCGTCGCCGTGCCAGCCGTCCAGCACCGCGCCGCAGTCGATCGACACCAGGTCGCCGGGCGCCAGGATCTCGGCGGCCGACGGGATCCCGTGCACCACCCGCTCGTTGACCGACGCGCAGATCGACGCGGGGTAACCGTGGTAGCCCAGGAACGACGGCACCGCGCCGGCGTCGCGGATCACCGATTCGGCGATTTCGTCCAGGCTGAGCGTCGACACGCCCGTAACCGCCGCCCCGCGGACCGCCTGCAACGCGGCCGCGACCACCGCGCCCGCCGCGGCCATGGCGTCGAGTTCGCCGGCACTGCGCTGCGGCACCACCTTGCGACTCCGCAGCCGCGCCAGCGGGTTCATCCCTACTTGCCCAGCGCCCGCAGCGCGCGGGCGAAGACTTCGTCCTGGGTACCGATGGCGTCGACCGTTTTGAGTTGGTGGCTGTAGTAGTCCAGCAGCGGCGCCGTCTCGTCGCGGTAGATCTTCATCCGGTTCAGGATGACGTCCTCGGTGTCGTCGGCGCGGCCGCGGCCCTTCAGCCGCTGCAGCAGCTCGTCCTCCGAGACCCGGAATTCCAGCACCGCGTCGATGTCGGTGTTTCGGCGTCCCAGCATCTCGTGCAGCGCCTTGGCCTGCTCGATCGAGCGCGGGTACCCGTCCAGGATGAAGCCGTTGGCGGCGTCGGGGTCGTTCAGCCGGTCGTCGACGAGCTGGTTGGTCAGCTCCGAGGGCACCAGGTCTCCGGCGTCGAGGTAGCGCTTGGCCTCGAGGCCGAGCTTGGTCCCGTTCTCGATGTTGCTGCGGAACAGCTCACCGGTGGAGATCTGCGGGATCCCCAGCTTCTCCGAGAGCTTCTGGGCCTGCGTTCCCTTGCCCGCCCCCGGCGGGCCCAGCAAAACGACTCTCACTTGAGGAACCCTTCATAGTTGCGCTGCATGAGCTGACTCTCGATCTGCTTGACCGTATCCAAGCCCACACCGATCATGATCAACACCGCGGTACCGCCGAACGGCAGGTTCTGCACCGCTCCGCTGTTGCCGATCTGCAAGAACAAGTTGGGCAGCACCGAAATTGCGCCGAGGTAGATCGAACCCGGCAGGGTGATCCGGCTCAGCACGAAACGCAGATAGTCGGCGGTCGGCTTGCCCGGCCGGATGCCGGGAATGAAGCCGCCGAACTTCTTCATCTCGTCGGCGCGCTCGTCGGGATTGAACGTGATCGACACGTAGAAGTACGTGAAGAAGATGATCAGGCCGAAGTAGATGGCGATGTACACGGGGTCGCTCGGGTCGGACAGGTAGGTGCCGACGAACTTGTCCCACCAGCTGTTGCCCACGCCGCCGGCGCCGCTGCGGATCAACTGGGTGATCAGGTGCGGGATGTAGATCAGCGAGGACGCGAAGATCACCGGGATAACACCGGCCTGGTTGACCTTGAGCGGCAGGTATGTCGACGTTCCGCCGTACATGCGACGGCCGACCATGCGCTTGGCGTACTGGACCGGGATCCGGCGCTGGCCCTGCTCGACGAAGACCACGCCGACGATGATGACCAGCGCGGCGATCAGGACGGCGGCGAAGATCATCCCGCCGCGGCTGTCCAGGATCGTCTTGCCCTCGGCGGGGATGCGGGCCGCGATGCCGACGAAGATCAGCAAGGACATGCCGTTGCCGATGCCGCGCTCGGTGATCAGCTCACCCATCCACATCACCAGCGCCGCGCCGCTCGTCATCACCAGCACGATGACGACCAGCGTGAAGATGCTCTGGTCGGCGATGATGTCCAGCGAGCAGCCCTGCAGCAGCCCGCCGTTGGCCGCCAGGGCCACGATGCTGGTGGCCTGCAGGATGGCCAGCGCGATGGCCAGATAACGCGTGTACTGCGTCATCTTGGCCTGGCCGGACTGGCCTTCCTTGCGCAGCTCCTCGAACCGCGGGATGACCACCGTGAGCAACTGCACGATGATGCTCGCGGTGATGTAGGGCATCACCCCCACCGCGAACACGGTGAGTTTGAGCAGCGCGCCACCCGAGAACAGGTTGATCAGCGAGTAGATCTGTCCGGCCGCGCCGCCGCTGGCCTCCTTGATGCACTGCTGGACGTTCGGGTAGTTGACGCCAGGGGACGGTAGCGCGGCGCCGACCCGATACAAGACGACGATGCCAAGCGTGAAGAGGATCTTCCGTCTCAGGTCGACTGTCCGCAGCGATGAGATGAAAGCGGAAAGCAACTCTTCCTCCTGCGCAGCCGGGGGTTTCCTGCATCACGCGCCCAACACCCGCAGGCCAGGACGTACGGCCGACTTCTCTATAGCGCGTCAAACCGTGTACGAGACTAACAGCTGGTCCGGGCAGGTCTGGTCAGGGCCTTTCCTGCGACCCTTCGCGGGGCCGTTCACCGGGTGTTTGCGCCGCCGCCGCGACGCGCCCGAAAAAACACAGGAAGCCGTAAGCCGCGAGGCGTAGAGTTCCCCTAACTCGTTGCATTTGCTAAATAACTTGGGAGCAGCATGACACGCACTGACCAAGACAGCTGGGACTTGGCCTCGAGCGTCGGTGCCACGGCCACGATGGTCGCCGCGGCCCGCGCGCTGGCCAGCCGGGCCGCCAACCCCATCATCAACGATCCGTTCGCCGCACCCCTGGTGCGCGCCGTCGGGCTGGATTTCTTCCGTCGCCTGGTCGACGGCGAGGTCGCCGACTCCGAGGGCTACGAGGGCGGCAAGGATCTGGGGCTGGAAACCGACTCCATGGCCGTGCGTACCCGCTTCTTCGACGACTTCTTCCTCAACGCCGCCCGCGACGGTGTTCGCCAGGCGGTGATCCTGGCGGCCGGCTTGGACGCCCGGGCGTACCGGCTGAGCTGGCCGCCCGGGAGCGTGGTCTACGAGGTCGATCAGCCCGCCGTCATCGAGTTCAAGAGCACCACCATGTCCAGCCTGGCCGCCGCCCCGGCCGCCGAGCGGCGCACGGTCAGCATCGACCTGCGCGAGGACTGGCCCGCCGCGCTGCGGGCCGGCGGCTTCGACGTGACGCAGCCGACGTCGTGGAGCGCCGAGGGCCTGCTGATGTACCTGCCGCCCGACGCGCAGGACCGCCTGTTCGACAACATCACTGAGCTCAGCGCCCCCGGCAGCAAGCTGGCCACCGAGTATCACCCCGACACCGTCGGCGCGACGATGTCGCAACGCGCCCAGGAGTTCAACGACCGCTGGGCCAAGGTCGGCTGCGACATCGACCTGTCGGGGCTGTTCTTCGACGGCGAGCGCAGCAACGTCGTCGACTACCTCACCGGTAGGGGCTGGGAGGTGGCCTCGCGGCCGCGCCGCGAACTGTTCGGCGACTACGGCCTGCAATTCCCCGACGACGAGGCGATGGCACAGTTCCGCAACATCGTCGCCGTCACCGCCACCCTGCTGCGTTAGGAGACCGCCATGCCGGAGACCGACAGCAAGCGATCAGAAGGCGACAGTTGGGATCTGGCGTCCAGTGTGGGCGCCACCGCCACCGCGGTGGCCGCCCGGCGGGCGCTGGCCTCCCGGGGCCCCGACCCGTTGATCGACGATCCCTTCGCCGAGCCATTGGTGCGCGCCGTCGGCGTCGAGGCCTTCATCCGAATGATGAACGGAGACATCGAGACACCCGAGGACGATCCGGCGTTCACCCCGCGCCGCCTCGGTGAGGGCATGGCCGTCCGCACCCGGTTCTTCGATTCGTTCTTCCTCGATGCCGCGAACTCCGGTATCCGCCAGGCCGTCATCCTGGCCTCGGGGCTGGACACCCGCGCCTACCGGCTTGCGTGGCCGCCCGGGACGGTGGTCTACGAGATCGACCAACCCCGGGTGATCGAGTTCAAGACCCGCACCCTGGCGGATCTGGGCGCGAGACCGAGCGCCGACCGGCGGGCGGTGGGCGTCGACCTGCGCGACGACTGGCCGGCGGCGTTGGCCGACAGTGGATTCGACGCGGGTGCACCCGCGGCGTGGAGCGCCGAAGGGCTGCTCGGTTATCTGCCGCCGGACGCCCAGGACCGCCTGTTCGACCACATCACCGCGCTGTCCGCTAATGGCAGCAGGATCGGCACCGGCTATGTGCCCGACATCCGAAGCCGCATCGAAAAGCGCGGCCGCGAGATCAGCGAGCGCTGGCGGCGCATGGGGCTGGACCTCAACTGGGCCGACCTGGTCTACCCGGGCGAACGCAATGACGTGGTGGCCTACCTGTCCGAGCGGGGTTGGAGTTCGTCGGTGCACAGCACCCCGGAACTGTACGCGGCCAACGGTTTTGATTTCCCCGAGGAGTCTTCGATGGCCGCCTTCGGCGATATCCGATACGTCACCGCGACACTGACCGAGGAGGCGTCGTGACACGCACCGATCAAGACAGCTGGGACCTGTCCTCGAGCGTGGGCGCCACGGCGACCTGGGTCGCCGCGTGCCGGGCGCTGGCCGGTAACCGGCCTGACGCACTCATCGACGATCCGTTCGCCGACCCGCTGGTCCGTGCGGTCGGTGCCGAGTTCTTCATCCGGGTGCTCGACGGTGAGATCACCGATGAGACGGGCGGTCTCGATGCCGATGCCGACCCCGATGCGGAGTTCAACCTGCAACGCATGGTCGACATCATGGCCGTGCGCACCCGCTACTTCGACGACTTCTTCACCGACGCAACCGCTTCCGGCGTCCGCCAGGCTGTCATCCTGGCCTCCGGCCTGGACTCACGCCCGTACCGCCTGGCCTGGCCGTCGGGCACCGTGGTGTACGAGATCGACCAGCCGGCCGTCATCGACTTCAAGTCCACGACGCTGGCGAAGCTTGGTGCCCGGCCCACGGCGGAGCGCCGCACCGTGTCGGTCGACCTGCGCGATGACTGGTTGAATGCGTTGCGCGACAAGGGTTTCGATGAGTCGCGGCCCAGCGCGTGGAGCGCCGAGGGCCTGCTGATGTATCTGCCGCCGGAGGCGCAGGACAGGCTGTTCGACGCCATCACCACGCTCAGCGCCCCGGGCAGCCGGCTGGCAACCGAATACCACGACGGCGGCACGCCGCACCTGCTGGAAAAACGCGCGAAGGCGATGGCCAGGCGGTGGGGCCGATTCGGCTTCGATGTCGACGTGTCGACGCTGGTCTACCGCGGCGAGCGCACTCCGGCGGCCGATTACCTGAGCGCGGCCGGGTGGCAGATCTCGGCGCGCACCCGCGCCGATCAGTTCGCCGACGCCGGGCTGTCCGTGCCGCCGGGCGAGAGCCTCGATGCGCTGCGCAACAGCATCTCGCTGATCGCCGTTCGGCAGTAGTTCCTAGCTGGGTTTGGCGGCCGGCGCCCGGACGACCAGCGGCGCGGCGGGGAAACACCACGCGAGCTCCGAGCGCGACTTGCGCAGCGCGGCGGTGCCGTAACCCCGCTTGCGGTGCTCGGGGTGAATCCAGATGCGTACCTGCACCTCGCCGTGGGACAGCTCGCCGAAGACCATGCCGACCTTCTCACCGGAGTCGATGGCGACGAACCACGCGGCCTCTTCGTCGTCTACACGTGCGAGCGCGGCTTTGATCTCGTCGTCGAGGTTGCCGGCTTGGCCGCCGGATCCGTCGCCCGACGCGCCACCCATGTCCTCGGTGCGGATGCTGAAGATGTCGCGGTCCTCGCTCGCGGAGAACGGC
Organism: Mycobacterium colombiense; assembly: GCF_001672755.1. Lineage (GTDB taxonomy): Bacteria > Actinomycetota > Actinomycetes > Mycobacteriales > Mycobacteriaceae > Mycobacterium > Mycobacterium colombiense_C. The sequence goes on along the minus strand of NZ_LZKI01000171.1, from coordinate 6,738 downwards.
CGGAGTTCGAGGGTGTCCCCCGAGCTCGCCGGACGCTCGCCCAGGGTGAAGCTCAGCTGCTTGTTCAGGTCCTCGAGTTCGGCCTGGATCGTCTTGCGTGAATCCTTGGTGAGTCGGTCAAAGGACAGGCCGAACACCGCTTCGGCACCCGTCTGCGACGTGCCCAGCAAACCGGCGATGGCCTTGACCGCCTCCGGTTTGTTGTCGGCGTCCACGATCAGGTCGAGCACTTCGTGCCGTCGTTCGAGGGCTTTCAACAGAGCGTCGGCGATTTCGCGGCGGGCGGCTTTGCGATCCTGGTCGGTCATTGCACCAGCCTAGAACGCCGGTGGGGCCACCGCGCTACATCTGCGGTTTCCCAGCTCGCGGAAGCGCTGATAGCGATCCTCGATGGCGCTGGCCCAGGCCGGATCGGGCTCGACGACGCGCTCGGTGCGCGCCCACCGGGCGGCGTCGGCGATCGTCGTCTCCAGCCCGACCGCCATGCGCGCCAGGAACGCCGCCCCCAGCGCGGCCCCTTCCGCCACCCCGGACACCTCGACCGGCCGCCCGGTGGCGTCCGCGATGGCCTGCAGCCACGGCCCCACCCGGGTGCCGCCGCCGGTGGCCACGATGCGCGACACCGGCGCCCCGCTGAGTTCGATGAGCCGGCGGACCACGAACCCGGACGCCTCGTAGGCGGCGCGGCGCAGCGCGGCGGCGTCGTGGGTCAGATCCAGCGCATCGAGCACGCCCCTACGGTCCCGATCGTGGAACGGCGTGCGTTCGCCGCGTAGATAGGGCGCCCACACCGGGACGCGCCCGGGTTCGACGGCGGTCGGGTCCGCCGGTGCCACAACGCGATCCACCCAGCCCAGGAACAGCCCGCCGGCGTTGCTGGCCCCGCCGATCTGGCTCTTGCCGGGCGCGGTGTGCGGAATGGTCCACAGGCCGGGCATCTGGCGGGCCTCGGCGATGGTGGTCCACACGATCAGCGTGGTGCCGCACATCACCAGCACGTCGCCGTCGTTGTCGGCACCGGCCACGATCTGTTCGCACAGCGCGTCGATGGCGCCGGTGGCCAGCGCGGCGTCGGCGCCGCGCAGCTGCCCGACGACGGCTCCCATGCTCTCGACCCGCGGCAGCTGCTCGACGGCCGCGCCGCGCTCGGCGCACGCCTCGGGATTCCAGCCGGTCCCGTCGAACAAGGGGAACGCGGTGGCGGCGGTGGCGATGTCGATCACCGGCTCACCCGACAGCGCGTGATTGGCCACCGCCGGCGCGGGCCAGTAGCCGGCGGCGCCGGGCGCCTGCTCGGCGGTCCAGCGCAAGAACTCGGCGGCCTCGCCGAGCGCGGGCAGCGGCTGCGCGTCCCCGCCGGGCATGCGGCCGCGGCCGTCGCCGTAGAGCAGTCCGGGCGTGGTGGGCGCACCGGTGTCGTCGACGGCGGTCATCGACGGCACCATCGCCGAGACGGCCGCCGCGGCGATGCCGGGTTGGTGGACCAGTTCGTTCAGGGCGGCCGACGGCCCACGCCGCCACGCCGCCTCGGCGTCGTGCTCCAGCCGGTCGGGCGCCGGTACCCGCAGCTCATGGGGGATGCGCACGCGGGCCGTCACGTTGCCGTCGGCGTCGACGGAGATCGCCTTGACCGCGGTGCTGCCGACGTCGATGCCGATTGTGACGTCTTTGCGTGACACGGGCGTCACCGTACGCCAGCATTGGCACTCGTGACGTCCAAACCACGCGCGTTGGTGACCGCCCCGATGCGGGGGCCGGGCTTCGCCAAACTGCGAGAGCTGGCCGACGTGGTGTACGACCCCTGGATCGAGCAGACCCCGCTGCGCATCTACAGCCCCGAGCAGCTGGCCGAGCGGATCGCCCGCGAAGCCGCCGAAATCGTGGTGGTGGAAGGCGATTCGGTGCGCGGCCCGGTATTCGAGCAGGGCGTGCGGGTGATCGCGTCCACCCGCGGCGACCCCAACAACGTCGACATCGCCGGGGCCACCGCGGCCGGCATCCCGGTGCTGAATACCCCGGCCCGCAACGCCGATGCGGTCGCCGAGATGACGGTCGCCCTGCTGCTCGCCGCCACCCGTCACGTGCTGACCGCGGACGCGGATGTGCGCAGCGGCAACATCTTTCGCGACGGCAGCATCCCGTATCAGCGGTTCCGTGCCGCTGAGATCGCCGGGCTCACCGCCGGGCTGGTGGGCCTCGGCGCCGTCGGCCGCGCGACGCGGTGGCGATTGTCCGGGCTGGGGCTGCGGGTGATCGCGCACGACCCCTACAACCCCGACGCGCGGCACAGCCTCGACGAGCTGCTGAGCGAGGCCGACGTGGTATCGCTGCACGCCCCGGTCACCGACGACACGGCCGGCATGATCGGCGCGCGGGAGTTCGCGGCCATGCGCGACGGCGTGGTCTTCCTCAACACCGCCCGCGCCCAGCTGCACGACACCGACGCCCTGGTCGACGCCCTGGTCGCGGGCAAGGTGGGCGCCGCGGGCCTGGACCACTTCGCCGGCGAATGGCTGCCTGCCGATCACCCGCTGGTGGGGATGCGAAACGTCGTGCTGACGCCGCACATCGGGGGCGCCACCTTCGACACCGAGGCGCGACAGGCGCGGATGGTGGCAGACGACCTGGAGGCGCTGCTGGCCGGCAACGCGCCCGCTCACATCGTCAACCCGGAGGTGCTGGGGCCATGAAGTTCGTCGACGACCCGGAGACCGCGGTGCTGGACGCCGCCAAGGACATGCTGCGCCGCGGCCTGGTGGAGGGGACGGCCGGCAACATCTCGGCGCGCCGCGCCGACGGCAACGTCGTGATCACCCCGTCGTCGGTGGACTACCGCGACATGCAGCTCGACGACCTGGTGCTCGTCGACGCGGACGGGTCGGTGCTGCAGGCGGCCGAGGGCCGCTCCCCGTCGTCGGAGATGCAGCTGCACCTGGCCTGCTATCGGGCCTTCGACGACGTCGGCAGCGTCATCCACAGCCATCCGGTGTGGGCGACCATGTTCGCCATCGCCCACGAATCGATCCCGGCGTGCATCGACGAGTTCGCGGTGTACTGCGGCGGCGACGTCCGCTGCACCGAGTACGCGGCGTCCGGCACGCCGGAGGTCGGCATTAACGCGGTCTCCGCGCTCGAGGGCCGCGGCGCCGCCCTGATCGCCAACCATGGCCTGGTGGCGGTGGGTCCGCGACCGGACAAGGTCCTGCACATCACCGCGCTGGTCGAGCGGACCGCCCAAATCGTTTGGGGTGCACGCGCTCTCGGCGGCCCGGTGCCGATCCCCGAGGACGTCAACCGCAACTTCGCCTCGGTCTACGGCTACCTGCGCGCCAACACCTGACGCTGGTCGATGCCAACCTTCACCGCGCCGCTGTCGCCCTGATTGGCGATCGCCAGAAAGGCGTCCCGCCACTCCCGCAAGCCGAAGGTGTGGGTGAGCATGGGGCGCAGGTCCATTCGGCCCGCGGCGGCCAGGTCGAGGTAGTGAGCGATGGCGTGCTTGCGCTGCCCGTCCACCTCCTCGACGCCGAAGGCGTTCGAACCGACGAACGAGAGCTCTTTGAAGTACAGCGGGCTGTCCTCCCACCGGCCCGGGGCATGAACGCCGGCCTTCACCAACGTCCCGCGCGACCGCAGCACCCGGACGCCGACCTCGAAGGTCTCGGGCTTGCCGACGGTGTCGTAGACGACGTCGACGGCCCCGGGGTGGGCCATCGGCAGGCCCTGCAGCGGATGGCGCAGCCGGCCACCGCCCCAGGCAACGAGCTCTTCGATGATGGCCGTACGCGGTTCGTGCGCAAGGATTTTCGCGGCGCCGAACTGTCGGGCCAGCTCGGCTTGCGCGGCGAAGCGTGCCACCACCGCGACGGCCACGTCCGGGTACAGCGTCCGCAGGATCGCGACCGCACACAATCCCAGCGAGCCGGCCCCGTACACCAGTGCGGCGCCCGAGCGTGGCGGCGGGTGCCGGGTGATCGAGTGCAGCGACACCGAGAACGGGTCGGCGAACACGGCCATCTCGTCGGGAATCGAGTCCGGCACCGCGAACAGCATGCTGTCGTGTGCCGGCATCAGTTCGGCGTAGCCACCCGTCACATCGGCCGAGACCCCGGTGTGGATGCCCGGCTTGATGTCGCCGTCGGTGAAGCTCCAGCACAGGCTGTAGTCGCCGGCTTCGCATGCGGGACAGGGCGGTTGGATACCACGCGGCCCACAGGACAGCCACGGGTTGAGCACCACCCGCTCCCCCACGCTCAGCTTCCGGGCCTGGGGGCCCAGCGCCACCACGTCGGCGACCACCTCGTGGCCCATGACTTGCGGGAACGAACAGAACGCGGCCATCGCGTTGTCGGTGTCGCCCTCGCCGAAGTCCATCAGGATCTGCTTGGAATCCGACCCGCAGATGCCGGTCAGCCGCGGCCGAGTGATCACCCAGTCCTCGTGCGGCAGTTCCGGATCCGGCAGGTCGCGCAGGGCGGTCGGGGTGCGCGCCAGGTTCTGGGTCAACGGGTTGGCATCGTCGGGCACCTCGAAGGGCTCCGGTGGCACGCCGTAGACGAGCGCCTTCATCGCTGCGCCATCGCCGCTGCGCCGGCGATGAACGCGTCCAGGTCGGCGTTTTTGGCGTCGATGACGGCTTTCATGTCGGGCAGGTAGTGCTCGAAGCGCTCGCTGTCCAGGGCCGCGATGATGCCGTCCGCCACCACGTCCGCGGCCACCTTGGGTCCCCGGTAGAGGGGTTCCTCGCTGCCCGGGTGGTCCCAGATCTCGGTATCGATCGGCCCCGGCTCGATCAGCTTCACCGCGATCGGCGTGTGGTGCAGGTCCACGGCCATTGCCTCGCTGAAGCCGCATAGCGCGAATTTGCTTGCACAGTAAGCGCTTTCGTGAATGATTCCGAGCCGGCCGCCAACGCTGGACACGTTGACGATGGTGCCCGATCCGCGGGCCAGCATCCGCGGCAACAGCGCCAGCGTCAAGCGCATCGGGGCGAAGAAGTTGACCCGCATGACCTGTTCGGCCTCGTCCGGATCCAGCGCGATGACGCTGCGCCGCTTGGGCATTGCGGCGTTGTTGATCAGCACGTCGATGCGGCCGAGCGCATCCCAGGCCAGCAGCGCCAGGTCGGCCAGGGCTGCCGTGTCGGCCAGGTCGGCCACCCACATGGCCGAGTCCGGCGCCGCGCGCCGGCAGTCGGCCAGCACCTGACCCAGTCGGTCCCGGCGACGCGCGATCAGCCCCACCACCGCGCGCCGGGCGGCCAGCCCTCGCGCCAGGGCCGCGCCCAATCCCGACGAGGCACCCGTGATGAGCACCCGTTTACCCGCCATTCCGGGGGACGTTGCATACGCCATCAGTAAAGGTTGCCGCGAATCGCGGGAAGCGTACAGTGGGGGAAGCTTGTTATATCGGCTAAATATTAGATTGACTACCTCCGATAGGGGCACATAATGACTTCCACCAGGTACGAAGGCGACACCTGGGACCTGGCGTCCAGCGTCGGCGTGACCGCGACAATGGTCGCGGCGGCCCGCGCCATGGCCACCCGCGCCGACAACCCGTTGATCAACGACCCTTTCGCCGAGCCGCTGGTCAAGCTGGTCGGCGTGGACCTGCTCTCCCGGCTGGCCAGCGGCGAGCTGGACCCCGCCGAGCTGAACGACGTTCACGACGGTGCCGCGGGGTCGGCCGGGGCGATGTCGCGGATGGCGGACAACATGGCGGTCCGCACCAAGTTCTTCGACGAGTTCTTCCTGGACGCCACGAACGCGGGCATCAAGCAGGCGGTGATCCTGGCTTCCGGCCTGGACGCCCGCCCGTACCGGTTGGCGTGGCCTGCCGGCACCGTGGTCTACGAGGTGGACCAGCCGCAGGTCATCGAATTCAAGACCCGGTCGCTGGCCGACCTGGGCGCCGCCCCCACCGCCGAGCGACGCGTGGTGGCCGTCGACCTGCGTGACGACTGGCCCACCGCGCTGCGCAACGCCGGGTTCGACCCGGCCCAGCCGACCGCCTGGAGCGCCGAGGGCCTGCTCGGCTACCTGCCGCCCGATGCGCAGGATCGCCTGCTGGACACCATCACCGAGCTCAGCGCACCGGGCAGCCGGCTGGCCACCGAAAGCGCACCCAACCCCGAGCCCGGCGCCGAGGAGAAGATGAAGGAGCGCATGCAGACGATCTCCGAGCGCTGGCGTGCGCACGGTGATCTGCTGGGCCCGCGACTTGCGGTTGAACAGCGGGTCGTCCTCGAAGTCGATCTCGCCGTCGACGATGCGGATGAACGGCTCCAGCCCAACGGCGCGCACCAGCGGGTCGGCCAGCGGATCGTCGAGCAGGGCATCGGGTCCCTGCGACGCCACGGCGCGAGAGGCGGCGACCATGGTGGCCGTCGCTCCCACGCTGTGTGCCGGTCCCCAGCTGTCGCCGTCGGTGCGTCCCGCTTCGGTGGTCATCCTCCTGGCTCCTATTTCTCGCCGAGCGTGCCGCTGGTGTACAGCATCTCGCCCATGCGCATGTCGTCGTCGGTGAGGGGGTCAAGTCCGTTGGCCGCGAACAGTTCTCCGATGCTGGCGCTGTTCAGCCGCCAGCCGCGGGCCGCCAGGTAGGGAGCCGCCTCGTTGCGGTCACCGAAGTAGACCAGGCCCGCCATGTCCAGCTCGAAACCGTGCGCACGCCAGCGCTCGGAGATCGTCTGCATGCGCTCCTTCATCTTCTCCTCGGCGCCGGGCTCGGGGTTGG
>NZ_LZKI01000170.1 GCF_001672755.1 Mycobacterium colombiense | reverse complement strand
CTCCGGGCAAAAACATCATCGGCGAGTCGTCGTCCGGAGCGGACCCGAAACCCATTGCGGCACCGGTGAACTCGGCGTCATCGTAATTCCCGTAGTCGAAGATCTCCTGCACGGTGATCGAAGAGACCCGGGTGGTCAGGCTCACCGCCGAGTGCACCAGCGTGTCGCCGGAGAATCCGGGGTCGATGCCGTTGACGTAGAGCGAGGCGCTACCGGCCGCGCAGGCACGCTCGAGCGGTTCGCGCAACCAGTCGTCGGCGTGGCGGGGCGTGACCAGCCAGACCATCGACGTGCCGACCACGTTCGTTCCCGCGGAAAGGAATTTGGACATCTGCCCGATGGCTTCCATCGGCCGGGTCTCACCCTGCGATGTGTAGACGACGCAGTCGGCGCCCAGGGACACCAGGGCGTCGATGTCATCGGTGGCGACGATGCCGGTCGGTTCGTCGAGCCCGCACAACTGCGCCGCGTCGCGGCCGATCTTCTCCGCGCCGGCGGCGTGCACGCCGACCAGTTCCAGGTCTGGCCTACCGATGATCGCCCGCAACGAATGGCGGCCAACGTTTCCGGTGGAGAATTGGATGACTCTGCGCACGGCTGCCTGATCCTTCCGGCGGTGGGTGACGACCCATCATGTCGCGTTCGAACGCCGCGCGGGGTCAGTAATCCGGTATCGGCAGCGGCGAATTGTTCGAGTCGATGCCACCGTCGACGTGAAAGATCGCGTTGGTCGCGTAACAGTCGCGCGTGGCGAGGTATACCGTGAGCCGCCCGAGGTCTTCCACGTCGCCCAGCCGATGCAGCGGCGTGGCCTCCTGCATCTTCTCCAGTGACCCCGGCATCAGATCCAGGCTGCCCCGCAGGCCGTCGGTGGCGAAAGACCCCAGGGCAATGGCGTTGACGCGGATCTTGGGCGCGAGTTCCTGGGCCATGGCACGGGTGAGCGCTTCCAGGGCGCCCTTCGCGACGCAGTACGCCGTCAACGCCCGGATGCCGAACCGGGCCGAACCGGAAGAGATGTTGACGATGGAGCCGTGTCCCGCGGCAAGCATGTGCGGGGCCGCGAGCTGACTCATGATGAAGGCCGACGTCACGCACCAGTCGAAGGTGTGCCGGAAATCCTCGTCGGTGATGTCCAGGAAACGCGCATAAGTGGAACCACCGACATTGTTGACCAGAATGTCGATGCGGCCGAAGCGCTCCATGGCGGTGTTCACCACGCGCTCTCCGTCCGGACGGCTCATCGCATCCGCTACCAGCGCCAGGCCCTTGCCACCCGCGGCCTCGATACCCTCAATCGTGCCAACGATATCCACTTCGGTGCGTGCGGTCCCGACGACGGTGGCGCCCGCCTCCGCCAACACCCGGGCAATGCCCGCCCCGACGCCCTTCCCGGCGCCCGTGACGATGGCGACCTGGCCATCCAGCTGGAACTGCTCCAACGCCATGGCGGGCTCCCTCATGAGTGTGTGCGCCGTTCAATCTAGGAAACTTACTGACTAACGTCAACGAATAGCTCGGACGGTTGGCGGTGGCAGCGGGACGGGACCGAGAATGATCAAGTTATGCAAGCGTTTTTGGCGGCGGCACGGCATAATGGTCGATTGAGCCTGGCCACTTTGGCATGAGTCAGGTCAACTGTGAGGATTGACAATGGCTGTGACGGACCGGCTGTCGGCACGAGAAGCCAAGCGGCTGCAGACGCGGGAGCGTTTGATGGGCGCCGCGATCGCGGAGTTCGCTCGCGCCGGCATGGCCGAGGCCGACGTCAGCGCGATCGTCGCCGCCGCGGGAGTTGCCCACGGGACCTTCTTCTTCCACTTCCCCACCAAGGAGCATGTGCTGCTGGAGCTGGAGCGCCGCGAAGAGCACCGGATCGCCAAGCAGTTCGCGCAATTCCTCAAGTCCAAGCACGATCTCGCTTCCGCGTTGAATGAGGCCGTCCGCCTGGTGGTCGGATTGGAACGTCGACTGGGCGACCTGCTCTTCAATGACTTTCTCGCGCTGCACTTCTCCCAGACCCGCCCGCAGACCGAAGACGGCCGGGACCACCCGTTGATCGTGTTGGTCGCCAGGGAAATCGAGCAGGCCCAGCAACGCGGCGAGACGGACCAAGCGGTCAATCCCATGAACAGCGCGGTGTTCTTCTTGCTGGGCCTCTACGCGCTGTTGATCACCACCAACCACTGGCCTACAGGACATGCCCTGCTGGAGGACTACGTCGCGAGGACTTTGCGCAGCCTGAAGCCCTGACGTTGCTGCGTCTTCCGCGCGCTAGCGGACCACGCCGAGCAGCGGCACCAACCCGAGCTCCTTGTGAGTCAGGAATCCGGGCGCGGCATCACACACGGCCGGAACGGTGTTCGCCGGGCCCATCGCGGTCCAGGTGTAGCCCGGTTTGGGATAGTTGCCTTCAGGGTCGGCCGGCGCCTGCAGGATCAACTCGGTGGGCTCGTCGCCGTCGATCACGATGCGGTAGTGATAGTGTCCGCCCCAATCCGGCTGCGGCTCAATGGCATCGTATTCGTCCATGGTGTACATCTCGTGGAAGGTGATAAGGGGCTTGCCGTCGACCCACGTCGTCCACTTGTGATGCTGCGAGGCGACGGTGCCCTTCTTGATAGTGCCCTTGAAGCCCGGCATGTCACTGGACGGCCCCCCTTCAAAAGGAATGTCGCGGGTTGCCGTGCCCAGTTCGACGTCGGTCGTGTACCTGTCGACCGTCTTCCCGAAGCCATCGACCACCATGGCCATCGACTGGGCGAACAGCGGCCACGCGTTGCCCAGCAGGTTCGGCCCGGCCATGAATTCCTCGGGGTCGCTTCCCATTCCCATCTCGTGTAGGTATTTCAGGGTGTCCTTGCCGAAGTTCACCACCTCGTAAATGTGGATGGCGTCGATCCGGCTGACGATGCGGGCCAACGTCAGGACCAGCAGGTCGCCGGCGAAACCGGGGTTGACGCCGCCCGCGTGAAACGACGTCCCGCCCTCACGGCAAGCCGCGTCGATCTTGTCGATGTCGGCCTGGCTGTGCTCGGTTCGAAACCACCACGCGCCGCCCGAAGCGACGACGTTCTTGCCCGAGCGCAGCAGGCGGCAGACCTCGTCGGGATCCGACCACAGCGGCGCGTAAAACACGCAATCGGCGTCGAGCGCTTCGATCGCCGCCTTGTCGGTGGTGGCGAGCACCCCGATCGGCGCGACGCCCACCAGCTCCCCGGCGTCCTTGCCCACCTTTTCCGGGCGATTACAGAGCACGCCGACAACTTCGAAGGCGGGATTGTGCGCGAAGTGACGTAGCGCGACCGTTCCGACATTGCCCATGCCCCACTGGATCACGCGATATTTCTTTTCGGCCGGCGATGTGAGAGTCATTGCTACCCCTTTGCATGGCCGCAACGGCTGAGCGCTCGCTGAGCGTAGGCGTCCCTGAAACCTCATGTCAACGATTCGGGGCTGACTTTCGTCAGTAGAAGTGGCTCGGTGGTACGGCTTGTACTACGGCACTCGGCATGAATTCCATTGTTGTGCTACGCAGTGGCGTGGATCTGCTCGACGCCTTCTGCTGACTACAGTCAGCCTGTTATAGTGCAGACGCCGATCCAATCAGTGTCGATGGCGGGGAGGGTTCGTGAATCTGCCGAAGCTCGAGTCAAGCGGCACCACGCGAGCGAGCCTGACCATCGACGAGCACATGGAACGCTCGCAACTCGCGCAGCGCCGGGCCGACAAATGGCTGATCTCCGGCAGTCTGCTGATCGGCACCGCGGCCCTCGGCATCTTCGGCCTGCCGCTGTTCGGATGGGGAGTGCGGTTGCTGCGCCGGGCCCAACGGAACGGCCTCTCGGTGCGGCCGATGCTGGTCACGCTGCTCGGCTACCTCGTCATCATCGACGCCGCGATCAACACCGTCGGATGGGCGCTCGACCTGGTGGCAAACCACACCATTCTGGCCCGGGTGCTGCTCAACGGCTGGGGCAACATGTTCGACGCCGGCTACTTCTGGCACTACAACGAGCTCTGGGTCGGCGGCGCCGCGGGCCCCGGCGAGAAGGCCTTGGAAGTCGGCCTCATCCTGACCGTATTCACCATGCGCATCGCCGCGGCCATCGGCTTCCTGCAGATGAAGCGCTGGGGCCATCAGTGGATGGTCATCACCTGCTGGATGGGCGTGGTCATCTGGATTACCTACGTCTTCAACATGACCATGTTCGCCGACGTGCGCTTCGCCGGAGTCGTGCTGCCGGTTGTCGGCTGGTGGCTTTACGACATCTTCTACATCACCCCGTTCCTGGCCATCCCCTATCTGCACACCGTCAACCGCGAACTCTTCTCCGACTGAAATGTGCAACCTGAAATCCACTACGCCACCGAGGAAGTCACATCATGGGCTATCTATGGGAGATCCTTCGCTACGTCGCCGCATGGGGCGGCACCGGACTGATCATCTGGTTCTGGTACTGGCTGTTCTCCAACATCGGCACCTTCTGAACCGCGGCCCGGGTAGTCGGAGCGCATGGGGTTTCGCCGATGATTGACCAGTCCGACGGTCACGCGATGGCGCTGGAACGGGGTTGCTCGGTGACGGCGGTCGCACTGAGCGATCAACGTCGCGAAGGCGTCCGGCTGGTCACCGGCGACCGGCGGGGTTTCGGCGTGAACGCGGCGCTCACGTTCGTTCACGTCCCCTACCCCGCACCGCCCGAGTGGACACGTAGGACTCTGACATGCGCTGTGGCGCTGCAATGTTCGCCGTCGAAAGAACGAGTCACCGAGTATCGCCTCAACGAGCTCTCGGCTCGCGAGCTGCGTGCGCTGACACTGGTCGAGGGCGGCGTCGCCCTCGGCTGGATCGCGTCGCGGTGGCCGGGCCTGCTGCCCGAGGTCCGGCGATTGCTGCCCGAAGTCGACATCGAAAACGGCGACATGCCCGCCGTCCAGATGCTCGACCTGGCAATCGCATTGGCGGCCACGCGCCAGGATCTGACCCTTCATCCCTTAATGGGCTCGTTGCCGCTGGCATACACCGCGCCGCACGGGTTGGCTGACAAGCTGCGACGTAGCTTCGGCAGGATGCCGTGGACCACAACACAGCAGCGCCTGCCGCGACCCTACTCGGTTCCGGTCGGCGGCGACGGCGGCGTCCGCAACCCCAACCTGCCGCCGCCCAGCCGGCCACAGGACAACGATCTCGACGTCACACCGCAACATCGGCTCGGGATCCCCTATCCCGAATGGAACATGTGGACACAGCGATTCATGCAAGACCACGTCGCCGTTGTCGAGCACGCCGACGGCCGGCATGCCCGCCGCCCGGTGCCGGTGGCCGTCGACCTGCGCAAGTGGTTCGAAGAACACACCCACCGCGCGATGACGAACCGCCTCGAAGACGGCTCCGACCTCGATGTCGACCAATACGTCAACCACTACATCGACCTGGCGACCGGCGAGGCCAAGGAGCCGAAAGTATTCCGCGACCTGCTGCCCAGCAGCCGCGACGTCACCACGGCGCTACTGCTCGACGGGAGTTCGTCGCTGGGGGTGCACGGCGGACGCGTATTCCAACTGGAATTGTCCTGTGCCGATGCGCTTTCGCGGGCGATGACGCTGGCGCGCGAGCGTCACGGTGTTTTCGTCTTCACCGGCAACACCCGCCATCGTGTCGAGGTGCGCTGCCTGAAGGACTTCGAAGATCGTCGGTTCGTACCGCCGAGCGGACTCGGCCTGTCCGCCCGGGGATACACCAGACTCGGTGCGCCGCTTCGCCATCTGACGAGCCGGCTGCTGGCGCAGGCCTCCGAGCGCCGCCTGCTGATCGTCATCGGCGACGGACTGATCTCCGATGAGGGATACGAGGGCCGCTATGCCTGGGCGGATGCCGCGCACGCGGTCGAGGAGGCCAACGAGGCCGGCGTGTCGATCTACTACGTGGGCGTGGGACCCACCCGCGTCGATCCCCTGCCCGAGGTGTTCGGGCCGCGCCGGTCGCAGCGGATCCGGCGCATCGAGGAACTGCCCCGGGTACTGGCCCATGTCCATCGCGAACTGGTTGCCGCGTGAACGCCCGCCGACTGAGGAAGAGATGACCATCGACACATACTTCGCCAACGGCAACGAGGTCCAGCTGTTCGAGCAGGCCTTCCGCCAACGGATCCCGGTCATGCTGACCGGCCCGACCGGCTGCGGCAAGACCCGCTTCGTCGAGCACATGGGCTCACTGCTGCGGCGACCGGTGGTCACCATCAGTTGCCACGACGACCTCACCAGCTCTGACCTCGTCGGCCGCTTCATGGTGACCGGCGGCGACGTGGTCTGGACAGACGGCCCGCTGACCCGGGCCGTCAAAGCCGGCGCGATCTGCTATCTCGACGAGGTCGTCGAGGCCCGCCACGACTCCCTGGCGATCCTGCATTCGCTCACCGATCACCGGCGCTCGCTGTACCTCGACCGGGCCGGCGAGGTGGTGAAGGCGCCGGATGAGTTCATGCTGGTGTGCTCCTACAACCCCGCATACCGCAGCTCGCTCAAGGAGCTCAAACCCTCGTTCCGCCAACGGTTCGCCACGCTGGCGATGCACTACCTGCCGCCGGACCGCGAGGCGGAGGTGATCGTCGCCGAATCGGGAATCCCGTTGGCCACGGCCCGGCGGCTGGTCGGGTGCGCGGTCGCGATCCGCACCGCCGACCAAGCGTTCCACTTCGAGCCGCCGTCGACCCGAGTGCTGGTCACCGCGGCACAGCTGATCGCCTCGGGCGCAACCGAACTGGATGCGGCCGACGCCTGCATTCTCGCGCCGCTGAGCACCGACGGCGCCGTCACCGACGGCCTTCGTGAAGTCGCGGCCGCCAGCCTGGGCGCCGCCGACGCATCGAGCAGTTCTTAGAGAGGAGAAACCCGCATGGACCGACAGGAACAGAAGCGCAAGAGGGCGCTCATCGTCTTCCAGATCTTCATCTACGGCTACTTGCTGGCGATGTTCGGCATCCAGCTCTATATGTCCTTTGCACGGGGGTGGTGGAATCTGTGACTCTTCCTGCCGCGCAGGCGCATTCGGTCGGGCTCGAGGATCACCACGACGAATCCCGCCAGGCTCAGCGCCGCGCTGATAAATGGATGATCGTCGGCGCCGGCCTGATGGGCATGTGGGCGCCGGGCCTGATCGGTTTTCCCATCTTCATGCGGGGGGTGTGGCTGCAGCGCCAGGCGCTGCGCGCCGGGCTGTCGGTCCGGCCCATGATCGTCACCCTGATCGGCTATCTGGTGCTGATCGACGGAATGCTCAACAGCCTGGGCTGGGCCCTGGACCTGGTGGCCAACCACACGCTGATCAACCGAGTGCTGATGGTCGGTTGGGGCAACATGTTCGACGCAGGTTATTTCTGGCACTACAACGAACTTTGGGTCGGGGGCGCCGCCGGGCCGGGCGAGAAAGCCTACGTGGCCGGCCTGATCCTCACGGTCTTCTCCATGCGGGTGGCCGCGGCGATCGGCTTCCTGCAGATGAAGCGGTGGGGTCATCAGTGGATGGTCGTCACGTGCTGGATGGGCGTGGTGATCTGGTCGGCCTACGTCTTCAACATGACCATGTTCGCCGACGTGCGGTACGCCGGAGTCGTCTTCCCGGTCATCGGCTGGTGGCTCTACGACATCTTCTACATCACCCCGTTCCTCGCGATCCCCTATCTGCATACCGTCAACCGCGAAATCTTCTCCGACTAATAAGGAGTAGTGCCATGACAAGCTCTTCCGTACCGGCAGCCGCCGAAGACAAAGACCCGAGCACCGAACTCGAGCCGGGGACGACGCCGTATTACGCGCGGATGCACAAATGGATAAAGCGGGCCGTGTTGGTGTGCCTGGTGGCCCTGGTGATCGAGGGCGCTTTCACGTTGCCGTTCATGGCCGTCTACTACGGCTACCCGACGCTGAGCCTCACCCAGATCTGCAGTGAGCTGCTCAAGATCCGGTATTCCAACGACACGCTGGAGTGCAAGTACCCCTACCCCCCGTTCGGCCCGCCCGAGGGCGCCGAGGGCAAGGCCACCGCGCAGGACGTGTGGGGCATCCAGCCGATACCGAAGTATCACCGGCTGGGATTCCGCGAACTCGTCAAGATCCACGACGAGCGGCTGGCCCGCCAGCACGCGGCGTCGCACCCATGACGGGGCCGGCCCGTTGACCTACCGGGTCGTCCAGTGGACGACGGGTAACGTCGGCAAGAGCTCGGTCAAAGCGATTGTCGCCAACCCGACGCTGGAGCTGGTCGGATGTTATGCCTGGTCGCCGGAGAAGGCCGGGCGCGACGTCGGCGAACATCGGGTTATAGACCACGCAGTCCGGCTTGAGCGCGAGCAGCGCGTCAATGTCGTTGCTGGCTTTGACATTCAGTGGTTCGATGCCACACAGCTCGCCGACGTCGCGCCCGGCCTTCTCCGGCGACCAGGCATAACATCCGACCAGCTCCAGCGTCGGGTTGGCGACAAT
>NZ_LZKI01000169.1 GCF_001672755.1 Mycobacterium colombiense | reverse complement strand
CGATGTCGCGCCCGTTGCCGATCGTGGCCCTGGTGGAAACCGCCCGGGGCCTGGAACGCATCACCGAGATCGCGGCAACCAAGGGCACCTTCCGGCTCGCCTTCGGTATCGGCGACTTCCGCCGCGACACCGGTTTCGGCGACGACCCGGCCACCCTCGCCTACACGCGATCACGCTTCACCATCGCCTCCAAGGCCGCCGACCTGCCCAGCGCCATCGACGGGCCGACCATCGGCTCCAATCCGCTGAAGCTGATCGAGGCCACCGCGGTGTCCACCCAGTTCGGGATGACCGGCAAGATCTGCCTGACGCCCGATCAATGTGCCGTCGTCAATGAGGGGCTTTCGCCGTCGCAGGACGAAATCTCATGGGCGAAAGAGTTTTTCGCGGAGTTCGAACGTGACGGGGGAGAGATTCGCAACGGCTCCGACCTGCCCCGCATCGCCCGGGCCACCAAGATCCTGGAGCTGGCCCGCGCCTACGGCATCGAGGCGTTGGACATCGACGAGGAAGAGCGCGATCACTCGCCCGCGCCGTCGGATACCTACCACTACTGAGCCACTGGACGCCTGCATGTCCGCGATTACCCTGGTGTTGTGAGCGCCAAGGGCCGGATCCGGGTGGCGCGGGTCTACGACGACGTCAGCCCCGACGAGGGCCAGCGTGTGCTGGTCGACCGCGTCTGGCCGCGAGGGGTGCGCAAAGACGATCCGCGCGTAGGCATCTGGTGCAAGGACGTCGCTCCGTCGAAAGATCTCCGCGAGTGGTACCACCACGATTCGGACCGGTTCGACGAATTCGCGTCACGCTACAAGAGCGAGTTGCGCGACAGCAGCGCCCTGGACGAGTTGCGCAAGCTCGCCAAGCGCGGTTCCGTCACGCTGGTGACGGCGACCCGCGACGTCGACATCAGCCAGGCCGCGGTGCTGGCCAAGCTGCTCACATCCCGCTGAACCGGGTTCGAACCAGGCTCGTCCCGTTGATATGACCAACCCCGACCCGATCCTCCCGCGGGAACTGACCGACCTTCCCGAGGCGATCCGCAGCGTGCCGCCGCCGCCCATCCCGGAACTACCCGAGCCGTACGGTCTGCGCGTTGCCGACCCGGACGCCGACGCCGGGATGGTCGCGGAGTGGATGAGCCGGCCGCATCTGGTCGAGGCCTGGGAGTCCAACTGGCCGGTGGCGCGGTGGCAACGCTACCTGAAGGCGCAACTGGAGGGCGGCTTCTCACGCCCGCTCATCGCCAGTCTGGACGGTGTAGACCGCGGATACGTCGAATTATACAGAGCGGCAAAGGATTCCATTGCTCGGCGATACGAGCATGACCCCTACGATTTGGGACTGCATGTCGCGGTCGCCGATTTACATTACATCGAGCGCGGCCACGTCAAGTACCTGCTGCCGTATCTGGTGATCGGCATCTTCACCCTGGATCCGCGGTGTCGCCGCATCATGTTCGATCCCGATCATCGTAACACCTTGGCGCGCAAGTTCTGTGAACGAGGCGGCTGCGTATTTCTCGGCGAGCATGACATGGCGAATCGGCGGATGGCGCTGTACGTGCTGCCCCGCACTCCCGAAGATGTCCCCCGTCAGCGCGACACCTGATGGCCCCGCGGACCCGCATCAAAGCTGCTGTGCCAGATGCTGTCCGATGAAGGCCGCCGCTTCACCGAGCAACACGCTCACGACGATGTTGGCCAGTGCGGCCCAGAGTCGGCGTTCCTCGCCGAGCCGCTGCGTTTCCAGCATCCAGGTGGAAAACGTGGTGTAGGCGCCGACAAAGGCGGTGCCGGCCAGCAGGGCCACGTCCTTGTTCAGTGCCAACCCGCCGAGGAAGCCCAAAAGCGCTGCGCCGCTGATGTTCACGGCCAAAGTGCCGAAGGGAAAGGGTCGCGACAGCCGGCGCGCCACCGTGCGGTCGACGACGAAACGCAGCACCGACCCGCTGCCGCCGATGAGCACGACGCCGACCCAGACCAGAGCCGTCGTCACGGTGGCGGCGGTCATCGGCGCACCCGGACCCGGCGCACCAACTTGGTGGCAAGGTGCACCGTCAGCAGGCCGAGCACGATGCTGGTCACGGTGTAGCCGACGGCCAGCCCCCAGTGGCCGTGTTCGATCATCCTCAGCGTCTCGACCTGCATCGTCGAGAAAGTGGTTAAACCGCCGCACAATCCGGTGCCGAGCAGGGGCCGCCGATAGCTCGACGTCGGCAACCGCTCCAGCAGCCGGGTGGTGAAGTACCCCACCAGGAATGCGCCGACGATGTTGACCGTGAACGTCGGCCATGGCCAGCTCGCCGGGTCAGGGCCGGCCAGGGTGCTCAGCGCCGCGCGGGCCAGGGAGCCCAGCGCCCCACCGGCAAACACCGCGGCCAATTCGCGATAGTCCCGTTGAGCCACTGGGTCGATTCCCTTCGTTTGCCGCTGCGCTACGCAGCGTATGGCCGAAGTCCAGACCGGCGCAGCCCGGGGGGACGCGGACACGGGCAGAATTGGTCACCATGGTCGCCAATCCCCGCGCCGGTCAGCCGGCCCAGCCCGAAGACCTCGTCGATCTGTCCCACCTGGTGACGGCGTATTACTCGATTGCGCCCGACCCCGGTGACGTCGCTCAACAGGTCGCCTTCGGCACGTCGGGTCACCGCGGGTCGGCGCTCAACGGGGCGTTCAACGAGGCGCACATCGCGGCGATCACCCAGGCCATCGTCGAGTACCGCGCCGCGCACGGGACCACGGGCCCGTTGTTCATCGGCCGGGACACGCACGGCCTGTCCGAGCCGGCCTGGGTGTCGGCGCTGGAGGTGCTGGCCGCCAACGACGTCGTCGCCATGATCGACTCCCGCGACCGGTACACCCCGACACCCGCGGTCAGCCACGCGATCCTCAGCTACAACCGCGGCCGCACCGAGGCACTGGCCGACGGAATCGTCGTGACACCGTCGCACAACCCGCCGTCTGACGGTGGCTTCAAATACAACCCGCCCAACGGCGGGCCTGCCGACACCGACGCCACCAACGCAATTGCCAAGCGCGCCAACGAGATCCTGCGCGACGGGTCGGGCGTCAAGCGCATTCCGCTGGCCCGGGCGCTGCAAACCGTGCAGCGCCACGATTACCTGGGCAACTATGTCGACGACCTGCCCAACGTGGTCGACATCGACGCCATCCGCGCGGCGGGAGTGCGCATCGGCGCAGACCCGCTGGGCGGGGCCAGCGTGGACTATTGGGCCGAGATCGCCCAGCGGCATCGCCTGGACCTGACCGTGGTCAATCCGCTGGTCGACGCGACATGGCGATTCATGACGCTCGACCACGACGGCAAGATCCGGATGGATTGCAGCTCGCCGGACGCGATGGCGGGGCTAATCCGAACGATGTCCGGCGACCCCGACCGCTACCAGATCGCTACCGGCAACGACGCCGACTCCGACCGGCACGGCATCGTCACGCCCGACGCGGGGCTGCTCAACCCGAACCACTATCTCGCGGTGGCCATCGAATACCTCTACACCCAGCGGCCGTCGTGGCCGGGCGGCATCGCCGTCGGCAAGACCGCCGTCAGTTCGTCGATGATCGACCGCGTGGTCGCAGGCATCGGCCGCAAACTGATCGAAGTGCCGGTCGGGTTCAAGTGGTTCGTCGACGGCCTGATCGGGGGCACCCTGGGCTTCGGCGGCGAGGAGTCGGCCGGGGCGTCTTTCCTGCGGCGGGACGGCTCGGTGTGGACCACCGACAAGGACGGCATCATCCTGGCGCTGCTGGCCTCGGAGATTCTCGCGGTCACCGGGGCGAGCCCGTCGGAGCGGTATCAGCGGCTGACCGCCGAGTACGGCACGCCGTACTACGCGCGGGTCGACGCGCCCGCCGACCGCGACCAGAAGGCCCGGCTCTCGAAGCTCTCCGCCGACCAGGTGACGGCGACGGAATTGGCGGGGGAGCCGATTACCGCGAAGCTGACCGCGGCGCCGGGCAATGGCGCACCGCTGGGCGGATTGAAGGTGACGACGGCCAATGCGTGGTTTGCCGCGCGTCCGTCCGGAACCGAGGACGTGTACAAGATTTATGCGGAATCCTTCAACGGCCCTGAGCATTTGGCGGAGGTGCAGGAAACCGCGCGCGAGGTAGTTAATAAAGTCATTGGGTGACCTTTTCCCTCCGTCTTGCCCGCTCGGGGGGGCGTGCGTCCCGTTCTGGCCGGCTGCCGCGCGAAGTCTGGATTCTGAGCTGGGCGAATATCATGATCGCCCTTGGCTATGGGGTGATCTCGCCGGCGCTGCCAACCTTTGCACGTACCTTCGGGGTCAGCATCAAGGCGGTGACATTCTTGGTCACCGTCTTTTCGTTGAGCCGGTTGTGTTTCGCGCCGATCAGCGGCCTGCTCACCGAGCGGTTGGGTGAGCGGCGGATCTATATCGGGGGTTTGCTGATCGTGGCGGTGTCGACCGCCGCGTGCGCGTTTTCCCAGGCTTACTGGCAGTTGATGCTTTTCCGGGTCTTCAGCGGCATCGGGTCCACAATGTTCTATGTCTCGGCGCTGGGACTGATGATCCACATCAGCCCGCCGGACGCGCGCGGACGGATCGCGGGGCTGTTCACCACCTCGTTCATGGTCGGCGCGGTCGGCGGTCCGGCGGTCGGCGGCCTGGCGGCGGGATGGGGGCTGACCGCACCGTTCGTCGTTTACGGCGTCGCCATGCTGGCCGTCGCGGTGGTGCTGTTCTACAGCCTGCGGAACTCGGCGCTGGCCGCACCGCCGCCGCCGACTCGATCCACGGTGACGCTGCGCGAGGCGCTGCGGGTGCGCGCGTACCGCTCGGCGCTGCTGTCCAATTTCGCGACGGGATGGTCGGCGTTCGGGCTGCGTGTCGCGCTGGTCCCGCTGTTCATCTCCGACGTCATGGGCCGGGGGATCGGCATCATCGGCGTGGTCCTCGCGGCGTTCGCGGGCGGCAACGCGCTGGCCGTCATCCCCAGTGGCTACCTGTCGGACCGGATGGGGCGGCGCACGCTGTTGATCATCGGGCTGGTGACGTCCGGGGTGGCGACCGTCTGGCTGGGCTTCGTGGCGTCGCTGCCGGTGTTCATGGTGGCGGCCGGCGTGGTCGGAGCGATGACGGGGATCTACATGTCACCGCTGCAGGCCGCCGTCGCCGACATCCTGGGCAATGAGGCGCGCGCGGGCCTTCCGGTGGCGACGGTGCAGATGATGTCGGACCTGGGCGCCATCGTCGGCTCGATGGCGGTCGGGTGGACCGCCGAGCGGTTCAGCTACACGTGGGGCTTCGTCATCAGCGGGATCGTTCTGCTGATCGCCGCTATCGGCTGGGTGGTGGCGCCGGAGACCCGAACGGCGGTGGATCTGGAGGCGGATCTGTTGGCGGCTGAGTCGGACGTCGAGCCGGTATGAGCAGCGACTTTGAAGGTCAGTTACCGGTGGTGTAATTTCGATGGGCACGACTTCTCGGGGCTATGGCGCAGCTGGTAGCGCACCACACTGGCAGTGTGGGGGTCAGGGGTTCGAGTCCCCTTAGCTCCACCAAGAAACCGCACGCTGCAGGCGAACGATGGAAAACCCGGCAATGTCAGCGGCGCCGGTGCACCCAGATGGTGATCCCGACGACAGCCGCCACGACAGCCACGGCCACAGGCACGAGACCGTGTGATAGCACCGCGCCTGCCACCCGAGTGGCGGAGCGTTTCGCCTGTCCCGCTTTCTGGACGCTGCCGGCCGAGGGCCCGTTCGTTTCGTGACTCCTCGGCTGCTCGAGAGCGGTGCGATGTGCGGGCCGAACGCTTATCGATTGGGTGGTGGGTCCAGGCTGGCGCTGCTGTTCAGCTACCACTGGATGCGGGGGTGGGCTTCCACGTGCGCCCGACTCCAGAGCGGGCGCCGCCGGAGCTGCGGGCGGTGGCCCCGGTTTCGTCACCGCAGCCGCGCTCATGGATCCCGGCTCGGTGACCGCTGCGAAGGGAGAAGGCCGCAGCCGACCGCGGCTGCGCCCCCGTTTCGGCCCCCACGCCTCATCTCCCAACTCGTCGGGAATCAGCCACATCAGTAGCGCGAGGTTGACTATCCCAAGCACGCCGTGCAGCACGATGTCAGCAGCGTGAAAACCGAACAGCGTCGGTTTAGCCCGCGCCGTGGCGACACTGCTGAAAAACAACAACATCAAGTAGCCGATTGCACTCACTGCAGTCACGGTTACTGCCGCGCGGCGATAACCGATAGCAGCAAGCGCCGCCACCCCAAATGCGAGCAGGATCGCGCTGTGTGCCGCAGTCGTGGCCAAGCCGAGAAGTGGGACGCCGGTGGGTCCGGCATGCGGGTGCAGGGCGGCCGAAATCAACCCCGCGATGCCGAACGCGCTCACCAGCACGCCCTCTACCAGCAGAAACCAACGCCCGCTACGGAAACGCCCAGGATCCATGGGGATCCTGCGCAATCCCGACGTCACGCCGGGAACGTGGCCCGCCGTAACAGGCATCCGCGGCCTTTCGCCTAAGAGGTTCTGCGGCAGGGCTACCCGCTTCCGGCCGGACTACTCCAGCCTTCTCGCGCAGCGCCGACGGCTATCTCAGGAGCCTGGCCTATCGGCGAATTGGGGAAGCGCGAGAGGACCCCGGCGCCGATTAAGGGACGCCGGCACGCATGACTGACCGCTTGCGCGGGTACGCAGCCGAGTGAACGGTTGTTCGCAGCGAATCGGCGCCTTCAGTCCGGTTCGGCCTTAAGTCAACTTGTTTCTTGCGAAGGAGAAACGGATCGACCGACGAAGCACGGTCGGTCGGCGGGAGGAGCTTTCGATGCCCGAGGTCCAACTTCACCACGAGGGACACCCGCGCTACCGCCGGATGGTCCGATTCGACTGGTCCGAGACGCCGCTGCACTGGGTGCCCGACGACCCGTTCGCGACGCACATGATGAACGTCTTGCATCTGCTCCTTCCCGAAGGGGAGCGGCACTTCATCAAGGCCGTCCTGGAAGCATCGTCCCTGGTCGATGACCCGGAGCTGGAGGCGGCGATCAAGCCGTTCATCCAGCAGGAATCCTGGCATGCCTGGGCGCACCAGGTGGTGCTGGACCATTTGGCCGAACAAGGCATCGACACCAAGCCGTACACCTCGCGACTCCGGAAAATGCTGTCGGTGGCGCTGGGTGATCCGCCCAGGTGGTTTCCGCCGGCGATGAAGCGGTGGTGGCTGTATCGGCGTCTGGCCGACGTGGCAGCGCTGGAACATTACACCGCGATGTTGGGCCAATGGGTGCTGCAGAACCGCGGCCTGGATTACGCCGGCACCGATCCGATGATGCTGGATCTGTTGCGCTGGCACGGGGCCGAGGAGGTCGAACACCGTTCTCTGGTGTTCGACGTCTACCAGCATGTGTGCGGCAACTACTTCATCAGGGCCTTCTCCATGCTGATGACCACCCCGCTGTTTTACGGCTGGTGGATTGCCGGAGCGAAATACCTGATGGCCCACGATCCGACCATCGACCAGAAGTGGCGTTGGCGCGATTGGTGGCGTGCGGCCCGCGAATACAAGCTGCCCGGTCCTTGGCAGCTGATGGTGACGCAACCCGCGAGGTACATGCGGCCTTCACATCATCCGGGTCCCGAAGCGGTCACGACGATGGCGGTCGAGTACATCAAGAAGTCGCCGGCGGCGAAGGCCGCCCGCGAACGGGCTCAGCTGGAAGGAAAGGTCGCAGTCCGATGAAGGTTTCAGTGGATCTCGACACCTGCGACGGAAACGGTGTCTGTATGAGCCTGTGCCATGAAGTTTTTGACGTGCGCGAGGACGGGCTCCACGTGCTCCAAGAGCAGCCCCGGCGGGAGCTACGCGGACCGTTGAAGGCCGCCGAAGTGTCGTGCCCCACCCAGGCGATCGTGGTGGAGGACTGACGCGATGCCCGCAAATCGACAGCTACGGCAGGTCGTCGTGATCGGTGCCGGTGT
Source organism: Mycobacterium colombiense (assembly GCF_001672755.1). Classification (GTDB taxonomy): domain Bacteria; phylum Actinomycetota; class Actinomycetes; order Mycobacteriales; family Mycobacteriaceae; genus Mycobacterium; species Mycobacterium colombiense_C. The sequence goes on along the minus strand of NZ_LZKI01000169.1, from coordinate 37,156 downwards.
GGCAGGGACGCGGGCGGCGGAGACGCTGCGACGGGACGGCTACGACGGCGCCCTGACCATCGTCGGCGCCGAGCGGCAGGCGCCCTACCATCGGCCCCCGTTGTCGAAGAAGCTGCTCAGCGGTCAGGTGCACCGAGCGGGCATCGATATGGCGCCGCAGTTCGACATGGATGCGCGGGTGCTCAGAGGGGCAACCGCAGTTGGACTGGACATGTCCGCACGTACCGTTCAGGTTTTCGACGACGGCCAGAACCTGTCCTTGGGTTTTGACGGAGTCGTCATCGCCAGTGGCGCGCAACCCCGGGAATGGCCGGGCGGCGAGGTCCCCGAAGGCGTGCTTCTGCTGCGGACCGTCGAGGATTGTCTCCGCATTCGAGAGCGACTCGGCTCGCGGCCACGGGTCGTGGTGATCGGGGGCGGGTTCATCGGGAGTGAGGTCGCCGCAACCTGTCGATTGCTGGGGCTGGATGTGACGCTCGTGGAGAAGGCCGCCGGGCCGCTGGCTCAAGCGTTAGGCGCTGAGCTGGCGCCCTGCTGGGCGCAGTTGCATCGCGAGCACGGCGTCGACCTGCGCGTCGGCGTGGGCGTCGACGGGTTCGGCGGGAACGGGCGGGTGGAAGCAGTCCGACTCACCGACGGTTCGCAGGTCCCAGCCGACGTCGTCGTTGTCGGGCTGGGTGTTACGCCCGCCACGGGCTGGCTGGAAGGCTCGGGTCTGCATCTGGACGACGGCGTGGTCTGCGATGCCACCGGCGCCGCCGAGGGCGACACCGGCGACGGCAATGTGGTCGCCGCCGGGGATGTGGCGCGCTGGTGGCACCCGCTGTATGAGCGCCATCTGCGCACCGAACACTGGGACGACGCGGCGCGTCAGGGCGAGGCAGCGGCACGCACACTGCTGGCCGGGCCCGAGCACGCCGAGGCCTTCGATGCGGTGCCGTATTTCTGGTCCGACCAATATGACGTCAAGTTGCAGATGCTGGGTGTTCCAACGGATTACGACGCTGTCGAGATCATCGAAGGCAATTCGGGCGTCGGGGAGTTCGTCGGCGCTTACGGACGGGACGGCCGCACCATCGCGGTGCTCGGTACGATCCCGGGCCGGGTCCATGCCTATCGGGAGGCCATCGAAAAGCGCGCCGAATTCCCGCCGAGCCGACCGGATTAGCAAAGGCGGACTCGACTCGAGACACGCCTTTTTGGGTACAGCAACCACATGCATCGTCCCGACACGATCATCGAAATTCATCGCGAACGCGTGCAGGACCAGACGGTCGAGATGTTCAGCGGCGACAAGTACACGCAATCCGTCGACGGCGCCGGCTACTCCGCCACGGCGACCCTTGACATCACCGTGGATCGCGTCTGGTTCGTCCTCGACTCCCGTCAGCGGCTGTGGCAGGAGGAGTCCGACGGTGAGGTTCGCGACCCGCTGCGGCACTTCGCAATTGATCTGGTGATCTTCGATTCCAAGATCGTGATCGATTCGGTCACCTGCATCCCGCTGGTGTCGCTGCCCCCGGCAACTATCACGATCCCCGACGGTCCGCGTGCCGGAGAGTCGCGCGAGATCGCGTACAACGAGATTCCGCTGTTCGGGCGGTTGACAATCCACGATCAGCTCGAACCCCACCAGCTAGAGCCGGGCAAGCAGACGATCGCACTGAACTTCACATCCCAGGATGCTCCCGCTCTGGTGGCCGGCCCGGTGCCCGACCAGTACGCCGGGTGGCTGTTCGGTCCGCACGTCGAGCGGCGCGAGGGCGGTGTCACGGTTCTTAACGGACAAGACCCGCGGATCAGCTGGGAACTCGACTACGCCGAGGCGTATTGGATTACCCACAGCATCGCCGGGGAGCTGATGGTGAACCTGGAGAAGCTGCAGCACCCCGGCCTGTCCGACGATGAAGCCAGGACAAGGGTACTCGACTCGCTTGCCGCCCAGATCGCGGAGGCGGTCCGCCCGCAACTGGAGGCAATGGGAGACAACGGGATTCAGGCGTTACTGCCCTCACCGGTGGACGTCGACCCCGAGGCCCTCGACGACAGCACGGTCAAGGAGCTCGACGCCGTGGTGCAGCGCTTTGACGTAGGCCCGCCGTCCATGCAAGTCACCGAGGAATCCATGGTGGTGCAACTGCAGACGCTGCGCGAATTGCCGCCCGGTGAGGAGCTGCCCGCATCCGTCCTTGCCGAAAATCCTCGGGAGAGAGCGGCTTTGGCCGCCACCGGGTGGAGCATTCTGCGGCAGGTCCGTGACACCGTGATGAACAGTTTTGATCTCGACGAGAGCGATTTCGACCCCGACGCGCCGTGCGCGTTGGTAGGCCCGAAGACCATCAGCATCGGCGGACAGGACCGCAGTCTCGACGCTCTCAGCGCCGATATCGTCCCGCGAACCGAGGACGGCCGACTGGTCGTCGACGGCACCGTCAGCGCAGACACCACGCTGTACGACTTCGAGGCGACGTTCAAGGTGACGTACGACATGGGCCTTGGCGGCATTCCTCGCGACCCGAAGGAGAAAGAGCTGCTACGAGAGGACGTAGACAGCATCGAGCTTCTCGAGCAGACGCTGAGTCTGGCCGGTCAGAAGAAGCGCGCCGGTCACCTCAGCACCGAGGAATACGAGGCCGAAGTCAAGCGAGTTCGCGAGCGATTCGATCGGCTACCGCGAACCGTGGGGGTGCGACCGGCGCAGAACTCCGAGCCCGACGTCAATGCGGACTTCAGCCTGACCGCCGCCGGCAAAGTGGCCACGGCTGCGGGTGCGGCGGCTGTCATCGGTCTGCTAGCGCTGCCGGTGACCTGGGTGGCGGGGGCCGCGGGAGTTGGAGCCGCCGGGGCGGGCGGTTTGTTGACCCTGGCGATCGCTCAATACATCACCACCGTCCTCACGATCGACTGGTTCGGCACCGGCATCGGTTCTCGTCAGGTGAAGAAATCGCTGAACGATCAACCCGAGGGCACATCGCTTCCACCGATCGGGATGCCGGTCGACCTCGATCTCAACCGCCAACGCCTCGCGGTGTACTTCCGTCCGGTGCCGGCGAAATTGTGGATCGATTGCGTCGAGGCCGTTGCGGACGAGGGTGAGGCAGGTGAGCTCGACGAGATTCGGGCCATCGGCGGCCGATGGCCCACCGATGGCCACCCGTGGCGGTTGTCGCACGATGATGCCGTGTTGTTCGTGGACTCCGATGAACTGCAGCTTGTTGTCGATCCGGCCGAAGCGGGCGGCCACGAGATGCCGGTCGGCGTTGACACCGACGAGGACGGACGACGTCGCCTGTGCGTGCCGAGTGATCCCGGCCTATTGCGCCGGCTTCCACACTGCGACGAGCGGGATTCGCCGTAGGTAGCCGCGACCCTTCTTGGTGGTCAGCACAAAACAGCGGCCGAGAACCACCCACCGGCCACAAGCGCGATGAGGAGCGCGGCCGTGGTTTGTCCCATGGCCGCGGCCGCGATGGCGCCCACGATCGCGCAGATGAGCACGGTGACAGTCAGAAAGGCGACGAGCAGACGGTGTGAATTGACCGCCGCGCCGGCGCGGGGCGCGATGACGGACTTTCGAGAGCGATCCACGCCAACCATGAAATCTCCTTAGGTGTGACGCCCGCAACATACCCAGGCCATGTGTGGTCTAGATCACATCATAGCCGGATGGACGCCGCCTGTTATCGCACCGGAACGTCGTGGCGGTCTTTAGGATGCTCTGATCGCCCATTGACCAAGGTTGGCCGGACGACAGATGCCTGAAGCAGCGTATGCACCGACCGAAGAGCAGCGCATGACCGCTGTGCGACGGGTCGATTTGCTGGGAACACCCGCCGAAGAGCGGTTCGACAGGATCACGCGACTGGCGCGACGTCTGTTCGATGTTCCGATGGCGGTCATCGACATCGTCGGCGAGAAGCTCGCCTGGCTGAAAAGTGCGCAGGGGTTCGACGGTTTCGAGGGGCCGCGTTGTGACTCGTACTGCCACCACACCGTGCTCGACGACGAGATCTTCGTCGTCCGAGATGCGCGCACCGATCCGCGGGTGTGCGACAGCGGCTTTGCCAATACCTGGGTGTTCTACGTCGGGGTGTCGTTGAGCTTCGAGGGTGAACGCGTCGGCGTGCTCTGCATCGGTGACACCGAGCCCCGCGATTTCGATCCCGACGCGCATCGCTCGCTCCGCGATCTCGCCGCGATGGCCGAGCAGGAGTTGCAGGTCGCCCGGATGTCGGAAACGCAACTCGCGCTCGCGCGCGTCAACGACGAGCTCCAGATGAAGGCGAACGTCGATGTGCTGACCCGTCTTTGGAACCGGCGCGCCGTCTTCGAGATCGCCGAAACCGAGCGACTCAGGGCCGACGACGGCGCACAGCTGGCCGCACTGCTCATCGACCTGGATCACTTCAAGGCGGTCAACGACACCTATGGCCATCCGGCGGGCGACGAGGTGTTGCGGGTGAGTGCGGAACGCCTGCGCGCATCGATCAGGTCCGTGGATGCCGTCGGGCGGATCGGTGGCGAGGAGTTTCTGGTCCTCGTGACCGATGCCGAGTCGGACGACGTGGCCGCCATGGCCGAGCGAATCCGGGCGACCCAGGCCGACACCCCCGTCCGGTTCGGTCAGCACTCCATTCCGGTCACGTGCAGCGTCGGCTATGCGATCGCGGCCGCGGGCGAGTCCGTCGACGGGCTCGTCAGCCGCGCCGACGAGGCTCTTTATCGCGCCAAATCCAACGGACGGAATCGCGTCGAGCCGCTCACGATTGACCCGGACGATCCGAACTCATCGCACCGCCGAACGGTGCGGCGCAACAAGGAAGTCGAGCCCTGCGGCGGGTAACGGGACACCAGCCGCAGTGAGGGCAGGTTCGCCGTTATCCGGCTGAGACCGCCGATTAGGTTTTCGCCTCGATGCGGATTAGTCTTGCCCGCGGTTCGTTCGCGACTCAGGAAAGCAGCCATGTCTGTTCAGCCCACTCTGCTGCGCCGTCAATCGTTGCGCAGCGCCCGCCGTCAGCGGGTCGCTCCCCGCGTGAAGTGTCCGATGGTCGGCCAGTGCTTCGATGTCGAAATCACTCGCGACGCGGACGGATGGATCATCCGGATACCCGAGATCGGCAGGGCCACTCGCGCCGGCAGCCGGGCCACGGTGGAGCTGGCGGCACGCGAATGCATCGCGACCTGCACTGGCATCCCGATCGGGTACGTCGCCGTCTACGTCGCCAGCGAGACCAGCTAGTTACCTAGCCGCCCGGCGCGATCGCGATCGATTTCGTCTCGAGGTAGCCGTCGAGCCCTTCGGGCCCGAGCTCTCGGCCGTAACCGCTTGCCTTGACGCCGCCGAAGGGCGCAAACGGATCCATCGTGTAGCCCTGGTTGATGCCGAGTGTGCCGGTGCGGATCCGCGTGGCCAGTGCCAGGGCCCGGTCCGTGTCGTTGCCCCAGACCGATCCGGCCAATCCGTAGTCGGAATCGTTGGCGATCTCGACTGCCTGCTCCTCGTCGCGGTAGGGGATGACCGTGATGACCGGTCCGAAGATCTCTTCGCGCGCGATGCGCATCGCGTTGTCGGCGGCCGCGAACAGGGTGGGTCGGACGTACCAGCCGCGGTCGAGCCCGTCGGGCATGTCGGCGCCGCCGAGGATCAATCGCGCCCCCTCGTCGTGGCCGACCCGGATGTAGTCGCGAACGCGCTGCTGCTGGCGTCGCGACACCAGGGGACCGAGCTGGGTCTTGGGATCGCTGGGGTCGCCGACGCGAAGGCTGTTCATCTCGGCGGCGAGCGCGTCGACGTATTCGTCGTGGCGCGCATGGGGCACCAGCACGCGCGTCAGCGCATTGCAGATCTGGCCGCTGTTGGACAGGCTGGCCGATCGCACCCCGGCGGCGACCTTGTCCGGCGCGGCGTCGTCGAGAACCAGCGCCGCCGACTTGCCGCCGAGTTCGAGGCTGACCTTGGTCAGGTTGGCGGCGCAGGCCGCGGCGACGGCGCGGCCGGCCGTGGTGGAGCCGGTGAAGGACACCTTGTCGACTCCGCGGTGGGCGACGAGGTAGGCGCCGAGCGCGGCGTCGCCCGGGAGCACGCTGACCACGCCGGGTGGCAGGCCCGCCTCGTCGAGCATCTCGCCCAAAAGTAGTGCGTCCAAGGGGCTTTCGGGCGCAGGCTTGAGGACGACGGTGCAGCCGGCCAGCAGCGCCGGCACCAGTTTGGTGATGATCAGAAATTGCGGCATGTTCCAGGGGACGATCGCCGCGACGACGCCGACGGGCTCTTTGTGGACCAGGACGTCGCTGCCGAAGAACCCCGGCCTGGTCTCCTGCCATTGGTGTCGCTCGGCCAGGTCGCAGAACGCACGGATCATGAATGCGGGCAGGCCGACCTGCGCGCGCTGGGCGAAGCTGGTCGGGGCGCCGATCTCGGCGGTGATGATGTCGGCCATCTCAAGACGGCGTCTGTCGTAGATGTCGGCCAGGCGCCGGATGGCCGCGATCCGTTCCGGCGGCTCGCTGCGTGCCCACGGCGCCGAGGTCAAGGCCGTGCGCGCGGCGGCGACGGCGGCGTCGACGTCGTCGGGTCCGGCCGCATCGACCTCGGCGATGGGTTCCTCGGTATGTGGTGAGATGACTTGCACGACCTGGTGGTCCATCCGCGCCTCCCGGGGCCAATATCAACTACTTGCTATTGATGGGTCGAGGATATACCGTCGGCCGTGACGGAGCTCTCAGGGATCGGTGAAACCGGTGCGCAGGTGGTTGTTTCGCGCGGGCAGTGCAGAAGTGAGCGGCTGGGCACCCAGGGTTTCCCCACGTTGGACTGCATAAGGAGCGATCATGGCTCGATTCCCCAAACCGCCGGAGGGCAGCTGGACCGAGCATTACCCCGAATTGGGCACCGGTCCGGTGTCGTACGAGGACTCCATCAGCCCCGAGATCTACGAGTTGGAACGTGACGCCATCTTCAAGCGGGCCTGGCTCAATGTCGGTCGCGTGGAACAACTTCCACGCAAGGGAAGTTACCTCACCCGGGAACTGAAGGTCGCCAACACCTCGATCATTCTGGTGCGCACAACATCTGGTGACATCAAGGCCTACCACAACGTGTGCCGGCACCGCGGCAACAAGCTGGTGTGGAACGACATGCCACAGGAAGAGACGCGCGGCGTGTGCCGGCAGTTCACCTGCAAATACCACGCTTGGCGCTACGACCTGGATGGCAACCTCACCTTTGTGCAGCAGGAGGAGGAGTTCTTCGACCTCGACAAGAGCCGCTACGGCCTGGTGCCGGTGCACTGCGACGTGTGGGAGGGCTTCATCTTCGTCAACTTCGCCAAGAAACCCGAACAGTCGTTGCGAGAGTTCTTGGGGCCCATGATCGCCGGGCTGGAGGGCTACCCCTTCGACAAGATGACATCTCGCTGGTACTACCGCTCGGAAGTCAAGGCGAACTGGAAGCTCTACATGGACGCGTTCCAGGAGTTCTACCACGCGCCCGTGCTGCATGCGAACCAGTCGCCCACCGCGTACTCGAAGGCGGCCGCCGAGACGGGATTTGAAGCTCCGCACTACCGGCTGGACGGACCGCACCGGCTGGTCAGCACCTCAGGGGTGCGGGCCTGGGAAATGGCCGACGAGATGCGCAAGCCGATGGAAGACATCTGCCAGAGCGGACTTTTCGGCCCCTGGGACAAGCCTGATCTGGGGCCGATGCCCGCCGGCCTCAACCCCGCGAAATGCGATCCGTGGGGCCTGGATTCGTTCCAGCTTTTCCCCAACTTCGTCATCCTGTTCTGGGGCCAGGGTTGGTATTTGACCTACCACTACTGGCCGACGTCTTACAACAGCCAGCTCTTCGAAGGCACGCTGTACTTCCCGGCGCCGCGCACCCCGCGCGAGCGGGTGGCCCAGGAGTTGGCAGCGGTGTCGTTCAAGGAATACGGCCTGCAGGACGCCAACACGCTGGAGGCGACCCAGACGATGCTCGAATCACAGGTGATCGACGACTTCTTGCTCTGCGACCAGGAGGTGCTGATCCGTCACCTACACAAGGAGACCGCGGCCTGGATCGATGACTATCGCCGGACTTCCACGGCAGGGGTGTGATGACGATGCCGATGCTGCCCGCCGAGTTCGCCGACCTCGAACGGTTCTCCGACTGGTGCCTGCCCAGCGAACCCGAACGTTACGCCAAGAGGCTGGCCAGTTCGATGACGGAAATGAAGGCGTTTTACGACGCGATCACCGCGCGAGCCGAAGAGGCTCTGACGTTCTGCGACAAGTTTTCTCTCGACGACCTGCCCGACGACGTCCAGAATCTGATGCACCTGCTCTATTCCATGATCATGGTGTCGTTCCCGGTCGAATGCTGGAAACAGCCACGCGTCCCGGATTCGGGTGCGTCGACGCTGGACTGCGTGTCCGAGCCGGTTCCATGATCTCCGTGCTGCGCGCTGCCCGCTGGGCTGACGTCGTGACCGGCCAGATCCACACGCCGGCGGAAGTGGTGATCGACGGCGAACGCATCACCGCCATCAATCCCCAAGAGCCGCTGCCGGATTCGGCGACCATCATCGACCTCGGCGACGTGACGCTGCTCCCGGGCCTGATGGACATGGAACTCAACCTGCTCATCGGCGGCCCCGGCGGTCCGGAGGGCCTACCGGCGCCCATGCATGGCGTGCAGGACGACCCCGCCTACCGCACGCTGCGCGGCGCGGTCAACGCGCGCACCACCCTGGAGGCCGGGTTCACCACGGTGCGCAACCTCGGGCTGATGGTCAAGACGGGGGGATATCTGCTCGATGTGGCGCTGCAACGCGCCATCGACCAGGGCTGGCACGTGGGGCCGCGTGTCTATCCCGCCGGCCACGCGGTCACCCCGTACGGCGGGCATCTGGACCCAACGGTGTTCCAGCGGTTGGCCCCCGGGATCATGCCGCTGTCGGTGGCCGAGGGTATCGCCAATGGTGTGCCCGACGTGATCGCCTGCGTGCGTTACCAAATCCGGCACGGCGCCAAGCTGATCAAGGTCTCCGCCTCGGGCGGCGTGATGTCGCACAGCACCGCGCCCGGTGCGCAGCAGTACTCCGACGCCGAGTTCGCCGCGATCGCCGACGAGGCCCACCGGGCCGGGGTCCGGGTGGCCGCACACGCCGTGGGGGACAGCGCAATACAGGCGTGCATTCGCGCCGGGATCGACTGCATCGAGCACGGCTTCCTGGCCAGCGACGAGACGATCCAGATGATGGTCGACCACGGGACGTTCCTGGTCTCGACCACGTATCTGACCGACGCCATGGCCATCGACCGCATCGCACCGGAGTTGCGCAAGAAAGCGCTCGAGGTGTTTCCCCGGGCAAAGTCGATGCTGCCCAAGGCGATTGACGCCGGGGTGCGCATCGCGTGTGGCACTGATGCGCCGGCCATCCCGCACGGTCAGAACGCCGAGGAACTCGGCGCGCTGGTGGAACGGGGCATGACTCCCGCGCAAGCGATCCGTGCGGCCACCGTGGTGGCCGCCGAGCTGATCGAGGCGGACGACGAGTTGGGCAGGTTGGCGCCCGGCTATCTGGCCGACATCATCGCCGTTCCCGGCGACCCTTTCGACGACATCGCCGCAACCCTCGACGTTCGCTTTGTCATGAAGAACGGGCAGATCTACAAGACCCCCGCGACGTGATGGAGGCGGGCATGGAACTCACCGACAACATCCTGTGGCTGCTCAAGCAGGCCTTCTACTACTCGCTGACCACCATCAACGAGGCGATGCGAGAACACGGTGTGAGCACCGCCCAGATCGGTGTGCTGCGCCAGTTGGCCAACGAACCAGGCTTGTCGGGCGCCGAATTGGCGCGGCGCCTGCTGATCAGCCCGCAGGGCGTCCAGCTCGCGCTCACCGCGCTGGAACGCCGCGGCCTGGTGGAGAGGAAGCGGGACCCCCAGCACGCCCGCATCCTGCGGGCCTACCTGACCGGGGAGGGGCGCAAGGTCGCCGAGACGGTGGTCAGCGATGCGATCGCCGCACACCAGGAGGTGTTCGGCGTACTGACCGAGCAAGAACAGCGGACCCTGCGGGAATTGCTGGGCCGCGTGGTCGAAAAGGGCACCGGCCATGAGCTGTTCAACGATCACGTCGACGGCTGACGCCGCCGGCGGCGGTGTGATCGGGGGCATCGCCAGGCGGCACCTGTATCTAGTACTTGAGACCAATCGCAAGTAGTTGATATTGTGGCCGGGATGGGTGACAAGCACGTGACTGCGGACGTCGGTTCGGCGGCGGTGGCCGAGGCCGGATCGGGCGGTGTCGACGTCGCTGCCCTGCCGGATGGCTTTGTGTCACTGCGGATCAAGCGTGTGATAGCCGAGACCCGCGACGCCGTGTCGATCGTTCTCGATGTCCCGCCGGGCAGCGTGGAACAGTTCGGTTACCAAGCCGGACAGTTCCTGACGCTGCTGGTCAGCGTCGACGGCAGCGAGCACCGGCGGTGTTACTCGATGTCGTCCTCACCCGTTGTGGGCGAGGACCTGCGGATCACCGTCAAACGCGACCGCGACGGCCTGGTGTCGAATTGGCTCAACGACAGGGTCGCGCCCGGCGACCAGCTGCCCGCCCTGCCGCCGCAGGGCCGCTTCGTGCTGCACGACAGCGACCGGGAGCTGATCGCCTTCGCCGGCGGAAGCGGTATCACGCCGGTGTTTTCGCTGCTGCGCACCGCGCTGGCGTCCGGCAGGCGCACCGCGCGACTGTTCTACGCCAACCGAAGCCGTGACGCGGTGATTTTCGACGAGGCGTTGGCCTCGCTCAATGCGCGGCACTCCGATCGCTTCGTGCTGCACCACCATCTCGACGACAACAGCGGCTTCGTCACCCGGGCGGACGTCGAGGCGTTCGTCCGCGATGCCGGCGACGCCGACGTTTACCTCTGCGGGCCCAACGAATTCATGGACACCGTGCGAACCGCGCTGTCCGCGTTGGGCGTTCCGGCCGATCGCATACATGTGGAGCACTTCGACGTGAACGACGTCGCCGCGGCGGCGCCGCCGGACACCGACGTGGTGACCGACGAGGTCACCATCGTGCTGGACGGAGTCACGACCACGGCGCCCTACGATCCGGGCAACACGTTGTTGCAGACGGCACGGATGGCGGGCCTGCGGGCCCCGTCCTCGTGTGAGATCGGTTCGTGCGGAACGTGTATGGCACGCCTGACGCAGGGCAGTGCCCGGATGATCAACAACGACGCGCTCGAGCCGGATGAGGTGGAGGAGGGCTGGGTGTTGACGTGTCAGGCCCTGCCCACCAGTCCCACGGTGCGGGTGGTCTACGAGTGAGCGAACAGGCGGTCGATGGTGGAGCGGAGTCGATGACCAGGGTGGCGGTGGTGACCGGCGGTGCCTCGGGCATGGGCGAGGCGACCTGTCATGAACTGGGCCGGCGCGGACTCAAGGTCGCAGTCCTCGATGTCAACGAGCATGCCGCGCAACGTGTCACCGACGACCTGCGCGCCAACGGTGTGACCGCCCTCGGGGCGGGCGCCGACGTCACCGATCGGTCCGCCGTGGAGCAGGCGTTCGCGAAGGTGCGCAGCGAGCTGGGCCCGGTGACGGTCCTGGTGACCAGCGCGGGCATGTTCGACTTCTCGCCCTTCTTGGAGATCAGCGCCGAAACCTGGTCGCGGATCATCGACGTCAATCTCACCGGTACCTTTCACTGCTGCCAGGTCGCGCTGCCGGACATGGTGGAGGCGCATTGGGGCAGGATCGTGATGATCTCGTCGTCGAGTGCCCAGCGCGGCTCGCCATTCGCCGCCCACTACGCGGCGTCCAAAGGGGGGGTCATCACCTTGACCAAGTCGCTGGCCCGCGAATACGCGCCGCACGGGATCACGGTGAACAACATTCCGCCCTCGGGCATCGAGACCCCGATGCAGCACCAGGGCCAGGCCGCCGGGTACCTGCCGTCCAACGAGCAGATCGCCAGCAATATCCCGTTGGGCTACCTCGGCACCGGGGCCGACATCGCCGCGGCGGTGGGGTTTTTATGTTCGGAAGAAGCCAGGTACATCACCGGCCAGGTGTTGGGCGTCAACGGCGGAGCGGTGATGTGATTGTGAGGATTCGATGACCAGAGCAGGCAGGCCCCCGGAGGGCTCCTGGACCGAGCACTATCCCGAATTGGGCACCGGCCCGGTGTCTTTCAAGGACTCGACGTCGCGGGAGTTCTACGAACTCGAGCGCGAGGCGATCTTCAAGCGGGCGTGGCTGAACGTCGCACGCGTGGAGGAGTTGCCGCGCGTCGGCAGCTACCTGACCAAGGAGATCGAGGTCGTCGGCGTGTCGGTGATCCTGGTCAAGGGCAAGGACGAGCAGATCCGCGCGTTCTACAACGTGTGCCGTCACCGCGGAAACAAGCTGGTGTGGAACGACTTTCCCGGCAAAGAGACCCGCGGCACGTGCCGGCAGTTCACCTGCAAGTACCACGGCTGGCGCTACGACCTGCAGGGCGCGCTGAAATTCGTCCAGCAGGAGTCGGAGTTCTTCGACCTCGATCTTGCGCAGCACGGGTTGCGCCCCGTGCACTGCGACGTGTGGAACGGCTTCGTCTTCATCAACTTCGACGCCGACCCGCGCCAGGGCCTGCGTGAGTACCTCGGTCCGATGATCACCGGGCTCGACGACTATCCGTTCGGCAAGCTGACCGAACGCTACGAGTGGGTGGCTCACAACAACAGCAATTGGAAGATCTTCGCCGACGCCTTCCAGGAGTACTACCACGTGCCCTCGCTGCACTCACAGCAAGTGCCCTCCGAGGTGCGCGACCCCAACGCCGGATTCACTTGCGGGCATTTCCAACTCGACGGGCCGCACCGGTTGGTCTCCACGGCCGGCCGGCGCCGCTGGCTGCTGCCACCGGAATACATGTACCCGATCGAGCGGGCCACCCGCAGCGGGTTGGTGGGACCGTGGCGAACCCCGGACATCGGCGAACTGCCCGCCGGCCTCAATCCCGGAGGTATCGAGCCCTGGGGCATCAGCAACTTCCAGATCTTCCCCAACATCGAGATCCTGATCTATGGCGGCTGGTACCTGCTGTACCGGTACTGGCCCACCTCGCACAACACGCACCGGTTCGAGGCGTACACCTACTTCCATCCGGCGCGCACCGTGCGGGAGCGTATCGAGCACGAAGTCGCCTCGGTGGTGCTGAAAGAGTTTGCGCTGCAAGACGCCGGGATGCTCGGCGGGACGCAGGCGGCGCTGGAATACGGCATCGTCGATGAGTTCCCCCTCAACGACCAGGAGATCCTGGTGCGCCATCTGCACAAGGTCGCCGTGGACTGGGTCGAAGCCTATCGCCGCGAGCGGGATTCGGTGGGGGTGTGACGATGCCTCCCACGCTGCCCAGCGCCTTCGCCGAGTTGGAGGACTACGCCCAAACCTGGTGTCTGGCAACAGAAACCGAACGATGGAACGCCCGGGTGAACGCGTCGATGCCGGAGCTGCGCGACTTCTACGACGCCTTCTTTCCCCGCCTCGAAGAGGCGATCGACTACTGCGACAAGTTTCCCCTCGACAATGTGCCCGACGACGCATTGAACCTGCTGCACTTGATCTATTCGCTGATCATGGTCGCCATGGCGGTGGAGATCATGCACCAACCCGGCCCGGTCGACGCCGCCGACGCGGTCATGATCCGCACCGGCGGACCGGTGCCCTGACCATTACGCCCGCGAGGGCGCACCGCACACCCCTTTTATGAAAGGCGCGACCATGAGTCTGCTCACCATCACCAAACTCACCGACTCCGTCGGCGCCGAAGTCGCGGGTCTTCAGCCGGCCGCGCTGGCGACCGACGACTCGGTCGGTGAGGCGGTGTTGGATGCGTTGGAAGACAACGGAGTTCTGGTCTTTCGCGGTCTGCAGCTGGACCCGGCGGCCCAGGTCAGCTTCTGCCGTCGCCTCGGCGAGATCGACCACTCCTCCGACGGCCACCACCCGGTGGCCGGCATCTACCCGATCACGCTGGACAAGTCGAAGAATGCCTCGGCCGCCTACCTGAAGGCCACCTTCGACTGGCACATCGACGGCTGCACACCGCTGGGCGACGAATGCCCACAGAAGGCCACCGTGTTGTCGGCGGTGCAGGTCGCCGAATGGGGCGGCGAGACCGAATTCGCCAATTCGTACGCCGCCTACGACGCCCTGAGCGACGAGGAGAAGGAGCGGTTCGGCACCCTGCGCGTGGTGCACTCGCTGGAAGCCTCCCAGCGCCGTGTTTACCCCGACCCGCCGCCGGAACTGGTGCAGCGCTGGCGATCTCGCCGCACCCACGAGCATCCCCTGGTGTGGACACACCGCACCGGCCGCAAGTCGCTGGTGTTGGGCGCCTCAGCGGACTACGTCGTCGGCATGGATCTCGATGAGGGACGCGCCCTGCTGGACAGCCTTCTCGAGCGCGCCACGGTGGCCGAGAAGGTCTACAGCCACAGCTGGTCGATCGGCGACACCGTCATATGGGACAACCGCGGGGTGCTGCACCGCGCGGCCCCGTACGACCCGGATTCACAACGCGAAATGCTGCGCACCACCGTGCTCGGCGACGAACCGATCCAGTGATGACGCCGGCCGACCAGCATTCGCTGCGCCTGACACCGTTGCCCGCCGACGAATGGGACGACAGCGTCCGTGCGGCGCTGGCCTCGCTGATCCCGGCCGAGCGAGCGAATCCCGTTGGTGCGGGCAATGTTTTGTCGACCATGGTCCGCCACCCCGACCTGACCGCGGCCTACCTACCGTTCAACGCTTACCTGCTCACGCGATCGACCCTGTCGCCCCGGGTGCGCGAAATCGCGTTGCTGCGGGTGGTGCACCGCAGCAATTGCGGCTACCTGTGGTCACACCACATTCCGATCGCTCTGCGTGCCGGCCTGACCGAATCCGAGATCGATGGCATCCGCTGCGGCCGCTGCGCCGACCGGACCGATCATGCGGTTGTCCGAGCGGTCGACGATCTCACCCGTGACAGCACGATCAGCCAACCGACCTGGGATCTACTGGGCGAGATGTTCACCCAGCAGCAGTGCATGGATCTGACGTTCACCATCGGCGGCTACCTCTTGCTGGCGTTGGCCGTGAACACGTTCGGCGTCCAGGAAGAGCACGGGTAGGTCCGGCCTGCGCCGGTGCCGTGCGGCGGCGCGCGTCAGTCCTCGCGAGACAGGGCGGCGCGCGGACACTCGGCGATGGCCCGCTCGACCAGCGCCTCCTGCTCGACGGGGACTGGATCGGCGATGACCACCGCATAGTCGTCATCGTCGAGCTGAAAAACATCCGGCGCGATGTTCACGCAGTAGGCGTTGCCTTCACACCGATCAAGGTTCACTACCGGTCGCATGAAGATCCTCCTTAGGAGCCCTCTGTCCGACACTCGGAGTTTTTACAGTGCTACTTGTGTAAACGTTAGCCTAGCGCGGCCGGACGGGAAATGACGGGTGGCGACTTCTCAGTGACCTCTCAGTGGCGTGGTCTTACGCTGAGATACCGGGTCCGGGAGGTCGATGATGAAGATCGCATCCGTCATCGCGCGCCAACTGTTGGACTGTAAAGCCCGGCCCCTGCTCGAGGTCGAAATCACCACCGACAGTGGCGTTGTCGGCCGCGGCGCGTCGCCGACCGGCAGCTCGGTCGGTTCACATGAGGCGTTCGTGCTGCGGGACGGCGATCGAACCCACTACAACGGGCTGAGCGTGCACCACGCCATCGCCGCGGTGACCGACGAAATCGCCCCTGCCCTCATCGGTGCGGAGCTCGACGATCCGCGCTCACTGGACCGGGTCATGATCGATCTCGACGGCACGCCGGACAAGCGCCGGCTCGGCGGCAACGCGATCTACTCGACGTCGGTCGCGCTGCTGCGGGCAGCCGCCGCCGCGGCCGGCACACCCACGTACACCTATGTGGGCGCACTGCTCGGGCTCGAGCCACCGACCACCGTCCCGGTACCCAGTTTCAACATGATCAACGGGGGTCAGTACGGCGATGTCTGCCAGACGTTCAGTGAGTTCCTCGTCGTGCCCTATCGCGCGGACTCGATCGAATCCGCGGTCGAAAAGGGGGTGAGCCTGTTCGAGACGCTCGGCGAGGTACTGACCGAGCGGCTCGGCCGCGCACCGATGCTGGCGTCGTCGTATGGATACGTCGCGCCGTCCGGCGACCCGCACGTCGTCCTGGAGGTGCTGACCGAGGCCGTCGAGCGCGCCGGCTGCGCCGACATCATGGCGTTCGCCCTGGATTGCGCGTCCAGTGAGGTGTATGACAGCGACTCTGCGACATACGCATTCAACGGCGAACGGGCGACGGCGGAGGTATTGATCGACTATGCCCGGGGACTGTCGCAGGAGTTTCCGATGCTGTTCATCGAAGACCTGCTGGACGGCGATGACTGGCCCGGTTTCGCCAAAGCGGTGCAGGCGGTGCACCGTTCGATCATTCTCGGAGACGACCTGATCGTCACCAACAGAGCCCGCTTGCAACGGGCTGTCGAGACGTCCGCCGTGGACGGCTTCGTCCTGAAGCCCAACCAGGTCGGAACCATTGCCGAAGCCCTGGACTGCTTCGAATATGCCACGCGGAACGATGTTTTGGCGATCCCGTCGGGCCGCTCGGGCGGCGTCATCGACGACGTGGTGATGGATCTGGCGGTGGGCCTGGGGGCACCGTTTCAGAAGAACGGCGCACCGCGCTCGGGCGAGCGCATCGCGAAGCTCAACTTCCTGCTGCGCGCTGCCGAAGGCATCCCGGACTGCGCGCTGGCCGACGTCCCGGCACTGGCGCGGTTCTGAGCGCGTTTCGGGTCAGCGGGCGGCGTACAACGCGAGCTCGGCCGCCACGGCGGCCCCAGACACCGCCAGCACGATCGAAAGAGCCAGCCAGTCGGCCGGTTTCGGTCGTGACGGGGCCGCGGAGATCTGGCCGGTGCCGCCGCGGGCGGTGATGGCATCGCCCATCTCGTCGGCGCGGCGCAGTGTCACCGTGATGACCGCGACGACCACGTCGATCACGTCCGCCGCCGGCCGTCGCAGCCTGGCCCAGCGGGTTTGCCGCGGCCGCTTGGGCCGCAACCGGCGCGCGGCGAAGAGTACCCGGAATTCGTCGATGAGCATCGGGAAGGTGCGCAGCGCCAGCGCCAGTGCAACCGACCAGTCGTCGACGGGGATTCGCAGCGGTCGCAGGAAGCGGCCCAAAGTGGCGACCGCCGGGGCGATCTGGGCGACATTGGTCGTCCACGACACCAGAGCGCCCAGGGCGAGCAACACCACCGACAGCGCGGTAAGGCGCAGAAAGTCCAGCAGGCCGCCGAAGCCCAGCGACACCGTGCCCAGGTGGACCCTCGGGCTACCGCCGGCGAACGCCGCGTTGACGCCGACGATAAACAGCACGATCCACAGCCAGCGCGGCACCGACGGCAGCACGCCCCGGGGGATGCGCGCGAGCCGTATTCCCGTCACCGCCAGCGCGCCGGTAAGCCCGATCGCCACCCAGCCCGGGAAGAACGTCAACAGCAACGAAATGCCAAACACCACAAGCATTTTGGTGCCTGCCCACAGTTCGTGTATGGGCGAGCTGCCCGGCACCGGCCGCAGCAGCACGACGGGACGCCGGCGCCCGGACGCCCGCTTGGCCGGAGCGGCGGTAACCACCGTATTGTCCTGGGCCGCAGCCGGTGCCGGCTGTAGTAAACCGTCATGCAGGTGTAGGGTGCGCGGACACAGCTCCTGAAGCCCGGCGAAGTCATGCGAAATGACCACAACGGTCAGGCCGGTGTCGCGGCGGCGCTCCACGAGCAACTGGACGAGCCCGCGCTGACTGGCGGCATCCAGCCCCGCCAGCGGCTCGTCGAGGATCAACACCCGAGGCGATCGCGCCAGCAGCCCGGCCAGCACCACGCGACGCATCTGGCCACCGCTGAGCTGGTCGATGCGCCGCTTCGCCAGCCCGGCATCCAGGCCGACGGCGGCCAGGGCCGCGGTCACCCGGGCGTGATCGGCAGCTGAAAACCCGGCCGCCGAGGCCACTTCCAGATCGACCCGGCTGCGCATCAACTGCAGCCGCGCCGCCTGAAACTGCAGCGCGACCGCGCCCACCTGGTCGGCGGTCGGGCGTCCGTCGAGCAGGCAGGCACCGGTGGCCGGCGTGGTCAGTCCGGCCATGATCCACGCCAGTGTCGACTTGCCGGAACCGTTTCCGCCGTGGATCAGCAGCCCGTCACCCTGGTGCACCGCGAAGCTGACGTCGCGCAGCGCGGTCTGAGCCCACGGCGTGCCGCCGGCGTATTCGTGTCCGACGCGGACGAGTTCGAGCACCGGCGCGCCGGAGGCGAGATCGGTCGTCACCGTCGGCGCCGGGGCGGTGGCGCTGAGCACCAGATCGGTGCCGACCGACGGGTCGCCGAGTTTGATTGCGCGGTCGGCGTATTCCGCCTCGTCGTTGTAATGGGTGATGTGCACCAGTGCGGTTTGGTGGCGTTCGGTCAGGCCGGACAGCACGGCGAGCAGTTTCTCCCGGCCCTGCCGATCGACCATGCTGGTGACCTCGTCGGCGATCAGCAACGCCGGCTCGCGCGCCAGCGCCGCGGCCACGGCCAGGCGCTGCAGCTCTCCGCCGGACAGGCTGCCGGTGTCGCGGTCGGCCAGGTCGGCCAAACCGACTTCGCCGAGTAGCCGTGGGATGTCCGTGGTCTTGGCGGGCGGCAGTCCCCAGACCACGTCGTCGGCAACCCGCGTGCCCAGCACCTGGCTCTCCGGGTGCTGCATGATGACCGCGGTGCCGCCGAGTTCGCCGAGCCCGACCGCCCCGGGACGGTCGACGGTGCCCGACGTCGGTTCGCGGCCGGCCAGGATCAACATCAGCGTCGTCTTCCCGGAGCCGTTGGCGCCGGTGACCGCGATGTGCTCACCCGTGCGCACGTCCAGGTTGACCGCACGCAGCGCGTCGTGATCGGCGTGCGGGTAGCGCAGGCGCACCTGGTCCAGCCGTACCGGGACGGGCCGGACCGGTCCGTCGCCGGCGGGCGTGTCCAGCTTGTGCACGTCGGGAATCCCGCGCAGTCGTTCCAGCACCCGGGACAACGCCCACCAGCCGACCAGCGAGGCGCCCACGATGGCGAAGACGGCGTACCCGAGGATCAGCCACTGCCAGTAGTGCAGCGCCTCGGCGAAGAACGCCTTGAACTGTTGCGCGGCCGGACGCAGCTGCGGCACCCGCGACACGACCGTCGAGGCGCCGTCCACCGCGGCGCTGGCGGCGTGGAAGGCGAGTTCCCGGAACCGGGTCAGGACGGTCAGCGCGACGACCATACCGGCGCCGACGACGACGCCCGCGCCGCAGGACACCACGATGACGGTGGCCGTGCCGCGGCGGTGCCGCTTGACGGTTCCGGCCAGGCCCCCGACATAGGCACAGAGCCCGATCGCCCCCACACCGCTCAGGCCGACGACCAGGAAGCCGATCACGCCGGCGGCGACCGTCGCGGTGATCAGAACGCGGATCCGGTAGCGATAGGCCAGCAGCCCGGTCGGCACGCTGCCGAGCAGGCCGAGCCCCCCGCCGTGCGGAAGGATGACCGCGATGATGGCGATCGCCGCGCACAGGGCGCCCATCACCGATGCTTGCGCCAGTTCGCCGGGTCGTAGCGATCCGGCGCGCGCTTTCGGCGTCGCAGCGCCGGGTGCCTTCACGACACGATTATGCCGTCGTCGGCGGTGCGCCCGGCGGCTCTCTCATCAGATCTTCAGGTAGCCCTTGTCGGCGGGAATTTGCGCGGCCGTCACCAGTGAGGACGCGTCGCTGGCAAGCCACAGGACGATGTCGGAGACCAAGTTCGGGTCGGCGAGCGAGTCGGTGGGCAATGCGCCGGGGGAGAAGCTGTGAATGTAGGTCTGGTTCTCGGCGAACAGCTGCCACATCGAGGGGTCGTTGCCCATCGGGGTGTCGGTGCCGTATGGGTGTATCGAGTTCACCCTGATGCCGTATCCGCCGAGTTCGACCGCCAGCGAGTTCGTCAGCCCGACCACACCGAACTTGCTGGCGCAGTAGTGGCCGCAACCCGGTACGGCCTTCACGCCCGCGGCCGAGCTGATGGTGATGATCGAGCCACCGTTACCCGCCCGAATCATCGCGGGCACAGTGGCTTTGATGGTATTCCAGACGCCGGTCAGGTTGGTGTCGAGGACGTCCTGCCATTGCTGAGCCGAAATCTCCCACAGCCGGCCCCAATTCAGCACGCCGGCGTTGGCGACGACGATGTCGAGGCGGCCGAACTGGGTGATCGCCTCGTCGACGATCCGCTGCTGCCCGGCGGCGTCGCGGACGTCGACCTGGCCGGCCAGCATCTTGCGGCCTTCGCTTTCCACCAGGCGCGTCGTTTCCGCCAGGTCCTCCGGCGTCGAGGCCGGGTAGCCGTTGTCAGCCGCCACCGGGCCGCAGGCGTCGATGGCGACGACGTCGGCTCCGGCCCGGGCCAACCGCACGCAATGTGAACGGCCCTGCCCGCGTGCGGCGCCGGTGACGAAGGCGACCCGGCCGGCCAGCGGTGTGTCGTTGTCGCTCATGCGATCTGGGCCTTCCGTGTCGCGGGTAGCGGGCGGGTACGCACCAGTGTGGGCCACCAGAACCAGGGTCCCATGATCCGCAGGATGCACGGCACGACGAACGAACGCACGATCAGCGTGTCGAGCAGCAGGCCGATACACACGGTCGAACCCACCTGACCGACGGTTCTGAGCTGGCTGCTCAGCATCGCGAGCATGGTGAACGCGAACACCAGACCCGCCGATGTCACCACTCCACCCGTACTTCCGAGCGCGCGGATGAGGCCGGTGTGAATTCCGGCGTGCAGTTCCTCTTTGACACGCAGGATCAACAGCAAGTTGTAGTCGGAACCCACCGCCACCAGGATGATGAACGTCAACGGCAGGATCAGCCAGTACAACGGCAGGCCGATGAGGTGCTGCCAGACGAGTATCGAGAGCCCGAACGCACCGGCGTAGGAGAAAGCCACCGTGGCGGGGATGACGATGGCGGCCATCAGACTTCGCGTCAGGAACAACATGATCAAGAAGATCAGCACGAAGGCGGCGATCGCCACGATGAGCAGATCGGAGGCGGCGTATTCCTGGATGTCCTTATTAGTTGATCCCGAACCGCCGATATAAACTTTCGCGCCGGCCAACGACGTCTCTTTGAGCGCCGCGGTTATCGCGTTGGGGAACTGTTCGACGTGCTGCACGCCTTCCGGGCCATTGGCGTCCCCCGTGTGGGTGACGATGAAACGAGCAGCCTTGCCGTCCGGCGACATCAGGAGCTTCATGCCGGTCTTGACGTCTTCGTTGTCGAAGCCCTCGTGCGGGATGTAGAAGAAGTCGTCGCTGCGGGACTGGTCGAAGTCGAGCCCCACATTGACCTGGTCGAAGTATGTCTGGTCGGTCTGGGTGGTCTGCAGAGACGAGGAACCGTAGGTGTTGACCAACAGAGCCGCCAAAGACTCCGAGTCGTCGGCCGTGAGTTTCAGTTGCGCGATGATCTGCGGGAACGCCTTATCCACCTCCACGAGAGAGACTCTCGCGAACTTGATGTCTTCGGCCAGGTGGTCGATGTGGTCGATCGTGTCCCACAACGATCTGAATGCCCAGCAGATGGGGATGTCGAAACAGTGCTTCTCCCAATAGAAGTAGCTCTTGACCGGGCGGAAGAAGTCGTCAAGGTTGGAGACTTCCTCGTTCATCTCGTTGCTGACCCGTTCCAGGTCCTCAACGGTGAGCACCGTCTGATGCAGTTCGTCGGACACCCTCTGAAAGAAGCCGATTTCCTTGCGCAAGACCGCGACGGTGTGCGTCGTGATCTGTGCCTGCTGGCTGGTATTGGCGTTTTGCTGCTGGTTGAACGGAAGCTGCTGACCGTTCCCGCTGCCTTGTGTGGTGAACAGGTAGGGGATCGTGGCATGTTCCAAAGCCCGGCCCATGGGCCTGGTGATGCTTTGCACCATCGCGACGCCGGGAAGGCGTTCGAGCGCCTTGGCCGCTCGGTCCAGTGAGATGAAGTCAGCCGAGTTTCGCAGGTCGTGATCGGACTCGATCATCAGCATCTCGGAGAACAGCTTGCTCTTCGGGAAGTGCCGATCCGCCGCCGCGAAACCCTGATTGGCGAGACCCTTGATCGGCTGGTATTGCCGGTCGTCATAGTTCTGCCGGTACGTAGGCACGAAGATCGCGCCGAGTAACACCGCAGCGGAGCTGGCGAACAGGATCGGCACCGGCCACCGGACCACACTCGTCCCGATGCGCCGATACAGATGCGCCTTGGCCTTGCTTTTCGGGTCGAAGAGTCCGAACAGGCTGCCCACGGTCAGGAAAGCCGGGCCGAGCGTCAGCGCTGCCGAGATGGTGAACAGCATGGAGATAGCGACGGCCGGGCCCATGGTGTGGAAGTAATTGAGTCGCGCGAACGTCAAGCAGTAACACGCCCCCGCGATCGTCAGCCCGGAGCCAAGGATGACCGGCACGACGCTCTTGTATGCGGTGTAAAACGCCTCCTCCCTGCTTTCGCCGTCGTGCCGCGCCTCGTGATAGCGGCCGATCAAGAAGATGCCGTAATCGGTCCCCGCTCCCAGGGTCAGCGCGACGACGATGTTCACCGCGAATGACGAGAGCTCGATGTACCCGAGATGCCCGAGGGTTGCGGTAACCCCCTTCGCGACCAGCAGCTCGAATAGAACCCCGGCCAAGGGCACAAACAGGGTGACGATGGAGCGATACACCAGCAGCAACATCCCGAGAATGAGGAAGATCGTCACGATCGTGATGTTGTTCAAGCTGTTATTCGCAATAGCCACCGTGTCTTTGGCGAGCGGGGCCGCGCCGCTGACGTAGACCTTGAGCCCAGACGGCGGCGTGTCCTTGGCGACGATATCCCGTACGGCGGCAACGGATTCGTTCGCTTGCATTTGGCCGATATCGCCCGCGAGGCGCAACAGCACGTACGTGCATTTGCCGTCGAGACTCTGCGCGCCTGCCGCGGTGATCGGCTTCCCCCACAGATCAATGGCGGACTGCACATGCTTGGTGTCCCGCAACAGCCGGCGCATCAACTCGTCGTAGTACTGATGGTCTCCGTCGCCCAGTCGCCGGTTGGCTTCCAGCACGACCATGGCCAAGCTGGTCGAATTGGACTCCTGGAATTTCGCACCGATGGCCAGCAACGACCGCTGCGACGGCGCATAGTGCGGGACCACCGGCCCCGCGAGTTCTTCTGCGACCCGCTCTACCTGCGGCATGAAGGTGTTCGTCGAAATTGCGAGAAGGGCCCAGAAGGCAATGATCGGTATCGCGAAGATGCGGACCATTCTGGGGACGAAAGGTCGTTTCACGCGGTGCTCGGCTAGATGCTCGCTCATGCGGACTTCACCAGACAAAAGACGTGTGCATCCTGGTGGGTATCGGACTGTTCAGCGCGGACAACGCCATTCACCCGCAGCCGGCAGCCTACTGAACCACCGTGAACCTGCGCCGAGATGCTGCCGGACACCACGGTGAGCGTGGTCGACTCGGTGTGCGACCACGGCAAGGTCGTGAGATCGACCGTGTGCGGATGCCCGTCGTAGTCCACCCAGACGAGCGTCCCTCCTTGCCCGACGGAGCCGAAAACCTCGTAGTCGATTCGTTTGATACTGAACTCCGGCGGCGCTGCCGGTTCATTGACGGTGACGACCGGCGGGGGTTCGGAGAACTGGTGCACCTTCAACATGGCGACCGCCCCCACGCCGACCGCAACGACCGCAACCAGAGGCATCCAGGCCCGGGCCAGGACGGTCCTGCCGACTGAACGGGGGCTCACGCCATCACCCTTCGGAATCCGGTCCGCACATCGTGTTCTCGCCCCCGCTCCCGCGCTCGTGCACATGCGGATAGTAGACGGTCATGTATCCAATTGACGTATGATCCTGCAAAGACTAGCGACAACGCAACCGCAACGCGACCCCAAGCTGCCGGCGGCGTACCGATCTGCCCGTGACCGCATCAGACGCCCGGTCCGGTGTGTCATCAGGACAATTTCCGCAGCCGCCTTCTCAAACGTCTGCTGCGCAGAATCTGAGTCGTGAAGTTCGTGGCGGCCAACATCGGGAACACCCCGAGAAATGTCCGTTCGGAGGGCGTCGCTCCGTGCAAGTGGTAAAGGCTGCCGAACACATAAAAGCATCCCGCACTGAATAGAGCAGCGGGGATGGAGAACGTCATCAAGGAGCTGCGACGGCCAACGATCTCCCGCGCATAATCCAACTCTTCCTGCGACATTGGTTCGCCTTTGCGCACTTTACGCGTGACGGTTTTGGCACTGCCGATTTCATCGCTTATTGGGAGAGGTGTTCGGTCTCCCAGCCGTTTCACGTATACGGCGGCGAGAGTAACGAACATCAACGCCAGCGCAAGGCTTACTACCGTGAGAAAACCGAATAGACCCGACTCCAGCATTTCGGTCATCTGCTCTCCTGCCGAACCATCGACGACTCCTCAGAACGCTACCTCAGTAGCCGTCGCGGCGGGGTTCAGCGCTTCCCGGAGTCCTGGCCCTTGATCACATCCCGAACGATCAACACGACGAGGACGATCAGCGCGAGTGGCACCAGCAGTTTGAAGACGATCGACGCGTGGCTGTACAGCAGGCCGTAAGCGACCGCTCCGATCACCACCATAACGAGCAGGATGGCGCGATTGATCTTGTCCGTACTCATTGAAGGAACCTAACTTCTCGTCCTGCTCGCGTTATGTCAAAACCCGAAGTCGCCACCACCGCCGGAATCGGACCCGCCGCCGAAATCGGAGCCGCCGGAATCCCAGCCGCCACCGGAGTCCCATCCGCCGCCGAAGCCCACGTCACCGCCGCCGGAGTATGCGGCATCGCCGCCCGCGAATCCGATGCCGGCGCCGCCCGAATCTTGATAGCCGCCGGTGAATCCCACATCGGCCGGCGGGCTGTCGTAGCCAACGCCCTGTCCGCCGTCATAGCTGTAGCTGTTGGCCTCGGCGAAGGCGGAGTCGCGGCCGGCCTCGAAGCCGTGCTCGTAGCTGCCGCCCCAGTGGTCGTCGAGCAGCGCATCCATCAGCAGCACGTCGCCCAGCGCCCATGTCCAGCCCGGACCCCAGAACGCGTACGGGTAATAGCCGGGGTAGAAGAACATCCCGTTGTGGTAGCCACCGCCGTAGTAGTACGGGTAGCCGGGCTGCGCCGTGGTGCTGTAGTTGTTGTTGTTGATCGTCACCGATTCGCCGGTGTCGGGGTTGTTGGTACGCACGGTGGCCTGCTTGCGATCGTCGGCCGGCACCGAGGTCACGGCGCCAACATCGGGCCTGGGTTGCCGGGGGTCGAGCTTGCGGTTGGCCTTGGCAACCGTGGACTCCACCACCCGAAGATGAGCCCGCGCGGCGCCGTAATCGCCCTTGTCATAAGCATTTCGGGCGTCGTACAGGCTGGCGTTGGCTTTCAACGACTCGGCGCTGACATCGGCGGCGCTCTCGGTCAGCACCGCGTTGTCGAGGTCGCTGACGCTCGACGTGGCCGCGATCAACTCCTGCTTGATCTCCTCGCGCGCCTCGGAGTTTTTGCGGTGCTTGCGATTTCGGCCCGCGGCGAACCAGAGCAGGCCGGCCATGGCCAGCCCGATGCCGATGATGACCAGCGTCACCTTCAGCCAGGCCCAGTCGTCGTGCTTTTCGTGCGCGACGTGCGAGGTGGTCACCGGACCGCGGGAGGCCGCGTTGACGCTCGCCAGCTTGCCGACGAAGGCGCTCGTCGCGCCGTACGGGTCGTTGCGATGATCCTTCGCCGACTGATTCATCAATTGGTCGACGTTGTCCGCGACGGCCTTGGGCACGTTGTAGGCGCGCACGTGGTAACCGCGAGAGTCGATCACCAGAATCACTCCGCTGAACTGTGCGTCGCGGGCCAGCATGGCGTCATGGACCGCGTCGGCCGTGGTCACGCCGCTCTGTGCGGGCGGCACCGCAGCGACCCAGATCGGGGGTCCCGAACTCCACGTCCACGAGCTGGTGAGGATCTGCTGATTCAGCTTGTCGGGGTTCTGCAGCGGCGGCCTGGCGCCCGGGTCGACCACCACGTGCGTCTGGGCGTCGAACCTGTTCACCAGCTGGTCTGTGTAGGTGTCGGCCGAGGCGGACGGAGCGAGCAGCAGTGCCAGCACCATGGTCAACGCAGCCAGCGCAAGGCTGCGGAAGCGTGAAGTCACATCTCTCCTGCCGTCTCAGCGTGAGCGCCCACCCTAGCCCGTTTCGGACGGCTCTGCCGCCGGGGCGGCCGGTTAACCGCGAGCGCAGCGCCGGATCTGCCCGGTCGCCGTTAGATCTTGACCGTCAGCGGCCAGACGTTCCAGATCTCGTCGCAATACTCCGCGATGGCGCGATCCGACGAGAACTTGCCGCTGCGTGCGGTGTTGAGGATCGACATCTTGGTCCACGATTCCCGGTCCTGCCAGGCCGCGCTGACCCGCTGCTGGCAGTCCATGTAGGACGCGTAGTCGGCGCACACCAGGAAGGGGTCGTCGTAGCGCAGGTTGTCCACCAGGGGCCGGAACACTTCGGTGTCGCCGCGCGAGAACGTCCCGCCGGCAATGAGATCCAGCACCGCGCGCAGCTCGTCGTCGCCGTCGATGTAGTCCGCCGGACGATACCCGTCGGCCTTGACCGCCGCGACCTGCTCCTCCGTCAGGCCGAACAGGAAGAAATTCTCCGGCCCGACCTCGTCGCGCATCTCGACGTTGGCCCCGTCCAAGGTGCCGACGGTCAGCGCGCCGTTGATCATGAACTTCATGTTCCCGGTGCCGGAGGCTTCCTTGCCGGCGGTGGAGATCTGCTCGGACAGATCGGCGGCGGGGTAGATCATATGGGCGTTCTGCACGTTGAAGTTCGGCACGAATGCCACCTTCAGGAATCGGTTCACGTCCGGATCCGCGTTCACCGTTTCCCCGACCGCGTTGATCAGCTTGATGATTCGCTTGGCCAGGAAATAACCGGGGGCGGCCTTGCCGCCGAAGATGAAGGCGCGCTGCGGGATCGACAGGCCGGGATTCTGCTTGAGCCGGTGGTAGAGCGCGACGACGTGCAGGACGTTGAGGTGCTGGCGCTTGTATTCGTGGATGCGCTTGACCTGGATGTCGAACATCCAGTCCGGGTTCAGTTCGACGCCGGTGACCGAGTGGATGTATTTGGCCAGGCGTGACTTGTTGTTGCGCTTGATGTCGCGCCACTCGCGCCGGAAGGCGGCGTCGTCGACGAACGGCTCGAGCCCGCGCAGCCGGCCCAGGTCGGTCAACCAGCCGTCACCGACGGTGCGGTCCAGCAGTTCGCGCAGCCCGGGGTTGGCCAGCGCGAGGAAGCGGCGTGGCGTCACACCGTTGGTCTTGTTGCTGAACCGCTCCGGCCACATCTCGTAAAAATCTTTGAGCACACTGCTTTTCAGCAGCTCCGAGTGGAGTGCGGCGACACCGTTGATGGCGTGGCTGCCGACGGTGGCCAGGTGCGCCATCCGGACGAACTTGGCACCGTTCTCACCGATCAACGACATCCGGGCAATCCGGTCCTCGTCACCGGGGAAGCGGCTGCGCACCTCGTCGAGGAACCGGCGGTTGATCTCATAGATGATCTCGAGGTGGCGGGGCAGCGACTCGGCGAACATCTCCAGTGGCCAGGTCTCGAGCGCCTCGGGCAGCAGGGTGTGGTTGGTGTAGCCGAATGTCGCAAGGGTGATGTCCCACGCCTCGTCCCAGTCGAGTTCGCGCTCGTCGACCAGCAGCCGCATCAGCTCGGCTACCCCGATCGAGGGATGGGTGTCGTTGAGCTGCAAGGCAAACCGCTGCGGTAGTTCTTTGACGGACACGTCGGCGAGGTCATCCATGATGTGCAGCACGTGCTGCAGCGAGCAGGAGACGAAGAAGTACTGCTGCAGCAGGCGCAGGCGCTTGCCGGCCTCGGGCTCGTCATTCGGATATAGCACCTTGGTGACGGTCTCGGACGTGACCTCGTCCTCGACCGCCTTGTAGTAGTCACCGGTGTTGAAGGCCTCCAACGCGAATGACTTGACGGCGCGCGCGCTCCACAACGTCAGCACGTTGCAGGTGTTGACGCCGTAGCCCTGGATGGGTGTGTCGTAGGCGGTGCCTTTCAGCAGCCGTCCGGGCACCCAGCGGACGCGGTCGTGGCCGGCCTCATCGGTGTAGTGCTCGGCGTAGCCGCCCCACTTGACCACGAAGCTGACGTCGGGTTTGGCTATCTCCCAAGGGTTTCCGTTGTCCAGCCAGTTATCGGTCTGTTCGACCTGCCAGCCGTCGTGGATTTCCTGGTCAAAGATGCCGAATTCGTAGCGGATGCCATAGCCGATCGCCGGGCGCTCCAGGGTGGCCAGCGAGTCCAGGTAGCATGCGGCGAGCCTGCCCAGGCCGCCGTTGCCAAGGCCGGGCTCCTCCTCACAGGCCAGCACCGTGTCGAGATTCTGGCCCATCGCCGCCAGCGCCTCGCGGGCGGCCCGTTCCATCTGGAGGTTCAGCAGATTGTTGCCCAGTTGCGGGCCCATCAGGAATTCGGCCGACAGGTAGCAGGTCACCTTGCGCCCGAGGTCGAGTGAGGTCTGCGTCGAGACCACCCGGCGGTCCTGCATGCGGTCCCGCACCGCGAGAGCGAGCGCGCGGTAGTAGTGCTCCGGGCGCCGAGCCGCCGCCGGGCGCCCGATCGAGTAGCGCAGGTGGTCGTTGATCGCCCGCTGCAGCGCCGCCGCACCCATCCCGGTGCGAGAATGCTCGACCAAGTCGGCCCGGGTGGGGTTGCCGGGGGAGAGTCCGTCGGAGGGCGTCTGATCGACATCGGTCATGGTGGGTCCTACTCGCTAGGGGGTGGCGGGCAGCACCGCCGCGGCGTCGCCCGGTTGCGACAGACCGACAGTCTTGCAGCGATATTTGCACATCAGACGCGCAATAGAGGTCGGAAACATGAACGCGAGTCCACGGGCCGACGACGAAACGGCGGCGATGGTGACGGTCAGTGCGCGCCGGTCAGATTCAGCGTCACCACGCCGGCGATGATCAGCCCGACGCCGAGAACCTTCGTCACGGATATCGACGAGCCCAGAAACAGCACGGCGATCAGCACGATCAGGGCGGTACCGATCGCGGACCACAACGCGTAGGCGACGTCGGTCTGCATACCGCGCGAAATCGACACCGCCAGCAGCGCGAAGGAGACGGCATAACCGATCAGGCACACCACGGTCGGCCACAGTCGGCTGAAGCCCTCGGTGCTCTTGAGCAGGCTGGTGGCTATCACCTCCGCGAATATGGCGCCGAGAAGAAAGAGATAGGTCAAAACGCCTCCTTGCATGCCCAGGTACACGTACGTATTTACATGACAGGGCGGCAATGGACGTCGTCTCCCGCTCGCCGATGAAGGGTGCGCCGTATGACGCTTGCCGGGCATCCGCTAAAGCTCGATGTCAGCGAGGTGATCGGGGAACGCGCGTCACTGGCCGCGACGTACTATCCCGCCCGCGGCGGCGAGCGGGCCCCCGCGGTGCTGGTTTGCCTGCCGGGCGGTACCTACAGCCGCGAATACTGGGACCTCGACATCGCCGGCCACCACGGGTACAGCTTCGCCGGCTTCGCCACCGAGAACGGCTACGCCGTCGTGACGATCGATCCCTTGGGCACCGGCGAAAGCTCGCAGCCCACAAGCGATTTCGACTTCGGCGACATCGCCGCGACGCTGGCGTGCGCCGTTTCCGCGCTGCCGGACACGATCGGCTTCCACGCGCCGCCTGTCGCTGTGGCGCATTCGCTGGGCGGGTATCTGGCCATCACCCAGCAAGCGTTGTTTTCCAGTTATGCCGGGCTGGCGGTACTGGGTTGCACCAATCAACACGTCGCGCCACTGAACCTGGATGCCGCGATCATCGCGCGCTGCGCCACCCCGCAAGGCCGCAGCGAGCTGGCCGCCGAAATCCTGTCCGCCCTTCCGCAGCCGTATTTCGAAGGGCCACGCGAGCACCTGCAGAGCTGGTTCCACCTCGCCGACGTGCCCGCCGACGTCGTCGCGGCCGACTCCGTCACCGCCAAGTCGGTCGTTCCCCGGGTGTTCGGCACGGCGATGATCCCCGGCGTCGTCGCCGAGCACGCGGCGCGGATCGACGTTCCGGTGCTGGTCGGTTACGGCGTGGTCGACGTCTCGCCGGATCCGCGCGCCGAGGCCGGTCTGTACCGGAGCAGCCCCGACATCACCACGATCGTGCTGGCCGACAGCGCCCACTGCCACAACATGGCGTCGAGCCGGCATCGGCTGTGGCGTCGCCTGCTCGCCTGGGCCGCCACCGTAACCTTGCCAGCGTGATGAATGAGCTCGACCAGAAACTGGCCCGCTACGCCCCTGCCGTGCTCAGCCTGTTTCGCTGCGTCTACGGCTTGCTTTTCGCCGCATACGGGTCGAGGAGCGTCTTTGACTGGCCAGTCCGCTCGCCCGTTCATATCGGGTTCGGCGTCTGGCCGGAGTGGTACGCCGGGGTGATCGAAATCGTCGCGGGTCTGCTCATCGCAAGCGGGTTGTTCACCCGCGCCGTCGCATTCGTCGCGTCGGGGGAGATGGCGGTCGCCTACTTCGCGATTCATCAACCCAGGGCGCTTTGGCCCGTCGCCGATCCTCCCGCCGGCAACGGTGGGGCCCTGGCGATCCTGTTCTGCTTCGCCTTCTTCCTGCTGGTCTTCTGCGGCGGCGGCGACTACTCGCTCGATGCGCTACGCCGAAGGGCGTAGAGCTGAGGCTTCCCCTCGACCGGCGATAATGGCATTCTCTGATACGGAGAAGCTGTTTCCAGCAACGGACGGGTTCGGAGAGGTTGACGATGAGCGCACAACGCTGCGACGGGATGGTGGCTCTCGTCACCGGAAGCAGCCGGGGGCTGGGCAGGGCGATCGCCGTCCGGCTGGCTTCGGAAGGCGCGACGGTGGCGTTGACCGCCCGCACGATGGACCCCGATCCGAAGTACCAGGGGTCGCTGAGTCAGACGCGCGACGAGATCGTCGCCGCGGGCGGGAAAGCCATTGCGGTCCAAGCGGATCTGTCGCAATCCGAAGACCGGGAGCGGCTTTTCGCCGAAGTGACCGGCGCCGTCGGCGCGCCCGACATCCTGGTCAACAATGCCGCGGTGACGTTCCTGCGGCCCCTCGACGGGTTTCCCGAGCGACGCGCCCGGCTGATGATGGAGATGCATGTGCTGGGGCCCCTGCATCTGTGTCAGCTGGCGATCCCCGCGATGCGTGAGCGTGGTCGCGGCTGGATCTTGAACCTGACCTCGGTGGGCGGCGACCTGCCGCCCGGGCCGCCGTTCTCGGAGTTCGACCGGACCGCCGGCTTCGGCATCTACGGCACGGTCAAGGCCGCGCTCAATCGGTTGACGAAAAGCCTTGCGGCCGAACTCTATGACGACGGCATCGCGGTGAACGCCGCCGCCCCGTCCAACCCGGTGGCCACGCCCGGCGCCGGCACCCTGGATCTGGCCAAGACCGACACCGAGGACATCGCGCTGATCACCGAGACGGCGTTCCGGTTGTGCACGGGTGATCCGAAGACGCTGACCGGGCGCGTCGCACACACCCAGCCTTTCCTCGCCGAGGTCGGCTGGACCGCGCCGGCGGGCTGAATGGCCGAGCTCGACCCCACCGAGCTGCGCCGGCGACTCGACCGCGCCGGTGTCACCGATGTTCGCCCGCTGGCCGGGGGAGCGTCCAGTCTGACCTTCGCGGGCGCCACGGACGGTCGACGCGTGGTGATCAAGGTCGCCCCGCCAGGCGTCGAACCGGTCGCACATCGCGACGTGCTGCGTCAGGCGCGCATCATCAAAGCGCTTGCCGCGACCGGTGTTCCGGTGCCGGAGGTGCTGTGGGAGGATGCGGGGGATCCGCCCGGCACACCACCGCTGTATGTGATGTCGCATATCGAAGGCGATTGTGTGGAGCCGTTATTCGACGATTGCCCACCCGTGCCTCAGCTAAGCGATCGGTACCGAAATGCGTGCCGCACCATGGCCGCGCTGCACAGCCTCGCGCCGGCGGACCTCGGGCTGGGCAAAGAGCCGGTGGTCGATCCGGCCGCCGAAGTCCACCGATGGTCCGACACGCTGGGAACCGTCGACCCGGCGCTGGTGCCCGACTGGCCGACGGTGCGCGACGCGCTGCTGGATTGCGCGCCGAGCGCGATGGCGCCGCGCGTGGTGCACGGTGACTTCCGGCTGGGCAACCTCTTGGTGGCCGGACCACGCGTCAACGCCGTCATCGACTGGGAGATCTGGTCGATAGGCGACCCGCGCATCGATGCGGGCTGGTTTTTGATCAACTGCGACCCGGACACGTACCGGCGTGTTGCCGCGCCCGACGGCATGGTGCCACCCATCGCCGAGCTCACCGAGCTGTACCGGTCTGAGTTGGGTTGCGACGTCGACGATTTGGGGTGGTTCACCGCGCTGGCGTGCTTCAAGTCCGCGGCCACCTGGTCGCTGATCGTCAAACACAACCGCCGGCGCGCCGCGCCGCGAGCCGAATTGGAAGCCATGGCAACGGTTTTGCCGAGACTGCTCGACCGCGCGAGATCGACGCTGGCTTAGCGGCGGGGATACGCCTTACTGGCAGCGGACCAAGAGATTTTCGCAGATCATCCCGACGTCACCCGTGTCGTTCACGGGCTGGCCCTCATTGGACGGATTGGTCCAGGTGGTCGGGAACGGACTCCACACGTCGTCGTTGAGCCCTGGCGGCTGGGGGCGCGGATCGATGTTCGGGTCCGCGTGCGCGACGCCGGCGCCGCTCGCCAGGGCGATGGCCGTCGTCGCGCAGACGAGCAGTCCGCGAGCGCGCGTGCGAAGCGTCATCGCCGCCTCCTCGGTTTGTGCCGGGGCTGTTGGCTTTTCAAACGGCAATTCTACCCGTGTTCCCATATCGCTCTACCCGCATCCCCATATCGCGTAACAGTTACAAACACACAACAACTTCGAACGGCCACGCAGCAAATTTCGCTACTCGAATTGCCGGGTGCGTACGGTGACGCCCGTGAGGCCCATAGCCGCGGTCGTTCGTCGCGCCCTGGTGGCCGCCGTGTGCCTGGCTGTTTCTTTGCCCACGGCGCCGACAACGGGCGCGGATCCCGATGCCGCCCCGCCCCCTCCGGAAGCGGCGCCGGTGGCCGACGGAGCGGTGCCGTCGAATCCTCCGGTAATCCTCAACACCCCGGACGGCTGGACCCTGGGCCTGGGCGCCAGAGACGAGGCGCAGGTTCCGGTGGCGCCGCTGACCACCGCGGTGTCCTCCCGCGAATACCTCGCCAGCGGCATTTTCGTCGGCTCGCTGGCGGGTCCGGGACGGCCCCAGGGTGTGCTCGAGGTGGGTTACGAGATCGGTTGTGGAATCGACATGAGCACGTCCGACGGCGTCACGATCGGCGGCAGCGCGGGCATCACCCCGGGTGTGACGGGACCGGTGACCGGCGTGCCCGGAGACGTGCTGCCGTTGGTCGTTGCTCCGATCGCTGGCGTGCTCAACGTGGGGCTCAAGCCCGGCCTCGTGGTCGTGGTGCCGGTGGTCAAGAAACAGTTCCGCGGCCCGAATCCCTGGGTCATGGTCAGCAACTTCCACGTCAAGATCGACGGCTGCGTGGGCCAGTCGTTCATCCGCTCCTATGCGGTGCTCAATCGGGTGACCGACGATTCCGACGTTGTGCTGTCCTACGTCGGCGTCACCAAGGCGGTCTGACCGGGTCCGCGCTCAACCGCGCGGGATGCCCGCCAGCTTGTCGGCGAACTTGGCCTCGGCGGCCGCGCGCAACCGCAGCAGATGCTCGGACGGAAACAGATCGGGCGCGGGTGCCCGGTCTTTCAGCAGCAGCCGGGCCAGCGTGACCTTGTGTACCTCGGTCGGACCGTCGGCCAGCCCGAGCACGAACGACTCGACCAGGTACTGCACGAACGGCATCTCGTGGGTGGTGCCCAACGACCCGTGCACCTGAAGTGCCCGCGAGGACAGGTCGTGCAGGACCTTCTGCATCATCGCCTTCACCGCGGAGATGTCGGCCCGGACGGCCTTGTAATCGTTGAATTGGTCGATCTTCCAAGCCGTTTGAAGGGTCAGCAGCCGGAACGCCTCGATCTCCATCCACGAGTCGGCGACCATCTCCTGCACGAGCTGCTTGTTGGCCAGTGCCTCGCCCTGGGTGTAGCGCGACACCGCGCGCTCGCAGATCATGTCGTAGATCCGGCGGACCAGGCCCACGGTGCGCATCGCGTGGTGAATTCGCCCGCCGCCCAGGCGAGTCTGGGCAACGACGAACGCCCCGCCGCGCGGGCCCAACATGTTATCGGCTGGCACGCGGACGTTTTCGTAGCGGACATAACCCTCACGGCCACCGCCCGTCGGCTGGTAACCCAGCCCGACGTCGCGCAGCACGTTGATACCGGGAGTGTCGCCGGGAACGACGAACATCGAGTAACGCTCATAAGGCGGCGCCTCCGGGTCGGTCATCGCCATCACGATGATGAACGACGCCATCGAGGCGAACGACGAAAACCACTTCTCTCCGTTGATGACCCAGTGATCGCCGTCCTGCACCGCGGTGGTGCGAAACACCTTCGGGTCGGCCCCGCCCTGCGGCTCGGTCATTGAGAAACACGAGATGATGCGGTTGTCCAGCAGCGGCTCCAGGTATCGCTCCTTGAGCTCGGGTGTGCCGTAGTGCGCCAGGATCTCGCTGTTGCCCGAATCGGGCGCCTGCGAGCCGAAGACGATCGGCGCGCATTCCGAGCGGCCCAGGATCTCGTTGAGCAGCGCCAGCTTCACCTGCCCGTAGCCCGGGCCGCCCAGGTGCGGGCCCAGGTGCGTCGCCCACAGCCCGCGCTTTTTCACCACCTCCTGCAGCGGCGGGATCAGCGCCTGCCGCACCGGGTCGTTGAGGTCGTGAGATTCCTTGACAATCAAATCGATCGGCTCGCACTCCTCGCGCACGAAGCCTTCGACCCATTGCAGTTGTTCTGCCCACTGCGGGTCGGTGGAGAAATCCCACGACATCGGTTACCCCTTCTCGCTCTGCGCCACCACGCCTGCATCTTCCAGCTCGGTGATGGCCTGTGTGTCCAATCCCAGTTCGCCCAGCAGCGCGCGGGTGTGATCGCCCGGCAACGACGGAGATGCCGGCCTAGCCGGACGGGTCCGGGAAAAGCGCGGCGTCGGTGCGGGTTGCGTGATGCCATCGAGCTCGATGAACGTCTGTCGCGCGACGTTGTGCGGATGCTGCGGCGCCTCGGCCAACGAAAGCACCGGTGTCGCACAGCATCCCGGGGTATCGAGGAGACGCCCCCACTCGTCGCGGGTCTTCTCGGCGAAGCGCGCGGCCAGCGCGGCCCGGTGGGCGGCCCACGCCGTCGGATCGCCATCGTCGTGGGGCACGTCCACGTCGAGCCGGTCGCACAGTTCGGCGTAGAACTTCGGCTCCATGGCGCCGACGGCGATGTGGCCCCCGTCGGCCGTGGCGTAGGCCCCGTAGAAGTGGGCGGCGCCGTCGAGCAGATTGTCCTGACGCCGGTCACGCCACGTACCGGCGGGAAGCATGCCGAAATACGGTGCCAGCAGGGCGGCGACGCCGTCGACCATCGCCACGTCGAGGACCTGACCCGCACCCGACTCGCGGGCCTCGAGGATCGCGCTGAGCAGCCCGACCGCCAACAGCATTCCGCCGCCGCCATAGTCGCCGACGAGATTCAATGGCGGGACCGGTGATTCGGCGGTGCCGATGGCGTGCAGGGCGCCCGTCAGGGCAAGGTAATTGATGTCGTGACCCGCGTGACCGGCCAGCGGCCCGTCCTGTCCGTAGCCGGTCATGCGGGCATAGACCAGGCGGGGATTGCGTTCCCGCAGCGCATCCGGACCGATGCCGAGGCGTTCGGCCACCCCGGGCCGGTACACGTCGACGAAGGCGTCGGCGCCGGCGGCCAGCCGATGGACGAGGTCCCGGCCGCGCGGATCCTTGACGTCGGCGGCCAGTGACCGCTGGCTGCGGCGGACGGTGTGGTCGACGGGCAGCGGGCCGTCAACGCCGGCCAGGGCGTCGATGCGGATGACGTCGGCGCCCAAGTCTCCCAATAGCATTCCGCAAAACGGTGCGGGCCCCAATCCGCCCATCATGACGATGCGCACGCCGCGTAGCGGACCGGTCATGAAGACCACTTCTTGCGGCGATCGGCCGCCTCGTCGGTCGCGTGCGAAATCACCTGATTGCGGTTCTCCAGTTCCATGGCCGCCGCCAGGCTGGTGGCGTCGGTGTTGACCTGAAGGGCGCGCTTGGTCAGTTGGGCTCCGAGCGGGGCATGGCTCGCGATCAGCGACGCCAACTCCACCGCGCGGTCGGCCAGTCGGTCCGCGTCGACGACCTCACTGACCAGACCCCGTCGGTCGGCCTCGGTGGCCGACACGGTGCGCCCGGTGAGCATCCAGTCGGCGGCCACGCTGGTGCCGACGATGCGCGGCAGGTGGTAGCTCATGCCCATCTCGGCGCCCGAGAGCCCGAGCAGGATGGCGGCGTTGCCGAAAGATGCTGCAGCCGAGCAGATTCGGATATCAGCGGCCAGGCACAGCGCCAGTCCCGCGCCCACGCAGGGACCGTTGACCGCGGCGATGACGGGCTGCGGCAACGCGTGCACTGCTTCGGCGAGGGCGGCCATCCGCTCCTGAAAACGCATCCGGTCCAGCGCGGGGGCGCTCGCGTCCAGCATGGAGGGGCCGAAGTCGCGCATGTCGATACCCGCGCAGAACCCGCGTCCGGCGCCGGTCAGCACGACGGCGCGCACCGAGCGGTCAACGGTCAGATCGCCCAAGGCCCGCCGCAATTCGGTTTGCATCGCCTCGTCGATGGCGTTGAGCCGCCGCGGGCGATTGAGCCGCAGAATGACGACCTCGTTGCCAAGCCGCTCGAGCTCGACGGTATCCGGCATGGTCACACCCGCTCGATGATCGTCGCCGTGCCCATCCCGCCGCCGGTGCACATGGTCACCAGTCCCGTTGTCAGATCCCGACGTT
>NZ_LZKI01000168.1 GCF_001672755.1 Mycobacterium colombiense | reverse complement strand
GCCCCCGCAGCCGCCGCCCCCAAGGCCGCCGCGGCGCCCACCCCGGCTCCCGCGCTGGCGCACCTGCGGGGCACCACCCAGAAGGCCAGCCGGATCCGCCAGATCACCGCGAACAAGACCCGCGAATCCCTGCAGGCCACAGCCCAACTCACCCAGACCCACGAGGTCGACATGACCAGGCTGGTCGGTTTGCGGGCCAGGGCCAAGGCGGCGTTCGCCGAACGCGAGGGGGTGAACCTGACCTTCCTGCCGTTCATCGCCCGCGCGGTGATCGACGCGCTGAAGATCCACCCCAACATCAACGCGAGCTACAACGAGGACACCAAGGAGATCACCTACTACGACGCCGAGCACCTCGGCTTCGCGGTCGACACCGAACAGGGCCTGCTCTCCCCCGTCGTGCACAACGCGGGCGACCTGTCCCTGGCCGGGCTGGCCAGGGCGATCGCCGACATCGCCGCACGCGCCCGGTCGGGCAACCTGAAACCCGACGAACTGTCCGGCGGCACATTCACGATCACCAACATCGGCAGCCAGGGTGCGCTGTTCGACACCCCGATCCTGGTTCCGCCGCAGGCCGCCATGCTGGGCACCGGCGCGATCGTCAAGCGGCCGCGGGTCGTGGTCGACGACGGCGGCAACGAATCGATCGGCGTCCGGTCGATCTGCTATCTGCCGCTGACCTATGACCACCGGCTGATCGACGGCGCGGACGCCGGTCGCTTCCTGACCACCATCAAGCACCGGCTGGAAGAGGGAGCCTTCGAGGCCGACCTCGGCCTGTGAAGAAGGACATGCGAACGTGGCTCGGGCTGGTCAGAATTCCGTCGTCGCGATTGCGGGTTCGTCCGGACTGATCGGCTCCGCGCTGGCCGCGGCCCTGCGCGCCGCCGATCACCGGGTGTTGCGCATCGTCCGCCGGGCCCCGGCGAACGCCGATGAGCTTCACTGGAATCCCGAGACCGGCGATCTCGATCCGGACACGCTCGTCGACGTCGACGCCGTCGTCAACCTGTGCGGCGTCAACATCGGCAAGCGGCGGTGGTCGGGCGCCTTCAAGCAGAGCCTGCGGGACAGCCGCATCGCCCCCACCGAGGTGCTGGCACACGCCGTCGCCAACGCGGGGGTGGCGACCCTGGTCAACGCCAGCGCGGTGGGCTTCTACGGCAACACCAAGGACCGCGTAGTCGACGAAAACGACCGCGCGGGAACGGGTTTCCTGGCCCGGCTGTGCGAAGACTGGGAGGCCGCCACGCTGCCCGCCCAGTACGCGGGCGCCCGGGTGGTGCTGGCCCGCACCGGGCTGGTGTTCTCCCCCGCCGGCGGCGCGCTGGGCCGGTTGCGGCCGTTGTTCCGCACCGGCCTCGGCGCCCGGCTGGGCGGCGGGCGGCAATACATGTCGTGGATCACGCTGGAAGACGAAGTGCGCGCGCTGTTGTTCGCGATTTTCGACCCCGAGCTGTCCGGCCCGGTGAACATGACCGGGCCCGCGCCGGTCACCAACGCCGAATTCACCACGGCCTTCGGGCGGGCGGTCAACCGCCCGACCCCGTTGATGGTGCCCGGTTTCGCCATCCGGGCCGCGCTGGGCGAGTTCGCCGAGGAGGGCCTGCTGATGGGGCAGCGCGCCATCCCGTCCTCGCTCGAGCGCGCCGGTTTCGTCTTCCACCACAACACCATTGGCGAGGCACTCGCCTACGCGAACGCCCGGCGCGACCACGACTAGTTGTGATCGCATCGCCCGGGCTGTGCCCGGCCGGCCCGGGCCGAGTACCGTCGCGGACGTGATCGATTCCATCCGGTCCAGCCAGGCCTTGATCGACGTCCGCCAGCTCGGCATCGTCGACTACCGCGTGGCCTGGCAGCAGCAACGCGATCTGGCCGACGCCCGGGTGGCCGGTGGCAGCGACACGCTGCTGCTGCTGCAGCACCCCGCGGTCTACACGGCCGGCCGGCGCACCGAGCCGCACGAGCGGCCGGTGGACGGAACGCCCGTCGTCAACACCGACCGCGGCGGCAAGATCACCTGGCACGGTCCCGGACAGTTGGTCGGGTATCCGATCATCGGCCTGGCCGAACCGCTCGACGTGGTCAACTACGTGCGGCGCCTGGAAGAGGCGCTGATCAAGGTCTGCGCCGATCTCGGCGTGGACGCGGTCCGGGTGCCGGGCCGGTCCGGGGTGTGGGTGCCCGGCGACGAGGGCCGGCCCGACCGCAAGGTCGCCGCGATCGGCGTCCGGGTGTCGCGGGCGACCACCCTGCACGGGTTCGCCCTCAACTGCGACTGCGATCTGGACGCTTTCAACGCGATCGTGCCGTGCGGCATCAGCGACGCAGGGGTGACCTCGCTGTCGGCCGAACTGCGCCGCCCGGTGTCGGTCGAGGACGTCCAGACTTCGGTCGGCGACGCCGTCTGCGACGCCCTGGACGGGGTGCTGCCGGTCCGTGAACACCCCGCCGCCCGCGTAGGGTCGGCGATGTGACCGTCGCACCGGAAGGACGCAAGCTGCTGCGCCTGGAAGTGCGCAACGCCGAGACCCCGATCGAGCGCAAACCGCCGTGGATCAGGGTGCGGGCCCGGATGGGCCCGGAGTACACCCAGCTCAAGAGCCTGGTCCGGCGCGAGGGGCTGCACACGGTCTGCGAGGAGGCCGGCTGCCCCAACATCTTCGAATGCTGGGAGGACCGCGAGGCCACCTTCCTGATCGGCGGCGACCAGTGCACCCGCCGCTGCGACTTCTGCCAGATCGACACCGGGAAGCCCGCCGAACTGGATCGCGACGAGCCCCGCCGGGTCGCCGACAGCGTGCGCACGATGGGACTGCGCTACGCCACGGTCACCGGGGTGGCCCGCGACGACCTGCCCGACGGCGGTGCCTGGCTGTACGCCGAGACGGTGCGGGCCATCAAGGAACTCAACCCG
Organism: Mycobacterium colombiense; assembly: GCF_001672755.1. Lineage (GTDB taxonomy): Bacteria > Actinomycetota > Actinomycetes > Mycobacteriales > Mycobacteriaceae > Mycobacterium > Mycobacterium colombiense_C. The sequence goes on along the minus strand of NZ_LZKI01000168.1, from coordinate 37,466 downwards.
TCGACCGGCGTCGAACTGTTGATCCCCGACTTCAACGGCGAGCCCACCCGGCTGGCCGAGGTGTTCGAGTCGCGCCCGGAAGTGTTGGCGCACAACGTCGAAACCGTGCCGCGCATCTTCAAGCGGATCCGGCCCGCCTTCACCTACCAGCGCAGCCTGGACGTGCTGACCGCGGCGCGCGACTTCGGGCTGGTCACCAAGAGCAACCTCATCCTCGGCATGGGCGAGACGCCCGACGAGGTGCGCACGGCGCTGGCCGACCTGCACGACGCCGGCTGCGACATCATCACCATCACCCAGTACCTGCGCCCGTCAGCGCGTCACCACCCCGTCGAGCGCTGGGTGAAGCCGGAGGAATTCGTCGAGTTCGCGCAGCACGCCGAACAGCTGGGTTTCGCCGGGGTGCTGGCCGGACCGCTGGTGCGCTCGTCCTATCGCGCGGGACGGCTCTACGAGCAGGCCGCCCGCAGCCGCGCCTGACGACCCGGCGGCACGGTGGCGGCGTCTGCCCGTCGCGGCCCTACGTATTCTTTGACTATGGCTAAACCCCGCACCGCCGCTGAGAACAAGGCCGCCCGAGCGCAGGCGCAGGCCGCCCGCAAGGCCGCCTCGCGGGAGCGGCGCGCCCAGTTGTGGCAGGCGTTCAACATTCAGCGTCAGGAGGACAAGCGCCTCCTGCCGTACATGATCGGTGCCTTCGTGCTGATCGTGGGCATCTCGGTGGGGGTCGGCATCTGGGCCGGCGGGCTGACGATGATCACCCTGATCCCGCTCGGGGTGGTGCTGGGCGGGCTGGTCGCCTTCATCGTGTTCGGCCGCCGCGCCCAGAAGTCGGTTTACCGCAAGGCCGAAGGCCAAACCGGCGCCGCCGCATGGGCTTTGGACAACCTGCGCGGCAAGTGGCGGGTGACCCCTGGGGTGGCCGCGACCGGCCACTTCGACGCCGTGCACCGGGTGATCGGCCGGCCCGGCGTCATCCTGGTCGGCGAGGGGGCGGCGACCCGGGTCCGACCGCTGCTGGCGCAGGAGAAGAAGCGCACCGCACGGCTGATCGGGGACGTGCCGATCTACGACATCATCGTCGGCAACGGCGAGGACGAGGTGTCGCTGGCCAAGCTGGAGCGCCACCTGACCAAGCTGCCGGCCAACATCACCGTCAAGCAGATGGACACCCTGGAGTCGCGGCTGGCCGCGCTGGGGTCACGGGCCGGGGCCGCCGTCATGCCTAAGGGGCCGCTGCCCAACTCCGGCAAGATGCGCGGTGTGCAGCGCACCGTGCGCCGCAAGTAGCGCAGGGCTTCAGCGGCCTGGCCGCCGTCGATTCAGCGTCGCACCACGGCCGTCGCGGTCAGCCGGTCCTGCATCCCGCGGCCGTCGAAGTCGGTGAACAACGCCGGAACCACCGCCCCGACCAGCACGCCGCGCACCACCGCCCGGCCCAGCCCGACCGACCCGCGGCCGTCCACCGTCACCACCTGCAGGCGTAGTGCCAGCTGGCCGGGCGTGAACCCGAACAATCGCAAAAACACCACACCCAGCACGAACCAGATCACCAGGACCGCGGTGGCCAGCGCCGGCGGCGACAACCAGCCGAAGCGCATGGCCAGCGCGGCCAGGCCGTACGAGATCAGCCAGTCGATCATCAGCGCGCCCAGCCGGCGCCCCATCGGCGCCAGCGATCCCGGCCCGCTTTGCGGAAATCCGAGCTTCTCCCCGGGGTGTGCGGATCGTGATTCCGCCATCATCGGCGCGGACCGGGGTCCGAATAAACGGCCGGAATGGCGTGGTAAGGAGGGCGGACCGTGCGCCCGGCCACCGGAAAAGATACGATCTTGCGATCCATGGCCCCACAATAGAACCCGCCGCCGACGCGGCCACTTTTAGCGTGTGGCATGGTCACGTAACGTGCGCGCAACATCGGGTTGACTGACGGGCAACATCTGCTCCATAGCGTCAGGCCGCGGATCTCACCAAGTAAAGGAGCATTCTGTGACGGAAACGACGCCCGACGACGTCTTCAAACTCGCCAAGGACGAAAACGTCGAATTTGTCGACGTCCGGTTCTGTGACCTGCCCGGCATCATGCAGCACTTCACAATCCCGATTTCATTTTTCGACGAGAGCGTTTTTGAGGACGGCTTAGCCTTCGACGGCTCGTCGATTCGCGGATTCCAGTCCATTCACGAATCCGACATGCTGCTCCTCCCCGATCCCGCGACGGCGCAGATCGACCTGTTCCGCGAAGCCAAGACGCTGAACCTCAACTTCTTCGTGCACGACCCGTTCACCCTCGAGCCGTACTCGCGCGACCCGCGCAACATCGCCCGCAAGGCCGAGAACTACCTGATCAGCACCGGCGTGGCCGACACCGCCTACTTCGGCGCCGAGGCGGAGTTCTACATCTTCGACTCGGTCAGCTTCGATTCGCGCACCAACGGCTCGTTCTACGAGATCGACGCGATCGCGGGCTGGTGGAACACCGGCTCGCCGAACGAGCTCGACGGCAGCCCGAACCGCGGCTACAAGGTGCGGCCCAAGGGCGGCTACTTCCCCGTCGCCCCCGTCGACCACTACGTCGACCTGCGCGACAAGATGCTGTCCAACCTGATCACGGCCGGCTTCAGCCTGGAGAAGGGCCACCACGAGGTGGGCACCGGCGGCCAGGCCGAGATCAACTACAAGTTCAACACGCTGCTGCACGCGGCCGACGACATGATGCTGTACAAGTACATCGTCAAGAACACGGCCTGGCAGAACGGCAAGACCGTCACGTTCATGCCCAAGCCGCTGTTCGGTGACAACGGCTCCGGCATGCACTGCCACCAGTCGCTGTGGAAGGACGGCAGCCCGCTGATGTACGACGAGACCGGTTACGCCGGCCTGTCGGACACCGCCCGGCACTACATCGGCGGCCTGCTGCACCATGCGCCGTCGCTGCTGGCGTTCACCAACCCCACGGTGAACTCCTACAAGCGCCTGGTGCCGGGCTATGAGGCGCCGATCAACCTGGTCTACAGCCAGCGCAACCGGTCGGCGTGTGTCCGTATCCCGATCACCGGCACCAACCCGAAGGCCAAGCGGCTCGAGTTCCGTTGCCCCGACTCGTCGGGCAACCCGTACCTGGCGTTCTCGGCCATGCTGATGGCCGGCCTGGACGGCATCAAGAACAAGATCGAGCCGCAGGCGCCGGTCGACAAGGACCTCTACGAGCTCCCGCCGGAGGAGGCCGCCAACATCCCGCAGGCGCCCACACAGCTGTCCGCGGTGATCGACCGGCTCGAAGAAGACCACGAATACCTCACCGAGGGCGGCGTTTTCACGCCGGACCTCATCGAGACGTGGATCAACTTCAAGCGTGAAAACGAGATCCTGCCGGTCCAGATCCGGCCGCACCCCTACGAATTCGCGCTGTACTACGACGTTTAAGTCGGTTGAACGAAACCACCCGCGTGGCAAGCCGCCGCGCGGGTGGTTTCGTCTTCGGCATCGGCCATGCTGAAACGCGCCTGATCGTTCGTCTGAATTCGCGACGCACTCAACGGCATCTCGAGATTTCAACTCGGCGCATTGGTGAAATAGCAGGGCCACGAAGGTTTTTGGTGTTCTGAACCGAGCCGCGACCAGCGTTGAGCACGCCGAGACATGTGTCCAAGCTCGACGACGATAGGAACGCCGAATTCTTCTACCGGTTAAGGCGTTACAGGCTGGTCCGGCGCGCCCGGCACGTTAGGTGCGGCCGGCACATTAGGTGCCGCCGGCACATTGGGCGCGGCCGGCACATTGGGCGCGGCCGGCACATTGGGCGCGGCCGGCGCGGCAGGCGCGGCCGGAACGGCAGGCGCGGCCGGAACGCCATTTTGCGTATCCGAAACGCCGGGGGTGTCCGGAACGCCGGGCGCGGCTGGCGCGGCCGGAACGGGCGGCGGTGCGGGTACCGGCGGCGGAGACGGCGGATCTGCAATTGCCGTTCCGATACCAAGTCCGACGGCGGCTAAGCCTAATCCGCCGACGAGGGTTGCTTTTGCCGTGAATTGTTTGAGGTTCATAACCACATCTCCTCGTCCCGTTGACGTCGCATGTTTTGCTTGGCCAACTCGGGATCCACCAAAAGTACCACTGCCCGCCGTGTCTGTAACCACACCGACCTGTGGCGATGAAATCTCAGCAAGCGACCCCGCCGGACACGCCGGTGGTTACGGCAATACTTCGCCCACGAAAACCGCGTCCTCACATGTGGGATTGAAAATCCTTTGGTGAAAAAAACCGGGAGCCCTCGACCGCGCGTAACACCCTCCCTGACGAAATATAGCCGCCCCCAACACAATCGAGAACAAACGATGGGTTGGGACATGGATACACCCGGTACAGCCACGAGTGCACATGCGACGACTCGCAACGCCGCCGAGCGTGACTACCAGCGCATCACTACCAGCGTCCACGCGGGCTTCCGTTCGACCCGCCTGACCGTCCGAATCTGAATGCGGTTGACTGCGCGCCGAACTCGACGCTGCCGCGAGCGCCGCCGACGACCAGCGCACAGTGTCCACCGATTAGTCGAGTCGGAATGAAACCAAACGATATGGCCGAACGGGGTAATTCGCGATGTAGCACGACGTCTGAGTCGGCTGACGAAACCACCCGCGTGGGGGTTGCCACGCGGGTGGTTCGCATTTTGCCGCCTCGGCTGTTATCCGCGGCGTGCGCAGTCCTTGTCGGTGGGTGCTGACGGCCACGCGCAGGCGTCGATGTCCGTCGCGCTGCCGAAGCCCCCTCCGGTGAAGACCCCGAAAGCGTTGCCATTTCTGGCGGTATACGTCACCCCGCCGCCGCCCGCCCCGTTGCCTGCGCTGTCGACGATCAGCGTCCAGTTCATGCTCAACAGCGCGGCCTTGTAGGCGCTCATCACGTCGGCCGGAGTCCCGTTGACGAAGAAGTGCGAACGGATGCCGCCGTCATGAATGGGATCGGGGCCGTCGGTTCTGTTCGTGGTCGCCGGCGTCGGGATCAGCGATCGCAGATAAGCGACGGCGGCGGCGCTCGCGGCCTGCGACACGATGGTCGTGACCGTGTTGGTGTGGTTCCCACCCGTGGTCGTCGCCATTCCCGTATACGGTGAACCACCGCACGCCGCCGTCACCACTCCGACGGCCACAGCGGCAACGCAAACAGTGGGGCGCATCTGGGCTCCGTTCGGGCAAGGATTCCCGAAATGTAGGCGATGGCGAGTCGCACCAGCGTGCCTACGCCCTCGGTTAGGTGCCGGGACACCTGGAATTAGGTGTCCGCTAGCCGTCGAGCGCGAGGTCCTTGCGGAAGCGCTGCATGCCGTCGATCTTGTCGTCCAGGCTGGCATCGGGCCCCGCGTAGAACATCCACGGCATGGTGATGATGCCGGTGATGCCGGCGTCCTCGACGCGTTGGTAGTCCGCGGTGGTGAACGCGTCGGTCAGCGGCGTCAGGATGGTGAAATCGTGCATGGTCAAACCGTTTTCGGCGCGCATCTCCCGCAGCCGGCCGACCGCCTCGATGGCCCGCTCGGACTTGATAAGGTCGCCGATCCAGCCGTCGTTGCGGGCGGCGCGGCGCAGCGCGATATCGCTGAGCCCTCCGACATACACCGGTATCGGTGGCGGAGTGGGTTGCATCTCCAGCCGCGGCGCTTGGTAGAACTGGCCGTCGAACTCGGTCCAGCCCGGCGACCACAGCGCCCGCATCAAGTCGATGATTTCGTCGGTACGCTTGCCGCGGGCCTCGAATTGCTCGCCCATCAGCGCGAATTCCTCGCGGCACCATCCCACGCCGATGCCCAGCTCCACCCGGCCGGACGCCAGAACCGCCGCGGTGCCAATGGCTTTGGCCGCCGAATACGGGTTGCGCATGGCGGGGATGTAGACGGTGTTGACGAACCGCAACCGCGTGGTGACCTGAGCCAGCGCACCGACGAGCACCCAGGGATCGGGCCAGTCGGTGAAGGGCTGCCAGCGCCGTTCCCCGTCTTTGGTGTACGGGTACGGGGTGTCCAGGGTCTCCAGGTTGACGACGTGGTCGGGGATGCCGATGCCGTCGTAGCCGAGCTCGTCGGCCGCCTTGGCGAGCTCGATGATCTCGCGGGTGTTCAGGAAGGCGCTGCTGATGTAGAACTTCACTGCGCCTCCTGCGCCCAGGCCGGCTCGATGAAGACGCCGTCGGCCTCGACGGTGACGCCGGCGGCATCCGAAATGGTGCCGCGCGCAAACACTTTGCGGCCCTCCTTGCCGTCAACCCACGCCTCGCAGCGAAGCGGTCCCAGCGGGGTGCCGCGCAGGTACTTCACGGTGATGGTGCCGGTGAAGCGCGCCTTGGACAGCCCCTCGCTGGCCGCCTCGCCGAGCATGTGGTCGAGCACCAGGGCGCTGACGCCGCCGTGCACCAGCTTGGGCGGGCCCTCGTAGGCCGAGCCGAGGGTGAACTCGCTCCAGCAGCGCCCGTCGCCCTCGTGGTGCACGACGATCGGCGGGGCGATGGGGTTGCACACGCCGATCGCGGCGTTGCCCAGCGGCAGCGGGCGGCCGTTGACGCGGTAGCTCACCCCGAGCGGGCGGGTGCGTTGCCGCAACGACGCGGTGACGGCCTCGATCGCCCGCCTGGCCTCGGCGACGACGTCGTCGTCGGCCTCGGTCCGGATGGTGGCGTCGACGAGCTCGCGGACCGCATCGGCCAGCGGAGCGTACAGCGCGGTCACACGATCGGCCTCCGCCGCGCTGAGCACCTCGAATACGGCGTCCAACGCGCCGGCCTCCTGACTCAACTTCCAAACACCTTGCGCACCACCGCTTTTGCTCGTCGCGTCACCCGAAGATAGTTGTCCAGGAATTCCCCGCCCTCATCGGTAGGCCAGCCCGCGGCCACCGCGACCGCGTTGAGCTGACGCCCGGGCCCGGGCAGCTGGTCGGTGGGCTTGCCGCGGACCAGCACCAGCGCGTTGCGCGCCCGGGTGGCGGTCAGCCAGGCCTGCCGCAGCAGCTCCACCTCGTCGGCGGGCACCAGGTCGGCCGCCGCGATCGCGTCCAGGCACTGCAGCGTCGAGGTGTTGTGCAGCGCGGGAATCTCGTGCGCGTGCCGCAGTTGCAGCAGTTGCACGGTCCATTCGACGTCGGCCAGTCCCCCACGGCCCAGCTTGGTGTGCGTGTTGGGGTCAGCGCCGCGCGGCAACCGCTCGGAATCGACGCGGGCCTTGATCCGCCTGATCTCCTGCATCGCCTCGGCGGACACCCCGTGGGCCGGATACCGCGTCTTGTCGGCCATCAGCAGGAACCGCTGCCCCAGCTCCGTGTCGCCGGCGACCGAGTGCGCGCGCAGCAGCGCCTGGATCTCCCACGGCTGCGCCCACTGCTCGTAATAGGCGGCATAGGACGCGAGCGTGCGCACCAGCGGACCGTTGCGGCCCTCGGGCCGCAGATTGGCGTCGACCTCCAGCGGCGGGTCGACGCTCGGCGTCCCCAGCAGCGCCCGAATCTGTTCGGCGACACCCGTCGCCCAGCGCACCGCCGCGGAATCCTCGACGCCGGCGGCGGGTTCGCAGACGAACATCACGTCGGCGTCGGACCCGTAGCCCAGCTCGGCGCCGCCCAGCCGGCCCATCCCGATGACCGCGATCGCGGCCGGCGCCTTGCCGTCCTCGGGCATGTTGGCCCGGATCATCGCGTCCAGCGCGGCCTGCAGCACCGCCACCCACACCGAGGTCAGCGCCCCGCACACGTCGGTGACCTCGAGCATGCCGAGCAGGTCGGCGGACGCGATGCGGGCCAGCTCGCGCCGCCGCAGCGTGCGCGCCCCGGCGATCGCGCGCACCGGGTCGGAGTAGCGGCTGGCCGAGGCGACCAGCGCGCGGGCCACCGAGGCGGGGTCGGTGTCGAGCAGTCTGGGGCCCGACGGCCCGTCGCCGTAGTCCTGAATCACCCGCGGCGCGCGCATCAGCAGGTCCGGCACGTACGCCGAGGTGCCCAGCACGTGCATCAGCCGGCGGGCCACGGCCGGCTTGTCGCGCAGCGTGGCCAGGTACCAGCTTTCCCCGGACAGCGCCTCGGACAGCCGCCGGTAGGCCAGCAGCCCGCCGTCGGGGTCGGGCGTGTACGACATCCAGTTCAGCAGCCTGGGCAGCAGCACCGACTGAACCCGGCCGCGCCGGCCGCTCAGATTGACCAGGGCCGACATGTGTTTCAGCGCCGACTGCGGACCCTCGTAGCCCAGCGCCGCCAGCTGGCGCTCGGCGGCTTCGGAGGTCATGCCGCGGGCGATCTCCAGCCCCGGCGGGCCGATCGACTCCAGCAGCGGCTGATAGAAGAGCTTGGCGTGCAGCTGGGAGACCCGCAGGTTCTGATGCCGTAACTCCTCGCGCAACACCCCGGCCGCGTCGTGGCGCCCGTCCGGCCGGATGTGGGCGGCCCGCGCCAGCCAACGCACCGCCTCCTCGTCGTCGGCCTCGGGCAGCAGGTGGGTGCGTTTGAGCCGCTGCAGCTGCAACCGGTGCTCGAGTAGCCGGAGGAACTCGTAGGAGGCGGTCAGGTTGGCCGCGTCCTCGCGGCCGACGTAGCCGCCCTGGCCCAGCGCGGCCAGCGCGTCGACCGTCGACGCCACGTGCAGCGAATCGTCGCCGCGGCCGTGCACCAGCTGCAGGAGCTGCACGGCGAATTCCACGTCGCGCAGTCCGCCGCTGCCGAGCTTGATCTCCCGGCCGCGTACCTCGGCGGGCACCAGCTGCTCGACCCGCCGGCGCATCGCCTGCACCTCGACCACGAAATCCTCACGCTCACAGGCGACCCAGACCATCGGCATCAGCGCGTCCAGGTAGCGCCGCCCGAGCTCCGCGTCGCCCACCGCCGCACGGGCTTTCAGCAGCGCCTGGAACTCCCAGGTCTTTGCCCAGCGCTGGTAGTAGGCGATATGCGACTCGACGGTACGGACCAGTTCACCGCTGCGCCCCTCCGGCCGCAGCCCCGCATCGACCTGGAAGAAGGCCTCGGAGGCCAGCCGCATCATCTCGCCGGCCACGCGGGTGGTGACCGGGTCGGCCTGCTCGCCGACGAAGATGACGTCGACGTCGCTGACGTAGTTCAGTTCGCGGGCACCGCATTTGCCCATCGCGATGACCGCCAGCCGCGGCGGCGTCCGGTCGCCGCACACGCTGTTCTCGGCCACCCGCAGCGCGGCGGCCAGGGCGGCGTCCGCCAGGTCCGACAGGTGGGCCGCGACCACGGTGAACGGAACCACCGGTTCGTCCTCGACGGTCGCGGCGAGATCCAGCGCGGCCAGCACCAGCAGCCGGTCGCGATACAGGGTGCGAAGGCGCACCATCGCCGAACCCGGCTCCGCCAGCGCTTCGTCGACGCATTCGGTGAACATGTCGCACAGCCGGTCGTGGGTGGGCAGTGTGACGTTGCCGCGCAAGAGTTTCCAGGACTCCGGCTGAGCGATCAGATGATCGCCCAGCGCCAGCGACGAGCCGAGCACGCCGAACAGCCGGCCGCGCAGCGGACGTTCGACCAGCAGGGCGGCGTTGAGCTGATCCCATCCGGCGTCGGGGTTCTCCGACAGCCGGACCAGCGCGAGCAGGGCGGCGTCGGGATCCGCCGCGCGCGACAGCGACCAGAGCAGGTCGACGTGGGCCTGGTCGTCGTGGTCGTACCAACCCAGCTGCGCCATACGTTCGGCCGCTTGCGGATCGACCAACCCGAGCCGGCCGACGCTGGGCAGCCTGGGGCGCTGCGTCGCGGGTTTGGTCACGCCCACGACCGTAGCGCAAGCCGCAGGCGTTCAGCCTGATCGGCGCTCGATCCGGGTCAGAGCGACAGGTAGGTGCTCAGCTCGTACGGGGTGACGTGGCTGCGGTAGTTGGCCCACTCCGTGCGCTTATTGCGCAGGAAGAAGTCAAAGACGTGCTCCCCCAAGGTTTCCGCGACCAGCTCGGAGGACTCCATGGCGCGCAGCGCGCTGTCCAGGCTGGTCGGCAGCTCGCGGTAGCCCATCGCGATGCGTTCCTCGGCGGTCAGGTCCCACACGTTGTCCTCGGCCTGCGGCCCCAGCACGTAGCCCTTCTCCACCCCGCGCAGTCCGGCGGCCAGCAGCACCGCGAAGGCCAGGTACGGGTTGCACGCCGAGTCGGGGCTGCGGACCTCGACGCGTCGCGACGACGTCTTGTGCGGCGTGTACATGGGCACCCGCACCAGGGCGGACCGGTTGGCCGCACCCCACGACGCGGCGGTGGGCGCCTCGCCGCCGCCGACCAGTCGCTTGTAGGAGTTGACCCATTGGTTCGTGACGGCGCTGATCTCCGAGGCGTGCTCGAGGATCCCGGCGATGAAGGACTTGCCCACGTCGGAGAGCTGCAGCGGGTCGTCGGGGCTGTGGAACGCGTTGACGTCACCCTCGAACAGGCTCATGTGGGTGTGCATGGCGGAGCCGGGGTGCTGGCCGAACGGCTTGGGCATGAAGGTCGCGCGGGCGCCGTTCTCGATCGCGACCTCTTTGATGACGTAGCGGAACGTCATCACGTTGTCGGCCATCGACAGCGCATCGGCGAAGCGCAGGTCGATCTCCTGCTGGCCGGGCGCGCCCTCGTGGTGGCTGAACTCCACCGAGATGCCCATGAATTCCAGGGATTCGATCGCGTGGCGGCGGAAGTTGGAGGCCGAGTCGTGGACGGCCTGGTCGAAGTAGCCGGCGTTGTCGACGGGAACCGGCGGCGTGCCGTCGTCGGGACCGGGCTTGAGCAGGAAGAATTCGATCTCGGGGTGCACGTAGCAGGAGAAGCCCAAATCGTTGGCCTTCTGCAGCTGGCGGCGCAGCACGTGCCGCGGGTCCGCCCACGACGGCGATCCGTCCGGCATGGTGATGTCGCAGAACATCCGCGCCGAGTGGTGGTGGCCGTTGGGCGAGGCCCACGGCAGCACCTGGAAGGTGGACGGGTCGGGGTTGGCCACCGTGTCGGATTCCGACACCCGCGAGAAGCCCTCGATCGAGGAGCCGTCGAAGCCGATGCCCTCCTCGAAGGCGCCCTCGAGCTCGGCGGGGGCGATGGCGACCGACTTCAGGAAACCGAGCACATCGGTGAACCACAGCCGAACGAAGCGGATGTCTCGTTCCTCGAGGGTGCGGAGAACGAATTCCTTCTGTCGATCCATAACTCGAACAGTATGCAACTGCTGTTAATTCTGTGTTACCGATGCCCGCTCAGAACCATTGCGAAGCGCGCCGGGCGCAGGTCAGGACTGGCAGCGGTAGGCGGCCGGCGGCGGCGTGCCGGCGACGAGATAGCGGACGACGGCGTTGTCGACGCATTGGTGGCCGTTGAACACCGCGGTGTGCTGGGTCCCGTCGTAGGTGATCAGCGGGCCGCCCAGCTGGCGGGCCAGGTTCACGCCGGCCTGATACGGCGTGGCCGGATCGTGCGTGGTGGACACGACGACGACCTTGCCCGCGGCCATGGGCGGCGCGGCGTGCGGCGCCGACGTCGCCGGCACCGGCCACAGCGCGCACAAATCGCGGGGAGCGTTTCCGGTGAACTGCCCGTAGCTGAGGAACGGCGCGGCCTGGCGGATGCGCTGATCGGCGCTCGCCCAGCTGGCCTGGTCGGTCGGATTCGGCGCGTCGACGCAGCGGATCGCGTTGAACGCATCCTGGTCGTTGGCGTAGTGCCCGTTCTTGTCGCGTCCGTCGTAGTCGTCGGCGAGCAGCAGCAGGTCGCCGGCGTCGGTGCCGCGCGCCAGGCCGAGCAGGCCGCTGGTCAGGTATTTCCAGTGTGCCGGTGTGTAGAGCGCATTGATGGTGCCGGTGGTCGCGTCGGCGTAGCCCAGGCCGCGCGGGTCCGCGGTGCGGGCCGGCTTGGTCGCCAGCGGGTTGACCAGCGCGTGGTACCGGTTGACGAATTGCGTCGGGTCGGTGCCCAGCGGGCAGCCCGCCGAGCGGGCACAGTCGGTGGCGTAGTCGTTGAAAGCGGTTTGGAATCCCGCCATTTGGTTGACGTTCTCGTCGATCGGCCCGACGGTCGGGTCGATGGCACCGTCGAGCACCATCGTGCGCACGTGGTTGCCGAACTTCTCCAGGTAGGCGGTGCCCAGCTCGGTGCCGTAGCTGTAGCCCAGGTAATTGATCTGGTCCTCGCCCAGCGCCTGGCGGACGGCATCCATGTCGCGGGCTACCGAGGCGGTGCCGGTGTTGGCCAAAAACGCCGTTCCCATCCGGCTGACGCACTGCTGGGCCAGCTGCCGGTAGAGCTGCTCGATATGCGCCACCCCGCCGGGGCTGTAGTCGACCATCGGTTCACGCCGGTATGCGTCGAACTCGGCGTCGGTGCGGCAGCGCAGCGCAGGTGTCGAGTGACCGACTCCCCTGGGATCGAACCCGACCAGATCGAAGTTGCGCCGGACCGGAGAGTCCTCCAGGTTCGAGGCCATCGCGGCCACCATGTCGACCGCCGAACCGCCGGGACCGCCGGGATTGACCAGAAGCGATCCGACCCGTTGGCCCGTCGCGGGTATCCGGATCACCGCCAGCTTGGCCTGCCCGCCGCCGGGGTTGTTGTAGTCGATCGGCACCGACACGGTGGTGCACTGTGCGGTGGGGACTTCGCTTGTGTCATCGACGAATTGGCCGCAACTGCCCCAACCCTGCGGCACCGCGGCCGACGGCGGATTCGGGCCCGGCGTCTGCCCGGCGCCGGGTTCCGGCGTGGCGACGGCCGCGGGCGGCGCGATGACGCAGGGACCACCGAGCAGCAACCCGAATGAAAACAGCGCCGAGCTCAAGGATCTCAGGCGCGACATGGCTGTCATCGTTGCAGCCCCGGGTACCCGTGACAGCGCGAAACGGTTACGCCTTGGTCTCGGCTGCCGCCTTCGCCGAGCGTGCAACCAATGCGAGAAATCGACGAAAGTTTCGCCGTGAGTGCACGTTCGGCGTCAGCGTCAGCGGGCCGCTAGCATTTGGCGCCGTCGGGCGGGATGGACCCGCTGACCAGATACGCCGTGATGTAGTTGTCGATGCAGCCGTCGCCCTGGAAGACCACGGTGTGCTGGGTGCCGTCGTAGGTGAGCAGCGAGCTGCGCAACTCGTTGGCCAGATCGACGCCGGCCTTATACGGCGTGGCCGGATCGTGGGTCGTCGACACCACCACCGTGGGCGCCAGGCCGGGTGCGGAAATGGTGTGCGGCTTGCTCGTCGGCGGCACCGGCCAGAACGCGCAGGTGCCCAGCGGCGCGTTGCCGGTGAACTGTCCGTAGCTCATGAACGGCGCGACCTCGCGGGAACGGCGGTCTTCGTCAACCACCTTGGCGCGGTCCGTGATCGGCGGCTGGTCCACGCAGTTGACCGCCACCCGCGCGTCGGTGGCGTTGCTGTAGTGACCGTGCGAGTCGCGTCGCATGTACATGTCGGCCAGGGCGAGCAGGGTGTCGCCGTGGTGGTCGACGAGTTCGGACAGGCCGTCGGTCAGGTGATGCCACAGGTTCGGCGAGTAGAGCGCCATGATGGTGCCGATGATCGCGTCGGAGTAGCCCAGTCCGCGTGGGTCGTTCGTCGGGACGGGACGTCCGACCATGGGGTTGTTCGGGTCGACCATCGGGTCGACCAGGCTGTGGTAGACGTCCACCGCCTTGGCCGGATCGGTGCCCAGCGGGCAGGTCGGCTGCTTGGCGCAGTCGGCGGCGTAGTCGTTGAACGCGTCCTGGAATCCCTTGGCCTGACGAAGGTCGGCTTCGATCTGATCGGCGTTGGGGTCGACGGCGCCGTCGAGGATCATCGCCCGCACGTTGTGCGGGAAGGCTTCGGCGTACGCCGAGCCGATCCGGGTGCCATAGGAGTAGCCGAGGTACGTCAGCTTCTCGTCCCCTAGCGCGGCGCGGATGGCGTCGAGATCCCGTGCGACGTTGACGGTCCCGACGTTGGCCAGGAAGTCCTTACCCATCTTGTCGATGCAGCGGCCGACGAACTGCTTGGTCTCGTCTTCCATGTGGGCCACGCCCGCCGGGCTGTAGTCGACGTTGGGCTCCGTGCGCAGCCGATCGTTGTCGGCGTCGGAGTTGCACCAGACCGCCGGGCGCGACGCCCCGACCCCGCGGGGGTCGAAGCCGACGAGGTCGAATCGTTCGCGCACCTTTTTGGGCAACGACTGGACGACGCCGAGCGCGGCCTCGATACCGGACTCCCCCGGCCCGCCGGGGTTGATCACCAGCGAGCCGATCTTGTCTCCGGTCGCGGGGAAACGAATCATGGCCAGCGTCGCCACGTCGCCGTCGAGGTGGGCGTAGTCGACCGGCACGGCCAGTTTGCCGCACAGTGCGCCGGCCGGGAGTTTGACCTTCGGGTTCGCGGCCCGGCACGGCGTCCACTCCACCGCCTGGCCCAGCTTCGGCCCGGACATGACGGCGCGTCCGACCACGACCCGGACGCAGCCCGCCAGAAGCAGCGCGACGGCAGCCATCGACGTCCAGATCAGCAGCGTGCGCGCGATCTTGGCGCGACGAGACAGGGCCATGCCAACCTATGCTGCCAGAGGAAACCTGAGATCGGCGATTAGCGGCACCGCCGCCCGCTTACCGCGCGAGCGCGAGCAGCTCCTCCATCCCCACCGCGAACTCGTCGGCCATCTCCCATAAGTCCGGCAGCAGATCCGGGCAGGCGACGAGCCCGATGTCGAGTTTGCCGCGCAGCGACATCGCGGTGATGTTGAGTCCCGAGCCGTGAAATATCGGCCCCAACGGATACATCGATTTGACCTCGCAGCCCAGCATGTACAGCGGAACCTGCGGTCCTGGCACGTTGGAGACCACCAAATTGTGCACGGGCATGCTGTCGGTGAATCGGGTTCTGGAGTAGATCCGCATCGCGATGCCGAAAACCGCCGGGGCGGCGAATTGCGACCAATCCTGCAGCAGTGACGCACCGATGGCTGAACTATGTTCTTTGGCAACCGAATTCGCCTGGGCGATGGCTTTCAGGCGTTCCACCGGATCGGTGATCTGGGTGTGCAAACTGGAAAACATCGCCGATACCTGGTTGCGGCCGGGCCGGTCGGATTTGCCGTGCACCGAAATGGGAACGGATGCCACCAGCGACGAATCCGGCAATTCGTTTCGGTCCGTCAGGTATTGGCGAAGCGCACCCGAAACCAATGCCATCACGACGTCGTTGACTTTGACGTCGAAATGGTTCTTCACCCCTTTGATGTCGTCGAGATCCAATTCGGCATAAGCGACGTTGCGGCGGCCACTGATCCTGGCGTTGAACGCGGTTCGCGGCGCCGCGAAAGGACGGGCCATGGCGAGGCCTTCGCGCGCCCGTCGCACGGTGGCGAGCACCGACGAGACGGTGTCGGGCACCACGTTGGCCAGGTGCAGCGGCCGGGCCGCGAAGCGAACCAGCCCGCCGGCCGCGATCTGCCACCCGTGGGCTCCGCCGACGCCCTCGGCCGGCTCCGGGGCGGGAGCGTCGGCTTCGGTCGCACACAACTGCGACATCAGGTTGGCACCGGTCACCCCGTCGACACCGGCGTGGTGCACCTTGGTCACCACCGCCACCCGCCCGTCGCGGTGGCAGTCCGTGCCGGCCACGCCTTCGATGACCCACATCTCCCAGAGCGGCCGCCCGCGGTCCAACGGCCGCTCGACGATGTGGCCGCAGATCTCGGAGAGCTCGGCCCGCCCTCCCGGCGCGGGCACCGCGATGCGGTGCAGGTGACGATCGATGTTGAACTTCTCGTCGTCCACCCAGACCGGGTGGTCGAGATTCAGCGGACTGTTCGCGAGCTTTTCGCGGAACGCCGGGATGGCCTTGATGCGTACCGCCAGGGCGTCGCGCAGCCGGTCGTAGCTGTAGCCGCCCGGTGCCGTCGACGTGTCCAGCTCGATGATCGAGCACACGTGCATCGGCTGTGACGAGGTCTCCAGGTACAGGAAGCTGGCGTCCAATCCACTCAGCCGCTGCATGCGCGCATGGTATGTCTCACACCGTCGCGGCGATGCAACTGCGCGGAAGAAATGGCAGAATCGAGTAGTCCGACGAACCCGGGGACCCGCTCAGAATTTTTCAAAAGACTGAGGGCCACGAGGATCGAACCGACCACCATTAGGGACAATGATGTCTGAGCACAACGTTTACGGTGCCAACTCGCCTGCGCAGCCCGAAAAGCCGCGGACCAAGATTCGCACCCACCACCTGCAGAAGATGAAGGCCGAAGGCCACAAGTGGGCCATGCTCACGGCCTACGACTACTCGACCGCCCGCATTTTCGACGAGGCCGGCATCCCGGTGCTGCTGGTCGGTGACTCGGCCGCCAACGTGGTGTACGGCTACGACACCACCGTGCCCGTCTCGATCGACGAGTTGATTCCGCTGGTGCGCGGCGTGGTGCGGGGTGCCCCGCACGCGCTGGTAGTCGCCGACCTGCCGTTCGGCAGCTACGAGTCCGGGCCGGCCGCCGCGCTGGCCGCCGCCACCCGGTTCATGAAGGAGGGCGGCGCGCACGCGGTCAAGCTCGAGGGCGGCGAGCGGGTGGCCGAGCAGATCACCTGCCTGACCGCCGCCGGCATCCCGGTGATGGCGCACATCGGGTTCACCCCGCAGAGCGTCAACGGCCTGGGCGGCTTCCGGGTGCAGGGCCGCGGTGACGCCGCCGAGCAGACGGTGCACGACGCGATCGCCGTCGCCGAGGCCGGCGCGTTCTCCGTCGTCATGGAGATGGTGCCGGCCGAACTGGCCACCCAGATCACCGGCAAGCTGACCATCCCGACCGTCGGCATCGGCGCCGGACCCAACTGCGACGGCCAGGTCCTGGTTTGGCAGGACATGGCCGGTATGAGCAGCGGCAAGGCCGCCCGCTTCGTCAAGCGGTTCGCCGACGTCGGCGGGGAATTGCGCCGGGCCGCAACGCAATATGCGCAAGAGGTGGCCGGCGGGGTCTTTCCCGCCGACGAGCACTGCTTCTGATCGGTCCGTAACGGAGCCGTCTCGATCGGTGGCGGTGTTTTGCGCTGGCACGTCGCCGGCCTGAGGTACGCGCCTGGTCGACGCCTTATCCCTGTCGTTGTGAAACCGCTGAAAAGCGTTGCGGTACAGGGATGTACGATGGCTCGCAGAGACAAACCGAACTCTGACGGGCAGGGGTGGACCACATCGACCGGGGGAATCGCGGTGCCTTCGTGCACCGTCGAACGGTGTTGGCTTTGTCGCTGTTAGCGGCGGGAGGCATGGCTTTGGCCCAGACACCACGCGCTTCGCCGCAACCACCCGACACCTCGCCCCAGGCAAGCCGGTGGTCGCCCGAACGGGCCAACCGCTGGTATCAGGCGCAAGGCTGGCCGGTCGGCGCGAACTACATCACCTCCAACGCCATCAATCAGCTGGAGATGTTCCAGCGCGAAACCTTCGACCCCCGGCGCATCGATACCGAGCTGGGCTGGGCGCGGACCAACGGGTTCAACGCGATACGGGTCTTCCTGCACGACCAGCTCTGGGCGCAGGACTACCGCGGATTTCAGGGCCGGCTCGCCCAGTTCGTCGACATCGCCGCGCGCCACGGCATCAAACCGCTGTTCGTCCTGTTCGATTCCTGCTGGGACCCGTTCCCTCAGGCGGGTCCGCAGCGCGCGCCGCGGCCGGGCATCCACAACTCCGGCTGGGTGCAGAGTCCGGGGGCGGCGCGCCTCGACGATCACGGCTACCTGCGCACCATGCGCGGCTACGTCACCGGGGTGCTGACGCAGTTCCGCAGTGACGACCGCATCCTGGGCTGGGACCTGTGGAACGAGCCGGACAACCCGGCCAACGCCTACGCCTCGGTCGAGCGCAGAGACAAGGTGGACCTGGTCGCCCAGCTGCTGCCCCAGGTGTTCGAGTGGGCGCGGCTGGTCGATCCGTGCCAGCCGCTGACCAGCGGCGTCTGGCACGGCGAGTGGGCCGACCCGGGACGCCGCAGCGTCATCAGCGGCATCCAGCTCGACAACTCCGACATCATCACGTTCCACAGTTACGCCGGCCCGGAGGAGTTCGAACGACGCATCGGCGAGCTCGTCCCGCTGGGCCGGCCCATCCTGTGCACCGAGTACATGGCGCGGCCGCTGGGCAGCACGGTGCAGTCCATCCTGCCGATCGCGAAGCGGGCCGGCGTCGGCGCATTCAATTGGGGATTTGTCGCCGGCAAAACGCAGACCTTTTTCCCGTGGGATTCCTGGGACCACCCGAACCCGGATCCCGCGATGCCGCAGGAGTGGTTTCACGACCTGCTGGCCCCCGACGGACGGCCATTCCGCGACACCGAGATCCAGACGATTCTGGAGCTGAGCGACCTGGCGATGCACCTGCAACAGCCGCCACCACCGGCCGGCTGACGGGGATCGGTCAGCGGCACCGATTCTGGAAGTCGGTCAACGGCTGGCGAATGCCCTCGAGGTCGGCGTGAGTCTGCGGGTTGGCGTCCATGTACTGCTTCAGCTGCGCACGCATGTCGTCGCGCGGCTGACCCTTCAAGCTGGTGAAGTACGCGTTGACGTCGGGGTGGGTGAACAAGTACGCCGACGTCGCCGCGGCCACGCCCGACGAGACCTGGGCAAGGTCGGCCGCAGTGCAATTCGGTTGCGACGAGGGCGCCGGCTCCGGATCGTCCATCGGCCAGTCCGCGGCGGCCGAACCCGCTGTCGCGAAAAGCATTGCCACACTGACCGCGCCGGCCGCCATTGCGCCGGCAACAACTCGGGCCGCCGGGCGAACAAAAGACACCATGGAAACGCTCCTTCGTCGGGCATCCGCAACCGCGGCCGTCATCCGTACCGAAACCTTAAGGCGTTTTCTCGCCGCGCATACGTTAATCACCGGCAAACAAATATGGAGCCATTCTCCGATCTCGGCCCGTCGGCCGGGCCGCGGCGGCAGAATGCTTTACGGGTGGCAGGAAGGAGACCGCAGATGATTCGGCGCCGCTGGTTTGCCGCAGTGCTGGTGTTCTCGGGCTTGGCCGCAACTCCCGCAATTGTGGTTGCCGCGCATTCCGCCAACCGGGCGGAGGCGACCGTGTGTGTGAGCGCGGGCCGGCGCGTCTCGGTCAGCGGGTGCTCCAACATCGCCGACAACATCGAACGCTACGTCCCGCCGCCGGCCGCTTATGCGCCGCTGCCCGAGGACGACGCGCCGCCTCCTCCCCCGCCGCCGTAAGCGCGGCCGCGACGGGCGTTTCACTCGCCGGCCGATCCGCGGCGGCCTCGTCGCTTCGGTGTGGCAGGCTATGGGTGCTCATTTCCCATCCGATCTGTTCACGGCCGCGGTGACGCGCCCAACGCGCCCTCAATGGAGCCGAAGATGCCTGCAAAAGCGCCGCAACCCTCGCGTCACCTCGAGGTCGAGCGCAAGTTCGACGTGGTCGAATCCACCGTGTCGCCCTCGTTCGAGGGGATCGCCGCGGTCGCCCACGTCGACAAGTCACCCGCGCAAACCCTGGATGCGACGTACTTCGACACCCCCATACACGATTTGGCGCGCAACAAGATCACCCTGCGCCGCCGCACCGGTGGTTCCGACGCGGGCTGGCACCTGAAGCTGCCGTCCGGCCCCGACGCCCGCACCGAGGTCCGCCTGCCGCTGGACGCATCGGACGGAAACGACTCCGTGCCCAACGAGTTGACGGACGTGGTGCTGGCGATCGTCCGCGACCGCCCGCTGCAGCCCGTCGCGCGCATCACCACCCGGCGCGAGACCCAGGTGCTGTACGACGCCGCGGGCACCGCGCTGGCCGAGTTCAGCAACGACCATGTCACCGCGTGGTCGACGCGGGGATCCGAGGACACCGACGCGCCGACCGAACAAGAGTGGCGCGAGTGGGAATTGGAGCTCCTCGAAGCGAGTGGGCTCTCTAACGGGACGGCCGGCGTCGAGCTGCTGAACCGGTTGAGCAACCGGCTGCTGGACGCCGGTGCCGCCCCGGCTGGTCACGGCTCCAAGCTGGCGCGGGTGCTCGGCACGCCACCCAACGGCGCCACGCCGTCCGAAAACCCGCTGCAGCGCGCGATCGCCGAGCAGGTCCGCGAGCTGGTGGTGTGGGATCGCGCGGTACGCGCCGACGCCTACGACTCCATCCACCAGATGCGGGTGACCACCCGCAAGCTGCGCAGCCTGCTGCGGGACTACCAGGAGTCGTTCGGGCTGCCCGAGGAGGGCTGGGTGCTGGACGAGTTGCGTGAGCTCGCCGCGATCCTGGGCGTGGCGCGCGACGCCGAAGTGCTCGCCGAGCGATACGAGCGCGACTTGGACGGGCTCGCACCGGAATTGGTACGCGGACCGGTGCGCGAACGCCTGGTCGGGGGCGCCCAGCGGCGCTACCAGACCGGGCTGCGCCGGTCGTTGATCGCCATGCGCTCGCAGCGGTACTTCCGCCTGCTGGACTCCCTCGACCTGATAGCCGCCGAAACCCCGGGCGCCGCCACGGCCGAGGAGCACCCGCCGGTGACCATCGAGGCCGCCTACAAGAAGGTCCGCAAGGCCCAGAAGGCCGCCGCCCAGGTCGACCGCGAGCACCCGGACGACCCGCACCAACGCGACGAGGCGATCCATCGGATCCGCAAGCGCGCCAAGCGACTTCGCTACACCGCGTCCGCCACCGGCGCGGCGAAGGTGTCCGAACAGGCCAAGGCGGTCCAGTCCCTGCTCGGTGACCATCAAGACAGCGTCGTCAGCCGCGAGCATCTGCGTCAGGAGGCCGAGATCGCGCACGCGGCCGGCGAGGACACCTTCACCTATGGGCTGTTGTATCAGCGGGAGGCCGACCTGGCCGACCGCTGCCGCGACGACCTCGACGACACCCTGCGCGAACTCGCCAAGGCGGTCCGCAAAGCGGGACATTAGAAGGCGGACGAGTTGGCCTGTAAGCCGGATTCTGTTCCCCGCCGCCGCGCATAAGCAACGGCGGCGCGGCGGCGACCATCCATCTGGACACACCGTCACCGGGTGCCTCGAGCGGCCTACCCGCAGGCTCGGGCGAGCAGCCCTCGAACGCCTGCGCGGCCGCACCAGAGGTGCGGCCTTCTTGGCCTTGCTTCGGGTGGGGTTTGCCTAGCCACCCCGGTCACCCGGGATGCTGGTGCGCTCTTACCGCACCGTTTCACCCTTACCACCGCGAGGGTGGCGGTCTGTTTTCTGTGGCACTTTCCCGCGAGTCACCTCGGATTGCCGTTAGCAATCACCCTGCTCTGTGAAGTCCGGACTTTCCTCGAACCGCTTGTGACGGTCCGCGGCCGCCCGGCCAACTCGTCCGCGACGAACCACGGTACTACCTGCGGCATGCCGGTGCCAGCAACTATCGCTCGCGCGGCTCTATCGTGGACCGGATGGACCGATGGAAAAAGCGTGTCGACACCGGCGATTGGGACGCCATCGCCACCGCGGTCGACGAGTACGGCGGCGCGCTGCTGCCGCGGCTGGTCACGTCGGGTGAAGCGGCCCGGCTGCGCAGGCTCTACGCGGACGACGACCTGTTTCGGTCGACCATCGACATGGCGCCCAAACGCTATGGCGCGGGGCAATACCGCTATTTCCACGCGCCCTACCCCGAACCGATCGAAGAGCTCAAGCAGGCCCTGTATCCCCGGCTGCTGCCGATAGCGCGCGATTGGTGGGGCAAGCTCGGCCGGGACGCACCCTGGCCGGACCGCCTCGACGATTGGCTGGCGGCCTGTCACGCCGCCGGTCAGTCCAGGTCGACCGCCCTGATGCTGAAATACGGTGTGGGCGACTGGAATGCGTTGCACCGGGATCTGTACGGTGACTTGGTTTTCCCGCTCCAGGTCGTCATCAACCTGAGCAACCCCGAGACCGACTACACCGGCGGCGAATTCCTGCTCGTCGAACAGCGGCCGCGGGCCCAATCCCGCGGCATGGCAACGCAACTGCCGCAGGGACAGGGGTATGTCTTCACCACCAGGGAGCGTCCGGTGCCCTCGGCCCGGGGCTGGTCCGCGGCGCCGGTGCGCCACGGCGTCTCGGTCGTTCGCTCCGGCGAGCGCTACGCGATGGGGTTGATCTTTCACGACGCGGCCTAGCCGGGACTATCCCTCTCGCCGCAACACCATGATGTTGTCGGCCATCGTCCCGACTTCCCCGTTCGGGCCGACCATTTCGCGGTCGGCGGCCTCGGTCCGCAGCCGCACCCACCGCGGCGCGCCCAGGCGCAGCGACCCGAGGACCTCCTCGATACCGGCGAAGTGGTGATCGTGATGCTCCGCCCACGGCGGGGGCGCCCCGTGGTCGACGATCAACAGCACCCCACCACGATCCACCCGCTCGGCCGCCCGCTGCAGCACCCCGTCGCGTTCCAGTCGCGCCGGGGAGTGCAGATACTGCGCGGAGACCAGGTCGAAGACCCCTTCGGGGAAGCTCTCGTTGAGGTCATGTCGCTGAAAGTCGATGTGTGCGAGCAAGTTCCGCGACGATGCGGCCTCGGTGGCGCGCTGCAGCGCGGTAGCCGAGATATCGACGGCCGCCACCTGCCAGCCGCGCTCGGCCAGCCACACCGCGTCGGCCCCCTCACCGCAGCCGAGGTCGAGCGCCCGGCCCGCCGGCAGGCCGGCGGCCACCTCGGCCAGGCGGGGATTGACCCGTCCGCTCCACGCTCGCTCCACCGAGCTGTAGCGCTCCTCCCAGAACCGCTGGGGATCATCAGGTTTGCACGAATTGTCCACACCGCGAGCTTGCCTACCCGGTAAGGTTTTGCCAAGCTGAATTGCCATGCAGGCAAAAACCACCCCCGACATCGACCTCCTGGTGCGCCGGCGGCTGCGCGAGTTGCGGGTGCAGCGAGGCCTGACGCTGCAGGAGGTCGGCGAGTGCGCCGGCATCGACGTCTCGACGCTCAGCCGCCTCGAGTCCGGGAAACGCCGTCTGGCACTGGATCATCTGCCGAGGCTGGCCCGGGCCCTGTCGGTGAGCACCGACGAGCTGCTGCAGACGCCGCCCACCCCGGACCCGCGGGTGCGCGGCGCCGCGCACACCCACCACGGCGTCACCTATTGGCCGCTGACCCGCCAGGGCCCCGCCGGCGGCCTGCACGCGTTCAAGGTCCGGGTCAGCGCGCGTCGCCGTACCCCGCCCGACGAGCTGCCGGTACACGAGGGTCAGGACTGGATGTATGTGCTCTCCGGCCGGATGCGGCTCATCCTGGGCGAGCGCGACTTCACCATCGACCCCGGCCAAGCCGTCGAGTTCTCGACCTGGACACCGCACTGGTTCGGCGTGGTGGACGGGCCGGTGGAGGCCATCATGATCTTCGGAGCGCACGGCGAGCGGCTCCACCTGCACAGTTGATCCGCGTCAGACCATTGCCCAGCGGGCACGCCGGTGCCAGGCTGACCGCATGACCGAAGCCGAAAGTTTCGTCGACCAGACGGTCACGGGGCTCGCGGAGCCGCAACCGATGTACAAGGCGCTGCGCGAAACCACTCCCGTGTTCCGGTCGCCGCAGGCGGTCGTTCTCAGCCGCCTGGCCGACATCGAAATGGCGCTCAAACACACCGAGCTGTTCTCGTCGAACATGGATGCGGTCGACCTGGGTAACGTGCGGCCGCTGATCCCGCTGCAGATCGATCCGCCCGAGCACGCGAAGTACCGGCGGATCCTCGATCCGCTGTTCACTCCGCGGGAGATGGCCCGGCGCGAACCACGCGTCACCGAGCTGGTCAACGAGATGATCGACCGCTTCGCCGGCCGCGGCGAGTGCGACTTCCACACCGAGTTCGCGGTGCCGCTGCCCTGCACCGTCTTCCTGCAGCTGCTCGGCCTGCCGCTGGGCGACCTCGACCAATTCCTGGTGTGGAAAGACGGCGTCATCCGTCCCGAGGGCGACTCGGGCCACGACCGCCGCCACGAGAGCTCCGCGGGAATGGCTCAACAGATCTACGAGTACTTCGACCGCGCGATCGACGACCACATCGCCAGCCCGCGCGACGACGTGCTGTCCGCGATGATCGCGGCCAACTTCAAAGACGAGGCCGGCCAGCCACTGTCGCGCGAGGAGCTGCTCGACATCTGCTTCCTGTTCCTCATCGCCGGATTGGACACGGTCACCGACTCGCTCGACTGCTTCTTCGTGTATCTGGCGCGCCACGCCGATCACCGTCATCAACTCGTCGAGCAGCCCGACGTCCTGCCCGGCGCGGTCGAGGAGTTGTTGCGTTGGGAGACACCGGTGCCCGGCGTCGCCCGGGTGGCCATCCAGGACGTCGAGGTCGGCGGGTGTCCGATCAGCAAGGGCGAGCGGGTCAGCCCCTTACTGGGGGCGGCCAACACCGACCCGGCCGAATTCCCCGACCCGGAGCTGGTGGACTTCACCCGCAACCCCAACCGGCACCGGGCTTTCGGCGGCGGGCCGCACCGCTGCCTCGGCTCGCACCTGGCCCGTATGGAGCTTCGGGTGGCGTTGCGTGAATTCCACTGTCGCATCCCGGATTACCAGATCAAGCCCGGCACCGAGCTGACATACACCGCGGCACTGCGCTCGGTGGAGTCGCTGCCGCTGGTCTTCCCGGTGTCATGACTCGCGCCGGCGACGATGCAGAGCGAAGCGATGAGGAGGAGGGGCGCAAATGACTCGCGTCGCCGTCGACCCCGACCGGTGCACCGGGCACGGACGCTGCTACACCCTGGCGCCCGACGTCTTCGACGCCGACGAGGCCGGACACTGCCTGGTTCTGCTCGACGAGGTGTCCGGCGAACTGGAAGCGCAGGCCACCACGGCCGAACGGAACTGTCCGGAAAGCGCTATCACGCTGTCGCGCTGAACACCGGGACGGCGGCAAACGCCGGCCATCGAAGCGCGCTAGAACACGCCGTACCGGGGTAACCCGAGGTATGGCCATGAACGTCGCTCACAAGCTGATCAGCTCGCATCTGGAGTCCGGGGAGATGTCCCCGGGAGAAGAGATCGCGATCCGCATCGATCAGACGCTGACCCAGGACGCGACAGGCACGCTGGTAATGCAGGAACTCGAGGCGCTCGGGCTCGATCGCGCCCGCACCGAGGTGAGCGTGCAGTACGTCGACCACAACCTGTTGCAGGGCGACGAGAAGAACGCCGAGGATCACGAGTACCTGCGCACCGCGGCGCAACGCTTCGGGCTGTGGTTCTCCAAGCCGGGCAACGGTGTCTCGCACCCAACTCACATGCAGCGCTTCGGCATCCCCGGCAAGACGATGGTGGGCTCCGACTCCCACACTCCGGCGGCGGGATCGCTGGGCATGCTCGCGATCGGCGTCGGCGGCCTCGAGGTGGCGCTCGCGATAACGGGGCGGCCACTGCACATCCGCATGCCCGAGGTATGGGGCGTGCGGCTCGACGGAGAGCTGCCCCCGTGGTGTTCGGCCAAAGACGTGATCCTGGAGATGTTGCGGCGCCACGACGTCAAGGGCGGGGTGAACCGGATCATCGAGTACCACGGTCCAGGCGTGAGGACGCTGACGGCCATGGACCGTCACGTCATCGCCAACATGGGAGCCGAACTCGGCGCCACGACGACGGTGTTTCCCAGCGACGAAGCCGTGCGCGAATTCCTGCGCGCCGAAGAGCGCGAGGACGACTGGACCGAGTTGCTGGCCGACGAAGACGCCGCGTATGACGTCGAGGACACCATCGACCTGTCGCAGATCGAGCCGCTGATCGCCAAACCGTCGTCGCCGGGCAACGTGGTGCCGGTTCGCGAGGTCGCCGGCGAGGAGATCGCCCAGGCCGTGATCGGGTCCAGCGCCAACCCCGGACTGCGCGATTTCGCGATCGCGGCCGCGATGGTGGCGGGACGCCAGACCGCCCCGCAGGTCAGCTTCGACATCAACCCGACGTCACGCGAGATCCTGGCCGACCTGACCAAGATGGGCGCGACGCTGGATCTGGTGGTGGCCGGCGCGCGTATCCACCAGGCGGGGTGCATGGGATGCATCGGCATGGGCCAGGCTCCCGCGGTCGGTCGCAACTCGCTGCGCACGATGCCGCGCAACTTCCCCGGCCGGTCCGGCACCAAGGAGGATGCGGTCTGGCTGTGCTCGCCCGAGACCGCTGCCGCATCGGCGCTGACGGGAGTGATCACCGATCCGCGGGACTGGGCCAAACAGGAGCGGATGGACTACCCGAAACTCGATCTGCCCGAATGCAACTCCGTCAACACGGCGATGCTGGTCCCTCCCCTGGACGCGGAGGAGGCACAAGGCGTCGAACCCGTGAAGGGGCCCAACATCTCCAGCCTGCCCGAGTTGTCACCGCTGCCAGACGAACTCGAGGCGCCGGTGCTGCTCAAGCTCGGCGACAACATCTCCACCGACGAAATCTCACCGGCCGGCGTCCAGGCTCTTCCGCTTCGGTCCAACATCCCCAAGCTCGCCATGTTCAGCTTCACCCGGGTCGACGACTCCTACCCCGAGCGGGCTCAAAAGGCCGGCGACGGAGGGCACATCATTGTCGCCGGAGACAACTACGGCCAAGGATCCTCGCGTGAGCACGCCGCGATCGCGCCGCGCTACCTCGGATTGCGCGTTGTCATCGCGAAGTCCTTCGCACGTATTCACTGGCAAAACCTGGCCAACTACGGGATTTTGGCGCTCGAGTTCGAGAATCCCGACGACTACGACTCGATCGACCAGGACGATACCCTCCGCATCGAGCATCTGAACGCGATCGATGAAGAGGATGTCCTACAGGTCGACAACGTCGGCAAAAAGTCGTCATTCGCGGTGCGGCATCGACTGTCACCACGACAAGTCAAGGATGTGTTGGCCGGCGGCTTGATCCCACGACTCAACCAAGAGCAGGAGTGACGCTACAGGTACGCCGTCTGGTTGACCAGACGCACCGAAGACGCTCCGTCGGAATAGAACTCGGCGATGCTCAGCGACGCCAGGTCGAGGTGCAGGCGGTACAGGATGCCGGGCCCGGCGTCCAGCGCTTCGCGGAGCAGCATCTTGATGGGCGTCACGTGCGACACCAGCAGCACCGTGGTGCCCTGGTGCGCGGCGACGATCCGGTCGCGAACACTCGACACCCGATCGGCCACCGCGTCGAAGCTCTCCCCGCCCGGCGGGGCGGCGCTGGTGTCGCGCAGCCAGCGGCCGTGCAGCTCGGGGTCACGCTCGGCGGCCTCGGCGAACGTCAGCCCCTCCCACGCCCCGAAATCGGTCTCGATCAGGTCGTCGTCGACGGTGACGTCCAGGCCGAGCGCCTTGGCGGCGGCCGCGGCGGTGTCGTAAGCCCGTTGCAGCGGGGAGGCGAAGACCGCCGAAATCCCGCCGCGCTGAGCCAGATAGCGGGCCGCCGCGTCGGCCTGCCGCCGCCCCACCTCGGTAAGCGCCGGGTTGCCACGGCCCGAATAGCGGCGGTGCACCGACAACTCGGTCTGGCCGTGGCGCAGCAGCAGCAGCCGGGTCGGGGTGCCGCGTGCGCCGGTCCAGCCGGGCGCCGACGGGGTGGCTTCGGTCTTTTCCGCCGGGGCGGATTGTTGGGCCGGTTCCGGCTTTTCGATCACGCCGTTGACCTCGGCCGCGGCGTCCATCGCCTCGTTGGCCAACCGATCGGCGTGGGTGTTGCGCTCCCGCGGAATCCACGAGTAGGTGATCCGCTCAAACCGTCGTGCCCGGTTTCGGGCTTCGGCGTGCAGTTCGATCAGGTCGGGGTGCTTGACCTTCCACCGCCCGGACATCTGCTCCACCAGCAGCTTGGAATCCAGGTACACGGCCGCCTCGGTGGCGCCCAGGTTCAGGGCGTCGTCCAAACCGGCTATCAGGCCCCGATATTCGGCCACGTTGTTGGTTGCCCGGCCGATGGCCTGCTTGGCCTCCGCCAGCACGGTCGCGCGGTCCTCGGTCCACACCACCGCGCCGTATCCGGCCGGGCCGGGGTTGCCGCGCGATCCGCCGTCGGCCTCGATGACGACCTTCACTGATCGAACCCCTTGACCCGCAACAGGATCGCGCCACATTCCGGGCAGCGCACCACATCGTCTTCTGCGGCCGCCGAGATGCGGGACAGCTCACCGCGGTCGATCTCAAGCCGGCAAGCCCCACACCGGCGCCCCAGCAGCTGCCCGGCGCCGGCGCCTCCCCCGGCCCGCTGCCGTTCGTAGAGGGCGGACAGCGCCGGGTCGAGTGCGGCGCTCAGCGAGTCACGCCGCGACGACTGCAGGTCGCGGGCCTCGCTGATCTCGGCGACCGCGGCGTCGAGCGCCTCACGCGCGGCTGCCATCTCGGCCTCCAGCGACGTGAGTGTCTGCTGCTCGCCGTCCAGCTGCGATTGCAGCTCCTCGCGACGCTCCATCACCTCGAGCAGCGAGTCCTCCAGACTGGTCTGACGACGCTGCAGGGTCTCCAGCTCGTGCTGGAGGTCCGACAGCTGCTTGGCGTCGGTCGCCCCCGACTGCAGCAGCGAGCGGTCGCGGTCCTCGCGCTGGCGCACCGAGTCGATCTCGGCCTCCAGCCGTGCCACCTGGGCGTCGATGTCCTCCAGCGCGATGCGCACCGTGGCCAGCCGGTCACCTGCGGCCTCGAATTCCACCTGCAGCCGCTCGCAGGCCTCCTGCTCGGGCAGGTGCGTGGCCCGGTGCGTGATGCGGGACAGCTCGGCGTCCAATTTCGACAATTCGAGCAGCGAACGCTGCTGTGCCACTTCGGCTTTCATGACCTGTCACCCCCGGACTCGTTGCCATTGCGCTCGACATTCCACGGGTCGGTGCGTATCGAGCTCACCCGCACCTGGAGCTCCGTACCGAAACGCGACCGCAGCACGCCGGCGGCCTGCTCACACCAAGGGAATTCACTCGCCCAATGTGCCACATCGATCAGAGCCACATCGGAGGCCCGGCGATGTTCGTCCGCCGGGTGGTGGCGCAGGTCGGCGGTCACGAAGGCCTGCACGCCCGCGCCGGCCGCGGCGGAAAGCAGCGAATCCCCGGCGCCGCCGCACACGGCGACCCGCGACACCGGCATGTCGGGGTCGCCCGCCGCCCGCACTCCCCAGGACGTGCGCGGCAACGCCGCGTCGACACGGGAGACGAAGTCGCGCAACGATTCCGGGCGTTTCAGCGTCGCGACGCGGCCCAATCCGGCGTCGCCGGGCGGGGGCACCATCGCGAAGATGTCGAACGCGGGCTCCTCGTAGGGGTGGGCGGCTCGCATCGCCGTCAGCACCGCGGCCCGGGAACGCGCGGGCGCGACGACCTCGAACCGGTCTTCGGCCACCCGCTCGACATTGCCGACGCTGCCCACGGCGGGCGAGGCGCCTTCGTGCGGCAGGAACTGCCCGATGCCGCTGACGGTCCAGCTGCAGTGCGAGTAGTCCCCGATATGGCCGGCCCCGGCCGCAAACACCGCCGCCTGCACCGCTTCGGCGTTCTGGGCGGGCACGTAGATGACCCATTTGTCGATGTCGGGTGCGTCCGATGCCGGCTCGAGCACGGCCTCGATGCTGAGGCCCAGCGCTTCGGCCAGCGCGTCGGAGACGCCCGGGCGGGCCGAGTCGGCATTGGTGTGTGCGGTGAACAGCGAGCGCCCGCTCTGGATCAACCGGTGCACCAGTGCGCCCTTCGGGGTGCTGGCCGCCACGGTGTCCACCCCGCGCAACAGCAGGGGGTGATGGGCCAGCAGCAGGCTCGCCCGGGGAACCTCGTCGACGACCGCCGGCGTCGCGTCGACGGCAACGGTCACCGACTCGAGCTCGTCGTCGGGGTCACCGCACACCAGGCCCACCGAATCCCAGGATTCGGCGAGCCGCGGCGGGTAGGCCTCGTCGAGCACCGCGATGACGTCGGCCAGCTTCACGCTCACCGCGGCCCTCCGATGCTCTGCGGCGTGACCGCCTCCGAAATCGCCTGCACCAACTGCGGCCACTCGCGGCGCACCGCGGCCCGCAGATACCGCTCGTCCAAGCCGACGAACGTATCACAGCGGCGAATGGCAATTCCCCTGTCATGCAGGGTCTTTCGTATGTGGACCGCGTCGGGCGTGCGGAACAGCACGAACGGAGCCCGGCCGTCGACCACCTCGGCGCCCACCGACGCCAGCCCGGTCACCATCTCGGCGCGCAGCCCGGCCAATCGCGCCGCCCCGGCCGCCGCGTCGGCGACGGCCCGGCGGCCGCAGCAATCCGCGATGGCCGTCAGTTGCAGCGTCCCCACCGGCCAGTGCGCCCGCTGCGCGGTCAGCCGCGCCAGCACCTCCTGGGAAGCCAGCGCGTAGCCCACCCGCAACCCGGCCAGCGCCCACGTCTTGGTCAGGCTGCGCAGCACCAGCACGTCGGGCAGCGCGTCACCGGCCAGCGACTGCGACTCACCGGGGATCGAGTCGGCGAACGCCTCGTCGACCACCAGGATCCGTCCGGGCCGGCGCAACGCCAGCAGTTGTTCGCGGGTGTGCAGCACCGAGGTGGGGTTGGTGGGGTTACCCACCACGACAAGGTCGGCGTCGTCGGGGACGGCCGCACCGGCCAGGCCGAACGGCGGCTCCAGCACGACGTGGTGCACCGGCACCCCGGCCGCGGTCAGCGCCACGGCCGGCTCGGTGAACGCCGGCGCGATGATCGCCGCCCGCCGCGGACGCAGGTTGGCCAGCAGGGCGAACGCCTCGGCCACACCGGCCAGCGGCAGCACCTCGTCGCGGGTCCGGCCGTGCCGCTCGGCGGCCGCGTCCTGCGCCCGGTGGACGTCGTCGAGGCTCGGGTAGCGCGCCAGGTCGGGCAGCCGCTCGGCCAGCCGTCGCAGCAGCCACTCCGGCGGTTGGCCGTGCCGGACGTTGACGGCGAAGTCCAGCATCCCGGGCGCGACGGCCTGATCACCGTGGTAGCGCGCCGCAGGCGGGCTCAGGTTCAGACTCGCCATCCGTGAAACACTAGTGGGCCGTGCGGCCCGGGCGGAGCAACACCGTCACACCCGGCTACACCCATCAAGGACAATGGTGAGGTGACAGGCACAACGTCAGCCGATCGCCGGGCCCCCGGCGACGCCACCGCCCCGGGTGGGGCGCAGCTGGTGATCTTCGATCTGGACGGCACGCTGACCGACTCCGCGGAGGGGATCGTCGCCAGCTTCCTGCACGCGCTCGAGCACATCGGCGCCCCGGTGCCGCCCGGCGACCTCGTCGCGCAGATCGTGGGCCCGCCGATGGACGACACCTTCCGGGCCATGGAGCTCGGCGACGACGCCGAGGAGGCGATCGCGGCCTTTCGCGTCGAGTACGGGGCCCGGGGCTGGGCGATGAACGCGCTCTTCGACGGGATCGAGGCGCTGCTGGTGGACCTGCGCGCCGCCGGTGTCCGGCTGGCGGTGGCCACCTCCAAGCTGGAGCCGACGGCGCGGCGCATCCTCGCCCACTTCGGGCTCGACCAGCACTTCGAGGTCATCGCCGGCGCGAGCCCGGACGGTTCGCGCAAGGCCAAGGTCGAAGTGCTGGCCCACGCCCTGTCGCAGCTGGAACCGCTGCCCGAGCGGGTGCTGATGGTCGGTGACCGCAGCCACGACGTGCACGGCGCGGCCGCCCACGGCATCGACACCGTGGTGGTCGGCTGGGGTTACGGCAAGGCCGACTTTCCCGACCGCGCGGCCGCGTCCGGCGTGATGCACGCCGCGACCATCGACGAATTACGGAGGGCGCTGGGTGTCTGAGGCCATGACGAGCGAGCCGCTGCACGTCACGTTCGTGTGCACCGGCAACATCTGCCGTTCGGTGATGGCCGAGAAGATGTTCGCCGACCAGCTACGCCGGCGCGGCCTGGCCGACGCGGTGCGGGTGAGCAGTGCCGGCACCGGCAACTGGCATGTCGGTGAGTGCGCCGACGAGCGCGCCGCCGGCGTGCTGCGCGCCCACGGCTACGCATGCGAGCACCGCGCCACCCAGGTCGACACCGAACACCTGGGCGCCGACCTGGTGGTGGCCCTGGACCGAAACCACGCCCGGATGCTGCGCCACCTGGGCGCCGACGAGGACCGCGTCCGGATGCTGCGGTCCTTCGATCCGCGCACCGGCGCGCACACCCCCGACGTCGACGACCCCTACTACGGCGACATTGGCGACTTCGAGCGCGTGTACACGGTCATCGAGGCCGCGCTGCCGGGCCTGCACGACTGGGTCGACGAGCGGCTCGAGCAGAACGGATCCACGTGATGCGCCGCCTGCCCTTTCCGCTGCGCCCGGGCTGGATCGTGCTGGCCCTGGTGGTCGTCGCCTTTGCCTACCTGTGCTTCACGGTGCTCGCACCCTGGCAGCTGGGCAAGCACAGCAGGACCTCGCAGGAGAACCGCCAGATCGAATCCTCACTTAACACCGCGCCCGTCCCGCTGAAAACACTGCTGCCGCAGCAGAATTCAGCGGCTCCCGGTGCGCAGTGGCGCCAGGTCACCGCCACCGGGCACTACCTGCCAGACGTGCAGGTGCTGGCCCGGTTGCGGGTGATCGATTCGAAACCGGCGTTCGAGGTGCTGGCGCCGTTCGTCGTCGACGGCGGCCCGACCGTCCTGGTCGACCGCGGCTACGTGCGGCCCCTCGAGGGGTCCCATGTCCCGCCCATCCCCCGCCCCCCGACGCAGCCGGTGACCATCACGGCGCGGCTGCGCAACTCCGAGACCGCCGCCCTGAACAAGGATCCCTTCGTGGGAGACGGTGTGCAGCAGGTGTATTCGATCGACACCGAACAGGTGGCGGTGCTGACCAAGGTCCCGCTGGCCGGGTCCTACCTGCAACTGATCGACGGTCAGCCCGGCGGCCTCGGCGTGATCGGCGTACCGCAGCTGGACGCCGGCCCGTTCCTGTCCTACGGCATCCAGTGGATCGCGTTCGGGATCCTCGCCCCGATCGGATTGGGCTACTTCGCCTACTCGGAGATCCGCGCCCGCCGCCAGGAGAAGCAACACCGGCCGTCGCCCGAGGTGGTGCCCACGCCCGAAGCGCCCGACGTACCGCAGTCCGTGGAGGCCAAACTCGCCGACCGCTACGGCCGGCGGCGGTAACCCGACAGGTACACCACGAGTCCCGCCGACACCGCGGCGCCGGCCTGCACCAGCGACGACAGGGCCACCGCGCGCCGCAGGTCGGTCACCGCCGGCGGCCGGCCGTCGCCGAGGGTGGGCCGCATCTGCAGCTCGTGGCGGTACTGCGTGGGACCGCCCAGGCGCACGTCGAGCGCCCCGGCGAAGGCCGCCTCGACGACGCCGGCGTTGGGGCTGGGATGGCGCGCGGCATCGCGGCGCCAGGCCCGCGCCGCACCCGACGGTGACCCGCCGACCAGCGGCGCCAGCAGCACCGCCAGCGACGCGGTCACCCGTGCGGCGACATAGTTGGCGATGTCATCGAATCTCGCTGCGGCCCAACCGAATCGGAGATAGCGCGGCGAGCGGTAACCCACCATCGAGTCCAGGGTGTTGATGCCGCGATACGCCAGCACGGCGGGCACGCCGCCGGCCGCCGCCCACAGCAGCGGCGCCACCTGGGCGTCGGAGGTGTTCTCGGCGATCGACTCCAGTGCCGCGCGGGCCAGGCCGGCTTCGTCCAGCGACGCCGGATCACGCCCACACAGCGACGGCAGCAGCCCGCGTGCGGCGTCGAGGTCGCCGCGTTCCAGCAGCTCCGACATGTCCAGGCCGGTGCGCGCCAACGACGTTCCGCCCAGCGCGACCCAGGTGGCCGCGCCGGCCGCCGCGATCGACCACACCCGGCCGTGCCGCGCCGCGGCCCGTTCCACTGCCAGGCCCAGCAGGCCCAGCGCCCCGATCAGCACTCCGACATGGACCACGCCGGCGAACCGGCTGTCGCGGTGGGTCACATTCTCCATCGCCGCCGCGGCCCGGCCGAACAGCGCGACCGGATGGCCGCGGCGCGGGTCGCCCAGCGCGCGGTCGGCCAGATAGCCGATCGCCACGCCCGCGATCCGGGTCCGCCGCGCAACCACTTCGGCAGCGTCTCACACCCTCGCGCCCCGCCGACTAGGCGACCACCAGGATCACGACGGCGATGACCAGCACGATCAGGACGGCCAGCGTCCACCACAGCCTGAATTGCCAGGTTCGGTGCTCATCCGCCCAGGCGTGCCCGTTCTCGGGCGGATATAACGCGGAGATCATTGATCGCGCCGATCCGGCGATGGTCTACTCGAAGGCATGAGCCCCAGCAGGCGTGGTCCGCGGTGAAGCGGCCCGCGACCCGCATCGCCGACCTGCTGAACCCGGCGGCGGCGTTGCTGCCCGCCGCGAACGTCATCATGCAGTTGTCGTTGCCCGGCGTCGGCTATGGCGTGCTGGAAAGCCCGGTGGACAGCGGCAACGTCTACAAGCATCCGTTCAAGCGGGCCCGCACCACCGGCACCTATCTGGCGGCGGCGACCATCGGGACCGACTACGACCGGGCGTTGATCTGCGCGGCCGTCGACGTCGCGCACCGGCAGGTCCGGTCGACATCGTCGAGCCCGGTGTCCTACAACGCCTTTGACCCCAAGTTGCAGCTGTGGGTGGCCGCGTGCCTGTACCGGTACTTCGTCGACCAGCACGAGTTCCTGCACGGCCCGCTGGATGACCCGGCGGCCGAGGCGATCTACCGAGACGCCCGCAAGCTGGGCACGACGCTGCAAGTGCCCGAGTGGATGTGGCCGCCGGACCGGGCCGCGTTCGACGAGTACTGGAAACGGTCCCTCGACGAGCTGCGCATCGACCCCCCGGTGCGTGAGCACCTGCACGGCGTGGCCGCGTTGGCTTTCCTGCCGTGGCCATTGCGGGTGCTGGCGGGGCCGTTCAACCTGTTCGCGACGACGGGGTTTTTGGCTCCCGAGTTCCGGGAGTTGATGCGGCTGGACTGGTCGCCTGACCGGCAGCGCCGCTTCGAGTGGCTGCTGACGGCACTGCGGCTGGCCGACCGGCTGATCCCCCACTCGGCCTGGATCTTCGGTTACCGGCTCTATTTGTGGGACATGCGATCCCGCGCGCGCCAGGGCCGGCGGATCGTCTAGATGGCACAGGATCGTCTGGCGGGCAAGGTCGCCATCATCACCGGCGCGGGTTCCGGCATCGGGTGGGCCGCGGCCAGCCGGTTCGCCGAAGAGGGAGCCCGCGTCGTCTGCGCCGACGTCAGCGGGCGGGAGCGCGAGATCGCCGCCCGGCTCGGCGATGTCGCGCTGCCGGTGCACGTCGACGTCACCGACGCCGCCGACGTCCGACGCATGGTCGCCACCGCCGTCGACCGCTTCGGCCGGGTGGATGTGCTGCTGAACAACGCGGGATTCGGCGGGCCACACGCGGCGCTGGCCGACACCGACGAAGAAATGTTCGACAAGATCCTGGCCATCAATCTCAAAGGCGTGTTCCTCGGCATGAAATACGCGATCCCCGCGATGCTCGAGGCGGGCGGCGGCGCCATCGTCAACACCGCGTCGGCGTCCGGGCTGGTCGGCTGGAAAGGCCTGTCCTGCTACGCCGCAGCCAAGGCCGCGGTGGTGCAGATGACGAAATCCGCCGCGCTGGATTACGCCAAGTCGAACGTGCGCATCAACGCGATCTGCCCCGGCATGACCTATACCGGCCTGGCCGGTGCCGAACCCGACGACGACGTGCCGCCCGGCGGTTACCTGCCGACGCCGATGGCACGGTGGGGCGAACCCGCCGAATTGGCCGCCGCCGCATTGTTTCTCGCCAGCGACGAGGCATCCTTCGTCACCGGCGCCGCGCTGGCCGTGGACGGTGGGTACTCGGCCAGCGGCCCGATGGTCGGCAAACCGCGCAGAGCGGACTAGCGTGGCAAGGCATGACCTTTCCAGCGCTCAACCACGTTGCGGTCACGGTGCGCGACCTTGACGTCAGCGGGCCGTGGTATCGCAACCTGCTCGGAGCCGACCCGATCCTCGATGAGCACACCGACGCCGGCTTCCACCACCAGGTGTGGATGCTTGACGGCGGCACCGTATTCGGCATTCACCAGCACGATCACCAGGCCCCCGACGAACAGTTCAGCGAACATCGCGTCGGCCTCGACCACGTCGGCTTCGGCTGCGCCAGCCGCGGCGAGCTGGAGCAGTGGGTCGCCCGGCTGGGCGAACTGGGCATCGAGCACGGCGGCATCGTGGATGCGCCGTACGGCTCGGGGCTGAGTTTCCGCGACCCGGACGGCATCGCGTTGGAGTTCTTCGCCCCGCCCGGCTGATCGTTCAGCGCACGGTCGCGAAGAACGCGCGCACGTCCTCGACGAACAGCTCCGGTTGTTCGAACGCCGCGAAATGCCCGCCCCGCGGCATGTCCGTCCAGTGAGTGATGTTGTAGACCGGCTCGCACCAGCTGCGCGGTGCCTTGAGCAGCTCCCCGGGGAAAGCCGCGACGCCCGTGGGCAATTCGACGCGGTCCCCGCGGCCCCACACCGCAAAGCTCTCCCAGTACAGGCGCGCCGAGGACGCGGCGGTGTTGGTGACCCAGTACACCATCACGTTGTCGAGCAGCTCGTCGCGGTCGACCGCGTTCTCGGGATGCCCATCGCAATCGGCCCAGTCCCAGAACTTTTCGACGATCCAGGCCAGCTGTCCCGCGGGCGAATCGGCCAGGCCGTAGCCCAGTGTTTGCGGCCGGGTGGACTGTTGCTTGGAATAGCCGGTGCCCCACTTGCGGTGGTTGGCCAGCCCGGCCAGCGCTCGTTGCTCCTCCTCGGTCGGGTTCGTCAGCGAGTCCTTGGTGGGCCGGCCGACCGGCATGTTCAGGTGGATGCCCACGCAGTGGCCGGCATTGCGCCCGATCTGTGTCGTGACCGCGGCACCCCAGTCGCCGCCCTGGGCGCCGTAGCGGTCGTAGCCCAGGCGCAACATGAGCGTTTCCCACGCCTCGGCGATTTTTTCCACGCCCCAGCCGGCGTGGGTGGGCTTGCCCGAGAAGCCGTAGCCCGGCAGCGACGGACACACGATGTGGAAGGCGTCCTCGGCGCGGCCCGAGGTGGGATTCGTCAACGGCTCAATCACCTTGTGGAATTCCACGATTGAGCCCGGCCAGCCGTGCGTGATCACCAACGGTAAGGCGTCGGCGTGCGGGGATCGCTGGTGGATGAAATGGATGTCCAGCCCGTCGATTTCGGTGGTGAACTGATCGAAGCGGTTGAGCGCGGCCTCCCGCGAACGCCAGTCGTAGCCGCTGGCCCAGTAGTCGGCCAGTTCGCGGGTGTAGGCCAACGGCACGCCCTGGCTCCAGTCGTCCACGCATTCGGCCTCGGGCCAACGCGTGCGGGCCAGGCGCGATCGCAGATCGTCGAGGACATCGTCGGGAACGTCTATGCGGAACGGTTTCACGCGTTCATAGTGCTCCCGAGTGCGATCGTCGCCGCACATGCCCCCCGCTGTCGCATGCGCGAGCACGAACGGCCCCGCGGGCCGCCGAGCGAAGTCACTCTCTCAGGGTGCGAGCCGGACAAAGCCCGGTGCCATGGGTGGCGCCGCCACCACAGTCGCCGCCTGTTCCCAGGATTGCTCCGCAGCC
>NZ_LZKI01000167.1 GCF_001672755.1 Mycobacterium colombiense | reverse complement strand
GCCAACGACGCCGACGCGCTGATCGCGCTGGCCCCCGACTGCGTGGTCTACGCGGCCAGCGGTCCCGACCGCGATGGCGCGGCCGTGCCCGACTACGTGCGCCTGCTGACCGCAGGCATCAACGTGGTCTCGACGTCGTCGACGAGCCTGGTGTACCCGCCGTCCTACTTCGCGCCGAACTGGCGGGACGAACTGGACGCGGCGGCCAAAACGGGCCACGCGTCGTTCTACGCGTCGGGCATCTTCCCCGGGTTCGCCTCCGACCAACTCGCGCTGCTCATGACGACCCAGTCCAAGAGCATCCGCCGGATCACGGCCAGCGAGGTGGCGCTCAACGATCACTACCCGGTGGCCGACGTGATGATGGACGGGATGGGCTTTGGCCGGCCGCTGGACTTCGAGCCGATGCTCAAGACACCCGGGTTCATCGAAATGGCTTGGAAGGCACCGATTCACCTCATGGCCGAGGGGCTCGGCGCCGAGGTGGAGGAGATACGGGGTTCGCTCGACCGTGAGCTCACCTACCGGGACATTGAGGTGGCCTTCGGCACCGTGCAGGCCGGCACCTGCGGCGCGCTGCGGATGCAGGCGATCGGCGTGGTCGACGGCCGGGAGGCCATCGTCATCGAGCATGTCACCCGGCTCGCGCACGACGTCGCCCCCGACTGGCCCACCGGGATCGGCGATCTGTCCTATCGCGTCATGATTTCCGGCGACCCGGACATCGACTGCACGCTGGCCGC
>NZ_LZKI01000166.1 GCF_001672755.1 Mycobacterium colombiense | reverse complement strand
TCGGACGAAAGAGGTCTACGACCGTTACATGCACTATCTGACGGGGTGCGAGAACTTCTTCCGCAAGGGCATCAGCAATGTGGGGCAATTCACGATGGTGAAGTAGGCCAAAAGCGAGCCGGTTACTTCTCCAGCGTGAATTGATTGACGTCGGTGTAGCCGTCGCGGAACAGCTTCGCGCAACCGGTGAGGTACTTCATGTAACGGTCGTAAACCTCTTGGGACTGAACGGCCAGGGCCTGCTCGCGATTCGCCTCGAGGGCCTCGGCCCACAGGTCCAGTGTCCTGGCGTAGTGCAGCTGCAGCGATTGAACGCGGGTCAACTCGAAGCCCACCGTGACCCCGTACTCGCCAACGGTCTGGGGCGTCGGCAGCCAGCCGCCGGGGAAGATCTCGGACAGGATGAATTGCGAAAACTGCACGATCTCACGGGTCAGCGTCATGCCCTTGGCCCGGGCCTCCTTGAACGACGGCCGAACGATGGTGTGCAGCAACATGACTCCGCCCGGCGGCAGCACGTTGTAGGCCATCTTGAAGAAGCGGCCGTAGCGCTGGCGGCCGAAGTGCTCGAACGCGCCGATGGAGACGATCCGGTCGACCTTGTCTTCGAACTCTTCCCAGCCCTGCAGGCGCACCTCGATGTTGCGGTCCGTCGGCAATCCGGCGAGCTTCTTCTTGCTGTACTCGAACTGGTTGCGGCTCAGGGTAATTCCGATGACGTTGACGTCGTACTTCTCGACAGCGCGCTTCAGGGCACCGCCCCAGCCGCAGCCGATGTCCAGCAGCGTCATCCCGGGCTCGAGGTTCAGCTTGCCCAGCGCCAGGTCGAACTTCGC
>NZ_LZKI01000165.1 GCF_001672755.1 Mycobacterium colombiense | reverse complement strand
CCGTTCATCCCCGTGGCCGGTGCGGCGGGTCTGGCGGGTCGGGGCGGGTGGGCCGAGACCGGGTGCCATCGCGACGGGCGCCCCGGTGTGCGACGGAGCCGGGGCGGCCACCGCGCCCGGCATGGTGGGGGCGGGTTGAGCCACGCCGGCCAACCCGGCCAGACCCGCCAGACCCGCCGCACCGGCCACGGGGATGAACGGGGCGATCAGGCCGACGGAGAGCTGCGCCAATTGGGGCACCTGGGTAGCGGGGAACGTGTAGAGCGCCTCGCCCGCCCAGTGCGGAACCTTGGCGGCGAGCAGGGGGTCGGTCATCAGGCTGTTGAGGACCGAGGACGGGTTGGACCCTCCAGACTGACTCAGGTCCGCGTTCAGTTCCTGGGCGACTTCTTGCACGCGAGTCACCCACCAGCTCAGCTGATCTGCCCCACCGCCCGCATCTTGGTTGGGCGGGTTGGCGAGCTGGATCGGCGGAGGCGGGGCGGTCGGCGGGACCCACGTCTGCGCGGTCTGGGACACCGCTTCATAGATCGCCATCGTGGTGGCCGCCTGCAGCCACATTCGCAGATAGTCCATTTCGTTGAGTGCAATCGGAATCGTGTTCACGCCAAGGAAATTCGTCGCTACTAGTTGGGCGAAGGTGGCGTGGTT
The DNA here is from genome assembly GCF_001672755.1 of Mycobacterium colombiense. Classification (GTDB taxonomy): domain Bacteria; phylum Actinomycetota; class Actinomycetes; order Mycobacteriales; family Mycobacteriaceae; genus Mycobacterium; species Mycobacterium colombiense_C. The sequence continues at coordinate 8,578 of NZ_LZKI01000165.1, read as the reverse complement.
GGCTTCCAGCTCTTCCAGCGTCGGCATGGCCGACAGCGCGGCGGTGTAGGCGGCGGCCACGGTGTCGGCTTCCAAGGCGGCCGCCGAACTGTTGGCACTGTTCTGCAAAAGCCATGCCAGATATGGCACATGGGCGGCCACGTACGCCTCCGCGCTGGGGCCCTGCCACGTCCCGGCCTGCACCGCCGCCAACAAGTCGCCGAGTTCCTGAGCCGCAGAGTCGTATTCGGCACTCAACGCCTGCCACGCCTGCTCGGCCGCCAGCAATGATCCAGGCCCCGGGCCGCTGGACAGCGCCGCCGAATGGACTTCCGGCGGAAAGGCGCCCCAGATCGGCATCGTCATCGGTGACCACCCGCGTGCGCCCGTGCTGCCATGTTGCGCTCCTCCCGACGAACCGGCCACGCGGGGAAGCGTTGCGTCCCGGCCTCTCAGTCGTTTTCAGCGTTTTCAGCGATGCGACGTTGCGGTCTCGGCGGATGCCGGCCACCGTTATCGCGTGGCTGAGCGATAAGGTCAGCGGCCGCGTGGACGGCGACCCGCATGTACTGAAGCTTATGCCAAAACTATCCGTAAATGCGGAGAGAAACCGCCACTTTCACCGGAGATGCGAAGGTAACTGTCAGCCTTTGGACAGCCGGACCAGGAACCCGTTCAGGATCAGCGTCTGCGCCAGCCCGGTCTGCTGCACCGGGCTCAACCCGGGCAGGTCGCCGACCCGAAACGGTTCGGTGCTGTCGGCGAGGAACCGCATCGCCGCCCCATGGTCGGCGCCGGCGCCCACCGACAGCTGCGCGAACTGCAGGACGACGCGGTCGTCGACGTGTGCCACCCGCGCATAGAGCGGCTCATACTTCGCCACCAGTGTTTGCCCATCGATTCCGACGGTGTCGCTCACCCGCCCGACCGGAGGGCATCGGCCCCGCCGGACCAGGACGTCGGCCAGCGCGTCGAGGCTTTCGGTGAGGAGCTCGGGATCCTCGAGGGCGCGCAGGGTGTCGCGCACGAGGTCGCCCAGGCCGGCGCGGGCGGCTGGGTCGTTTTGGTGCCGTGGCGACAAGCGGGCGTGCACGCGCGGGTCGCGCAGACTCAGCGCGTACAGCTCGTGCGTGAGGAGCGTGAGCACGGTGGGCGCGTGGAGCCCGAACGTCAGATGGACCGACGGCTCGGCGCGCGTTTCGGCCGAATGCACTTGGCCGCGCGGCAAATACAGCACGTCGCCGGGTTGCAGGCACACGTCGGTCGACGACGTGAGCCCGTCCGTCCCCACGCCCCTGCGCCGCTGGATCTCGTGCGGCGGCACGGCGTCCCCGTCGGACACGTGCCACGTCTTGGATCCCTGGATCTGCAGGACCAGCACGTCGTGCGGGTCGTAGTGCGGGGCAAAGCCGGTCGACCCCGGCGGCGTGACATAGGCGTTCACCCGGGTCGGGAAGTTCAGCTCGACCTCGAGCGAATGGGACAACGACGCGATGGTGCGCAGATAGCGCTCGACCCCATTCACGACGATCGTGTAGCCCTCCGTCAGGCCGTCGCGTACCCGGGCCGGGTCCAGGCCGCCGTCGGCGCGGCGGTAGGCCGCCGGATCCTTGTCTTCGCCGCCCTTGACCAACCGCACGGCCGACGGTTCCGGCTGCACATGCTCGAGGAGTGCGTCGACGGCCGAAGGCCCGGGCAGCAGCCGGTCGAAGTAGCCCGGCCGGCAGCGCTGGATGTGGTGGTGCCTGCTCGCCCAGATCTCGTCGAGGAAGGTGTCGACATCGAGGGGCTGCAGCAACCAGGCTAGCGAGGACTCGACGGTAATCCCCCTCGAAAGTCGTGGCGACCGGTATGCACCACCCTAGACCGGCACCCGCACGCGCCCCGCCTTTCTCGGCACCCCGCCGGCGGCTACTAGCCTGGATCTGTGCCCGATCCCGCCACCTACCGCCCCGCGCCCGGGTCCATCCCGGTCGAGCCCGGCGTTTACCGATTCCGGGATCCGTACGGGCGAGTCATCTACGTCGGCAAGGCCAAGAGCCTGCGCAGCCGGCTGACGTCATATTTCGCCGACATCTCCAGCCTGCACCCGCGAACCCGGCAGATGGTGACCACCGCGGCCAAGGTCGAGTGGACAGTTGTCAACACCGAAGTCGAGGCGCTGCAGCTCGAATACAACTGGATCAAAGAATTCGACCCGCGGTTCAACGTCCGCTATCGCGACGACAAGACCTATCCGGTGCTGGCGGTGACCCTCAACGAGGAGTTCCCGCGGCTGATGGTCTATCGCGGCCCCCGCCGCAAAGGGGTGCGGTACTTCGGGCCGTACTCGCACGCGTGGGCCATCCGGGAAACCCTGGACCTGCTCACCCGGGTGTTTCCGGCTCGCACGTGCTCGGCGGGAGTGTTCAAGCGGCACAAGCAGATCGACCGTCCCTGCCTGCTCGGCTACATCGACAAATGCTCGGCGCCGTGCATCGGCAGGGTCAGCGCGGAGGAGCACCGCCAGATCGTGGACGACTTCTGCGACTTCCTGTCCGGCAAGACCGACCGGTTCGCCCGGGAGCTGGAACAGCGGATGAACGCCGCGGCCGAGCAGCTCGATTTCGAGCGGGCCGCGCGGCTGCGCGACGACCTGGGCGCGGTGAAGCGGGCGATGGAGAAGCAGGCCGTCGTCCTGGGCGACGGCACCGACGCCGACGTGGTGGCTTTCGCCGACGACGAGCTCGAGGCCGCGGTCCAGGTGTTCCACGTCCGCGGCGGCCGGGTGCGCGGCCAGCGCGGCTGGATCGTGGAAAAGTCCGCCGACCCCGGCGATTCCGGTGAGGAACAGCTGGTCGAGCAGTTCCTGACCCAGTTCTACGGTGAGCAGGCCGAATTGGGTGGCGCCGCAGACGAATCGGTGAACCCGGTGCCGCGCGAGGTGCTGGTGCCCTGCCTGCCGTCGAATGCCGGCGAGCTGACCAGTTGGCTATCCGGCTTGCGTGGGTCCCGGGTGGCGCTTCGGGTGCCGCAGCGCGGTGACAAGCGCGCGCTTGCCGAGACCGTGCAACGCAACGCGAAAGAGGCGCTGCAGCAACACAAACTGAGGCGCGCCGGTGACTTCAACGCCAGATCCGCTGCGCTGCAGAACATCCAGGAGGCCCTCGGCCTGTCCGACGCGCCGCTGCGCATCGAATGCGTGGACATCAGCCATGTCCAGGGCACCGACGTGGTGGGCTCGCTGGTGGTGTTCGAGGACGGCCTGCCGCGCAAATCGGACTACCGGCACTTCGGCATCCGGGAAGCCGCGGGACAGGGGCGCTCCGACGACGTCGCCTCCATCGCCGAGGTCACCCGGCGCCGCTTCGCACGGCACCTGAGTGAACAAAACGACCCGAATATGCTTACGGCGGAAGGGAAGTCTCGGCGGTTCGCCTACCCGCCGAATCTGTACGTCGTCGATGGCGGTGCGCCGCAAGTCAACGCGGCCAGCGCGGTGCTCGAGGAACTCGGCATCACCGACGTCGCGGTGATCGGTCTGGCGAAGCGGCTGGAAGAGGTGTGGGTGCCGTCGGAGCCCGATCCCGTCATCATGCCGCGCAACAGCGAGGGGCTTTATTTGCTGCAACGCGTCCGTGACGAAGCGCATCGGTTCGCCATCACCTACCATCGCAGCAAGCGATCCAAGCGAATGACGGCATCGGTGCTGGATTCGGTGCCAGGATTGGGAGAACATCGCCGCAAGGCACTGGTAAGCCATTTCGGATCGATAGCCCGCCTCAAGGAGGCCACCGTCGACCAGATCACCGCCGTTCCCGGCATCGGGGTGGCGACCGCCACCGCCGTCGTCGAGGCGCTGCGACCCGATCAGTCCGAGGCCGCCCGGTGACGGGCCCAGGTGAATTCGCGGGCGGCCACTCGGTGGATGCCCCGGCCGGTATCGACGTCGTTCTGGTGACCGGATTATCCGGCGCCGGGCGGGGTACCGCAGCCAAGGTGCTCGAAGACCTCGGCTGGTATGTGGCTGACAACCTGCCCCCGCAGCTGATCACCCGGATGGTCGATTTCGGTCTGGCCGCCGGTTCGCGGATCACCCAGCTGGCGGTGGTGATGGACGTGCGGTCGCGCGGCTTCACCGGCGATCTGGACTCGGTGCGCACCGAGCTGGCCACCCGAAACATCGCCCCGCGCGTGGTCTTCATGGAAGCATCCGACGACATGTTGGTGCGCCGTTACGAACAGAACCGGCGCAGTCACCCGCTGCAGGGCGATCAGACCCTGGCCGAGGGCATCGCCGCCGAGCGCCGGATGCTGGCATCGGTCCGCGCCACCGCCGACCTGATCATCGACACCTCGACGCTGTCGGTCCGCGGCTTGCGCGAGACCATCGAGCGGGCCTTCGCCGGCGTCGCCAGCGCGACCACCAGCGTCACGGTCGAGTCCTTCGGCTTCAAGTACGGCCTGCCGATGGACGCCGACATGGTGATGGACGTGCGGTTCCTGCCGAACCCGCACTGGGTCGACGAATTGCGCCCCCGCACCGGGCAGGACCCCGCGGTGCGCGATTACGTGTTGAGCCAGCCGGGCGCGGCCGAGTTTCTCGACGCCTACCATCGATTGCTGTCTCTGGTCGTCGACGGCTACCGCCGGGAGGGCAAGCGCTATATGACGGTCGCCATCGGCTGCACGGGCGGCAAGCATCGCAGCGTCGCGATCGCGGAGGCATTGATGCAGTTGCTGAACGCCCAGAAGGGTGAAGCGCAACTGTCGGTGCGGGTTCTGCACCGGGATCTGGGCCGCGAATGACCGAGCCGATGAACCGGGGCATCGTCGCGCTGGGCGGCGGACACGGCCTGTACGCGACGTTGTCGGCGGCCCGCCGGCTGACTCCCTATGTCACCGCCGTGGTGACCGTCGCCGACGACGGTGGCTCTTCCGGCCGACTACGCAGCGAACTGGCCGTGGTACCGCCGGGTGATCTGCGAATGGCGTTGGCGGCCTTGGCATCTGACAGCCCGCACGGCCGGCTGTGGGCGACCATCCTGCAGCACCGGTTCGGCGGCAGCGGCGCCCTGGCCGGGCATCCGATCGGCAACCTGTTGCTGGCCGGCCTGTCCGAGGTGCTGGCCGATCCGGTGGCCGCCCTCGACGAGCTGGGGCGCATCCTCGGCGTCAAGGGACGGGTGCTGCCGATGTGCCCGATCGCGCTGCAGATCGAGGCCGACGTCTCCGGTCTGGAAAGCGACCCGCGGATGTTCCGGCTGATCCGCGGCCAGGTGGCGATCGCGACCACCCCGGGCAAGGTGCGCCGCGTGCGGCTGCTGCCGGACAACCCCCCGGCAACCCGCCAGGCCGTCGACGCCATCATGGCCGCCGATCTTGTGGTGCTGGGCCCCGGCTCGTGGTTCACCAGCGTGATCCCGCACGTGCTGGTGCCCGGGCTGGCCGCGGCGCTGCGGGCGACGACCGCGCGGCGCGCGCTGGTGCTCAATCTGGTGGCCGAGCCGGGGGAGACCGCCGGCTTCTCCGTCGAGCGTCACCTGCACGTGCTGGCCCAGCACGCACCGGACTTCAGCGTGCACGACATCATCATCGACGCCGAACGGGTGCCCAGTGAGCGCGAACGCGATCAACTGCGCCGTACCGCCACACTGCTTTCGGCCGAGGTCCACTTCGCCGACGTGGCCAGACCTGGTACACCTTTACATGATCCAGGCAAACTCGCGGCGGCCCTGGACGGGGTCCGGGCGGCCCACAAGGCTCCGGGATCGCCTTCGGTCACGGCCACCGCGGATATTCGGGTCGACGGTACAAGCCCACCAGCCGGGGGGAGTGGACCGGCCGGCAGCGGACCAAGGGGTGACGACGCGTGGCGATGACGACCGAAGTCAAAGACGAACTGAGCCGCCTCATCGTGAAATCGGTCAGCGCGCGCCGGGCGGAGGTCACGTCACTGCTGAGGTTCGCCGGCGGGCTGCACATCGTCGGCGGCCGCGTGGTGGTCGAGGCCGAGGTGGACCTGGGCAACGTCGCGCGGCGGTTGCGCAAGGACATTTTCGAGCTCTACGGATACAACGCCGTCGTACATGTGTTGTCGGCCAGCGGGATTCGCAAGAGCACCCGGTATGTGTTGCGGGTGGCCAACGACGGTGAGGCGTTGGCGCGCCAGACCGGCCTGCTCGACAACCGCGGCCGGCCGGTGCGCGGACTGCCGGCCCAGGTGGTGGGCGGCAGCGTCGGCGACGCCGAGGCCGCCTGGCGGGGAGCCTTCCTGGCGCACGGGTCACTGACCGAGCCGGGGCGTTCGTCGGCGCTGGAGGTCAGCTGCCCCGGCCCGGAGGCGGCGCTGGCGCTGGTGGGTGCCGCACGCCGGCTCGGTGTCAGCGCGAAGGCCCGCGAGGTGCGCGGCGCCGACCGGGTGGTGGTGCGCGACGGCGAGGCGATCGGCGCGCTGTTGACCCGGATGGGCGCGCAGGACACCCGGCTGGTGTGGGAGGAGCGCCGGATGCGGCGCGAGGTGCGGGCCACCGCCAACCGGCTGGCCAACTTCGACGACGCCAACCTGCGCCGCTCGGCGCGGGCCGCGGTCGCGGCCGCGGCCCGGGTGGAGCGGGCGCTGGAGATCCTGGGCGACACCGTCCCCGACCACCTGGCCTCGGCCGGCAAGTTGCGCGTCGAGCACCGGCAGGCGTCGCTGGAAGAGCTCGGCCGGCTCGCCGACCCGCCGATGACGAAAGATGCTGTGGCGGGCCGTATTCGGCGGCTGCTGTCGATGGCCGATCGCAAGGCGAAGGTCGAGGGCATACCCGACACCGAGTCGGCGGTCACGCCGGATTTGCTGGAGGACGCCTGACTGCGCCCTGCTAATTGTCAAGCATTGCTGGTGGGGACGGCCTCGGGGGGGCTACGGTCAGGTGATGAAACGGCTTTCGAGTGTTGACGCGGCGTTTTGGTCTGCAGAAACTGCGGGCTGGCACATGCATGTGGGGGCGCTGGCGATTTGCGACCCGAAGGACTCCGCCGAGTACAGCTTTCAACGTCTCCGTCAATTATTGATCGAGCGCCTGCCGGAGGTGCCGCAGTTGCGCTGGCGGGTCACCGGCGCGCCGTTGGGCCTGGACCGGCCGTGGTTTGTCGAAGACGAGGAGCTCGACGTCGACTTCCACGTCCGCCGCATCGGTGTGCCCGCGCCGGGCGGGCGCCGCGAGCTCGAGGAGCTGGTGGGCCGGTTGATGTCCTACAAGCTGGACCGCTCCCGGCCCCTGTGGGAGATGTGGGTGATCGAGGGCGTCGAGGGCGGCCGGATGGCCACGCTGACCAAGATGCACCATGCCATCGTCGACGGTGTCTCGGGCGCCGGGCTGGGTGAGATCCTGTTGGACGCCACGCCGGAACCGCGTGCGCCGCAACAGGAAACGGTCGGATCGCTGGTCGGGTTCGAGCTGCCGGGGCTGGAGCGGCGCGCCGTGGGCGCGCTGATCAACGTCGGCATCAAGACGCCGTTCCGCATCGCGCGGCTGATGGAGCAGACCGTGCGCCAGCAGATCGCCACGCTGGGTGTGCGCGGTAGGCCGCCGCGCTACTTCGAGGCGCCCAAAACCCGCTTCAACGCACCCGTCTCGCCGCACCGGCGCATCACCGGCTGCCGCGTCGAACTGGCCCGCGCCAAAGTCATCAAGGACACGTACGGCGTCAAGCTCAACGACGTGGTGCTCGCGCTGGTGGCCGGCGCGGTCCGCGACTACTTGCAGAAGCGCGGCGAGCTGCCCGCCAAACCGCTGATCGCGCAGATCCCCGTGTCGACTCGCACCGACGAGAACAAGGACGATGTCGGCAACCAGGTGAGCTCGATGACGGTCTCGTTGGCCACCGACGTCGAAGATCCGGGGGAGCGGCTGCGGGCCATTCACGAAAGTACCCAGAACGCCAAGCTGATGGCCAAGGCATTGTCGGCGCATCAGATCATGGGGCTGACCGAGACCACGCCGCCGGGATTGTTGGGGCTGGCCGCGCGCGCCTACACGGCCAGCGGGCTGTCGCGCAACCTGGCTCCCATCAACTTGGTTGTCTCCAATGTCCCCGGCCCGCCGTTCCCGCTGTACATGGCCGGCGCCAAACTGGATTCGCTGGTGCCGCTGGGGCCGCCGGTGATGGACGTCGCGCTCAACATCACCTGCTTCTCCTACACCGATTACCTGGACTTCGGATTCGTCACCACCCCGGAGGTGGCCAACGACATCGACGACATGGCCGATCGGATCGAACCGGCGTTGACCGACCTGGAGAAGGCCGCCGCGCGCGAGAGCGGTTAGGCCTCAATCGGGTTCGTCGTCGTCTGGATCGCGCAGCAGCTTCCCGGGGTGATGGAAGGTGTTGGTGCGGGGTTGGTCTCGATCCAGGTGGGGCGGCGGCTGCCATTCGGTGTCGGCTCTGGCGGTTTTGCGGGTGGTCCAGCCGCCGGGTCGTAACAGGCGATGGTGCGGGCCGCAGGCGAAGGTGAGGTCGTTGACGTCGGTGGTGTGGCAGGTGGCCCAGTCGGTGACGTGGTGGACTTTGGGCTTACCCCGGTTTAGCGGACACCGGATTGCGGCGGTATGGCCGTTGCGGAAAGGTCCTC
>NZ_LZKI01000164.1 GCF_001672755.1 Mycobacterium colombiense | reverse complement strand
CAGCGCGGTGGCCTGGTGGGTCCGGCTGGTGATGCCCGCGCTGGGCGTGGTGGCGGTGGTCAAACCGCTGGTGGACTCCGAGCTCGCCTCGGTCGAGGTGGCTACGGTGGTCGCGGCCGCGATCGGGGTGTGCGCCGCCGGCGCCGCGGCGGCGCTGCTGGTGCGGCCCCGCGATCGCACCGCCGAATCTGAGTAGTCTTACGGATCCCCGCCAACGGTCCGCTGCCGCAGGCTTATTGGCATGACCGTTCCCAACAGCATGTCGAAAACCACCGCCGCCTTCTTCGTTCAGGCCGCTGTCGCGTTCGCGATCAGCTTCGTAGCCGCGCTCGGCGGGATCTACTTCCTCCCGCTTGACCCGTGGCCACGATTGTTCCTCGGCGTCACCTTCCTATTCCTGGTGTCAAGCGCGTTCACCCTGGCCAAAGTGATCCGCGACCAGCAGGAGGCCGCCACCGTGCGGGTACGACTCGACGAGGCCCGCATCGAACGGCTGCTCGCCGACTACGACCCGCTCAATGCACCGAACTGAGTAGTACTACTCAGCCCCAACGGGTAGAAGCGCGCAGGCGCACGCCCGCGCCGTCGGCGATGCTTCTCTCATCGCACGACTCCCGCTCCACCACAACGCATTCGCATCAGCAGAAGGGCTATTTCGCTTCCATGACAACTCTTGTGAAGTTTCCCGACGTCGCCGAGGTGGCCGCGAGCACGCCGGCCGATCGCGATCGCGTCCTGGACGTCATCCGGATCACCTCCCTGGTCGGCGTGGTGCTCGGCCATACCGTGATGGCGGCCAGCATTATTCGCAACCACGTCTTGATCTGGGACAACCTGCTCACCACCTCGGTGCTGTTCCAGGCGATGACGTGGCTGCTGCAGATCATGCCGCTGTTCTTCTTCGCCGGCGCGGCGGCCTGTGTGTCCTCCTGGGCGCCCGGCGCGAACTGGGGCGGCTGGCTGATGAAACGCTGCACCAGG
>NZ_LZKI01000163.1 GCF_001672755.1 Mycobacterium colombiense | reverse complement strand
TGGCCCACCGGGATCGGCGATCTGTCCTATCGCGTCATGATTTCCGGCGACCCGGACATCGACTGCACGCTGGCCGCGACCCTGAAAGATCCCGCCAAAGCCGGCATCGGCGGGATGACTTCCGGGGCGGGCGCCATGGTCGCCACCGCGATGCGCGTCGTCAACGCCGTGCCGTATGTCGTTGCCGCGCAGCCGGGATTGCTGAGTTCGGTGGACCTTCCGTTGACCATCCCGCAGAAAGCGTTTGTCGGGGGGTAGGTCGCGCCGGTTAGTCTGCGGGCGTGACGGTTAATCCGCTCGAGGAATTGACGCTGCAGCAACTGCGGGCTCGCACCAGCATGAAATGGGGCGCACACCCCGCCGACGTGCTGCCGCTGTGGGTCGCCGAGATGGACGTCAACCTGGCACCGACGGTGGCCGAAGCGCTGCGGAAGGCCATCGACAACGGCGACACCGGATATCCCTGCGGAACCGCGCTGGCGGAAGCGGTCAGCCAATTCGCCGCACGGCGCTGGCAGTGGCACGACCTGGAAGTCGGCCGTACCGCGCTGGTTCCCGACGTCATGCTCGGCGTCGTCGAGGTGCTGCGCCTGCTCACCGATCGCGGTGACGCCGTCGTCATCAACCCGCCGGTCTACGCGCCGTTCTACGCGTTCGTCGCGCACGACGGACGCCGCGTCATCGAGGCGCCCCTCGCCGATGGGCGAATTGACTTGGGCGCCTTGGAGAATGCTTTCCTTCGGGCCCGCGCTGGCGGCGGCAGGGACGCGAAGGTCGCCTATCTGCTGTGCAATCCGCACAACCCGACCGGATCAGTGCACACCACCGACGAACTCCGCGCGGTCGCCGAGCTCGCCCGGCGATTCGGCGTGCGGGTGGTGTCCGATGAGATTCACGCCCCCGTCATTCTGCCGGGATCACGGTTCACTCCCTTCCTCACCGTTCCGGGCGCCGAGAACGCCTTCGCCCTGATCTCCGCGTCGAAGGCCTGGAACCTGTCCGGCCTGAAAGCCGCGCTGGCCATCGCCGGACCCGAGGCCGCCACCGACCTGAACCGGATGCCGGAGGAGGTCAGTCACGGACCCAGCCACCTCGGCGTCATCGCCCACGCCGAGGCATTTCTGAGCGGCAGCGACTGGCTCGATGCGACGCTGCAGGGCCTGGACGAGAACCGGACACTGCTCGGCGAATTGGTCGCCGAGCACCTCCCCGGCGTGAATTACCAATGGCCGCAAGGCACTTATCTGGCGTGGCTGGATTGCCGGGAGCTCGGCTTCGACGAAGAAGCCGCCGACGGCCTTGCGGTGGTTGCCGATCTGTCCGGGCCGGCCCGCTGGTTCCTCGATCACTCGCGGGTGGCGCTCAGCTCCGGCCACGTGTTCGGCACCGGCGGAACCGGACACGTGCGATTGAACTTCGCCACCTCGCGAGCCATTCTCACCGAGGCGGTCTCGCGGATGGGACGGGCCCTGGCCGGCGCTTGATCGTGACCGGCGCCGCGCCACAGGGCTTTTCGGCTACGCGGAGACTTCCTCCGCACCCCGGCCCAGGTTACGGAACCCCTGGGCGGGCTCCTTCATGCCGAGCGTGAAGGGCAGGCTGTCGAATTCGAACCTCGTCGTCGCGCCGAGCCGGCGGAAAAAGCTGCGGCGCGGCGTCGCAACGGGAACTTGCACCGCCGCAAGGTCGATGTAGTGCGTCGACGTTTCTCCGATGCCATCGAAGACGTGCACCAACGGCATGCAAAGCTCGCGCATAGGCTCGTCGAGGCATGCCGCGACGGGATCGGTCATCAGCACGTATTCGGCAACCGGCACCATGTTTTTCAGCATGCGGTGCACCAGAATGACATCGAAGCCGGCCAGTTCGACGTGACGCTTCACCTTCTGATCCGCCACCTCGCCCACGTGCACGACGAACTTGAGCGAGAGCTTCTCCAGCTGTTCGCAACTCGCGCACTCGCAGGCGATGTCGTTTTTCATCCGCTCACGCCGCTCCAGGAACGACGTGCGCATCCGTGACAGGCGGTCGCACACCACCTCTTTGGCGTGGCTGTCCGGTGCCCAGAAGAACGCGGCGTCACCCTCGAGTTTGGCCAGCTTCAAACCCTTGCCCGCGTTGATGACCGACTCCAGCAGGCCCGCAACCGTCAGCTGGGCATGGGCAAGGTGCGTCCGGTTCCACTGCATGTAATGCGTGTACCCGCCGATGTCGGCTATGAGCAGAACCGCGCGCCGAATTGCCATGAACAAGCCAGTTTAATAGCCCGTGGGGCCCAGCTCAATGAATCTCCTACTAGACGAATTCGCGCCGGCGCGAGAGGCTAACAGAGGTGCCGGTTCACCGGAGGAGCTGATATGCATGTGCTGCGAACCCCGGACTCCCGATTCGAAAACCTGGAGGACTACCCGTTCGTTGCGCACTACCTTGACGTAACCGCGAGCGACACCCGGCCGCTTCGCATGCACTACCTCGACGAGGGCACGATCGAAGGGCCGCCGATCGTTCTGCTGCACGGCGAACCCACGTGGAGCTACCTCTACCGCACGATGATCCCGCCCCTGACCGACGCCGGGAACCGCGTGCTCGCCCCCGACCTGATCGGTTTCGGCCGTTCGGACAAGCCCAGCCGGGTCGAGGATTACACCTACCAGCGCCACGTGGAGTGGGTGATCTCGTGGTTCGAGCATCTCAACCTCAGGGACGTCACGCTGTTTGTGCAGGACTGGGGTTCGCTGATCGGGCTGCGCATCGCCGCCGAGCAGTCCGACCGCGTCGGGCGGCTGGTAGTGGCCAACGGTTTCCTCCCGACGGCGCAACGGCGCACCCCACCGGCCTTCTACGCCTGGCGCGCCTTCGCGCGCTACTCCCCCGTCCTGCCCGCCGGCCGCATCGTCAGCGCCGGGACCATTCGCCGGGTGCCGTCGAAAGTCCGGGCCGGCTACGACGCGCCCTTCCCCGACAAGAGCTATCAGGCCGGGGCCCGCGCGTTTCCTCAGCTGGTGCCCACCTCGCCCACCGATCCGGCTATTCCGGCCAATAGGAAAGCGTGGGATGCCCTCGGCCGCTGGGAAAAGCCGTTCCTCGCTATTTTCGGAGCCCGCGATCCCATCCTTGGGCAGGCGGACAGAGCCCTGATCAAGCACATTCCCGGCGCCGCGGGTCAGCCGCACGCCCGGATCAACGCCAGCCACTTCATTCAAGAGGACCGCGGACCCGAACTGGCCGATCGCATCCAGTCGTGGCAGCAGGCTTGGCTCTGAGCGCCCGTCAGCGGGTGTTGACCAGCCGTACGACCCCCCGCATGACCGCTCGGCTGGCGCCGTGGCGCAACTTGTCGAGCGTCGAGTCGGGCTTGGGTGGCGCGGCCGCGCCGAGCCGGGGGAACAGCGCAAGGGCGTTGTCGCGCTCGATCGCCGCGCGGGCGTCCGGGCGCAGGCCCGGGTAGGTCTCCAGGCCGGCGGCGAACAGCTTCCCGGCCGCCAGCGGTGCGAAGGGCCAGTCCGAGCCGAAGGTCACGTGCCCGGGCTTGGCGAACGCCAGTAGGCTCGGCAGCGCGGCGGCGCTCGAAGACAGCGCGGTGTCGAAGTAGAAGCCGGCGAAGTCATCCAGGCTGTCGCTGGGGCTGCGCCCGGTGTCGCCCATGATGCTGATCGCCATCCGGTGCGAGGCGTAGGGGACGAACCCGCCCGCATGGCTGAGGATGAACTTGATGTTCGGGTATCGACGACAAATCCCATTGCGCACAAGCAAATACGCGGCGCGGGTGGTGTCGAGCAGGAAGTCGACGGCAAACGGCGCGACCCCGTCGATCACCGGTCCGGGCAGCTCGCCGGGATGGATGAACGCCACCGCCGAGCGCGCGTCCAGCGCGGCGAACAGGTCGTCCTGACCGTCTTGCCCGAGGTAGGTCCCGGCGCTGTTGGCGAGCAGCACCACCCCGTCGGCGCGCAATTCGTCGAGCGACCTGGCGGCCTCGCCGACGGACTCGCGCAAGTGCGGCATGGGGAGGGTCGCGAAGAATCCGAACCGGTTGGGTTGGTCGGCGACGAGGCCGGCGAGGTAATCGTTGAGGTCGCGGGCCAGCGACGCCGCGTCGACCGCGCTCGGCAGGAACGTGGTGCCCGGCGTCGATACCGAGAGTATCGCGGTGGCGACGTCCAGTTCCGTCATGGTCTGCAACGACCCTTCCGGGCTCCAATTCGGCAGCGCCCGGCCTCCGGCTTCGTCAATCCTGGCTTTTCGCAGCATGTCTCGATAGAAAGACGGGATGGCGTGATGGTGAGTGTCGATCCGCGACATTATTGGCTGCTCCTCTGGAGGTCGGTGATCAGCGGTCTGGAATGCCCGCTCCGGCGAGCGCGGGAATGACGTCCTCGGCGTGCATCAGTGACGCGGCGCCGATCTTGAACTGGGTGAGTTTGTCGATGATCGTTTGTCCCTCTCGAGTGTGACCCCAGATGCTGATGCCGCGATAGGTGGCGGGTTCCCAGGTGGCCTCATCGACCACGATCGGGTTCCAGCCAACCTCCCACTCGAATCCGGACGGCGTGAGGGCGTAGAAGGACAGTTCCCTGTCGTTGGTGTGCTGACCTATGCCCAGCGCCATCCGGAAGCCGAGTTGTTTGACTCGTTGGTAGGCGCCGGCCATGTCGTCGAGGTCGGCGACCTGGATGTTGAGGTGCTGCACCCGGGTGCGGATCGGGTTCATCCGCATGCGGTCGACGGCGGCGATGGCCACGGTGTGATGGCGCTGGTTGACCCGCAGGAAGCGGATCTTGAACTTCAGTCCGCTGATCGTCTCGTCGATGTAGTCGGACAGCCGCGCGTCGAACACCGTCTGGTAATACCCCCGCACCTGATGCGGCCGCTTGGTGGTGACGGCGACATGGCCCATACCCGCTGCGCCGGTGACGAATCCGCCACGTGCAGCCGTACGCAACGGCACCGCGCCGGTCCGTGGACGCGCACAGACCTCTTGGGTGAGGCCGTTGGGTCCAGGGAAGCGGACCAACCGCTCGACCCCGCGCAGGGCAGCCTGCTCGTCGGTGCCGGCGGTCACCGGCACACCATGGCCCCTGACGCGGCCGACGACGGTGTCGAACGTCGAGTGATCATCCACGTGCCAGCCCAGCGCCGTGACATCCTCGGCCGGCCCGCGTTGCAGCAGGAACCGGCACTCGTTGTCGTCGAGGCGAAATCGCATCGCCTCGGGCGACCCCTCATTGAGGTGCAGGCCGATGGCGTCGCGGCCGAATCGTCGCCAATCGCTGAACTTTTCGGTCTCGATCACGACGTAACCCAGCTGGACTCTGCCGAACACCGACGGGCTCACCGGGTGCTCACAGCGAGCGCCGAGTAGGGGCTGAGGAATTCGACGACCAGTTCGTTGAACAGGTCGGCGCGTTCCCACTGCATCCAGTGTCCGGTGTGTGAGGTCATGACGAGCTCCGCATTCGGCATCATGTTGAGCAGCATCGGACCGCCGGCCGGGCGGTTGACCTTGTCGTCACGGCCCCACAGGACGAGCGTCGGGGTCCTCAAGTTTTTCAGCCTGCTGTCTCGGGTCAGGTCCATCCGCCACAAGGTGCGCGGGGCCGTGGGCCCGGACGGGCGGCGCAATGGCGGGTCGGCGATCACTTCCGGGTCGATAGAGGCCTGATAGCGCAGGTCGATCAGGTCATCGGGCACGGCGGCGCCGTCGTAGACCAGGTACGTGCGGATGAACGCGGCGAGCTTGTCCCGGCTCGGACCGTCACCGCCGTAGTACGACAGCAGGGCCTTCAGCCCGTGCGTGGGAAGGCCTCTCGTGGTGCCGATTCCGCCAGGTCCCATCAAGACGAGCTTGCCGACGCGCTGCGGGGTGTCGAGCGCCAGGCGCAGTGCCGCCGCGCCGCCGTACGAGTTGCCCACCAGATGGGCGGTCTCGATGCCGAGTTCGTCGATCAGCCCGCGCATCATGTCGGCGAGGTAGCCGAACGGATCGCTGTGGTCGATGCCCTTGGCCGACCTGCCGTACCCCGGCATGTCGGGCACGATAACGCGGAAATGCTCTGCGAGAGCACCGATGTTGCGTGAGTAGTTCGACACGCCCGATGCGCCGGGTCCGCCACCGTGCAGCATTACGACGGCCGGTCCAGCGCCGGCTTCGCAGACGAAGACCGGTTTCCCCGCGATGGTGACCGTGCGCTCGATCGCATTGGTGATCGTCATGCCGTCGCTCCGATCCGGGGCGAGGCCTGGCCGGTCGCGCGCAGCGCGGTGAAACCCGTCGGTGGCGGCGGCAGCGGCTGGCGCGGCCCCGCCGCGGCGTAGACGAATCCGTCCGGCCGCACCACGACCGCCGCGGCCTTCTTGCGGCGTAGCCAGCGGGTCAGGATCCCGTCGTAATCGCCGATCGCGCCAACGCTTCTGGTGACGGCCAGCGGTTCAGCCCCGAGCCGTCGCCATCGGTCCGCACCGGCCGGTGCGGCGCCGAGATGCAATATCACCCAACGCCCGCCGATGACATCGTCGAGCCGCAGCTTGGTCCCGGCGGGGTCGATGACCCATGGCTGCGGCAGCTGCCAACCCACGGCCGCATGCGACTCGGCGGCCAACAGGCCGGCGCGGTAGCGCGCGTTCGGAATCCAGATCAGCCTCTGTCCGGCCGCGAGGACACCGGGCACCTGTGTCAAAGCACGCAAGAGATGATTTCGCAAGAACGCCAATGACTTTCGACGCTCTGTGATGAGCCGCCCGTTGCGCACCGCCCGACGGGTGACCTCGATGACGTGGGGTCTGCGTTCGACCTGGTAGCTGTCGAGCAGCGAATCGGGCGCCTGCCCACGCACCACGGCCGCCAACTTCCAGCACAGGTTGGCCGCATCCCGCACACCGGCTGACATGCCCTGGCCGATCCAGGGCGGCATCGCGTGGGCAGCGTCGCCGGCGAGGAAGATGCGACCGACCCGCCACCGGTCGGCGACGCGCACGTGGTGGCTGTAGATGACGGCGCGCAGGATTTTCACGTCGTCTTCGGTGATGCCCTGTTCGTGCAGAACCTGCCACACCGCGTTGTCGGTGACGAGTTGTTGTTCGTCCTCACCGGTCCTGGCCGGGTATTCCCAGCGGTGATGACCCAATGGCGTCGGGCAGTCCACGGTCGGGCGGGCCGGGTTGCAGTGAAACCGCAGCCGGTCATGACCGTCCCACTCACGAATCACCTTGGTGTCGATGACCACCCAGCGTTCGGTGTAGGTACGCCCGGCGTATCCGACCCCGAGCAGGCCGCGGGTCGGCGACGAGCCGCCGTCGGCGGCGATCACGTAGGAAGCCCGAAGGCGCTTGAAGGTGTCGGTGCGAAGATCGGCCAGCATGAGTTCGACCCACGATTCGCCGTTGGCCGCACGCAGGCACTCGTGCTCGAGCAGCACCTCGACGTTGCCGAAACGGTCGATGCCCTCGCGGAGCACGTGGTCGACGGCGGGTTGGTACAGGAATTGTTGCGGCGGGTGCCCGCAGCCGCGGGGCGTCATGGTCGTTTCCACAAACGGCACGCCGTTGGCGTCAACCCAGGCCAACGGCCGGTCGGGCAGCATGTCCCGTTGCAGTCGATCGGCCAGGCCGATGGACTGCCAGATGCGCATCACCTCCTCATCGGTGGAGATGGCCCTCGCCCGCCCGTACACGTCGGGGTCGCGTTCGATAACGACGACGCTAAGCCCAAGGCGGCCAAGCAGATTCGCCGCAGTGGCGCCCGTGGGGCCATAGCCGATCACCGCCACGTCATACATCGGATGCTCGTCCATTGCCGTCCCGCTTTCGCGTCGTGCTTGATTCTGTAATGATCGCTACGGTAATGTAGCGATCACTACGGAGTCAAGACCCGACGACAAGGGGTTTCAGTGGCCACCAGCGACAAGCCACAGCGGCGGCGCCGCCTCGACGGTGAGGCGTCCCGGGCCCGCATCCTGGATGCGGCCACCGAGATCGCCAGTGAACGCGGGTACGAGGGCACCAGCATCGCGCTGGTCAGCGCGAAGTGCGGCCTGCCGGCCAGCTCCATCTACTGGCACTTCAAGGACAAGGACGACCTGATCGCAGCGGTGATCGAACGCAGCTTCGCGCGTGTGCTTTCGGCCTGGCAGATGCCCGTTGAAGGCACCGCGCGCGAGCGCCTGGTGACGATGGTGCTGCAAATCGGCAAGGCGCTGCTGGACTCCCCCGAGTTCCTACGACTCGGCCTGATGCTCGCCCTGGAGAGGCGGCCGGTCGAGCCGCGGGCCCGGGCGATGTTCATCGATGTCCGTGCGCAGATGCATTCCACGCTCGGCACCACAGTGCGGGAGCTGTTTCCCGAATTGACCGACGCGCAGGTCCACCAATTGGCAACCTCCGGGATAGCGGGCGCCGATGGCCTGTTCATCGCCAAGGAGCTCGGCGGTGACTCTGTCGACGTCCTGACGCTGTTCGAGAGGCACGCGGCGGCCCTCTACGACAGCGCCCTGCACATGGTTGCCGAATCGAAGTGACCGCCCTCCAGAGATGGCCGGTGGCCATCATCGGATCGGGCAACATCGCCACCGACCTGATGCTCAAGATCTCACAGAGCGACGGCCCCCTCGCCGTGGGCGCCATGGTCGGCACCGACTCGGACTCGGACGGGCTGGTGTGCGCACGGCGAATCGGTGTGCCCACCACCGCGGAGGGGATCGAGGGCCTGCTTCAAATGCCGGACTTTGCCGATATCAAGCTGGCCTTCGACGCCACCTCGGCCGCTGCGCATCGCGCCCACTGGGAGGCAATGCGCTACAACGGGATACGAATGCTCGACCTCACACCCGCGTCGATCGGACCGTTCTGCGTGCCGGCAGTCAACCTCGACGACCACCTCGACGCCCCGAACCTCAGCATGGTCACCTGCGGGGGGCAAGCAACGGTTCCGATCGTCGCCGCGGTCGGCAAGGCTGGAATCGTTTCCTACGCCGAGACCGTCTCATCCATCGCGGCGAAATCCGCGGGCCCGGGCACCCGGGCCAACATAGACGAATTCATCGAAACCACCGCCACCGCCCTGCGAGTCGTCGGCGGCGCACACCGCGGCAAGGCCGTGATCATCCTCAATCCCGCCGATCCCCCGGTGCTCATGCGCAACACGGTGTACTGCCTCGTCGACGGGGATTGCGACCACGACCGGATCGACCAGGAAATCCTCGGCATGGTTGACCGAGTCGCGGCCTACGTGCCCGGCTACCGCCTGAAGCGGGATGTCCAGTTCGAAATCTTCGACAATGAACACCCGCTGCACATCCCCGAAACCGGCAAGTTCACCGGCACCCGCGTCACGGTGATGCTTGAGGTCGCCGGCACCGCAGACAACCTGCCCGCCCACGCCGGAAACCTCGACATCATGACCGCTGCCGCCAAGGCCACCGCCGAGCGAATCGCCCTTAATGCCGACGAAACCACCGGGGCCACAACATGAGCCGACGCCTCTATGTGAGCGACGTGACCCTGCGTGACGGCATGCACGCGGTGAGCCATCGGTACAGCATCGAGCAGTTGACCGCGATCGCGTGCGCCCTCGATGCGGCCGGAGTCGACTCGATCGAGGTCGCCCACGGTGATGGACTGTCCGGCTCGAGTTGCGTATACGGATTCGGGGCACATACCGACCTCGAATGGATCGAGGCCGTCGCGAGCGTGATCCAGAACGCCAGGATCGCAACGCTTCTGTTGCCCGGCGTGGGCAGCCTCCGCAATCTCAACGATGCGTACCGCGCGGGCGCGGCCGTCGTGCGCGTCGGCACGCACTGCACCGAAGCCGACATCTCCGCCCGCTACCTGTCCACAGCGCGCGACCTCGGCATGGACGCCGTCGGATTCCTCATGATGAGCCACTTGACCGAACCCGCCCGGTTGGCCACCCAAGCCAAGCTCATGGAGAGTTACGGAGCGACGTGCGTCTACGTCGTCGACTCGGGCGGGGCCATGACCATGCATGGCGTCGCCGAGCGGGTCGATGCGCTACGCCAAACACTGTGCGCATCAACGGAAATCGGCATCCATGCCCATCACAATCTGTCGCTGGGAGTGGCTAATTCCATCGCTGCCGTCGAGCATGGCGCATCCCGGATCGACGCGTCATTGGCAGGCATGGGCGCCGGTGCCGGCAACGCGCCGCTGGAGGTGTTCATCGCCGCGGCCACCCGCCTCGGCTGGGCTCACGGCTGCGACCTCCATCGACTGCAGGATGCCGCCGACGATCTCGTCCGGCCTCTGCAAGACCGGCCCGTCCGAGTCGACCGTGAAACCTTGACCCTGGGTTATGCAGGCGTCTACTCCAGCTTCCTCCGCCACGCGGAGGCTGCCGCAGCACGATTCAACATCGACGCCCGAACGCTTCTCGAAGAGGCCGGCCGGCGCGGCATGGTCGGAGGGCAGGAAGACATGCTCGTCGACATCGCACTCGACCTCACTGCGTCGCACTGAATGGGGGGTTTCCGGTTGCCGCGGTCGTGCAGATGGAACGATCACCGGATGGACATGGCAATGATGGGCCTCATGGGTACCGTCGTGGGGGCGTCGGCCGTGGGCATCGCGGGCGTAGCGCGGTCAGCCGCCGACACGGTGCTGCCAAGGATGATGGGAAACGTCGACCACAAACACCAGATGGCGATGCACCTGCACGGCCAGCGCTGCGAGACGGTCCAAGGCTGGCGGACCGGCTTGGCGGACGCGCGAGATGCCTACCAGCAGTGGGCTTGCGGGCCCCGCGATGGTGCGCCGCCCAATGTGGTCGGCGACGCGTGGTTCGAGGGTTTGCGGCCGCACCTGCCAACGAGCGGTGAGGCCGCGAAGTACCGGACCGCTCACGAGGTCCACTGCGACAATCCGACCCTCGCGCTGCTCTCACTCGAGATTGGGCGCATCGAGACCGGCTGGACCGAAGAGGCGAAGGGCCGTCGTCGGCGACAACGCCATCGGCCAGGCTGAACGTTTTCGACTCGCGACAGGCTGCCAGTCAGCCGTCTGCGGACGAATACATCAAGTTAGCCAACACCACATCGCTTTTCGCGGCAAACGCGAATTGTCTGCTGTGGTCGACCCGAAGC
>NZ_LZKI01000162.1 GCF_001672755.1 Mycobacterium colombiense | reverse complement strand
GGCAGGCCGTCACCGCCGCGGGCAGCGGCTGCTCGGCCGCCATCGACGCCGAACGCTGGCTCGCCGACAACGAAGAAACCGACGTGGATGCCTCCGTCACACCGGCGATCGGCCGAGAGTCGTTGCGCAGCTGAGGTTTACGGGCCGCCCGACGCGAACGCCACGTCGGGGTTGAGGATGCCCGCCGGGTCGAAGCTCGCCTTGATGCGGCGCATCAGGTCGACCTTGACCGGGTCCTCGAGTTCGACGAAGTACGGGGCCTTGGCGCGACCGAGGCCGTGCTCACCGGAGATCGCGCCGCCCAATTCCATTGCCAGCGCGAAGATGTCGGTCAGCAGCTTCTTCCGGATCGCCGCGTCCGGGCAGAAGATGGCCAGGTGCACGTTGCCGTCACCGGCGTGCCCGCAGCCCGCCGCCGCGCCGCCGGCCGCCGCCGCCAGACCGCGGGCGCCGGACAGGAACTTCGGCATCGCGCCGCGCGGCACCACGGTGTCGATGAGGTCGTCGGCATTGAGCGCCTTGAGCGTCCAGAACGCCTTCTCGCGCGCCTCGATGAGTTTGCGCGCCGAGCCGCCCTCGAGCACATAGGCGTCCACGGCACCGAGCTCGGCGAGCAGTTCGCCGGTCTTCTCGACGTCCTCGTCCAGCCGATCCGCGGTTCGATTCTCAAGCGCCACAACCAGATACGCCTGACAGCTATCGCGGATGCTGTCGGGCACGCCGAGCTCCAGATTCTGGGTGTGCACCAGCGCGGCCATCGTCACGTTGTCGACGTACTCCAGGATGTAGGGCGCCAGGCCGCTGGCGAGGATCTTGGGCACCGCCTCCATGACCTGGTCGAAGTCGGCGAAGGGCGCGAGCACGGTGGCGCTGTGGTCCAGGCGCGGATGCAGCTTGACGGTCACCTCGGTCGCCAGGGCCAGGGTGCCTTCGGACCCGACGATGAGCTGGGTCAGGTCGTAGCCGGTGGAGACCTTGGCGATCTTGCCGCCGGTGCGGATGAGCTCGCCGGTGGGCAGCGCGGCCTGCAGCCCGAGCACGTTGTGGCGGGCGATGCCGTATTTGACCGCGCGCATGCCGCCGGCGTTGGTGCCGACGTTGCCGCCGACGCTGGACGACAGCTCGCCCGGGTGCACCATGTACCGCAGTCCGGTGCCGGCGGTCGCGTCGTCCAGTTCGCTGAGCGTCACTCCGGGTTGGACCACGGCGACCTGGTTGGTGACGTCGACCTCCAACACGGCGTTCATGCGTTCGAAGGAGATCAGCAGCCCGTCCGCACGGGGGATCGCCGCGCCCGACAAGCCGGTGCCCGAGCCGCGGGCCGTCACCGGCACTTGGCCGTCCGTCGCGGTCTTCAGGAGTCGCGCGACCTCGTCGGCGGTCGCGGGCTTGGCCAGGTATGCCGGCTTTTGCGGCGGCTTCGTCAGCACCTCGTCGTGCGCGTAGTCGTCGGAAATGGCATCGCCCGTAAGCAGGTTGTGCGCGCCGACGATCTCCGCGAGCCGCGCCGTCATGTCGGTCATCGAAGGCCTCACCTTCTTACGGGCCGGACAATTACTCACTGTATCGGGGGTGGTGGCGCGAGATCGCCGGTCTGCGTGGGCGGTGTCGTTGCCGCTAGGGTGGAGGCGGCGCAGTTTCCTCCAGGCCGATCCCGTTGGCCAGCCGGCCGGCGAACGATAGCGGTCTTCAGCGGTGTCTCGGTGTAGCGACACGCGTGAGGCTGCGCACGTTATGTCGACGTCCGATTCGGGAACTCGCGGGTCGGACTGTCTTGAGAAAGGATTGTTGACGTGACCTCCTCGTCCCGCGGTTCGCGGCTCGGTACCCGGTTCGGGCCGTACGAGCTGCGATCTCTGATCGGCACCGGGGCGATGGCCGAGGTCTACCGCGCGTACGACACGGTTAAGGACCGGATGGTAGCCGTCAAGCTGTTACGTGGCGAGACGGCCACGGACCCCGGCTTCCAGCAACGCCTTTGGCGCGAGTGCCGCAAGGTGACGCGACTGCAGGAGCCGCACGTGCTTCCGCTGCATGACTTCGGCGAGATCGACGGGGTGCCCTTCATCGACCTGCACCTGGTCGACGACGGGGGCAGCCTCAAGGACCTGCTGCGCGAGCAGGGCGGGTTGGAGCCGTCGCGCGCGGCATCGATCACCGCACAGGTGGCGCGCGCCCTGGACGCCGCGCATGCCGGTGGGCTGGTGCACCTCGACGTCAAACCCGAGAACATCCTGCTGACCCACGACCACTTCACCTACCTCGCGGACTTCGGCATCGCCCAGGCCGCCGGCGACGAGAACATCTCGCGGACCTACATGGCGCCCGAGCGATTCACCACCGGGCGCACCGGACCGCAGACCGACGTCTACTCGTTGGCGTGCGTGCTGTACGAGTGCCTCACCGGCCAGCCACCATTCGACAGCGAGGACGCGGGGGAGCTGAAGCGCGCGCACATGCTGGCGCCGGCGCCCCGGCCCAGCATCATGCGCCGCGGCGTCGGCCGCGAGTACGACGACATCATCACCCGGGGCATGGCCAAGCCGCGCGTCGCGCGGTTTGCGTCCGCGGGTGAGCTCGCCCGCGCCGCCAGTGAGGCGGTGTTCGCGGCCTACGAACCGGTGGGTGCCGCGGCCGGTCGAAGCGGTGCCCCTCCCAAGACGCGCCCGTTGCCGACTGTCTCGCTTGCGGAACTCGACGAGCCCGCTGACAGCAACCCCCCACCGCCTCCTCCGGCCGAGCGCTCGTGGCGCTGGCCGGCGATCGGTCGCACACCGCTCGTGGTGGGCGCGGTGGCGGCGGCGGTGTTGATCGCTGGGCTGCTGTTATCGGTGAATTTGGTTGGCGGAAGACATCACAACGGTTCGGGGGCTGCGCCGCTGTCGACTCGGCAGGCGGCCGCACCACCGTCCTCGACGACCCAGCCGCCGCCGCTGACGCCGACACTGTCGCGTCCGGTGAAGGGCGCCGACGGGCTCGGGTTCGTGGGAGAGACGGCCCGCTGCGACCCGGGCAACCCGCCGGCCTTGGTGGTGCGGACCGCCAAGTCCCTGGCGGTGGTGTGTAAAAACCTCAGTGGGACTTACTATTACCGCGGCGAGCGGATCCGCGACGGCGCCCACCTCGAACTCTCCAATGCCGAGCAGGTCGAGGACGGATTCGACGTCACCAATCCGGTCGACGGCGTGGTCTACGAGGTGCGTCCGAACCGGCTGCGGATCATCAGCTACGGCCACGTCGATTCCTCGGAACGGGTTCTGCAGTACGCCACGGCGTCGTAATTGCTTAGCGCGCAGTGTGTTTCGGCTCACCTGCGTGCGGCGGGATAGTTTGAGCCTTGGCCTCATGCGTCACTTGGGTAACGGCTTTCCGACCATGAAGCGATTCCCAAACGCGCTAGCGGATGTGCTAGCGCGTTTGAAAGTCGCTTATCGATCCGGTGCCAGCGCGTCCGCGGGGCGCCGCCGCGGGCCGCAGCATCCGCCCGCTCATGAGCGCCGACAGCCATCCGGGCGCGAGCCGTCCGCCCGTCGCCATCATCCGGTAGCGCCAGCCGGGCACCACCACCGCGCGGCCGCGGTCGAGACCGCGCAACCCGGCGGTCACCACGGGTCCGGGTGCGGCGAGATGTCGATAGACCGCGGTGTGTGAGACATCCGACCCGAGCGCGTCGACGAATCCGGTGTGGGTGGGCCCGGGGCACAGCGCGGTCACGGTGACGCCGGAGCCGCGGGTCTCGGCCCACAATGCCTGGCTCAGCGACAGTACGAACGCCTTCGAAGCGCCATAGGTGGCTTGATAGGTGCCGGGCTGAAAGGCGATGGTGGAGGCCACATTCAAGATGCCGCCGCGACCGCGGGCCAGCATGCCGGGAAGCACCGCGTGGGTCAGGCGGACCGGCGCGTCGACGTTGACCGCGACCAGTTCGCGTTCGCGCTCGGCGTCGATTTCCGCGAACGGGCCGTAGGTGCCGAAGCCCGCGTTGTTGACCAGCACGTCGATCACCCGTCCGTTCAGGCGGGCGATCAGATCCTCGACACCGTCGTCGGTGCCGAGGTCACCCACGACCAGTTCGACGTCGGCGTTCTGCCCGATCCGCTGTTTGACCGCCTCGAGCCGAGTCAGGTCTCGTCCGGCCAACACCAGCGAGAAACCCCGCTGCGCCAGCTGCTCGGCGAAGATCGCGCCCAGACCTGAGCTGGCGCCGGTGACCACTGCCGTGTTCTTCA
The DNA here is from genome assembly GCF_001672755.1 of Mycobacterium colombiense. Classification (GTDB taxonomy): domain Bacteria; phylum Actinomycetota; class Actinomycetes; order Mycobacteriales; family Mycobacteriaceae; genus Mycobacterium; species Mycobacterium colombiense_C. The sequence goes on along the minus strand of NZ_LZKI01000162.1, from coordinate 106,682 downwards.
TGACTCCTCCTCACGAGTAGCGTTGGTTATCAACGGCTTTGCTTGTACCGCGGTATCGACGCGGCGTGGCTGACGAGTCCGATTCCCGCGCCGAGGATGGGCCAGATCGGCCAGAAGTACGTGGCGTCGGTCGTCGCGGCGACAGCCGCCCAGACGGTGAGCACGATGACGACCATGGCGAGGTACGCGGCCAAATGGGCGCGCACTCCGCGGCGGGCCGCGGCGACGCGGGCGGCACGCCGACGGGGATCGTGGCGTCGGATGCGATCGAGCGGCAGGTCGGCCAGGAGGTCACGTAGTTCCTCGGACGTCTGCGTCTGGAAAGCCGTTTGCAGCCGTTGGTCGTACTCGTCCACCCGCAGATAGCCCTGGGCGAGCGCCTGACCGAGCAGGTCGGCGGCCTTCTCCCGGTCGCGGGTGCCGGCGAGTGTGGATGTGGTTTCAAGCAGATTCGACATTTCGTCTCCCCGGTTCGCCGATGTGAATAGCATTAACATAGACCATAATGTTAATGTCGTCAACATGGCAGTCAAACGGTCGGCCGTCAGGCGTCAGAGCTATCACCACGGCGATCTCAAACGCGCCCTGACCAGCGCCGCGTTATCGCTGGTGGCCGAGAAGGGGCCGAAGGGGTTCACCCTCACCGAAGCGGCGCGCCGCGCCGGCGTCAGTGCCGCGGCCCCGTACCGGCACTTCGCCGACAAGGCTGAGCTGCTGGCCGCCGTCGCCGAACAGGGATTCCTCGAACTGCACGCCGCTCTGGCCGCGGCCGCCGACCGCGCCTCGGATCCGAAGGAGCGGGTCATCGAGCTCGGCCGCGCCTACGTGCAATGGGCCGTCGCCCATCCCGACCACTATCAGGTGATGTTCGGCGCGGAGTCGCTGAAGGCCGAGCAGCCCGGCGTAGCGGTCGCCGGCGAGCAGGCGTTTGGCGACCTGCTCGACGCGATCACCACGTGCCAGGAGGCGGGGATCGTCGCGGATCGTGATCCCCGTGAGGTTGCCGCGCCGCTCTGGTCGCTGGTGCATGGCATCGCGTCGCTCGCCATTGGTGGCCAGCTGACCGCGGTGGGGATTGTTCAAGCTCCCGACGAGTTGATCGCGGGCGTTGTGGCGCAAGTGCTTTGAGCGACTACCAGGGGCGTGGGGTTTCCCTGGTTGTCCCCGGTGTGAAGGTGACCGGGAGCGTGCCCAGGCCCGTCATGCTCGGGTTGCCCAGGTATTGGTGGACGTTTTCGACGTCGACTTGGTAGTCGGGGAGGCGGTCGAGGACGGCCTTGACCAGCACGCCGGACATTGACCGGGCCAGATGCGATCCGATGCAGCGGTGTGGGCCGAGTCCGAAGGCGACGTGGCGGTTGGGTGCGCGGTCGAGGATGATCTCGTCGGGCCGGTCGAATTCGGTTTCGTCGTGGTTGGCCGAGAGCCAGCTGATGACGACTTTGTCGTTCTTGCGGAGGCGTTGGCCAGCGAGGACGACGTCGTGAGTGACTGTGCGGCTGAGGGTTTGGTTGACGGAGAAGTAGCGCAGGAATTCGTCGGTGGCGGTGCGGTAGAGCTCGGGGTGGTCGATGAGCTGCTGCCTGATGTCGCAGTGGGTGCCCAGGTGCAACAGGGTCAGCGCGGTCTGGGAGGTGGTGGTGTCGACCCCGCCGCCGATGAGATTCCACAGGATGTTGAGCAGCTGTTCGTCGGTGAGGCGCTGACCGTCGAACTCGAACTGAATGAGGAAGCTGGTCAAGTCTTCTCGGGCGTCGGCCCGCCGGTGGGCGGCGAAATCGAGGACCTCCTCCATCATGGCGGGCACTTTGGCGATCGCGTTGGCGTACTCGTCGCTGTCCTGGGAGACGGCCATGACGGAGTGAAAGAGGTTGGCGTACAGGTGCCAGTTGTCGTAGGGCAGGCCCATCAGCTTCATCGTCAGGATGGCCGGGACTGGGCTGGCGTAGTCGAGCACCAGGTCCAGGTGCCCGTCTTTGATTTTTTGGTCGAGGAACCAGTGCGCGGATTGCTCCATGAACGGCTTGAGTTTCTCGACGGCGCCGGGGGAGAAGAACGGGGCGAGTGCGTGTCTTAAGGCTTGGTGGTAGGGGCCGTCGACTTCGCCGATGCCGAGGGCCGGCTGTCCGTCGGGGCGGGGGACGCCCATCTCGCCTTGGTAGTCGACGCCGTCGGCGGCATTGGGCTCGTACTTGTGGGCGAAAGTGCCGCCGTTGCGGGCGGTTTGGCTTACGGCGTCGTAGCTGCTGAGGAACCAGAAGCCGCCGTAGTTCTCGTTCCACGCCACCGGACATCGCTGCCGCAGGTCGGCGTTGACGGCCAGCTCGTTGAGGTTGAAAGCATCGGAATGATGGTCGAAGTCAACGATCGCGTCGGCGCTGACGTTCGGACGTGTGGCCATCGAAAAGCCCTCCAACGGAAGGTGATCTGCTTCTTCGGCGGTGCGCTTATTGGTCTATCTTTGCATTATTACGCGTTTGAGCTGGGCGAAGGTAGTGGCGTGGGTCGGGCGGCGTCGGGCGCGCAGGCCCGATTTGCTGCGGAAAGGTTGTCATGACGAGCCATCGGACGGTTTTCAATCACGTTGGGTTATGCGTGCGCGACCGTGAGCGGTCGCGCCGCTTTTACGAGGGCTTGCTGGGATTCCAGTTCTGGTGGGAACTCGACCCGCCCGACGGCCCGACCTCCCAGCTGGTGGGGCTGCCCGAGCCGCTCGGCGTGCATGCGACCTATCTCGTGCGGGACGGCTTGGTGCTCGAGCTGATGGACTACTCGAAGCGCCAGGTTCACGCCGGCTCGGAGCGCGTGATGGATCAGATCGGGCTGACGCACATCTCGTTTTCGGTGTCCGATCTGCCAGGCGTGCTGGCTCGAGTGGCCGACTTTGGGGGAGCGGTGGTCGACGGGACCGTGGGTGAGGCGATGGCGATGATCCGGGATCCGGACGGGCAGCTGCTGGAGTTGCTTTCGGATGGGTGGTTGGCGGCGTTGCCGCCGCGGCCGTAGGCGGACTGTTGCCATTCCGTTTCGTGTGCTGCTGCATCGGGCGGACTCAAATTGCGCGTATTTTGCGCGGAGATCATATAGATAGACTAGGCACATGCTTTGGCCTGCAACAACTCTTGAGCGGCGAGCTTACTTTCGATACGAACTTTCTGCAGGGCATTTTTGGTACTTCCGTATGAAAACCGCCTCACAGTGACAGCTAGCAAGCTAACCTCCCCCAAGGCGGTACTCGGGACTACCACAGCAGATCGTTTTGAGACACAGGGAGTTAATACAGATGGTCCGTTCGGTACTCGTCGGCACCGCAATCTTCATCGGAGCCGCTATTGGTGCGGCGCCGATCGCCAATACCCAACCGCTCTTGGTGGCCCCGCTGTCGCCGCAGGCCCCACTTCCGTCGTGCGGCGGCTACACCAACGTCGACGGGCAATGCGTACCATCGCCGGACCACACACGGAGCAGCCTTCCTGACGGAGATGGCACATACAGCCACTCTCAACACAAGCAAGGGTCAGGCTCCTGGCACGGCGGCACCGGTCGGTCGAAATAGCACTATGGGGTAACGAAACCTCAGCGTCGATTCTGGAGCCGCCGCTCCGGTTGGCGGACTTCTGGTGGCCGGAAGCTATTCGGCTAGTTCGGCCTGATCCGCGGTTCTGATTCACCGCCTCGTTGCTGAGCGATACGGCGGCGACCTTTGCGTAGGAATCGGGATCAACACCGGTGTGGTGATCGACCCATCTCGGAATCGTCCACGGTGCTGTTTGCGGGATTGTTAACCTCCCACGTTTCCCCAGCTCGTAACTAGGCGGACGATTAGTCTCGCGGCATGGATCGCATTTGGCAGTGGGCGTGGGATCGGTATGGCTCGCGGTACTCGTGGGCGCTTTGGGCGATCGTCTTCCAGTTCTTGCTGCCGGTGTACCTCGTTCCGTCGTTTGTCGTTGTCACGTTCGAGAAGTCGGGCCGCTACCTTGGGGCGGCACTCATCACCGCTGTTGGCCTGCTAGTGCCGGTGTATGCGACGCTTCTTCCCGGCCTTGGGGGCATCCGCCTTGCGGAGCAGTGCGCGGCGGGCCTTGAGGTCGATCGAGCGAAGGCACTGGAGGCCACGTACACCTGGGCTCGACGGACGGTTATTCGAGCGGTAGTGACCAATGCCGTTTCGCTAGCGGTGATATTGGTGGGCGTCGGTGCGATTGCGGGGGCGCCGTGGTCTCGGCTGGCCCAGTACGGAATTCTGGGCGCCGCCTTCGGAACTGGCGTCCAGGTGATCGCTGTGCACAGCTTCGCGGAAGCCGCACTGCGACCTGCCAGGATCGCCATCACCGGTGAAATGAGGATTGGTGATTCGTTGCCGCGCTCTCGCCCGACTTTCGCCGTGTGGTCGGACATGTTGGTGGTCGCGGTCGCGTTCGTCTTCACGGTTGGGGGCGCGATGGTGGCGGCCGTGTTCGATCGCGTCAGTGAGAACCCGGTAGCGTGCGTCGTGATCGGATGTGCCTTCACGTTTGTCTTCGGCGTGCCCATGACCGTCGGCGCCTCATTCTCACCGTCGCTGCGACCCATTCGTGACCTCGCCGATGGAACCAAACGTGTTGCGGCCGGCGACTACGGCCAACGGGTGCCGGTGGTGCAGGATGACGACCTCGGTGCTTTGGCGGCGTCATTCAACCGTATGCAGGCCGGTTTGGCTGAGCGGCAACGACTTCAGGCCGCTTTTGGTACCTATGTCGACCCAGCCCTGGCGGCGCGGCTGCTCGAACAGGGTGACGACGTGTTCACCGGTGAGCGCCGCGAGGTGACGGTGATGTTCGTTGACGTTCGCGACTTCACCCCGTTCGCCGAAGCTAACACCGCCGAGGAAACGGTCGCCAGACTCAACGCGCTGTTCGAGATCGTCGTGCCGGCTGTCGTGGACGCCGGTGGGCATGTCAACAAGTTTCTCGGCGACGGCGCACTGGCCGTTTTCGGTGCCCCGAATGACATCGCGGAGCATGCCGACGCTGCGGTGACAGCCGCCGTGCTGATTCAGCGTCTGGTCGCGAAGCGATTCGGCAGAGATCTTCGCATCGGCATCGGGATGAACACCGGGGTGGTAATCGCCGGCACCATTGGCGCCGGGGGCAAGTTGGAGTTCACCTTGATCGGTGACACCGTCAACGTTGCGGCACGCGTCGAGCAACTCACCAAAAGCACCGGCGACACTATGCTTCTCACCCAGCAGTGCGTCAAGGCCCTGGCGTCTCGACCACCCGGTCTCATCGACCGAGGATTTTATGTCTTGAAAGGAAAGTCAGCCGCCGTGCAGGTCTTCGGCCTCGACCAAGAGACCTACCCGCGAGTTGGCCTCACTAATTAAAGGCAGGCGTGTCGAACCGTCGGCGCGATGACCCTTCGGACCCCTCACTTTCGCTGCGGCTTCGAAAAACCCACAACGTTAGTTCTGAGACTCGCACCAGACGACGGGTCCAAGCAGGTTCTCGTCCCGGCCTTTCGAAGGCAAGCTATCACCGGTTTTCGCAAACCGATCGACGATCATCCCAAATCTGATAACTTTCGCGTTCAACACGCGTCAAACACCGGATTCCTTGGAGAGGTCGAGATAAGTGAAGCAGCAAGGCAAGCACAGCCTCACCGTCGTAGGCTTCATGATCCTGCTCGCCATCGGTTCACCGGGTGTCGTTGCAAACTCCGCCCTGGCTCCGGGACCGCCGCGCTCAACAACTGCGCCCTCGACGCCCTCAGGCTGCTACCCGCAAAGCAACAAAGGCAACTGCTATGAGCCCGGCCAATTCTGTCGTCGTAGCGACCATGGAGCATCTGGGGTAGCCGGTGATGGCGAGAGCATAGTTTGCGCGGACAACGACGGCTGGCGCTGGGAGCCGGCCTCCTAAACATCTCTTCGGCCTAACGGAGGGCGCGTTACCGGCGCGCTGGCCAATCCTTGCCGAACAGATTGGGCGGTAATCCGCCTCGTAGCGGACACGACTGCAGGTGCATCTCGGATGCTGGGCGCCGCTGGTCTTCCCCACTAGCCTGAGACCGTGCTGGCCATCCCCACCCTCAAGTTCAGCTATGGCAATCTGCTGCTCGCGCGCCTTCGCGAGCTTGGCTCGGCCAATATCGAGGAACTCCTCAGTGACCATGCAACGCAACTCTTCAAGTCTGGCGAGTCAATTGAGAACCCGAAAGTGCGGGCCGGTGATTGTCTTCGCTTCGCGCGAATGCTTGATTTGGTGGTGGAGGACGAGCGCAGGTTCAAGCTGACCGCGTCGGGTGATGCGTATGCCGAAAACGTCGATTCCAGCAACCCTTGGATTGTCGATGAGACACAGGCTGGCGTCCTTCGTGACCGGCTATCTGGTAGCGCTCCGCTGGCTGACGACGCTCGAATCGCTCTTCAGATTGTTCGTGACATATCGGCCGGCTGGTCCAACGACGATCTCGGGCGCGCCCTGGCGGACCGTTCGAATTCCGACCAGTGGCAATCGGACCGAACCTTCGAGTCGCAAGGCGCTCGCTACCGAGAACTCCTCATAGAGAGTGGGCTAATCGATAGAAGCGGTGAACTAACCGAGGAAGGGGTCTCCTTTCTTGGGCAGCAAACTTCGGTCTGGTGGGTGAATCAAGGCGCCACTTACGCAAAGGAGCGCGATGGTGGGTTCCTGTGGGCGCCGAAGCTCAACAGGGCGGGCCGCCCGCAGTACCACTGGGACACCATGGATGAGGTTCGCGAAGGTGACGTCGTTCTGCATTACAGCAATGGCTCATTGCGAGCCGCGAGTCATGTAACCGCAGCTGCGAGACCGGCTCCCAATCCGCTCAACGACCAAGCCTGGGAGGCCGCGGGCCGGCTAGTCGAGTCGCAGTATCAGGAGCTGAATGAACCGGTCGCACTTGCCGCTATCGACGAGGGTGCCCGAATTAGGCAGGGTTCGCCATTCACTGTCACCGGAGCCGTCCAGCAGGTCTATCTCGTTCGCCTCCAAGGCGACTTCGTGAACGAGCTGGCACAGCGGTTCCCCGAACTCGCGCCGCACCTCCCTTCGGTCCCGGCCGCTGCTTCAACACCAACACCGTCGAAGGCGCCGACGCCGCCCGAACTATTCCATGATTTTGCCGAAGCGGTGGAAGCGTCTGGACTCCGCTTCCCAGCAGGCTCGAATCTCGTTCGCTCGTTCTTGAGCAGTTTGCTTGCCAAACCCTTCGCGATCCTGACGGGACTCGCCGGTTCGGGCAAGACTCAACTCGCGATGAGACTCGGTGAATGGTTCGGCACAGATGAACACGGACGTCATCGCCACGTCGTCGTACCCGTGCGGCCTGACTGGACGGGCCCGGAATCCATCTTTGGTTACGAGGACGCGCTACGTTCGTCGGCGTCTGGGGCGCCGGTGTGGTTCGTTCCCGAAGCGTTCGAGTTTGTTCTACGCGCAGCGGACGACCCCGAGCACCCGTACTTGCTGATCCTCGACGAGATGAACTTGGCTCACGTCGAGCGGTACTTCTCGGACTTTCTCTCCGGGGTCGAATCGCGACGTCCAGTCTTACCGGATCTGGTCTTTGATCAACCGTCTCGGCAATGGGTCCTACGCGACATAGAAGCGCAGCGGCTGCCGTTGCCGCGAAACCTTTTCGTAGTCGGCACAGTCAACGTGGACGAGACGACCTACATGTTCTCGCCGAAGGTTCTGGACAGAGCCTCCACCTTTGAGTTTCGGGTGACCTCCGATGAACTCGACGCCGAGCTCCAGCGGCCCATTGCTGCGCCGGCGGGAGACGACCAGCGAGTGCGCGCGTTCGCGTCGCTCGCGGAGAGTGACGATTGGCAGCGAGAGCATCCTCATCCGGCTCGCGACGAGATTGTCTCGGCGCTTCGAGAGGCGCATGTGATCATGGCTGGCGCCAACCAAGAGTTTGGGCACCGCACGCTATACGAGATCCTGCGGTTCTGCGCGTTCTTCGCAGCGACCGGAGACACCGATGCCGATACTGCCCTCGATCTGGCGATGATGCAGAAGGTTCTGCCGAAGGTACACGGGTCGCGACGGCGCGTGGAACCTGTTCTCACTGCGCTCGATGCGCTGGCAGTGGGAGCCGGTCCGGACCCGCGGCTACCTACCACGCACCACAAGATCGTCCGCATGATCGAGTCCGTCCGCGCGAATCAGTTCGTCAGCTTCGCTGAGTAGCTATGTCCCAGGGTTCGTTGCGGTTGGCGCTTCGAGATGACGATGGTTGCGTCGTCGCTGAGCTGCTGGTCGCCAACCTCCCAGGTCGGCGTGACACCATGTACTCGCCGCGCGGTGACCTCGCATTACGTGAAGCGGCGATCTACCGCTACGAAATAATTACCGATGCAACGAATGTCGATGTTGAGCCCCGTGAGTTGTTCGATCCTGATGACGCGAGTTGGAAGCAAGGGCGGCTACGTCCGGGTCAAGCCGTTGGGCGCCTGCGGATCCGAGTCGTTGATCGCGCGACGGAGTTAGCAGGGTCGACCGAAGTCGACGTTCTGGCCGTCAAGCTGGACCACGAGACCGAATATCGCCAGATGCTGACCGATATCTCGTCGTTCGCTGCTGAGGCAGTGTTGCAGGGATTTGCGCCGAGTTTGTTGGAACTTGCGCCAAGCGACCTACCTGTCGAACTGCTCTACCTCCGCTTCGCGATGATCGCGGCGTACCTACGCGATCCGGCGGTCCAGGCCGCAATTGCGCGTGTCACCTTGCAGCCACACCGAACTTGGGTGTCTAAGCAAGAGATCCGTCCGACTGGATCGCCGTTTCCAGCGGGGGCCGCTTTTCGCCGCGCAGTGTGCGCGCCCGGTCGACGGGTGCCATGGACCGGTGAGCCGGCCAGACTCGTTTCTTTGCCTGCCGCTCTCACCCGCGACCGCACCGAAGCGAGCGTCGACAATTCGGCTAATCAGTTCGTCAAGTTTGCTTTGGTGCGCTGGCGAGCTGTCGCGCTCGAATTGTTGGCCAGGCTATCCGCTGCCTCACGAGAGGTCGAGTCGGGGCCGCTGCGCCGCGGTCAGCAGATCGCTGCTGATATTGGTGCTCAACTCGACGAGTACCTGGCGCACCCACACTTCCGTGAGGTTAGCGCTCTACGGAGAATCCCTACTTCGGACCAGGTGCTGCTCAAGCGCGCCGGCTACCGCGAAATTTTTCGAACGTTTGCGATGACCGAGTCGGGCTCGTCCGTGCGCTTTGATCGCGACGACATGACCGATATCTTCGCAGCGTCGCAGCGCAACGTTGCAACGCTCTACGAGTTCTGGTGCTTTCTTGCGGTAGTGAATTCACTCGGGCGAGTATGTGGGGAAGATCGAACGGCACGTGCCTTCACGGTCGCTCGCGATGGCACCTCCATGACTATGCGATCAGGCGGCGCGTCGAAGTTGTCGTGGTCTATCAGACGAGGAGGCCGGCCACTCGCTGTCGAGGTCTTCTTCAATCGGACGTTCGTCGGAAGAGACGATCGACGGGGCTCATGGAGTCAAGCGATGCGTCCCGACTGCTCGGTGCGCATTCGACCAGAAGGCAACACGCCTTCGCGCGTTCCCGCGCAAGAGCTCGAGATCTGGCTGCACTTTGATGCGAAGTACCGTGTCGACAATCTCCTCGCACAACTGACACCGGCCTCAGCTTCAGATGAGTTGGCTGGGGACACAACGACTTCTGGCGGCGCTAAGCGCGACGACTTGCTTAAGATGCACGCCTACCGAGACGCAATCTCTCGAACGGCAGGAGCGTATGTGCTCTATCCGGGATCAGAGATCAAGGACATTCGACGACACCCGGGGTTCAAAGAAGTGTTGCCCGGCCTTGGCGCCTTCCCGCTCAGGCCGAGTAGTGAGGGCCTGCCGTCGGCATCGGAGGCCCTCGATCACTTCTTGAGCGATGTGCTCACGCATGTCGCTAGCCAAGTCACGCGCGACGAGCGGTATCGCTTCTGGACCGCGACTGTGCATCGACCTGGTGAGCCCACCCTCAAGTCGTCACTGACAACGGACTTTCTCGACGAACCACCTGCGGATACGGATGTGCTTCTCGGCTTCGTTCGAAGCGTTGAACACCTTAGATGGATAGAACGGCTGCGGCAGTACAACATTCGTGCGGGAGATCGGGTTGGCGCCGTCGAAATCGGTGGGCGAGAGCTCGGTGCCAAGCTTCTTCTGTTGTACGAGAACCGGAACGGCTCGCTCCATGTGGCCCGCGCTGCAAAGGTAGCGCGTTGGCGGCCAGCAACGGCTAGCGACTTGTTGACCACTGGGTACCCCGGCCCTCGGGGTGATATCTACTTCTTGGCAGACCTCGAGTTGGTCGAACATCTGCCCACTTGGGCTGACTCGATCGACGTCGAGCTTCTGACATCGAAGGTCAGTGACGGGGCGCCAATTGTCGTGACATGGTGGGACGTCGTCCGAGCAGCGTCGATCGTCGAACCCTGAGCCGATGGACGATCCTAGAGCTTGCGCCGTAAGGGAGCCGATCAGGGTGTGCCGGTGTGCGGTGCAGCGGCGAGAACGCTGCCGTCGTGATGTTGTGGCGAATCGCTCACTGGCTATCAGGACTGGACACGACGGTCGACCCAGCCATCAAGGGCGGTTGAAGCGGATGCCCCGTTCGTGCACCATCGGCGGGGATAACTAACTAGTTGTATGCGGTACTACCCGGTTCGGGATGCGTCGTGCTGATGAGTTTGGCGGCGCAGTGGTCTCGATCAAATCCTTGGGACTTGCACCAGGCCAGTGGGCCTGCGGAGTCGGCGTAAGTAATGCCGGCGACTGTGACCCAAAAGTCCGGCGCGGAAAACGTTGACCAATCGCCCGACCAAATCAATTTCACGTTGGGGAAGCGCTGTCTGAGCCGTAGGTGTTCTTGCAGCGTCATGGCGTTGTCCCACACAACGCCGTTGTCGACGACGCCGGGACGCTTAGAGCTAAGTTGCGGCACCCAGCGGTCCGCAAGTTGTGCGCTCACGAACGACCGGTCGTCATTCGCGATCTGGTGTAGCTGCTGCGCGGGATCTTGCGGCGCAGAGGTCACCGAATCGGGCACTCGCCCTGGCTGGGTAGCCGAAGGTGGCGACTCCGTCTCATGCGTGGTGACGGGGTTGGTGTAGGTGACAGGGGGCGCGGTGGACGGCTCCGAAGTGTTTGAATTCTCGTGGGCGAGAAGGCCGATGGCCAATCCCACGCCGCCTAACAACAGTGCCACCGCGACCCCTACAGCGGTCAACACGATCAACCTCTTCGAGCCCCCTTGCTCCGCACCACCTGTTTCGGCCGGACCCATTGCGGGATAGGGATATTGGGCGTTGAAGGGTGGGTAACTCGGAGGCGCACCGACGTAGTGAGGTGCCAGCAGCGTGCCGGTGCCGGGCGAGATTGCCGGATCTGGTGCGATCGCACGCTTCGCCGCGCGTCCGAGCGCTCCGGCACTGCCGTAACGGTCATCTGGATGCTTTGCCATACCGCGGGCGATCACCTCGTCAAAGGATGCCGGAATGCGTGGATTGACGGCACTTGGCCGCGGAGGCGGCGACGATACGTGGGCGCGAATGGCCTGCTCGGCACTGTGAACGGGAAACGGTTTGGCGCCCGTGAGTGCCTCGTAAAGGACGCATGCCAACGAGTAGACATCGACCGCTGACGTTGCCTCCTCGTCACCAAATCGTTCGGGAGCCATGTAGTCGAAGCTTCCGACCGCATATCCGACCATGGTCAGGTGCGTGTCACCTCTCGCCTCGGCGATGCCAAAGTCGACCAGATAAGCGAAATCGTCTGGCGTGACGATGATGTTGTGGGGTTTCACGTCACGATGAATCAGCCCTGCAGCGTGGGCAGCGTCTAAAGCCGATGCGATCTGCCGGATGATATCGGTAGCCCGGTCCGGTTCAAGAGCGCCTTTCTTAAGCATTTCGTGCAATGTTTGGCCCTGGACCAGTCGCATATCGATGTACAGAACATCGTTAATCTCGCCCCAGTCATGGATGGGGATGACATGCGGCTCCTGCAAGATTGCGGCGGCGTGGGATTCGCGCAAAAACCGTGCACGAAATGTTTCATCACCGGCGTATCTATCGGTAAGTATCTTTAGGGCAACCGTTCTGCCCTTGTTGGTGTCGTAGGCCGCATAGACCTCACCCATGCCGCCCTCGCCAAGCAGCTGCTTGATTTCATATTTGCCGAACTTGCTGCCGACGAGCGACACCGTACCCTCCTGCGTTTACCTCCGCCGGTCAGTATCTGACGAGCGGCTGGGGCTGCGCAGGGGTTTTACCTAGAAAGCTTTGTATTTATCTTGGGGGCGGATGGCGCGGAGCCCAAGTTCAATTTCGCCAAGAGGCTCGGCTTCAGGCCGAGCTGATTAGCATGTCCTTCCAAGTCTTCGGCGCCTTCGACTGCACTAAATCCGATTGCCGATGGAGCTGCCCATCGGGCGCGACGTACCGGGTCGCAGCACCGCAACCGAAGGCGACACACCAGAACTGTTGGAGTTGAACGCGCTTGGCGCCGCTGCTGCGGCGCCCGCCTGCGCCGCCGTCGACGGCTGGTTAGTGAACCCGGCGCGGGCGGCCCGGGCGGAGTTCCGGCGGGTGCCGCCCCGGCGGCAATGGGGTCCCATCAACCGGACCAAACAGCCTGTCCTAGATGCCAGCCCGGTCACCCCGCGGTAGACCCTGCGACAGCAGATTCGGGTCGAGTGGATACGGGCCCGGCGCGTGCTGCCTCTCGGCAAGCGGCACATACTCCTTCTCGCTGTTGCAGATTCGACTGTGGGAGCACGCTTTCCAGGCTTGCTCATGCAGGGGGAATTCCGCGCGCCCCGCACGCTGATCGGCGAGTCTTGCGGAGCTTGCAGTAGAGATGTCGGGGGTGTCGGCCTCGCTCACATCGGCGGGCGAGCGCGACTGCGATGGCGGCAGGAATCCCACCGTGCACGCCGGCGGGTCGGCGATGGTCAGCGTGAAGCCGCCGACCGACAGGCCGGTCGGATTGTTGGTAACTCCGTAAGACCCGTAGGCCCCGCCGGGTGGGGGAGCAGCACCAGCAGCTGCTCCAGCGCCGGGTGATAGGTCACGCCGATCTGCCCAGTGGTGCTCAGTTTCGCCAAGAACACCGGCAGCGTCGGCTTCAGCTGATCCAGGAGCCGCGAAACCACGAGGCGTCATCAAAGCAACACGGAAGGCATTTGAGAGCGCGTTGGCGTACTAGGCACTGCGTAACGGTGACCGCGAGAGGCGAGCGTTCTACGGTCCAGGCAGGTCTGCGTCGGAAGTGGAACTGTACCGAATGGATCCGTCCTCACCCGGAGTAATCACCAGCCCCTCGGATGGCATCGGGTATCTGACTGAGTCGCTACCAGTCTGAACGGTGGCTGGACCAAATCGCTCCCGACCCGGCGGCATAACCCAATCACGACGCCTATAAATGACTCGCAGCGAAATCCGCGCCCTGGCCGACCATGCCGTTCGCCGGATAGAGGGTGTGGGCGATGCCGGGCGGCCCCGGGGGCGCGCCATTACAGATGGTGTCATCGGGAGCGCACAACTGAATGGTCTTGGGCGCGTAGAGGGGACCGATCGTGATGGGTGGTGCGCCGGCGTCCCGCAAGAACTCGTTTGACGGTGTTCCGAACAGCACCACCGCGGCGACGTGACGGGCCACCTCCGGCGGCAGCGGCTGGGGCACGGAGGAGGCAAACTCCGCGGGAACCTCCTTGGGCACGGCGGCCGACGTGACGAAGCCGGACACGACGGCGCCCTGGGAATAGCCGCCGAGCACCATTCTGGTGTTGGGACAGTCGGCCGCGGTCGATTGCAGGTGAGCGCCGGCGTCCCTGATCCCCTCGACGACCGTTGCGGCGAACGCGACCCCGCCATTGAAATCGCCGCTGGCTTCGTAATTGACCGGGTACACCCCGACCGACTTGCCGCCGACTCGCGACCCCAGTGCGTCGACGAAAGCCTGCCCGACCCCGCCGACTCCGGGTGGCTCGCCGGTACCGCGGGCGAATACCACCTCCACGTCAGGACACGGGGCGGCAGACACGATTGGGAAGGGCGCGCTGACCATGCACGCCCAGGCCGTTGCCACGGCGGTCCCCAGCAAACGGGTGAATCGTAGTGCGCTCATCGCTGGCGGATGCCCGCTGCTAGGTCAGCCGAAACCGGCATCGGCGGTGTCCGCGGCGCCGGCCGACGAACCAACCGTTCGTCACTTCTGCGAAGGCCGTCACGCCAAACTTGAATGCCTGCTCAGCAGGCGTGTCCGACGGCAATTCGTGTCACACTGTGCTGATGGTTTCCCCTGATCGGCGTATCGACGACTCCCTCCCGGCCGCTGCGTCGGCGCAGGACAGTGAGCAGGTCGCCGACCTGGTCGTCCAGGCCACCGTCGACAGCAGGATCACGCCGACGATGCTGGGTCAGATGCTGGTCAGCGCCAGTCGCAGCATCGCCGACGAGGACGATCTGCTGACCCTGCTGCAGCATGTCTGCGAGATCGCGCACGACGCCGTCGACGGCGCCGACAGCACGGGAGTGACCATCGACCTGGGCGGTCGCATCTATACCGCGGTCCACACCGACCAACGCACTCTGCGTGTCGATACCGAGCAATACGACGCCGGTCAGGGACCGTGCCTCGACGCCTCCCGGACCCGCACCATCGTGCTTGTCGACTCCGATGACGCCGCGGCGACGTGGCCGCGCTTCGCCGCTGCGGCCCGCGACGAAGGAATTCTCAGCTTCCTGGCGGCGCCTCTATTCACCGACGACCAGACGCTGGGGTCGCTGAATCTCTATGGGCGTTCGCGGTCGGCGTTCGACAACTTCGACGCCGAGATCCTCGCCATGCTCACCACGGCAGTGTCCCGCGCGATCGGCGACTTTTCCCGCTTCCGGTCTGCCCGCGATGTGGCCGACTCCATCCAGCGGGCGCTGCAAACCCGCGCCCCCATCGAACAGGCTAAAGGCATGCTGATGGCCATCCACCAGATCGACGCCGACCAGGCGTTCGACTTGCTTCGCCGGAAAAGCCAGGAGATGAACGTCCCGCTGCGTGCTGTCGCCGCCGATCTGGTGCAGCAACTCAGCGCGACTTCCGAGCCGGAAGCCGATGCGCCGCAGGCCGTCTGAGCTGGCACTGGCCGCTGGGTGCAGGACGGGCGCCACGCGGTTTGGCTGTTACAAGTTGCAGCCTGATCTCATGGCGATAACGACCCGCGCGTCGCTGCCGCATCTTCGCCAGGTTTCTGTTAAATATCCGTTCAGGGCCATACCTGAGCCTTTTCTCGTCACATCTACACGCCGCCGCGGCGGCTCGAGAACGGGCGCCTATGACGAGCACCTTGCGGGCGCGGGGCACCGCCGCACGAACGGTTGACCGGGTCGTTCTGTTGTGCGCTACCGCCGCAGGGTCGTCGGTGATATTGGCCGCTGGGGTTCATGCCAATCCCGGCGCACCCGTCCCTGACGCCGACCATGAGTTGGGAATGTATGGCGATCCCGTTGCCGCCGCGCCCTACTGGCGTGAGCAACACGGTTCCGACTGCGGGGAAATGGCGGTGGCCGATGTGGTCGGGCAGCTCACGGGACGTGAACCTACCGAGCAGCAGATGATCGCTTTGGCCGAAACCACACCGAGCGCAACGGGTCACGGGCCGATCTGGAAGCCGATGGGCACCACCGACATCGCCGACCTTCCGAAACTGCTGTGGCACTACTGGATCAGCGCCGAAAACATCCAGACCCACACCGACGCCCTGGCGCGCAAGCTGGCGCAAAACCACAAGATCATCGCGATCCTCAATGCCGAAACCATTTGGAACCGGCCCGGGAAGCGAAGCTCCGCAAACCACTTCGTGGTTGTCACCGGCATCGACAGCAAGGCCGGTGTGGTGCATCTCAATGACAGTGGCATCAGCACCGGCCGCGACGAGCAGGTTCCGATCCCCGTCTTCGAGCAGGCATGGGCCCCTAACTACAACTCGGCAATCGTGACCAAGTGACGGTCGCAATACGAGGGCGAAACAACCTGCGGTAAAACGCAATCAAAAGCCTGCTGCTCCGAACAGCGGGAGAAAGGACCTCGCCGATGACGCGAATGCCCTTGGTCAACACCGACCGCCAACCCGATCGGATCCAACAGCCCATCGCACGCCCCGACACGCTCAACGTCATTCGACTGCTCGCCAACGCCCCCAACATCTTTGACGGGTGGGCACAGATGACGGGCGAACTCTTCACAAGCCCCACCTTCACCCCGCGGATGCGCGAAGTGATCATCCTGCGGGTGGGGCACCTGCAGGACTCGCCCTACGAACTCGCCCAGCACGTGATCTTCGGCCGCACCGCGGGGCTATCCGACCAACAGGTCGACGCCCTGCTCGACAACGGGGATCTGGACGCGGCCGGATTCAGCGGCGACGAACGGACCCTCATCGACACCGTCACCGAGTTGTGCACCACCCGCCGGCTCGGCGACGCCACCTTCGCTACCGCCCACGCCCTGCTCGGCGACGAGGCGCTTACCGAACTGCTGATGATCGTCAGCTGCTACTACGGCCTGGCGCTGGTGCTCAACGCCGTCGACCTCGAGATCGACACCCCGACCTTCTCCAGCCCCGACGAAGGCCTGGCCCAGTGACCCGAATCCCGTATCGCCGGCCCGAAGACATGACCGAACTCGCCCGCGAATTGACCGCGCGGCGCGGCAATCTCAACGTCTATCGCGCACTGGCCAACGCCGAGAAGGTGTTCACCGGCTGGATGGTGGCCGGCGACGCCGCCCTGAGCAGCCCGGTGCTGCCCAGACGACTTCGCGAACTGATCGTGTTGCGCACGGCATATCTCATGGACTGCGCCTACGAACTCGGCCAACACAGGGACGTCGCGCAGACGGTCGGTGTCGACGTTGCCACCATCGACGCCGTCGCCTCCGAGTCCGATTGGCAGACAGAGGAATTCGACGCCACTGAGCTGGCGATCCTGCGGCTGACGACCGAATTGGTGACCACCCGCCGCGTCGCGGCCCCGCTGTTCGACCAGGTGCACACGGCCCTCGGCTCGGAGGCCACCGTCGAAGCGCTGATGGTGATCGGCCGATATGCGGGCCTGGCGCTGATGCTCAACGCGCTCGACGTGGACCTCGACGACACCGCCCGACTGCCCGTTCCGCCGGCGAAGTGAGGACCACAGTAATTACCGAGATTGCCTAATCTTCCCTCGGACCAGGAAAGACTCCCGTAATGTCGACAGTGTGGAGGTGCGAAAGCAGCCGTCGGGCCGCCTGTCGGTCGAGGATTGGCTCGAAGTGGGTTACACCGTGCTTGCCCATGAGGGAGTGCGCGCCCTCAAAGTCGAACGCCTCTGCCAGCAGGCGGGCGTCACGCGCGGAAGCTTCTACTGGCACTTCGAGGACATCGAGCAGTATCGGGCCGCACTGGTCGAATCGTGGAATAAATTCCTCGAACGCGACCGCCAGGCGCTGTCCAAACTTGACGGGCTGCCGCCCCGGGAACGCCTGTCGGCACTGACACTCACGCTGGTCAGCCCCCAGTACTGGATGCTCGAGCGGGCGATGCGGGAGTGGGCCCGCCTTGACCCGGCGGCCGCCGAAAACATCCGCGCGGCCGACCGGCTGTTACTGCGCACCGTGGTAAAGGCTTACAGCGACTACGGGTTCAGCCATGAGGACGCCAAGCTGCGCGCGGAATTGACCTTTGCCGCGGGTATCGGCCTGCTGCATCTCACCAGCTCGGCCGAGCAGGCCCAATCGGTGGCCAAGCGCGAACGATTCCTGGCCGTGATGCTGGGGGAGACGACCCGCTCAGACCATGGCGATGGGTGAGATCTTCGCGCCAATTGCCAACGCCCCGGCCAACTCTCGGCTCGTGTCGTAATCGAACACCACATGCCCCGCCGCGATGTCCACATCGCGCTTGGCGCGCTGCATGGGGCTCGACAGGAAATGGGCGCTGGCACCGGACGCCTCCATGAGATTGGCGATGATCGCCCGGCTTTCGTGCACGGTGCGCGCGGCCGCCAGCCGTGCGTCGGCCCGCACCGATCGGCTCACCCGTTCACCGCTGACCACGATCGCCTCGATATCGTCGGCCGTCTTGTCGACCAACGCCCGCAGTGAGCTCAGCCGTACCCTCGCCTCGCCCAGCCTGATCTGCGCGGCCGGCTGATCCTTTTGCGCCACCCCGCTGTAGGCCAGCACGCGGCCGCTGAGCCGTTCGGCGAAAAGTTCGGTCACCCGTTCGGCGGTCCCGAGCACGGGCATGGCCGCCGTCAGCGCCAGCGCCGGAACCATCGGCCACCGGTAGGTCGGGACACCGTGCTCACGTGCGCCCGGTGCCGTACCGCCGTAGATGTCGGCCACGGCGACCAATCGATGCTCGGGCACCAGGGCGTCGGTGACGACGAGATCGTGCGAGCCGGTGCCGCGCATGCCGACGGTGTGCCAGGTGTCGACGACCTCCACCTGGTCGGCGGGCAGCACGGCCAGCGTCGGATCGATCCGGTCCGGACGTTCGATCAGCACGCCGACGATCACCCAATCGGCGTCCATCGCGCCCGTTGCCCAGGCCCACCTGCCGGTCAGGCGAATTCCGCCGTCGGCCGGTACGCCACGGCCGGTGGGGGCCAGGGGGGCCGGCGCCAGCACGGGTCCCGACGCGAAAACCTCGTCCTGAAGGCGCGGATCGAACAACGACAGCATCCAGTTGTGCAGCGCGTAGAAGCCCAGCGTCCACGCACTCGACGCGCAGCCATGCGCGATGCGCCGGATCGGTTGCAGCAGTTCGGGAAACGATGCCTGCAGGCCGCCGAAGCGGGCCGGCAGCAACAACCGGAATAGCTCGGTCTGGCGGAAATCGCCGATCGTCGCCGCGGGCAGGCGCCGCAATCGCTCGGCCTCCTCGGCACGATCGGCCAAGCGCGCAACGAAATTTTCGGTCACGCCATGCAGTGGGCGGCTTTCAACCACGGACATGCCTCCGACCGTAACATACTTTTTAGTATGGCAACGCCGGATGCTGAGTCCCGGCCACCTGAGCGCGCGCAAGGCGGTTGATGTCGCGATCTGTGGAAAACGTGGCTCATCGCGAGGAGCCGGGGTCGCCGGAGTGGCAGGAAACTGGTCGCGCGGGCATTGCGCCTTCCGCAGCTGAACGTCAGATGAACGCTTTCGAACCGATGAACCGAGTCGCCAGGGAGGCTGTATGCATTGTGTCGCAGTGCTTTACCGGCGTTGGGAGATTCGGTGATCGTCAACAACCCGCTTCACGACCAGGCAACCACTCTCATTAGGCCGCTTGGAGCGGCGGAGCGGCTTTTCTACCGATACAGCGAGCGCAATCCCGCTCCCTTTTCGATCGTGGCGGAATTTGGCGAACCGCTCCACGCGGACAAGCTGCGGACCGCGTTAGCCGCCGTCCAGCGACGGCATCCGCTGCTGTCCGTACACGTGGAGGACCGGGCCGGTATCCGCCTGGGCTTCTATCGCGCGGCGACCGTGGCGCCCATCGAGCTGACCGTCCATAGCGATACGGAACTGGCGTGGCAGGCCGCCGCGGCCGAGGAGCTCAGCCGACCGTTCGACCGGTTGCGCGCGCCGCTGATGCGCGCCACGTTGCTGCAGGCCCCGACGCGTAGCGCGCTGTTGCTCACCTTCGACCACACGATGGCCGACGGAATCAGTTCCATCGTCGTGCTCACCGACCTGATTGCCGCGCTCAACGGACGAGATCTCGCGAGTTTGCCTGTGCCGCAAGCACAAGAGGGCCTGATCACCAACACGCTCGAAGCGGCAGACCCGCCGGACCCCACCGCGCTAGCCGACGACCCGAGAATGAGCGAGCCCAGCACCATCCGTCCCTTCGACGGCGCCTTGACCAACGTGCGCACGGTGGCCATGACCCCCGCGGACACCGCGGCGTTGGTACGGCGTTGCCGCGCGGAACACACCACGGTGCACGCGGCGCTGGTGGTGGCGATGTGCCGAGTGCGCGCCACGGACCGCGGCGAGGAGCTCATCCGCGTCCTCAACCCCATCAACCTGCGGCCGATTCTCGGAATCGAGGGGGGCTGCGCCCTGTGCATCGTGCCGACCGCGACGGGGCACGCGCCGTGGGATGGGACACCGTTCTGGGAGCAGGCCCGCGCGACGACAGCCCAGCTCGGCGTCGCCCGGTCGGCCCCAGGAATCCGTTCGGCGTCGCTTGCGCTCGAGCAGATGATCACCCCAGATGCCGAAACCGCCGATGCCGAGGAGCTTTTCAGCAGGATCAGCCCGTGGGACATCATGGTTACCAACCTCGGCGTGCAAAACCTTGATGGCGCAAACCCTTTGCGCCCGACGGCGGTGTGGGGACCGGTGGTGCTCAGCCAGACCGATGGCGAGTATCTGACCGGAGTCACCACCTACGAGGGCAGGCTGAGGATGGTGACGTGCGGTTACAGCGTGCCGGCCACCTTCTTGAAGAGCGTGAGCGTCGCCCTGATGGCTGCAGTCGAGGAATCCTGATTGCTACCATCGCGCGGTGAGTGATCGCCCGGGCGGGCCGCGATCCGTCGCACGCCGCGACGTCCTGAAGATCGCCGGTGTCATGCCGGCGATCGTCACCGCCGGCGCATGGCTGCCCGCCCCACGTGCCACGGCCGGCGTAAACGGGATGTCGGTCTTCCTCGACCCGGGCCACAACGCCGTGAACGACGCGTCGATCAACCAGCAGGTCCCCAACGGCCGCGGCGGCACCAAGCCGTGCCAGACGTCGGGTGCGGTCGCCGACGACGGCTATGCCGAGCACGCCTTCACCTGGGCGGTGGTGGGGTTGATCAACGATTCGCTGAACCAGATGGGGGTGCGCACCCAGCTCTCCCGCGATAGCGACGGCGGGGTCGGCCCGTGCATCGACCAACGGGCCGCGGCGGCCAACGCCATGCACCCGGACGCGATCGTGAGCATCCACGCCGACGGAGGGCCACCCTCCGGCAGCGGATTCCACGTCAACTACTCCAGCCCGCCGCTCAACGACGTCCAATCCGGGCCCGCCGTGCAGCTGGCGCACGCGATGCGGGATGCCTTGGTCCAGTCGGGTTTACAGCCGGCGACCTACATCGGCTCGGATGGCCTGTACGGCCGCGACGATCTCGCGGGGCTGAACCTGGCGCAGTACCCGGCGGTCCTCGTCGAACTGGGCAACATGAAAAACGCCGGTGACTTGGCGCGAATGGAAAGTCCGGACGGTCGGGCGAAATATGCCGCCGCGGTCACCCAGGGCATAGTCGCCTTTCTGAACTCCAAAGGCGCGACCGGCTGAGATGCGCGCGGTTGAGCTAACTGCCCGACGGGATTCGAGTGCCGCTCAGCTAACTTATCTGATGTGGTCCGACTGGTGATGCCGGATCTGCAGTTAACGTCAGGACGGGCCGGGTGGCGAACGCTGGGCCGCAGCCTAAATTGCGCGTGTGCGCGGCACAGCACTATATGTAGCAGTACCGAAAGCTGCTTCTGCTGGAAAAAGAGTGCGTCGTGCCTGCACCGACTATGTTGATTTGTTGCGGTGGGACGTCTCGAGTTTCAGGGCATGTGGTGACGGTGAACGCCGCCGAACCGGCGCGTTGACGGGGAATGGGATGGCGGCTGATGGGGGGATGGGTGACCAGCTCCGGCCCTGCATCGAGGGGCACCGATGACATATAGCGGTGGTTATCAGGATCCGTTCGGTGCCGACCCGTTTGGGGGACAGCCCGGCGGCCAGGGACCGGCATTCGGGCAGACCCAGCCGCATCAGTCGTCTGCGGGGCCTGGGGGCTTCCCGGGGGCGAAGCCCGAGGTCAACACGTTGGCGACGCTGTCGGCGATTTTCGCGTTCGTCTTCGCGCCGGCTGGTGCCGCGCTGGGGCACGTGGCGCTGTCCCAGATCCGCCAGCGCCACCAGCGTGGCCGCGACCGCGCCATCTTCGGGCTGACGGCCTCGTATCTGATCATCGTGCTGGCGGTCGGCGCGCTGACGGTGTGGCTGGCGACCAGCGGATCCGATTCGCACACGGTGAAGACGGCGGCCCCCAGCCCGTACGTGCCACCGACGCCTGCTCGCACCACGGTGATCACGGCCCCGCCTGCGCAGCGCCCGAGCGTCTCCGTCAGCGACCTGAAGGTGGGTGACTGCATCGAGGTCCAGCAGAACAAGCCGGACCCGTCGGAGAAGGCGGACTTCATCACCATCTACCCCGTCACGTGCGAGGTGCGCGAAGGCGTGCTGCAGGTGACCCAGCTGCTGTCGAACGACTCCTGCAAGACCCCCACGACGCTGTGGAACCACAACAAGACCGTGTACGCCTGCATCGTCGACTTCAAGGGTTGAACGGATGTATCCCAGCGATGATCCTTTTGCGCCGCAGTCCGGCGACCCGTTCGGCGGACCGCCGCCCACCGTCTCATACGGGGGTGCGCCGACGACCCCGGTCGGCTACCCGGGCGCGCCGTTCGGCGGACGGCCGCCCCGCGCGGATTACAACACGCTGGCGGTGCTCTCGCCGGTCTTCGGGGTGATCGTCCCGCCCGCCGGCATCGTGATGGGTCATCTCGCGTTGCCGCAAATCAATCGCAGCGGCGAACGGGGGCGCCCGGCCGCGATCGCCGGCCTGGTGATCGGCTACCTGATGTGTGTGCTGCTGATCCTCGGCGGTGTGTATTGGGGCACCCGCCCAAGCGATTCGACGCCGGCGACCGCGTCCAGCTCCGCCCTGCCCCGGCCGTTGCCGCCGCGGACGATCACGTCGGTCGCGCCGGGCACCACGGTGCCGCGCGGCCCGAAGCTGGACCTGGCCACCGTGCCGATCGGTACCTGCGTGGAGCTTCAGTTGCGCAACAGCACGGGCAACGACGCGCTGGACCTGTTCGGTGTCGACTGCGAACACCGCGACGGGGTGTACACGGTTGCCGCGCGAGTGCGCTCGAGCAACCAATGCAACTCGGTGTACGTGGCCGCGCCGCCCGACCGCTCCTTCGCCCTGTGCCTGAACCCGTATTGAGAACCGGACAATGAACGCACCAAACCCCTTCGACTTCAGCGACTTCGGGCCGGGCAAGCAGGCCGCGCCCGGTGGCGGCCAGGCGCCGGTGCACGGGCAGCAGGGCGGGGGTTTTTCGGGCGGTTTCGATCCCTGGGCCAACCAACGCCCCGCGCCGGGGCGCCCCGATGCTTTTCCGGGCCCAGGTGCACCGGCGTTCGGCCCGACGGGCGGTCGTGACGCGTTCGGGCAACTCACCGCGAGTCCCGCGGGCATCGGGGCGTTGACGACGGCGGGCCCACCGCTGGTGTGGTTTGCGGTGGCGTTGGCGCTGGCTCTGGTTGGCGTTGCCCTGGCCGGCGCGAGCGCGTTGGGCGGACCGATGATCGCGGCCGCCGTCGCCGGGTGGCTGTTGGCCGGGCCGTTGGCGATCGGCGCGCTGGCCGTCTTCAGCCGGGTCGATACCAGGCGCCGCACCGAGGCCATCTACTCGGCGCCCACCTGGACGTCGACGCTGTACTGGGTGGTGCTGGCCGTCTGCCTGGTCGGAATCGCCGTGGGGGCCTGGCAGATCGCGCTGTGGGCGGGGACGCTGTAGTGGCCCACCCTTCTCGAATACCTCACGGCCGCAACGGCCTTGCGGTGCTGGCGCGCGTGGCCGCGGCCGCTTTCCTGGTCGTGGTGCTGAATCTGGTCGGGTGGGCGCCGGTCGCGTCGGCGACCGGTTCGCCGGGCGCGAGCCGCTTCGGGGCCTGCCTGGCCTCGCAGAAGGCCGGCGATCTGCTGCTGTTGTTCGACGAGTCGAGCAGCCTGCAGCAGACCGACCCGCAGGCCGCGCGGGTACAGGCCGCGCGCTATCTGGTGCAGACGCTGGGCAAGTACGCCGACCGGGTGAGCGCGAAGCTCGACGTCGCGGTGGCCGGCTTCTCCGATACCTATGTCCCCGAACATGATTGGACGCAGCTCACCGGCTCGACCGCCGACAGCGTCGGCGCCTCGCTGGGCCCGATCGCCAAGAAGAACACCGGCATCGACACCGACTACTGGCTGGCCCTCGACGGCGCCCGGCAAGCGCTGACCAAGCACGGCGGGGCGGCCGACAAAGGTCAGCGCTGCCAGGCCATCGCCTGGTTCTCCGACGGGATGATCGACTTCACCGCCCGCCCGGTCACCAAGCCGTACGCCGACGGGGTCCCGCTGGACTCACCGAACGGCATCCCCGACACCACCCAGAAGGCCGTGCAATCTATCTGCCGCCCCAGCGGCCTCGCCGACCAGCTGCGGTCGAGCAACATCATCATGCTGGGAATCGGCTTGGGCGCCAAGCAGACTCCCGGTGACTTCAACGTGATGTCGGCGATCAGCACCGGCAAGGGATTGCAGGGCATGGCGTGTGGCGCCATCACGGATCCGGTGCCCGGCGACTTCTTTCCCGTCGCCAACATCGACGACATGTTGTTCGCGTTCGACGCCCTCAACCCCGATCCCGGCGTGACCGACCAGGGTGGGGTGTGCCAGATCAAGGTGTGCCCGGAGGCGCGGCACAACTTCGTGCTGGACCGGTCCATCAAAGAGGTCAACATTCTGGGCTCGGGTGGCGTGCCCGGCGTCGAACCCTACCTCGTCTCCCCGACTGGGCAGACCCTGCCGCTGCCCAAGAAGGACGGCGCCCAAGACGTCAATGTCGACGGCGTATCGGTGAACTATCAATGGCAATCCGAATCGGCGCAGACGATCTCGCTGCAGAACGGCAACGCCCCGCACTGGACCGGACAGTGGGCGATCGTCTACGTCGACACCACCGGCCAGCACCCGGACGCGGTGTCCAAGGTCAGCATTCACATCACCACCGACATCTTCCCGGCGCTGACGGGCGGCGATAAGGTCGCCTGGCACAGCGGTCAGACGCTCAAGGGCCTGGTCTTCGGTTTGGTTGACGGTCAAGGCAAGCCGATGGTCCCGAGCGACTTGGCCGGCACGGCCACCATGTCGGCATCCCTGGGTCCCGACGGCGCGGCGCCGATCCCGCTGCTGACGGCGGCGGGCAAGGATGACATCGCCAAACCCGTCGACGCCGACCTGACCAAGGTCGCCCCCGGGCACGCGACATTGCGGATGTCGCTGGTGATCACCACCGCGAACACCTCGGATCCGAACGGCGGCCCCATCGCCGGCACCCAGTTGTCGCCGCAGGAAGTCGATGTGCCGGTGCAGATTCTGCCCAAGGTTGGCCTGCCCACCCCGGGTGAGCGCATCGACTTCGGCACCGTCGAGGGGGCCAAGGGGGCGACCGCGACGCTGAACATCACCGGCCCTGGCTGTGCCTGGATCAGCGACACCGATTCCGCGACGGTGTCGGGTGCGCCCGACGGTATCGGCACGCCGCACGTCGGCTCACCGACGAATTCGGGCCAGCACTGTCTGAAGGTGCAGGCGGGGGAAACCGCACAATTATCGGTCACCTTGCGCACCGACCACAACGGCCACGGCGGGCTCAACGGCACTGTGCCCGTCCATGTTTCGACGCTGGACAACCCCGACGACGCGCAGACCGTGCCGGTGGCCTTCACGGCGTCGATGATCAACCCGCTCAACACCACCAACTTCGTCCTGGTGCTCATCGCCGCGCTGCTGCTGGGTCCCGGCATCCCGTTGGCACTGTTGTACGCGTCGAAGTGGTGGGTCAGCAAGATCCCCGACAACCCGCTGCTGGCCGAACGCATCCCGGTGGAGGTCGAGCACGACGCCGTGCTGCGCGGCGGTGAGCCGTTCGCGATGGCCGACACCGATCTGGTGCAACCGGTGACCGGGCTGCCGCCCGGCGGCGCCCGCCAGCTGTCGGTGGCCGGGGTGAATCTGTCGGTTATGTTGGGGCGCAGTCCTTTCGGCTCCGGCCATGTGGTCGTAGACGCCGAGGCGCTTGTGAGCGTCGGGTCCAAGCTGCCCGGATCGGACAAGACCGGCCTGCGCGCGGTGCTGCCGCTGGCGGTGCACAACACCTGGGTGCTGCTGCACAACCCCTATGGGCCCGAGAATGCCGCCGAGGTACTGCTGTTGGTGGCCGGAACCACCGACACCATCGCGCGGGAGCGGCTCTACGAGGACATCGCGCAGCGGCTGCCCGACCTGCTCACCGGGTTGCGGCTGCGCGCCGTACAGGCCGGCATGACGACGCCATTCGCGGCGCCGGGCGAGACGGCTTCTCCGTTCGGTGACACGCCCGCCGGCGTCGTGGTCGGCCCGGCGGGGGATGATCCCTTTGGCGGCGGGGCCGACTCACCGTTCGGTGGCGCGCCCGCTTCGGCGCCTGTGGCGCCGCCCGCTCCGAGGCCCGCGCCGCCCGCGGCGACGGGGTCGGTGCCGCCCGCGGCGACGGGGTCGGTGCCGCCCGGCTTCAATGAGGCCGAGACACAGGAGCGGCCGATCCCCGAACCGATACCGCGCCAAGACGACACGATGGCCTCGGGCTACCGCTACGACGAACGCGACGAGCGCAATGAGCGCGGCGAGGGCGAGCCGCCCGCGCCGCCGCCGACCGAGGCGACGCAACCCTCCTATCGATTTGACCCAGAACCATTCGACCCGTTCGGAGAGGGCACCTGATGCGACGATTCCTGGTAGTGGGCTGCGGCGGTTCCGGCGGCGCCACGCTGTCCTTGATGATGGACCAGCTGCGCTCCGAACTGCACACCGCTGGAATCGAAAAGTTATTGGCAGGTTGGCAATTCGTCCACATCGACGTGCCGAGCGCCGCGGAGTCGGGCCCGGAGGGGCTGGCGAACGTCCCCGCCCAGGGCGGCAGCTACGTCGGGTGCGGACCGCAGGGCAGCAGCTACGCCGTGCTCGACGGTGCGCTGTCGCAACGGCTGGCGGCCGAGTCGGCGTTGGACACCATCGCCACCTGGGCGCCGCGCAGCCCGCAGGAGGTGTCGATCCCGATCTCGGCCGGCGCCGGGCAGTACCGGGCTATCGGGCGGATGATCACCCTGAGCAAGGCCGCCGAGATCCACGCCCGGCTACAGGCCGCGTGGGACACGCTGTTTCGCGTCGAGACCGTGTCGGAGATGTCGACGGTCGACGTGCCGGGCATGGGTCGCTTCGACCCCAACGAACCGCCCCTGGTGTTGGTGGTGTCGTCGATGGCCGGCGGCGCGGGCGCGTCGATGGCGCTGGACGTATGCCGCCTGCTGACCTTGGTCACCGGCCTGGATCCCCGCTTGATGGGCGTCTTCATGGTGACGCCAGACATTTTCGACTCGCTGCCGCAGAGCGCCATCATCGGCGTGCGGGCCAACGCGTTGGCGATGCTCGGCGAGATCGTGGCCAGTCAATCCGGCGCGGCCCGCGAGCACGACGTACGGATATTGCGTGCGCTGGGCCACCATCATGGTGAGGGAGAACCGATTCCGTTCGCGCGGGTGTTCCCGGTGGGCCGCTACATCGGCGCCGACCGAACCCTGTTCGGTGACGGCTCGCAGTACGCGGTGTACCGCGGATTGGCGCGTGGCCTGGCGGGGCTGATGATGAGTGGGCGGGCCAGCGACCAGTTCGTCGCCTACGACCTGGGCAACACCGCGTCGCCGGTGGGCGATCGCGACCTGCTGGGATGGGGCATCTCGTCGTGGGATGTGTTGCCCTGGGGCACCTATGGCTTCTCCAGCCTGAGCATGGGCCGGGACCGCTACGCCGAATACGCCGCCCAGCGGCTGGCCCGCAGCTGCGTGGACAAGCTGCTCGACGGGCACATGCAGAAGGGCAATCCGGCATCGAGCACCGAACAGCTGGACTCGCTGCTGTCCAGCCAATGGGCCGCGCTCTGTGGCGAATTGGGGTTGCCGCCCAGCGCGGGCGACGAGCAGACCCGGGTCAGCCAGCTGGGCCGCTGGATCGGCACCGAAGCCTTCACGGCGGACACCGTCGCCGCCACGGTCAACAGCCTCATCGACCGTCAGCTGCGCAACCACCTGCCGAACCCGGAAGGCGTTGCCGCCGAGCAGTGGGTGCCGACCATGCTGCAGGCCGTGCACAATCGGCGTGCCGAGCTGATCCGTGCGTGCGCGGATGCTGCCTACGCCATGGCCTTTCAGTGGCACCAGGATTTCGCCAGGCGGCTCGAAAAGGTGGTCGGCGCGGCCATCGCCTCGCTGGGATTGCCCTTCGCGCGGGAAGTCGTCGACCAGTTGCGCCGTCACATCGACGACCAACTCGCCGCGGGGGTCGCGCAGTTGGGCAACATGGGTCCGCCCGACATCGTGGCGATTTCGCCGCAGGTGGACGCCGGGCTCAAATCACTGCACGGGGTGATGACCAACACCGATCAGGTGGTGGCGGCCGTGGTCGACGGGTTCCGCGCGACGGTACGTCGCCAGCTGTTCGCCGACGCGGCCGCCCGCATCGCCGACGTGATGCGGGTGCTCGGCATGGAATTGCTGGTGCCGCTGCGTGATCGCCTCAGCGAGGCGATGATCCAGCTGGAGATCGCCCGCTCGGAGCCGCCGACCGATGTCGGGCTGGCCCGCTTGGCCACCGATCAGTACGCGGCGTGGCCGGCGGACGCCGACGAGTTGGTGCCCAGCCGGTTCGCTGAGGCGAACAACGAAGTGCTGCTGATCAATTCGACGGCGTTCAAGGGACGCTACGAGGCGGATCTGCCGAAGGCGGTGGCCGGTGCCAACGCGATGATCCCGCTGCAGTCGGCCATCGAGGAGGCGACCACGCGGGTGATCCTGGGGGAGTGGCAGACCACCGGCGGCGTCGCGGCACCCGGCGGGCTGATCGAACGCACCGCCACCTGGGTCACCCGGGCGCTGGGCACCGACCCGGAAACCGGCCGCGCGCGGGTGCCGTCGATCGCCCAGTTCGACATCCACACCCGCCCAGTGGAATTGCTGCGGCGGGCGCGGCTCTACGTCGAGCGGCCCGGTGAGTCGTTCGCCGAATTCTGCAAGGTGTCGCTGCGCGACTACGTGCAGGGCGCCGGGGCGTCGGAGTCGGAACTGGTGGCGCGTCGGCGCGACATCGCCACCAAGTTCGCCGAGGCGCTGTCGCTGGCGCGACCGCTGGCCAGCGTCAACGACCAGGCGCTGCAGCGGGTCCACCCGGGCCAGCAGACCGAGTACCGCTACAAGTTCTCCGAGATTCCGTTCGCCGGTCAACCGGTTGACCGGGAACTGTTCGAAGTCATCCGGAACAATCCGCGCATCGACCAGGCGACGAAGGACAACTACGGGCGCTCGCTGTCCGACGAGGACAGCGTGACCCGCATCGACATTTTCGGCTCCTATCCCAACTATTCGCCGCTGGCGTTCGACTCGGTGCTCAAGCCCGCCGCCCAGCAGTGGGCGCAGACCGCGGGCCCCGGCCGGGGCGCCTTCTGGAAATACCGTCGCTCGCGACCACTTTCGGCATCGCTGCCGATGACCGACGAACAGCGGCGCACCATGACCGGCGGCTGGTTCGTCGGGCAGCTGCTGGGCCGCATCCAGATCCCGGCGTCCCCGTTCACCGAGCCGGTGCGGATCTACGACGCCGACAGCGGACAGTGGCTGAACTTCCCGAACCCGCTGCTGACGCCGCCGTCGGCGTTCCACGCCCCCTACGACTGGTTGCCCGCCGTACTGGAATCGATCCTGCTGGCCATCGCGCAGTCGCACGAGCCGCCGGTGATGCGATCGCTGCGGCCCTACAGCGTGCTGCGTGAGCTTTACGACGCGCACTCGCAAGACCCCGCCAGCGGGATCGTCGCGTTGTCGGCACAGGGACTCCTTGGTGAATTCCTGCAAGGGGTTTCGAGCACACCCGGGGTGCAGTCCCGGGTGCCCGGGATCGCCGAGGCCCAGACCGCCGACGAGCGCGCCGCCGCGGCCGTCGAATGGTTGACCACCATCCGCGATGTTGCGGCGCAGTACCTTCCGGCGGACATGGCGGGGGCCACCCCGGGTGGGGCGTTCACGACGGTGCCGACCCGAACCACGGCGTCCAACACGCCCATGTTCCGCGACCTGGCGCCCGACGTGTACGCGGCCACCGGCGCGCTGATCAACCTGATCCAGCACGAGGCCGAGGCGCTGGCGGCCGGCGCCACCGCGGGTGGTCCGGTGCTCGATGGCGGTGCGCCCGTGGTGATTCCCGAGGGCGGGACGTTCTGACCATGGTTGCACCCAACGACACCGCCCTCACCGTGATCGTGGCTCCCCACCTGCATACCGACGAGCTTCTCGGCGTCCTATGCGATTACTCCGCCGCGGGATTGCTGGGCGTCTTCGTCTGGGTGGATGCCGGCGATGCTCGGGGGCCCGCCACGGCGGCGACGATGGTGCGCGGCGGTAGGTCGGAAAGTGTGGTACTGCAACAGGTATTGACCGCCAAGCGCTATGACCGGATCCGGGTCGCGGTACTGGTTCCGCTCGACGTTCCGGGCGATCAACGGGCGCCGCTGGCCGCCGAGCAGTTCGTCGAGCAGGTGGTGCGCAGCACCGCCCGGGGAGCAAGGATGACCCTGCTGCGGATGCTGCTCACCAGCGGCCGGGCCGGCGCCAGCCAGCTCAGCTCGTCGGTCGTGGTGGAGGGCTGGCACAACCTGCTGATCGCGCCGGAGGATTCGCCGGCACCCGGGTTGGGCGCGGTGCCGTGGGGACACCTCGCCGAGCCGCTCGATCTGGCCCAGCGCGCCGCGCCGGTGGTCGCCGCGGTGGCCGGTCTGTGGGCCGACGTGCAGCAGACCCCCTTCGACAGCGTGGAAATCCTGCCGGGGCAGACGCTGCGCGCGGTGCGCGCTTTCTACCGCAGCCTGGACACCGCGGAGGTGGAACGTCGGTTGCGGGCACGGCTGTTCGATCCGGCCGGGCGGTTGCCGCTGCCGCACGGCGGCCAGGTGCCGGTGCTCTACGTCGAGGACGTGTCGGCGGCCACCCAGACGATGGCCCGCGCGCTGTGGACCAAACATCGCGATGTGCTGCGCGGGCCGCGGATGGGCGCCGACGATGTTGCCACGCAGGCCATTTCGATCTGGGCCGCGCTGAAGATGTTCCTGCGCTTCATGGGCGGTGCGCTGCGCAACGCGCCGTCGGCGTGGCTGTCGGCCGTCAAGGGATCGGTGTCGGCGGTGTTGGCCTCGACGGTGCAGGGCACTGTGTTCGGCGGCCGCGAATCGGCGTTCTCGGTGGTGACCAGCAGTCAGCTCGCCGATTGGCAGGATCTTGGTCGCAGCGCCGAGACGCTCAACGCGGCCATCGGCGGATCGGGGGCCAACGGGCAGCTGGCTCAACAGGATCTGAGCCCGCTGTGGACCGACTTCGTCAACGGCGCGCTCACCCTGGCCGACGGCGGACGCCGCGCGAAGGGACTCGACCCGATCCAAGTGGGCGCCGGTGTCGGTGTCGTGGCCAGCGCCGCCGACGTCGTGCCCAGCCGCGCGGACCGATTCACCGCCATCCCGACGTCGCTGGCCGCCGTGATCGGAGTCAGCGACCTGGAGCCGGCCGATGTGCTGGGCGCGGCCGATCTGCGCCAGCGGCTGCAGCGCGCCTACTCCGACCCCGCCGCCGGGGTCGAGGCGCGCGGGGCGTCCACCGAATTGGAGCGCTGGCAGCAGCACGCGTCGAAAAGCTATGCCTGGCAGGCGGGATCGATCCTGGCCGACTTCTTGGGGCGGGCCCGCACGGAGGTCGCGCAAATCGCCGAACAGATTCAGCGGGCGGCCAGCGAGATCTCGATCGACGAGCGGGTGCGCGCCCGCCAACAAGCCATCGGCACCATCCTGGCCACGCTGACCTGGGCGACGTTGGGCGTCCTCGTCATAGTGGTCGGCCTCGCGGTGGCCGGCTTCACCGGCTGGAAATACACCTTGATCACCGGTGGGATATTGCTCGGCCTCTACATCGTGGTATCGCTGACGTTGTTCCTGTTCGCCCAGCGCGACATGTTCACCCTGATGAATCTGCGCAAATCCCAGCAGAATCAGCTCGACATGATGCAGGCGAATCTGCAGACGGCGCTGCAGGACGTCAGCCGCCTGTCCACCGCGTACGGCCAGTATTTGTCGTGGTGTCGCGTGCTGGGGCCGGTGCTGCGCGCACCGTTCGGGCCCGCGCCCGCCGGGCGCACTGCGGCGCCTCTGATCTCCGACGGCCTGCCCCGCTGCGCCCAGGTCGGTGTGGCCGATCCCGGCGCCGATCGTGCCGACGATGCGGCGCATGCCATTCAGCGCCGCCTCTACGCGCTCGGCTGGCTGACCAAGCCGTGGCAGGAGATGGTCGCCCACGCCGCGGGCCGACTGCGGGAAGAGCCCGAAATGCTCTATCGCATGCCGGGTTTCCGGACCTCTTCGGGTCTGGACCAATGGTCGGCGGCGGTGGCGTCCGGGCAGGTGCACTCCACTGGCGCCGAAGCGTTGTGGCAGCGGGTCGAGCAGATGTTCGCCGAGGACGATCGCGTGGGCACCGCGCTGACCGGTGCGGTGTCGGCGCCGGCGATGGGGCAGCACGTGGCCTCCGAACAGTTCGCCGCCGGTGTCGTCGACCATCGGCCGGGGCAGGCGGCTCCCTTCGACGGGTCGGTGTTCACCGACGCGGCGATGACAGCGGGCCGCTGCGCGGTAGCCATCGATACGGCCGCGATCGCCCGGCCCGGTCTGGGTTTTCGGGCCGCGGTGGTGCAGGCCAGCGACGGGCTGGCGCCCTACGACTTCACCCTGTTCGAGGTGCCGCTGGCGGCCGCCTCAGGCGTGGAAATGGAGAAGACCGCGGTGATCACCCACAGCGAACACCGGGACGCACCGCCCGGCGGGGACTTGGTGTTCTAGCCATGCCCGATCCGCAGCACACCGGCGACGCCGACGACCCCCGCCTCAACGCTCTGATCGCATGGCGCCAGCGCCTGATCGACTCCGGGGCGGTGTCCAAGGCGGGCTTCAAAGAAACCCACCTGCGCTTGATACTGCGATCCGGGCGCACCGATGTGGAACAGATTCGGGCGATGCTGCCCGGCTCGGTCGCCGAGTACGCCGAGGAACTGGCGGCCGTCCTGGCCGAGGTGGACTCGGAGTCGTCGCCGGGCCGGCATCACCGCTCGGCGGCCCTGTCGGCGGTGGAGGTCGACGGTGCATCGACCGGAACCGCGCCGTTGGCAGAAGACGCGGCGAGCGGCCAATTGCCAATGAACACAAGCGATTTCGCGGCATTCACCTTTGGTGAACAGACCGGCCCGCTGGCCGCCGTCACCGTCAGGCCGTCGCGCGACGGTGACACCGGAGGCTCCGAGCTGGCCTGGACCCCGTATCTGGCCGGCGGCGATGCCGTGGTGATTTACCGGCTGGTCGCGCAGGAGGACAACGCGCCGTACTCCCCGGATCGGGCCCGGCTGGTGGCGGCCACCCCCGCGGCCACCGCCGCCGACCCGCTGCCCTCGGCCGCGGCGGTGCGCTACTACCAGGTGTGGGTCAACGTCGGCGGCACCCGCGCCGAAGCGCTTGCGGCGCAACCGATCAAGCACGCCGAAGGCGTGGCCGTCAGCCCGGTGCGCGATTGCGTGGTTCGGCAGGACAACGGCAAGGTCATCGGCAGTTGGACGGTGCCTTCTGCGGTCAGCACCGTGTTCGTGTCCCGGATGCCGGCCGAGGAAGCCGGCCGCGAGGGACCCCAGCACCGGATTTTGCTGGACCGCGACAACCGCGCGGGATTCGTCGACTCCGACCCGGCGCCGGGGCGGCACTACGTGTATCGGATTCGGGCCGCGGTCCCGGTCAACGGTGTGCTGCGGCTGGCCGCACCGGTCGACGCCGAAGTCGAAATCGCCGCGGTCCTAACGCCGGTCACCGACTTGATGGTGACGTCGGCGCCGGGGGCCGCGGCGGGCTTCGAGCTCACCTGGAAGGCGCCGTCGGCCGGCGAGGTGGTGATCTATCGCAGCCAGACCGGCCCGGCCGCCGGCGCCGAGGCCAATGACCTGCCCGAGGCGGCGCTCGAGCAGGTCGGACTGACCCCGGATCTGCGCTTGACGCAACCGATTACCGAGCAGCCCGGTCCCGACGGGCGGCCGCGGTCGGTGATGTCGGGAGTGTCTTGGCCCACGGACTGGAGCCGCGCCTACTTCACCCCGGTCACGGTGCTGGCCGGTCGTGCGTTGCTGGGCAAAACCTTCTGTTCGGTGCGCACCGGTGTCATCCGGGATGTCGAACTGGCCGAATACTGCAACAAGCAGGTCCTGACGTTCGACTGGCCGCAAGGCGCCGCCGTCGTCGTGGTGTACCTGGCGCCCAAGGGCTACGACCCGCGCAACGGTCTGACCGGTACGTCCTACGAAATCACCGTCGAGCAGTACGAGAAGTACGGCGGCCTGCAACTGCCCAACGGCAAGCTGCCGGTCAGCGGGTGTTCCCTGCATCTGGCGCCGGTAGCGTTTTCAGCCGGCCGCCGCGCCATCGGCGCCGTGCGCAGCATCGAATACGCGGGCCTGCTGCGGCTGCAGTACGCGGTGCAGTTGAGCCGCGACCCGGCGGGGCAGCCGTCGCACGCCACCATCTATATGCGGTCCGAATACGAAGTGCCGGGATCCCCGGCGTTCGTGTTGGTCAACCACCCGGACCGAATTCCGTTGTCGCCCACCGATGGAGAAGCGCTCGACGCGGCACCGCTGGACGCGCAGGGCGGGCTCGCGGCCACGCCGTCCAAGGAACTGCGGTGGTCGGCCCTGACCACCGCCGGTACCGCCGAGCCGTGGGCCGTCGACCTGCGCGGCCGGCGCGGATGGATCCGATTGTTCGTGAACACGCCCTCGGCGGCGCGGCTGCGCACCATCGCACTCCTGGACCCGCCGGTGCACAGCCTCCGCTTGAGCGCGGGCGCACCGTGACCCCGCGCTACGGTCAACTCGCCTACACGAGTTTCGACCGGCCGGGAGGCGCGGGAGGCTGGCAGGTCAAGCAGACCACCGGTGATCTGTCGCCCGAGGAAACGCAACGCCTGGCGTCGGCTGTGCGCACCGCGTTTCGGCCCGTCACGCCGCTGCCCGACTATCCGACACCGGAGCAGTTGGACGCGACGCCGCGGCGGCTGGAGTACCGACGCTGGGCCAGCGACGCGGCCGGCTACTGGCATACCGTTGCCGCCGGCGCCGACAGCACCGGGCGCCCGGGGAACGTGTTCGCCCACGTATTGCTGGACCGCGCACCGGATTCCGCGCCGCGGCTGCGCCCCATCCAACGATGGGGCTCGCCGGCCTGGTTACGCCCGTTCGGCGCGGCGGCCGTCGGACGCGCCGCCTTGCCCGCCGAACCGCCGGGCGTCGCGGACGTCGTCACCCGAGAAAGTGCGATCGCCTTCGCGCTGGACACCAGCACCTGGCGGGTCGGCACCTTGCTCGGACTCCTGGACGCGGTCGCGGCCGCGCTCAATGGGGGCTCACCCGTCGTCCTGGGCG
Organism: Mycobacterium colombiense; assembly: GCF_001672755.1. Lineage (GTDB taxonomy): Bacteria > Actinomycetota > Actinomycetes > Mycobacteriales > Mycobacteriaceae > Mycobacterium > Mycobacterium colombiense_C. The sequence goes on along the minus strand of NZ_LZKI01000162.1, from coordinate 71,216 downwards.
CCGTCTCCGTCGACTCGGCCGCGCAGTGGGTCGGCCTGGTGAGTTTCCTGATGTCACCGGGGACCGCGGCCACCCTGAACTTCAGCACCTTCGACCGCGCCGACCAACTCGGCCCGGCGCAGCACGCCATCCAGCACCTGGCCGCGGTACCTCTCGGCGACTTGCACACGCTCCCGGCCGGTTTCGTCGTCATCGACGAGACCGCGACGCTGTCGCTGGGGGAGTTGGGTGGCGAGCCGCACCGGACCGCATCGGGTCAGGCGATCGCCGTCACCGCCTGGTCGGTGATGGCGCAGGAGGTGCTGCTCGATCCGCAGTCGGCACTCGCGGTGCTCGACGAACTCGACCACCGGGCCGCGCAAACCGAGGATCGAGACCTGCACCCGGCCTGGCCGCTGGCGGTCACGATCGCCGCCGACGAGGGCTTCGCCGCTGCCCATCCCGAAGCGAACGCGATCATCACCGCGCACTCGCCCGCCGGCGTCACCCCGGGATCGCCGACCGAACGCCTTGTCGACGAGGCACTTTCGGCCCTTGTCGGCCATACCACGCCCGACGCCTGGAAGGCGGCCGAGCAGAATCTGCCCGGCTTCGCCGGTGAACACGCCGCCCTGACCTACCTGTGTCGCGCCGTCGGCGACGACACCTGGCTGGATCAGTTGGGGCCGATCCCGTTGAGCGCCAAGACCTATCATGGCCGTCCGGTTCCCGAACCACTGGCGGCCGCGCTGGGCCCGGCGCTGCAGCGGGCCGGGGCCACCGATGATCCGCAACGGCTGCTCAAGCTGGTCGACCTGTTACTGCGCGCGGGTGTCGACGATGACCGCCTGACTCAAGCCCTCACCGAACGGGTCGCGCCCCAGCTGGCCGACCCGCACACCGGGCCCACGCTGGCACGGCGGTTGCCGCACCGGCTCGGTCTGGAAACCCGGATCGTCGCGGCGGCCGCGACCCTGCGCCTGAGTTGCGAGAGCGCCACCCCGGTCAGCGACGCCGTGCTGGATTGGTTCGCCGACGGATCCACCATGCCCTTGCCGGCCGAACTACGGGGCGCACAACCGTGGGACGCCACGTGGACCCGAGCGGCGGTGTGCGGCATGCGCGCCGAACGCAACCCCGGTGAGTCGGATCCCTTCGCGGAGTTGTGGTGGCTCGCGGCCAATGGATCCCCGCGCCGCGATGAGCTAGCGGCCCAACGTATTTGGGATCCCGCGGAACTGCTGGCGGCGGGCGGACCCGCCCTGAGCACAGCGGCGCTGTTGCCGACCCTGCTGGGGGCACCCGACAGTGAATCGTTGGCCCGGTTGGCCGACGAGATCAGCGGCGCGAACAACGACGACCTCGCGGTGGCGTGCGGGGCGCTACGCATGGTCGCCCCGGCGTCCTGGGTGCAGCGCGGCTACGTCAACACTCATCAAAAGGCGTACGCCGGGCTGTGGGACGCGGCATTGAGCGAAATCGGCCCCGGCCGAGTGCATGCCGACTGCGCGGTGCGGGTGGCGGTGCTCGCGGTCCTGGGCATGATCGCGGGACAACCGCGACCCGTCCTGGCGGGACAACTCGCCGCCGATCCGGCGGTGGCCACCGCCGCCGGCGAGCAGGTGCTGGCTCTGGTCGACCACAACATCGTCACGACCACAGAGGTGTTGGCGGCCAGCCTGCTACGCACCGACGCCGCCGAGCCGGGCGATGCCGTCGATGGCGTGCTGGGCGCGGCCGCCGCCGCGCTAACCGCGAGCCGGCAGTTCAGCGACGACGATCAGGAGGTGGTGCTGGCGATGATGATGCGGATGGCCGGCAGCAACGAGGCATCGCCGCCACGGCGGTACCGGAAGCTGGTGAGCACGATGCTGGCCCGCCGTGCCGACGTGCGGGCACCGCTGACGGCCCCGCCGGCACAGATGTGGAGGAACCACTGATGCCGATCTATGCCCTGACCGCGCGTAATCAGCGCGCGCACATACCCGTTGGGCCGCTATCGATCTCCATCAGCGGCGCGGTCCAGGACGCCGCGCTCGACGTCCAGGGCGCACCGAGCCAGCCCGTGGTGCGCTCGAGCCCCCAACACGTCGTGTTGCCCTCGCTCACCGGTCAGGTCACCGTCGCCGTTCGACCCGCGTTCACAACGCAATTCGGTGCCGGCACCGTCGTGCACCTGGCGATCGCGCACGATGTGCCCGACGAAGCCGACCCGGTCCAGGTGTTGTTCGACCCGGTGGACGTCAGCGGCGATGGCGCGGTGGTGTTCGCCGAACTGCGTCCGGCCGGTCACCACATCGAAGTGGCCGTCACCGCCGCCGCCGACACCGCGCTCAGCCCGCTGGCCGCCGCGGCGCGCACCTCCGCGCGGCGTCTCATCGGCCGGGACCGCAAGCCGGCCCACACCGAACTTGTTGTCGCGTTGAACAGTTCGGCGTCGATGCGGCCCTGGTTCGCCGATGGCAGCGCGGCGGCCGCCACCGACCTGGCCGTCGGGGTTGCCGACGCACTCGGAATTCATGACGTGGCCGCGGTCCTCGTCGGCGCCGACGTCACCAAGGTTCCGGTGGACAGCCACGCCCCCGGCGCAAAGCTCGCCGACGCCGTCCGCAAGGTGCAGCCGCGATGGTCTGCGGGCGCGCGCTGGTCGCGGCTGCGGACCGACATCGCCACGGTGGCGTGTTCGGACTTCCCGGCCAGCGGCGTGCACCGCGAATTCGCGTTGATCACCCTGTCCGATGACCGCCGTGCCGCCGGCCCACGGCTGCCGGCGCCGCGGTCGGGGCAAGATGCCTCCGCCGAACTGCTGGCGCACCCGCAGGTGCTCGACGAGATCACCGCCGGGCTTGTTCGGGCCCTCACATGAGCGCTCCGACAGCCCAGGCGATGCTGACGAAATGTCCACGCTGCTTCGCGCTTCTGGATCCCGATCATCACTTGTGGACGCTGGCGCCGACCAGCGGTGCACCCCGTTACCACGACGAGGTCGGGTCGGCATTCCTGGGCGCGAAGGCCGAGATCGGGCCGATGTTCCGGTGGGATCGCCCACCCGGATACAACGGTCCGCCGCCGCCGAACATCGCCGCGCAGGCGCTGCGCGGTCCGGTGCACGAGATCTGCCCGGTCTGCCATTTCGCCCTGCCCGACCGGTGGCGCGAGGGGCAGGCCTATTGCATCGCGATGGCGGGCGCCCGCGCCACCGGCAAAAGCCTCTACATCGCGGTGCTGGTCCGCCAACTGCAGCTGCTGTGCGAACACCTCGGGTTCGCGATGGCGCCCGCGACGCGCTCGACCGCGGTCGCGTACGCCACCCATTACGAGACACCGCTGTTCGTGCAGCGCGGGTTGATCCCGCCGACGCCAACGATGATGACCCAAACCTCGACCCAGCGCGAGCCGCTGATTTTCAGCCTGGGCACCTGGCACGGGGTGCAGCGTTACCTGGTGCTGCGCGACGTCGCCGGCGAGGACATGGAGTCCGGGAACCTCCACTCACCGCCGTTCCGGTTCTTCAGCAACGCCGAGGCCGTCTTCTTCATGTTCGATCCGCTTCGGGTGCAATCGATTCGGGATCAGTTGCAGGACCTGCTGCCCCCACAGATGGTGAGCGGGGGAGACCCGCGCGGCGTGCTCAACAACGTGATGATGGCCATCGGTTCCGGCGAGCCGCGGCTGGCCGTCATCCTGTCGAAGTTCGACGCCCTGCGGGCGCTGCGCGATGTCGACGGCTCCGAGTGGAGCATGGTGATGTCCAACGCGGGGGCCGCGTATCTGCGTGATCCCTCGGATTCGGTGCTCTACGACGACAACGACGGCCAGCTGCTGCACGAAGAGGTGCGCAGCCTGCTCACCCGGCTCAACGCCGGCTCGATCATCGCCGGCGTCGAAAACCCGTCCACACCACGACGATTGAGGCATCGCTTCTTCGTCGTCTCCGCCCTCGGCCAGCCTCCCAGCGGCCAACGGCTGCACGCCCGGGGCATCGCCCCGTTCCGTTGTGTCGACCCGGTCCGCTGGGTCACGTCGAGCTTCGGTGTGCTCTAGGTTTCCGCGCGGCGAACATGACGATCCCACCCCAGAATCCGTTCGAGCACAATCCGTTTGGCAGCACCCCGTTCGGGGGCAACCCCGCCGGGCCTCCGGTGTACGCGGCACCGCCCGCGCCACCACCGGATCGCCCACCCGTCAACGCCTTGGCGACGTTGTCGGTGGTGTTCGCGTTCATGTTCGCCCCCGTCGGGGCGATCCTGGGGCACCTGGGCCTGCGGCAGATCCGGCGCACCGGCCAGCGCGGCCGTGACCGCGCTCTGGTCGGCACCGTGCTGTCGTATGCGGTGATCGTCGTCGTGGTGGGCGTTTCGGTGGTGTGGCTGACCCGGCCCGACAGCCCTGCCGTCCGCAGCGCCGCACCCACTACGGCTCCTCCGCCCGCGGCGCCCGCGGTGACGCCGTCCGATTTGGCGCGGCTGGTACCCACCCTCGCCGACACCAAAGCCATCACCGGTGACGACAAGTTGATCCAGGCGGTGATCCTGCGCCGGCCTGAGGATCTCGCGGCAGGCGGACAAACCACCGACCGTCCGGAATGCCGTGGAACGCTGTACGCCGGTGTGCCGGACCTGTACAACGTCGGAACTCTGGTCAATTACTACATGCCGGTCTTCGCCGACCGGGACGACCCGGTCAACACGAGGTCGATCGACGCGGCCATCGCGGCATTCCCGGACCCGGCCGCGGCGCAAGCGCAACTGACGAAGATGTCGTCGGCGTGGCACCAGTGTGGCGGGTTGCCGGTGAAGATCACGTTCCTCAATAAGAGCACGGTCGCGTTCTCGCTCAACGAGCCGATCGATTCCGGCAACGGCATCACCACCATCGAAGCCTCGGCACGCGACGACCTCTCCGTGCACGCGATCGCCGCCAAAGCCAACGTCGTCATCGATCTGCTGGTGTCCTACACCGGCAACGACGTGGACCGGGCCCGCCAAACCGCGTCGGCGGTGGCCAACCAGATCCTCAACAAGATTCCGGGCTGAGCGATGACGAATCCGCAGGAACCGTTCGGAACCAATCCCTTTGGCGCCAACCCGTATGGTGGCGCCCCCTACGGTGGAATGCCGCCGGGTCCGCCGGTCTACACGGCGCCGCCACCGCAGCAACGGCGCACCAACGCCCTCGCGACGTTGTCGGTGGTGTTCGCGTTCGTCTTCGCTCCCGCAGGGGCGGTGCTGGGGCATCTGGGCCTGGCGCAGATCCGGCGGTCCGGCGAACGGGGCCGTGACCGCGCGATCGTGGGGCTGATGCTCTCCTATGCGGTCATCACACTGACGGTCGTGGCCGTGGTGGCGTGGGCGACCCAGGCCAACGGCGGCTCGTCGCGAACAGCGTCACCGACCAGCGCGGCGGCCTCAACCGGTGCCAGCTCAGCGCCATTCTCGCCCATGGTCACCCCGACGGGCCTACCCGGGTTGCTGCCAACCGTCGATGACGTCAAGCGGTTCATGGGAAACCCCAATCTTGTTGCCCTGCCGCCGACATTCAAGCCGGGCCCGGACTCCGACAGCGCATCCGTCGATCGCCCCGAATGCTGGCCGGTCATGGGTGGCGGCGCTCCGAACACCGATACGCAGGCGCTCGTGGGTTACTACGGGTTGGTGCTGATCGACGACCACGACGTGCCTGCCATGAAAGAAGCGGGACAGGTGCTCATGGCCTTCCGAGACCCACCGGGTGCGCAGCGGCAGCTGGCGAACCTGGTGTCGATCTGGCGTAAGTGTGGCGGGTCGACGATGAACATCCTTCCGCCTCCGGGCAAGCAGGCGGCACCGGTCGCGGTGTCGATGGGTGTTCCCGCCGACGCCGGAAACGGGATCACCGCCATGGTTTTGACCGCACAGGGCCCGGTGCTGCGGTCGCGCAACGATCGTGCAATCGTCGCCAAAAACAATGTGGTCGTTGACATCAATGTTGTGCTGGTGGACACCGATCGCGGCCGGCAGGCCGCGCTGGACATCGCCAACTACATTCTGGGCAAGATCCCGAGTTGAGCCGATGAGTAATCCCTTTGGTTCCAGCCCGTTTCAGCCGAATCCGTTCGGCGGCGGTTCCTTCGCCCCGCAACAGCAGCAGGTACAACCACCTCCGGTCCCGCCGCGTGATGAGGCCAATGTGTTGGCGACTCTGTCGGTGGTGTTCGCGTTCGTCTTCGCGCCAGCGGGTTTGATCGTGGGGCACTTGGGATTAGCGCAGATCCGACGCAGCGGTGAGCGAGGCCGTGATCGGGCCTTGGTGGGTGTGACGTTGTCGTATGTGTTCATCACCGCGTTGGTGGTGGCGCTGATTGTCCGTGCAACACTGCCCGAGAGCGCCCCGGCCCACGTCGCCGCACCCACGACCACCACGACGGTCCCACCCAGTTCCACGCCGCGGGTGGCCGCTCCGCCGCAAACTCCGATGGTGCCGCCGTCGGACTTGCCCGGATTGCTACCGAGCCTCGACGACGTCAAAAACATTACGGGGGATCAAGTTTTGGTGGCGTACGAGCCGACATCTCAACCAGGAAGTAAATACCAGTTGGTCGACCGACCTGAGTGCTCAGCGGTTTTCGCGGCCGGTGCACCGAACACCTACGACATGCAAGGCGCGCTACGCTACTACGCCACGGTGATGATGGAAACGAATAATCCGCACACCCCTACCCAAGCCGGTCAAGCGGTCGTGGCATATCGCGACGCGGGCGCGGCCCAAGCGCAATTGACGAAGATCCAGTCGATCTGGCATCAATGCGCCAGCTCTGCCATGACTCTGCTCGCCCCTCCCAACCAGAAGGGAAAGGTCGACGTCGCATTAACAGTGATGAGCCCCGTCGATTCGGGCGGCGGCATCACCTCTTTGGAGGTGCTGGCGCAGCAGCTGTCGCCACGATTAGGCACCTACCGCGCGATTGCCGCCAAGAGCAATGTCGTGGTCGATGTCATGGTTTTGATGGTGGCGACGGGCGACCGCGGTCGCCAGGCCGTTCTCGACATCGCCAACTTCATTCTCAACAAGATCCCGGGCTAGGCATATGACAAATCCCTTCGGTTCCAGCCCGTTTCAGCCGAATCCGTTCGGAGGTCCGCCCGGTCAGCAGCCTGCGATGCAGCAACCCCCGGCCCCGCGGCGTGATGAGGCCAACGTGTTGGCGACGTTGTCGGTGGTATTCGCGTTCGTCTTCGCTCCGGCAGGACTCATCCTGGGGCACTTGGGATTAGCGCAGATCCGCCGCAGCGGTGAGCGAGGCCGTGATCGGGCCTTGGTGGGTGTGACGCTCTCGTATGTGTTCATCACCGCGGCGGTGGTCGCACTGATCGTCCGCGCGACGCTGCCCGACACGACCCCAACCCGGGTCGCGGCACCCGCGACCACCACGACAACCACCGCGAGCACCACGCCGACCACCACTCCGCCGGCTTCACCACCCACTGTCGCGCCGGCCGATGTCGACGGGTTGTTACCCAACCTGGAGGACGCCAAGAACATCACGGGCGATCCGGCCATGAAAGCCGATGCGACAGTCCACCAACCGGGACCCGACCCGCAGCGAGGACACATCGACCGGACGGATTGCTGGGCCGTCATGGAGACGGGCGCCCCGGAGGCCTACGACCTGCCGGCCATCGTGGGATTCGCCGGATCAGACTTTTCCGACAACCACGACTTTCACCACCAGTGGGTCGTGGCTCAAACGGTCTCGACGTATCACGACGCGGCCGCCGCTCAGGCACAGCTGAACAAGCTGTTGTCGAATCTGCGTCAATGCGGTGGCACGACCATCAACGCGACGTGGCCGAACGGCAAGACGTACCCGTTGGCTGTGGAGCCGCCGGCGGATGCGGGCAACGGCATCACCACATTGGCGCACGTCCTGCAATCGGCGACTCGGATCTTCTGCGTCCGTGCCGCGGCGGCCAAGGCCAACGTGGTCATTGATGTGGACACATGCTCCAACGACGGGTCCGACGCCAGTCAGCACGCCGCCCTGGCAGTCACCAACCTGATTCTGGGCAGGATCCCCGGCTAGCCGGCCGGCTACTCAGCTGCCGAAGCCGCCGCCCGCCGGTGCCGCGACCGGTGCCGGCCCGCCCATACCGAGGTGGCTGGAGGCGAAGGCGACTCCCTTGTCGATCATCGCGCCGTCGTCGGCGTAGGTGTCGTGCGCGGCAAAGTTGAGGCCATCGGAGCAGACCGGGTCCTCGGTGGCGCACACCTTGACGGTCTTGTCCTGGTACATCGGGCCGATGACCACGGGCGGCTCGTTGAGGAAGTTCATCGCCCGCACGTTGGGCATGCCGAACAGCACGACCGAGGACACGTGGTTCGCGACGTCGGGATCCAATGGCTTCGGAACGGTGTTGGGGTCGACGCCGTCGGGAACGGCGGCCGAGGTGACAAACCCCATCACGGCCGCGCCCTGCGAGTAGCCGCCGAGCACCATCTTGGTGTTGGGGCAGTCGTGGGCCATCGAATTGACGTGGGCGCCCGCGTCTCTGATGCCGTCGATGCCGGTGTCCCATTGGTCGCTGGCGGGGTAGTTGACCGGGTACACATCGAACGACCGCCCGCCGACGCGCTGGTGCAGCGCATCGACGAAGGCCTGACCGGTGGGGCCGACGCCCGGCGCTTCACCGGTGCCGCGGGCGAACACCACTTGCACGTCCGGACACTGGGCCGAGGCGGAGGGGATAACGGACGTGGTCAACGCGGAAGCGGTTACGCCCGACGCTGCGATAACAACTGCTGGACCAAAGGAACGAACGATGTGACGTGCGATCATGGCGTCCGAGATGCCCATGCAAGCCCCTCCAAAACTGTCAAGTTGCCAACGATTTGGTGATGTTTTCCTGTATACCGGGGCGCAGCGACAGGTGGCGGATAGCGGCGGCGTCGCCGCCATCAGACCGACGCAGCCATTGCGTGTCGGATTGCCTACAAAAACACTTTAAGCCGTCGTTTGGTGTTGTCCATTCAAGGTAGCCGGAGGCGGCGAGCACCGGATTCGGCGCTCACTGTCAGGGGGCGGCGACATGGCAACGGGTGAAACGGGTTTCGACGACGTCACCTTCGATCTTATTTCCCTCCAATATCACTCGCGCAAGGGGGGCACGATAACGGCCAATACGTGCGCGACGCGAAGAACGCCGGCCTCGGTGATGGCGTCGTTCTCAGCGAAGTGATGGCTCAAGACTCCGAGCGCGCACGGCGGTGCCGCGAGTTCTTGTTCCGGCAGCAGGGTTCTCTGACGGCTGGGCGGGCCGCAAGATAAGAAATCTGCGCGCGCTGGCGGCTTCGCCCTGAGCTAAGTCGACGGCACCGATCGCGACCGAGGGTCACCTAATCGTTGAGGGTGCCGCCGTTTCCGCAGGTTGATCGCCGGATGGCCAGGTCTGATAGACCCGCCGATGAGTAGCCGCATTCGTGTCAGCAAGGTCACATACTGGCAAAGCTCGGATGCATTCGGCGTGGCGCCCTATTAGAGTTACGTATCTTAGGGAAAGCTTATGATTCGTTAAGTAGGGAAACCAGTTAGCACGGAGCATGCTGTGAATACGGACCGTTTCGACGCGATCATCGTAGGTGCAGGTTTCGGCGGCATAGGTGCCGCGATTCAGCTCAAGCGCCTCGGGTTTGACGACTTCATCATCCTCGACCGCGAGGACGACTTGGGGGGCACCTGGCATGTCAACCATTACCCGGGCGTGGCCGTCGACATCCCGTCCACGACGTATTCCTACTGGTTTGAGCCGAATCCTGACTGGTCGCGGCTGTTCGCGCCGGGCGCGGAGGTCAAGCAGTACGCGATGGACGTCGCCGACAAGTACGACGTGCGCCGCCACATGCGGTTCAACACGACCGTCGAGGGCGCGCAGTGGGATGAGGAAACCGCCGAATGGCGGGTCGGGCTGGCCGGCGGCGAAAGCCTGACCTGCCGGTTCCTGATCACCGCGACCGGCTTCCTGTCCCAGCCGCGCATGCCGGACATCCCCGGCATCGCCAGCTTCAAAGGCAAGGTGGTGCACACCACCGCGTGGGACCACGGCTATAGCTATGAGGGACGCCGTATCGCGGTCATCGGCACCGGCGCCTCCGCGGTGCAGGTCATTCCCGAGTTGGCCAAAGAGGCCGCGGACCTGACCGTCTACCAGCGCACCGCGGCGCACATCCTGCCCAAGCCGGATTTCCCGTTCGCTCCAAGCGTGCAACGCATGTTTGCCCGGCTGCCCGTGCTGCAACGTGCGCTGCGCTGGGTGACCGACATTGTTATGGAGCTCATCTTGGTCATCGGTGCGCTGAAATTCGTGCAGACCCGGGGGCGGGGGAATATCGCCTTCGCCGACCTGGCCAAGATCAACCGGTTCAGAACGCTCCGCGATAAGGATCTGCGCGCCAAGTTGACGCCGGACTACGACTGCGGCTGCAAGCGGCCCACCATGTCCAACGACTTCTACCGCGCTTTCACCATGCCGCACGTACACCTGGAGACGAACTCGATCGAGCGCATCGAGGCCGACGGCATAGTCACGGCGGACGGGCGTAAGACCGTCATCGACACTCTGGTGCTAGCGACCGGTTTTGACCTCTGGGAGGCCAACTTCCCGGCCATCGAGGTGATCGGCCGCAAAGGGCGCAACCTCGGAAAGTGGTGGCGGGAGACCAAGTTTCAGGCCTACCAGGGGGTGTCGGTGCCCTACTTCCCCAACTACTTGGGCCTGGCCAGTCCGTTTGCCTTCTCCGGGTTCTCGTTCTTCCACACCATCGAATACCAGATGCGGCACATCGACCGGCTTTTGGGTGAGGTCAAGCGCCGCGGCGCGACCACGTTCGAGGTGACCGAGGAAGCCAATAACCGTTTCCGCGAGCGGATGAGCGAACTGTTGGAAACCTCGGTGTTCAACAATGGTGACTGTGCGACGTCGCGGTCTTACTATTTCAATCCCAGCGGCGAGGCGACCTTGCTGCGGCCGACGTCCACACTCAACGCGGTGCGAGAAGGCCGGACCTTCCCGCTCAGCGACTACGTCATCGCCTAGGCACCTCAGCGGCGCGCGGATCCGGTCAACGGTTGCCCGTTGGCGGACTGCAGCAGGCAGATGACGGTGCTCGGGGTCGGGTTGGCGCCGGTGCGGTCCTGGTTCGAGTCGATGAGATAGGTGATCGAAAACCGGCCGCCGTCAACGGATTGGCCGGTGTACGGGGCCAATCCGGCCGCGCAGTCGCGATTGGCGACGGTGGCGATGGCGGAGTCGACGGCCATCGGGGCCCGCAGATACACCTCGGCCAAATGCGCTGTCGCGCAATCGACGACGGTGACGTTGACGCGACTCCCGTCGGCGGGCGGCAGATCGGTCACGCATTCGCCGGTCCGCAGGTCGATCCACTTCTCGGTGTGCGCCCCAGGCTGTAATGGTGCGGCGGTGGCCAACGCGCAGGAACACAACATGGCCACGGCGGTGCCGCCGCACATCGTGTGAAGGCTTGAAAACCGCATCGCAGCCTCCCTTGCTCCATCCCTTAGCGGTGGAGTCTAGGGGGTGTGGGTCAGTGCCGGGTCCGGTTTTTCCGACGACATCGACAAGAACCCGCGCAGGCACCGCGCGGCCAGCCACCAGTTCGCCGGCTTCTTCATGTCCAGTCCGCCCAGCAGCTGCTTGATCATGGTCAGCGTGTCGAAGTAAATGCGTTCGCAGACAAGGGTTTCGGCGTTGTCGAAGACGAAGTATGCGGTCATGCGGACCCGGAACCGGCTACCGGTGGGCGGGACCTTGCCCAGGTAACCGCGGTGCGTGCCCATCAGCCAGAATTCGACGATCACCGCGTCGGCGCTGTGGCGCAGCGCGATGATTTCGTGGTCCTGGTCGGGAAATGCGGTCCGCGTGTAGGCGTAGTAGTCGCGTACGGCCGCATCGCCGTCGTGCACGAGCATCTGGGGGATCAACTCGTAGCGCGGATGCGGGAAGGTCGCCAAGACGTCATCCCAGGCCTGGCGGACCTCGTCATGGAAGTGGTCGAGCACGAGTTTCTGGCGGGCGGCCAGCACCTCGGCGGCGGGGAACGCGGGAATGGTCACGGGGTCAGCGTAATCCCGGAATTGATAGCACATGCGCTAGCGGATTCTAGACAGCGATATACCCTCCGGCAGAGCCGATTCGGATACGGCGCTACCGCGGCGGGGTCCAGGCCACCGGCAGGGTCTTGATGCCGTGGATGAACTGCGACAGCAGCCGCGCGGGTTCATCCGTCGCGACGATGTCGGGGATCTCGCGGCGCAATTCGTCGAAGACCACCCTGATCTCGCGACGAGCGAGGTTGGCGCCCAGGCAGAAATGGGCGCCGCCGCCGCCGAAGCCGAAGTGCGGGTTGGGGGTGCGCGCCACGTCGAAAACCCAGGGATTCTCAAACGTCGACTCGTCGCGATTGGCCGAGTTGTACCACAGCGTGGCCTTGTCGCCGGCCTTCATCTTGGTGCCGCTCAGCTTGAAGTCCCGGGTCAGGGTGCGCCGCATGTAGACCACCGGGGACGCCCACCGCACGATCTCCTCGACGGCAGTGGGGGTCAGGCGGTCGAAGTTCGACCACCACTTCTCCCGCTCGGCGGGGTAGCGCGACAGCGCCAGCACACCGTGGCTGATGGCATTGCGCGTCGTCTCGTTGCCGGCCACCACCAGCAGGATGAAGAACGACGCGATCTCCGTCGACGACAGCCGTTCCCCGTCGACCTCGGCTTCCACCAGGCTGGTGGTCAGGTCGTCGTGGTGATTGGACCGCCGGTCCTCGGCCAGCGCGCTGGCGTAGGCGCCGATGTCCATCGAGACCTGAAGGAACTCGTCGAAATCCGTCGCCAGATCCGGATCGCCGAACCCGAGAATGACGTTGGTCCAATGGAATATGCGCTGATGGTCCTCCTCGGGGATACCCATCATGTCGCAGATGACCTGCAACGGCAGCGGACCGGCAAGCTCGTTGACCAGTTCGGCCTCCCCGTCGGGATGATTGGCGATCAGCGATGCGACCAGCCGGCGGGCCCGCTCGCGGACCGAGGCCTCGATACGCGCCACGACCTTCGGGGTGAACGCGCGGCTGACGATCGAGCGCAGCCGCTGGTGCCGCGGATCGTCGAGCACGATCATCGAGCCGAAGTACTCGCTGATCTCCGGGGTGTTGTCGTTGATCGTGATGTTGGGGCTGGAGCTGAAGATGTCCGGGTGACGGCTCGCGAAATGCACGTCGTCGTGTTTGGTCAGCGCCCAATGCCCGTCGCCCGGTTCGAAACCCTCGTACTCGATCGCGGGCCAGAACGAGATCGGTGTCTCGCGGCGCAGGGTGGCGAACGCGCCGTCGCGGAAGTCGTCGTCCAACGCCCAAAAGTCCAGCGAATCGAGATGGATGTCGGCGAGCGGAATGTCGGGCGGTGGCGTCCCGTTCGTCCGCGGCGCCAGGCCTTTCTTGGGACCCGTCTTGAGGCTCACCGAGACCTCCTTTGTCGTGAAAAAGGGGAGTGCTGGGTCAGTGCGTGCAGACGGTTCTGGCGGGCGCGCCCGTGGTAGCCGTCGCGGCACTCACCACGTTGCCGTCGAGCAGGATCTTGCAGGAGATGGGACCCGGTCCCTGCGCGCTGATGGTGAACACCTCGCCGCCGTAGCCGGTGAACTCCGTCGACCAGGGCAGCGGCGCGTTCGCCTGATGCAGCTGCCCGTTGTCGGTTTGGTAGTAGATGAACTCGGCGACGGCGGGCCCGTTGATCTCGTAGCGGACCTTCGGCATCTGGGGAAGGGCGTGCGCTACGCCGCACGCGTTCGCGAACCCGAAACCGATGGCCAACAGGACCGAAGGTCCGGCGAGGTGCTTGGTCATGAATTGCATCGTGTCACCACGAGCGACGGTAGGGAAGCTTATGGTGAAGCCCAAAGCGGGGGCTGGTGACCGGAAGGTTGGGTATGTCCAAAAGCGGCTCAAAGCGTGTGGTGGTGTACGGAACCGGCTTCGTCGGCAAGATGGTGATCGCCGAGATCGTGAAGCATCCGTTGTTCGAGTTGGTCGGCGTCGGCGTGAGCAATCCCGCCAAGGTCGGTCGCGACGTCGGCGAGGTCTGCGGGCTGCCCGAGCCGGTCGGCATCACCGCCACCGACGACGTGGACGCCCTGATCGCGTTGAAACCCGATGCGCTGGTGCACTACGGCCCGACGGCGATGCACGCCAAGGAGAACATCTCGCTGATCACCCGCTTCCTGCGGGCTGGCATCGACGTGTGTTCGACCGCGATGACCCCGTGGGTCTGGCCGACCATGAGCCTCAACCCGCCGAACTGGATCCAGCCGATCACCGAGGCCTGCGAGCTGGGGGAGTCGTCCTGCTTCACCACCGGCATCGACCCCGGATTCGCCAACGACCTGTTCCCGATGACGCTGATGGGGTTGTGCTCCGAGGTGCGCCGGGTCCGGGCGTCCGAACTGCTGGACTACACCAACTACGAGGGCGACTACGAATTCGAGATGGGCATCGGCCGCGAGCCGGAGTTCAAGCCGATGCTGGAAGACCGCGACATGCTGATCTTCGCGTGGGGCGCCACCGTCCCGATGATCGCGCACGCCGCCGGCATCATGCTCGACGAGATCACCACGACCTGGGACAAGTGGGTGACACCCACGGAGCGCAACTCCGCCAGGGGTGTCATCAAGCCGGGGCACGTGGCCGCCGTCCGGTTCACCATCAACGGCGTGTATCAGGGCGAGACCCGCATCCAGCTCGAACACGTCAACCGGATCGGGCTGGACGCCGCCCCGGACTGGCCGACCGGCCACGACAACGACGTCTACCGCGTGGACATCGAGGGGACCCCGAGCATCTTCCAGGAGACCGCGTTCCGGTTCACCGACGGCTCGGGCCGGGACGCGGCGGCGGCCGGATGCCTGGCGACCGGCCTGCGGGCGCTCAACGCGGTTCCGGCGGTCAACGATCTGCGGCCAGGCTGGGTCACCCCGCTCGACCTCCCGCTGATCGCCGGCGAAGGCAACATCCGGTGACCGGCGCACAGCGGGTGCATAGCCGTCGCTGACACGGAATACAGGTTTTGGCGGCACAATAACGGCTAGCCGGATGCGAGTTGGTGCTGCGGATACGGGGATCGGGATATGGCCAAAGGAGTCGGGACCGCGCTGGGCTTATCGATCGGCGCCACCAACCTGGCTGCCGTCACCGCCGATAACGCCATCACCCGCAAGCCCGTTCTGACGCTGTATCCGGATCGCCCCGCCGAAATCGGTATCCCCGCGGAGAACCCCCGGTTGCAGGGTCCCGGCGTGGTGATCACCGGCTTCGTCAACCGGGTCGGCGACCCGCGTGGCGTCGTGGCGGTCGACGGCTCGGTCCACCGCAGCGAGGTGTTGGTCGCCGACGGGTTGCGTGCGCTCGCGTATGCCGCCACCGGCGGGCGCGCTCTGCCCGATGACGTCGCGGTCACCTATCCGGCCCACTGGGAGTCGCACGCTGTGGAGGCCCTCGGCGCGGCGCTGAGCGAGATCCCCGAGTGGTCGCGACGCACGCGCCCGATCCTGCTGATCCCCGACGCCGCGGCGACACTGCTCGCCGTGCGGACCAGCCCGGGCATCCCGCCGCGCGGAACGGTCGCGGTCTGCGACTTCGGCGGCAGCGGCACCAACATCACCTTGATGCACGCCGACGGTGACTACCGGGCGTTAGCCCCGACCGTTCGGCATCGCGATTTCTCCGGCGACCTGATCGACCAGGCGCTGCTGGGCGCCGTCATCGCCAACATGCCGACCACCGGTGCGTTTCCGTCCGGCGACGCGGCGATCGGCTCGCTGAGCCGGCTGCGCAGCGCATGCCGGATTGCCAAGGAGGAGCTGTCCTCGGGCACGGTCGCCACGCTGACCGACGGGCTGACCGGGACGCGCGGCGAAGTCCGGCTCACCCGGCACGAACTTGACGACGCGATCCGCCCCTCGCTGGACCGCGCGATCTCGGCATTGGACGAAGCCTTGGCGCGCAACGGAATCCGTGATCTCGTCGCGGTGGTCTCGACGGGCGGCGGGGCTAACCTGCCGACCGTCACCACGGCCCTGTCGCGGCACTTTCGCGTTCCCGTCGCCACGACGCCGCGCCCGCAACTCACCGCCGCGGTAGGCGCCGCGTTGCGGGTCGCGCACGGCCCCGGCGATGCCGGCTCGACGCCCGCCGCGCCCGCCGCGCCCGCCGAGCCGACTCAGGCCGAGCTGGCGCGGGCCTGGTCGGCCACCGGAACCAACTCGCGGATCACCGGCGCCGGGTATTCCGGGCCAGACCCCGACGCGGCGACCGGAGCGGCCGTGGCCGCGATTGGGTCGACCGAGGCCGCACCTGTAACCGTCAAGCGCAAGCGGCTGGCGTCTCACTGGCATGTGCTGCCGGTAGCGGCGATCATCATCACCGTCGCGGCGGTGCTGCTGGTGGGAACCGCCATAGCGATCGGGCTGACCGCGCAAAACAAGACGGCGACGACACCAGCGCCGGCACCGAATACCACACCCGCGGCCCCGCCACCGGCGCCCCACAGCGCGACGGCCGAGCCCACCCCGCCGCCACCGGACGTTCCGGTGCCGTCAACGTCTGACACCACCCCGCCCGCCGAGACCGAGACGCCGATGACCACCACACCCCGTGCGACCCCTCAGGCGGCCCCGCCGGCCGTGCCCGCGCGTCCGGCGGCTCCGCGCAAAGTGGCGGCCCCGCCGATTCCACCCGTTCCGGGCGTCAACGAACCCATCCCCGGGCTTGACCGCGTCAACCAGATCATCCAGGAGATCGAGGGCAATTTGGGCATCACCGCGCTGGGGCCGATACCCGCTCATTGAGTCCTACGTTATCGGCTGCAGCTCAACCCTTTTCGCCCTTGTTCTCCTCTTGGGCGGCTTCTCTCAGCTTCTCGTTGAGGGCCTTGTCCTTTTCGATCTGTTCCTGCAGGTCCTTTTCGTCGCGCTGGCCGTCACCCTTGTCCTGGGTATCATCGGCATCGGCGCCCTCAGGCGTCTCGTGCTTGGGATTGCCCTCGTCGTCCAGCCACTCGTTGACCGCGGTACCGGAGACGCTGCCGCCGGTGCCGGGTAGGACGATCGTGGGCTTTTCTTTGTAGGCCTCCATCATCTCGGCGGCCTTCTTTTTGTCGTCCTCGTCCGGCTCTGGCTTTTCGGTTAGCCGTTGCTCATCACCTTGACCAGTTTGATCGGCTCGGTCGGCTCGATCAGTCTCTTGATCAGTCTGATCAGCTTTTTCGTCCCGATCAGTCCCTTTATCGTCCTGCACGCTCATGCGTCTACCCCCTTGCGGTCGCAGGTTGACGATTGGTAGGGGCTTACCCGCTGCGCCGTTGTGCCAAAACTCTCATCGGTGCGAGGTGTCGCGCTTGATCAGCACGACCACGGCCTGCGGGATTCGCATCGGCTCGGGCGCGCCGGCAAGGCGCGAGGCCACCGCGCCCTCCAGGTGCTCGACGAATCGCGTCGCCCGCTCGTCGTGGACCCCACCGTCGAGTGCGGCCAGCAGCGAGGGGAACAGCGCGAACCGGGCGAACGCCGCCCACTGCGCGCCGAATGCCTCTGCGTCGTGGTCTAACTGATAGCGAGCCCAGAACCGGTCCTCGGCGTTGAACATCTCGAGGTGCTCGATCATCAGGCCCTCGAAGCGCCCCTTCGGCGCGAACGGGGCACGAAAATCCTTCTCGGTACGGGCGAAGGTAGGAATCGTCATGCGGCGCAACTCATCTGGGTGCAGTAGGCCCTCGCGCGCCAAATCATCCAGCGCATCGACGATGGTGTCGAGCAGCGGGGCGAAGCCCGCGGTGTCGTCTTCGTCGGCGGCCAGCGTCAGCGCCACCAGTCGGCCCTCGGGGGCCAACTCCCGGCCGCGGAAGGCGACGAAGTTATGCCAGTCCAGCGCCGCCTGGTCGGCATAGGCCGAATGCACGGCGTCGTCGTGGCTCCGCGAGACGTGCACGTGATCGTGCACCTCGCACGGCGTTCGGCTCAACCACTGCGTCGCCCACGACGTCCACCCCAGGTTGACCGTCTTGGACGGCACGATCTGGTCATAAAACGAACGGCCGACGGCCGAGGTGAACGTCGCCGTGTCGGAGTGCAGGTAGCTTTCCGGGTCGTCGTGCACCGTCTCGAACAGCGTAGCGAAGTCGTTGCCCGGTACATCGGTGTGCGCCACCAGGATTGCGTGATCGTGGCGGGTGCGGCGACGTAGCACCGCGATAGCCGCCGACAGCGGCCTGAGCGAATTGTGGCCGTTGGCCGCGCCGTAGTCGGCGATGACGATCGGCTGCGGAGGCTTGGGCAGCGTGACCTCTTCGGCGGCCCGCTCGAAGGCCGCGATCGCCTGCGCCAACCCGGCGGCCCGCAGCCGCGACGCCTCGGTGTAGTCGGGCTCGGGCCGCACCACAATGCTCGATTCGGGCATCCGGGGTTCAGGCGGCATGGGTCAACGATAGAGGCCGGACCGGTTGGCAGTTCGGCGTGCAAGGAATCAGTGGCCGCGGGCCACCCATTCCTCGTAGTGGACGATTTCGTCGCCGATGGTGGTGCTGTCGCCGTGGCCGGTATGCACGACGGTGTCGCCGGGCAACGTGCCGAGCCGGCCGGAAATCGACTGCAGGATGGTGGGGAAGTCCGAATAGGAGCGCCCGGTCGCGCCCGGCCCGCCGGCGAACAGGGTGTCGCCGCTGAACACGACGCCCAGGTCCGGGGCGTACCAGCACACCGATCCAGGGGAGTGGCCCGGCGTGTGCAACGCCAGCAGCTCGGTGCCGGCGACGTCGAGCGTGTCACCGTCGGCGATCGTGCGAAAGTCGCTGTCCGGGTGCGTCATTCGCCACAGTACTTCGTCGGCGGGGTGCAGCAGAACCGGCGCGTCGAGTGTCTTGCCGAGTTCGGGTGCCACGGTGACGTGGTCGTTGTGACCGTGCGTGCACACCACCGCCACCACGTGGCGACCGCCCACCGCCTCGATGATGGGTGCGGCGTCGTGGGCGGCATCGAACACCACGACGTTCGAATTGTCGCCGATCAGCCAGATGTTGTTGTCGACTTCCCAACTGCCGCCGTCGAGTTCAAAGGTGCCGTGGGTAACGACCCGATCGATGTCCACCATTTACAGCACCACTACCGAACGCAGGACCTTGCCACCATGCATCTTCTCGAACGCCTCCTCGATGGCGTCTAGCCCGATTCGCTCGGACACAAACTTCTCCAACGGCAGACGGCCCTGCAGATACAGGTCGATCAGGGTGGGGAAGTCGCGTTCGGGCAGGCAGTCGCCGTACCACGATGACTTCAACGAGCCGCCATGGCTGAAGAAGTCCACCAGCGGCATGTCCAGGCGCATGTCGGGGGTCGGAACACCAACCAGCACAACGGTTCCGGCGAGGTCGCGGGCGTAGAAGGCCTGCTTCCAAGTTTCCGGCCGGCCCACGGCGTCGATCACCACGTTGGCGCCGAAGCCGTCGGTGAGGTCCTGAATGGTCTTGACGACGTCGAGTTCGCGCGCGTTGACGGTGTGCGTGGCGCCGAACTTGCGGGCCCAGTCCAGTTTGGCGTTGTCGGTGTCGACGGCGATGATCCGCCGGGCGCCCACCAGCGCCGCACCGGCGATCGCGGCGTCGCCCACGCCGCCGCAACCGATGACCGCGACGGTGTCATCGCGGGTGACGGCGCCGGTGTTGATCGCCGCGCCCAGCCCGGCCATAAGCCCGCAGCCCAGCAGGCCCGCGACCGCGGGGTCGGCCTCGGGATTGACCTTGGTGCACTGGCCGGCGGCCACCAGCGTCTTGTCGGCGAACGCGCCGATGCCCAGCGCGGGCGTGAGCTCGGTGCCGTCGGTCAGCGACATCTTCTGGGTGGCATTGAAGGTGTCGAAGCACAGGTGCGGCCGGCCGCGCTTGCACGCCCGGCACTGCCCACAGACCGCGCGCCAGTTCAGGACGACGAAGTCGCCCGGCGCGACGGCGGTCACGTCCGGGCCGACGGCCTCGACCCGGCCGGCGGCCTCGTGGCCGAGCAGGAAGGGATACTCGTCGTTGATGCCGCCCTCGCGGTAGGTCAGGTCGGTGTGGCACACCCCGCAGGCGATGACGTCGACCAGAGCCTCCCCGGGCCCGGGATCCGGGACGACGATGTCCACCAATTCAACGGGTTCGCCCTTCTTGCGTGAAATCACGCCGCGCACTGTCTGACTCATGGGCTACAACCTACTGACCGCCGCCATACATCTCGCGGCGGGTTGTCCACCCATCCGCTGTTGGCAACCGGCCGACCATCGAGCGGGTGTAGCGTCCCTGGGCGTGACGGCTTTGGAAACCACCGAAGAATTCACCGAACGAATCACCGCGGCCATCGACGGCGCCAGCCTGACGCTGTTGCTCAGCATCGGGCATCAGACCGGGCTGCTGGACACCATGGCCGGGCAGGCACCGGCCACCAGCGAGCAGATCGCCGAGGCGGCCGGGCTCAACGAGCGCTACGTCCGGGAGTGGCTGGCCGGCATGACCACCGGACGCGTCGTCGACTACGACCCCGACACCGCGACCTACTCGTTGCCCGCGGAGCGCGCCAAGGTGCTGACGCGCGAGGCCGGACCGGACAATTTGGCCCTGGTGACCCTGCTCGTTCCGGTGCTCGCCGAGGTCGAACAAAAGATCATCGGGTGCTTCCGCGCCGGGGGCGGGCTGCCGTACAGCGAGTTTCCCCGCTTCCACGCATTGATGGCCGAGCAGAGCGGCGTCGTGTACGACACCGCGTTGGTCGACGTGGTGCTGCCGTTGGTGGATGGACTCGTGGAGCGGCTGCGGTCCGGCGCCGACGTGGCGGATTTCGGCTGCGGCAGCGGACATGCCATCAACGTAATGGCACAAGCGTTTCCGGCCAGCCGCTTCACCGGCATCGACTTCTCCGAGCAGGCCATCGCCACCGGGATCGCGGAGGCGGCCGAGCGGGGCCTGTCCAACGCGGCCTTCGAAAGCCACAATCTCGCTGAGTTGGATAAGGCGGACGCCTACGACGTCATCACCGTCTTCGACGCCATCCACGATCAGGCGCAGCCGGCGCGGGTCCTGGAGAACATCTACGCCGCGCTGCGCCCCGGCGGTGTGCTGCTGATGGCCGACATCAAGGCGTCGAGCCGGCTCGAGGAGAACGTCGGTGTTCCGATGAGCACCTACCTGTATACAACGTCGCTGATGCACTGCATGACGGTGTCGCTGGCGCTGGACGGCGCCGGACTTGGCACCGCCTGGGGGACGCAACTGGCGGTCTCGATGCTGGGCGATGCCGGGTTCGGCGACGTGAGCGTGGCCGAGATCGAGTCGGACCCGATCAACAACTACTACATCGCCCGGAAGTGATGGCGGTCCTCGACGCCCTGAACGACTGGCCGGTCGGGGCCGCCGCCGCAGCGGTAATCGGCCCGGGCGGCGTGCTGGCCAGTCACGGCGACACCGAGCGGGTGTTCGAGCTGGCCTCGGTAACCAAGCCGTTGGCGGCCCGGGCCGTGCAGGTCGCCATCGAGGAAGGCGCGGTCGAGCTCGACACGCCGGCCGGCCCGCCCGGCGCAACCGTCCGGCACCTGCTTGCCCACACCTCGGGTCTGTCGATGCACAACGACCAGGTGCTGGCCGCGCCCGGGGCCCGGCGGATCTACTCCAACCAGGGCTTCACGGTGCTGGGCCAGACCGTGGAGCGCGAGACCGGCATCGAGTTTGCGCGCTACCTGACCGAGGCGGTGTGCGAGCCGCTGGGCATGGCGGCGACCGAGCTGCACGGCGGTGCGGTGGCCGCCGGGTTCGGGGTGAGGTCGACCGTGGCCGATCTGGCGGCGTTCGCCGGGGACCTGCTGCGCCCGGCGACGGTCTCGCACGGCTTGCACGCCGAGGCGACGACGGTGCAGTTTCCCGGTCTGGACGGCGTTCTGCCCGGTTACGGGGTGCAGCGGCCCAACGATTGGGGGCTGGGTTTCGAGCTCCGGGACACGAAATCGCCGCACTGGACGGGCACCCAGAATTCCGCGCGAACGTACGGCCATTTTGGTCAGGCGGGCGGTTTTATCTGGGCGGATCCCGAAAAAGACCTGGCGTTGGTGGTCCTCACGGACCGGGATTTCGGGGAGTGGGCGCTGCGGCCGTGGCCGGCGATTTCGGACGCCGTGATAGCCGATTACAGCTAGTGGGAAATGCACACTAGCGCAACAGGGGTATCACAAGGCACAATAGACACGCACGACACACAAAAAATCGAAGATTTCAAGCAAGCTGCCCTGTTTGTCGGGTCCGCAGGTCGTTGGGGAAGACGTCCCTCGTGGAACCGAAGGAGCAGGAAATGCGAGCGTCGAATCAATTCGCCGACGTGACGACCGGCGTGGTGTACGTGCACGCGTCACCCGCGGCGGTTTGCCCGCATGTCGAGTGGGCGTTGTCGTCGTCCCTGGGTGCCAAGGCGAATCTGACCTGGACGCCCCAGCCGGCGATGCCCGGACAGCTGCGCGCGGTCACCAACTGGGTCGGGCCCGTGGGCACCGGCGCCAAACTGGCCAACGCGCTGCGGTCCTGGTCCGTGCTGCGGTTCGAGGTCACCGAGGACCCCAGCCCCGGCGTCGACGGACACCGGTTCAGCCACACCCCGCAGCTCGGCCTGTGGAGCGGGGCGATGAGCGCCAACGGCGACATCATGGTCGGGGAGATGCGGCTGCGGGCGATGATGGCCCAGGGCGCCGACACCCTGGCCGCGGAATTGGACTCGGTGCTCGGCACGGCCTGGGACGAGGCGCTCGAGGCCTACCGCGACGGCGGCGACGTCGGCGAGGTGACCTGGCTCAGCCGCGGCGTCGGTTAGTCGGTCGGCGGCTCAGCCGGGGCCGCCGGTCTGGAAGCAATGGGTGACTTTCAAACGCGCTAGCGCATCCGCTAGCGCGTTTGAACATGCCGTAATGGTCCCTCGAGACCGGGCCTATCGGTTGGCCGGGCGCAGAATCTGCAGAGCGCCCGGAACCGCCGAGACATCGGCCGGCAGCGCGCAGGCGAAGTCGCCGTCGGCGTAGACGTTGATGCCGGGGCACTCGACGTGGATGGACTTGGCCCGCGCCGTGCTGACCTCGTCGAGGTTGACGTGCGTGCCCTTCATGACGGTGGGGAACAGGCGAACCAGCTTGGTCCGCGACGCCTCGTGCACCATGGTGATGTCGAGCAGTCCGTCGGTGTGGTCGGCGCCGGGACAGATCTGCAGCCCGCCGCCGTAGCTGCGGGTGTTGCCGAAGGCGGCAAGCGTGATATCCGCGTCGACCTCTCTGCTGCCGTCGAGCACCATGCGAAATGGCAAGAGCCGCAGCTGTGACAGCTCGGCCAGCATCGCAACGTAATAGCGCAGCCGGCCGTGCGGCCAGCTCATCCGGTTGGCGCGATCGGTGACCAGCGAATCGAAGCCGGTGGCCGCCACGGTGCCGAACCATTTCTCCCACTTTTTGGCGCCGCTGCTTCCCTGAATCAGGCCCAGGTCAATGGATTCCGTGCAGCCGTCGGCGACGATGTCCGCGGCGGCCTCGGCGTCCTTGGTGGGGATGCCGAATTCGCGGGCGTGGTCGTTGCCGGTGCCGGCCGGAATCACGCCCAGCGGAACGTCCGTTCCCGCCAACACCTGCAGGGCGTTGGAGACGACGCCGTCGCCTCCGGTCACCATGACCGCGTCGGTGCCCTTGTCCAGGGCCGCGCCGACCAGGTGGCGGGCGTCTTGCGCGTCGTCGCCGATGATTTCGACGACTTCCACGCCGCGGCGGTGCAGCCGGGCGATCGCGAGCTGGGCGGCGTGGACCGCGGCGCCGTGACCCGACACCGGGTTGGTCAGCGCGATCACCTTGCCGATCTCTCGGCGGCGCAGCTCGGCCGTCACGGAATCAGCTTGCCGGGATTGAGAATTCCGGCCGGATCCAGTGTCGCCTTGACCGCGCGTAACACCTGCACTCCCAGCTCGCCTATCTCGTCGCGCATCCACGGCCGGTGGTCGGCTCCGACCGCATGGTGGTGGGTGATGGTCCCGCCGGTGGCCATGATGGCATCCGACGCGGCCTTTTTGGCGGCTTTCCACTGCTCGATCGGGTTGCCCCGTTGCCCGGCGACGACGGTGAAATACAACGAGGCGCCGGTGGGGTAGACGTGGGAGATGTGACACATCACCAGGGCCGGCGTGCCGGTTGCGGCGAGCGCCTCGGTAAGTGCTTGGGTGACAGCGGTTTTCAGCGCGGGGACGCCTGCCCAGTCGGTCGCGGTCTCCAGCGTTTCGCACAGCGCGCCCGCCGCGAGCAGCGAATCGCGCAGGTACGGTGCGCCGAATCGGCCGCGCTCCCAGGCCCGCGCCGGACCGTCGCCCAGCGAGGTTCCGCCTCGGGCCGCCAGCAGCGCGCTGGTTTCGGCGTGCCGGCTTTCGACGT
The DNA here is from genome assembly GCF_001672755.1 of Mycobacterium colombiense. Taxonomy (GTDB): domain Bacteria; phylum Actinomycetota; class Actinomycetes; order Mycobacteriales; family Mycobacteriaceae; genus Mycobacterium; species Mycobacterium colombiense_C. The sequence goes on along the minus strand of NZ_LZKI01000162.1, from coordinate 46,736 downwards.
GTTCGGTGGTGCCCTCGAACATGGTGATGGCCAGGCATCCGCCGGTGATCTGGGATTCGCCGATCGCCTCGGTGGTGGCCAGGTTGACTCCGGTCTCGGCCTCGTCGGAGAGCCGAATGACGGTGGGGCCGGTGGCATTTTGGGTGACGGCGCGCAGGGCCGCGGCCCCGGTCGCGAAGTCGGGGAACGACCACGCCTCGTAGCGGACGGCTTCCGGCGCGCGGTGCACGCGCAGCCGCACCTGGGTGATGACGCCCAGGGTGCCCTCCGAGCCGATCAACAGCTGGCGCAGGTCGGGGCCCGCGGCGGATTCCGGTGCGCGGCCCAGATCCAGGATGCCCACCGGGGTGACCACGCGCAGGCCGCGCACCATGTCGTTGAACCGGCCGTAGCCCGCCGAGTCCTGACCGGACGAGCGGGTGGCGGCGAAGCCGCCGATGGTGGCGTACTCAAAACTCTGCGGGAAATGGCCGAGCGAAAAGCCTTGTGCGCCAAGGAGGCGTTCGGCCTCCGGTCCGGTGACCCCGGCCCCGAAGACGGCCTGCCCGGAGACGTCGTCCAGCGAGATCAGTTGGTCGAAGCGGCGCAGGTCAAGCGACACGACGGCGGCGAACTCCGCGCGATCGGGGTCGAGCCCACCGACCACGCTGGTGCCCCCGCCGAAGGGTACGACGGCGATGCGATGCTGCGAGCAGTGGCGCAGGATCGCGGCAACGGCGTCGTCATCGCCGGGAAGCAGCACGGCGTCGGGCGCGTCCTGGACCCCTCGGTCGTTGCGACGCAGCAGGTCGATGGTGGATTTGCCGCCCGCGTGCAGCAAACGATCGGAATCCGCCGTGCGGCAGTATTCGGCGCCGACGATGGCGGCCAGCGCATCCCGATCGGACTGCGACAACGCCGACGGGCGCAATTGCACCTGGTCGGATCGCAGTTCGACCGTGCGGGACCCCTCGACGCCCACGGCCTGCTGCAGCAAGGACCGGATCCCCTCCGAGAGCGGCTTGGCCGCGGCGGGGTCTCCCCACGCGTTCCATTTCATCGGCGGCAACAGCCCCTGGGAATCGGTCATGCGTTACAGTATTACATATGTTGTCAATCCGTAACGACAAGTTGGATACCGGCGAGCGCATCCTCGCGGCGGCCGCCAGCTGTGTGGTGGATTTCGGCGTGGACCGGGTCACCCTCGCCGAGATAGCCCGGCGAGCCGGCGTCAGCAGGCCGACGGTGTATCGGCGCTGGCCGGACACGCCGTCGATCGTGGCGGCGCTGCTGACCCAGCACATCACCGAGGTGATGCGCGACGCCCCGTTGCTCGGGAACGATCGGGAATCCCTTGTGCGACAGATAGTCACGGTGACCGATCTGCTGCGGGCGGACCGGTTGGTGATGTCGGTGCTGCACTCGGATCTCGCGTCGACGTACATCACCGAACGCCTGGGGACCAGCCAGCGCATGTTGATCGACGCCCTCGCCGCCCGGCTGCGGATGGCTCAGCGGCACGGCAGCGTCCGGCTCGGCGACCCCGTCCAGATGGCGGCCATGGTGCTGCTGATCGCCCAATCGACCATCCAGTCGGCGCGGATCGTCGAACCGATGCTCGACGCCGACGCGCTGGCCACCGAGTTGGCCTACTCGCTGAACGGATACCTGTCGTGATACCCGATCCGACCGCCCTGAACGGCGCCCGCCGCGCCGCGGACCTGACCGCGCTCGCCGACGGTGAAGCGCTGGACGTCGTGGTGATCGGCGGCGGCATCACCGGTGCCGGCATCGCGCTGGATGCGGCGGCGCGCGGCCTGCGGGTGGCGCTGGTGGAGAAACACGATCTGGCGTTCGGCACCAGCCGCTGGAGCTCCAAACTCGTGCACGGCGGGCTGCGCTACCTGGCGACCGGCAACGTGGGCATCGCCCGGCGCAGCGCCGTCGAGCGTGGAATCCTGATGACGCGCAACGCCCCCCACCTGGTTCACGCGATGCCCCAGCTGGTGCCGCTGCTGCCGTCGATGAGCCCGGGCAAGAGGGCGCTGGTGCGTGGCGGTTTCCTGGCCGGTGACGCGCTGCGGTTCCTCGCCGGCACCCCGGCGTCGACGCTGCCCCGCTCGCGCCGGGTTTCGGCGCAGCGCGTCGTGGAGATGGCGCCGACCGTGCGGCGGGACGGCCTGGACGGCGGCTTCCTGGCCTACGACGGTCAATTGATCGACGACGCCCGACTGGTCACCGCGGTCGCGCGCACCGCGGCGCAGCACGGCGCGCGGATCCTGACCAGGGTGTCGGCATCGCGGGCCACCGGCACCTCGGTGCGACTGACGGACCTGCGCGCCGGGGGATCGTTCGACGTGTCAGCGGGCGCGATCATCAACGCGGCCGGGGTGTGGGCGGGCGAGATCGACGGCGCGTTGCGGTTGCGGCCCAGTCGCGGCACGCATCTGGTCTTCGATGCCCAGTCTTTCGGCAATCCTTCTGCGGCGCTGACCATTCCGATTCCCGGCGAGCTCAATCGCTTCGTCTTCGCCATGCCCGAACAACTGGGCCGGGTTTATCTGGGGCTCACCGACGAAGCGGCTCCCGGCCCCATTCCGGACGTGCCCGAGCCGTCGGTCGAAGAGATCACCTTCCTGCTGGACACGGTGAACACCGCATTGGGCACCGAGCTCGCCGCCACAGACGTGATCGGCGCCTACGCCGGGCTACGGCCGCTGATCGATACCGGCGAAGGCCGCACCGCCGACGTCTCCCGCGAGCATGCCGTCGTGGAATCGGCATCCGGGGTGATCAGCGTGATCGGTGGGAAGCTGACCGAATACCGCTACATGGCACAGGACGTGCTGAACCGCGCGATTCAGCTGCGGCACCTGCGCGCCGGGAAATGCCAGACCCGCAACCTGCCGCTGATCGGGGCCCCGGCCAATCCCGGGGTGATCGCGGCTCACGAAATCGAGCTGCCGCCGTCGCTGGTGCAGCGGTACGGGGCCGAGGCGCCCAAGGTCGTCGCCGTCGCGGCCTGCGATCGGCCGACCGAGCCGGTCGCGGAGGGAATCGACGTCAGCAGAGCGGAATTCGCCTACGCGATAACGCATGAGGGCGCGCTGGATGTCTCCGACATCCTGGACCGGCGGACCCGGATCGGGTTGGTGGCGCGCGATCGGGAGCGGGCTGTCGTCGTCGCCGAGGAGTTTTTGGCGCGCTTCGGCTAGCCGAACCTAGTCCGACGACTTATCAGAGTCCTCGTCGTCTTTAGAGTCTTCGTCGTCTTCGGAGTCTTTGTCGTCCTTGGACTCGTCGTCTTCGGAGTCCTTGCCGTCCTCGGAGTCTTTGTCGTCCTCGGACTCATCGTCTTTGGAGTCCTTATCGTCGTCCTTGGACTCCTTATCGTCTTTGGAGTCTTCGTCGTCCTCGGACTTCTCGGCGGTGTCGGATTCCGCGGCCTCTTCGAGCTTGGCTGCGAACTTCGTCAACAGGCCAGCGAGATCACGGGCCTCTTCAGCTGATATCGAATCGTCGAATATCCGTTTGTCGCTCTCCGATATGCGCGCGAGGTAAACCGCGTTGTTCTGGATGCCGACGTCCCACCGGCCCCCTTCTTCACGAACCATTCGATGCCGCCTTCTGACTAGGACCTGATTCCACTGACGCCCGCTGGTGCGTTGTTTACCCACTCCAGCTGAACCGGCAACAGGCACCCTTGGAATTCTGGATGCATCAACGCCAGTTAATGACAGTAAATGTATAATGACAGTTACTATCACTTTGTCTGGCCTGGCGTTCGGAGGTGGTGTGGTGGCTACGCGTGTTCCGGTGCTCATCGTCGGAGCCGGCGTCGGCGGGTTGGCCACGTCGGCGCTGCTGGCCCAGCACGGGGTCCGCTCGCTACTGGTCGAGAAGCGACGGGAATCCTTCCTCTATCCGAAGGCTCGCAATCTGAGTTTCCGCAGCTCGGAAGTGCTGCGCGGCCTGGGGCTTCGCGACGAGGTGCGCGCGGTCGCCGAACACGTCTCGGCGATGGTGGTCAGGCCCACGCTGAACAGCGCCGTGGAAGAACCGGCGCTGGACATCGAGGCGATCTTCGCCAGCCTGGACAAGCTGAGTCCCGAGCCGGCGGCACAGTATTGCCCGCAGAGTCGGCTCGAGCCGATCCTGCGCGATGCGGCGCGACGAGGCGGCAGCGACGTGCGCTACGGCACGGAGCTGTCTTCGATCGAGATGGACGAGACCGGTGTCACCGCGGTGCTGCGCGACGCGGCGTCGGGGGAGCCGGAGACCGTCCGCGCCGACTATCTCGTCGCCGCGGACGGCGTGCACAGCCCGATCCGTGACTGGCTGGGCATCACCACATCCGGATACGGCGCACTGCCGATCTACGTCGTCTTCGTCTACTTCCGCGCGCCGTGGCGACGGTTCATCGCGGAGTTGCACGACGGCGACGGCGTGCAGGTCAAGAACGACGACGTGGACGGGATCTTCCTGGTCGTCAAGGACGATTTCGGCATGTTCATCACCACCTACTTTCCCGGCGCAGGAGAGACGGCCGAGCAGTTCACCCCGCAGCGCTGCCGCGAGCTGCTGACCAAAGCCTTCGGCGAGCCGATGGACATCGAGATCATCGAGGTTGCCGCGTGGCAACCCTACGAACGGGTGGCCGACCAATTCCGTTGTGGGCGAGCATTTCTCGTCGGAGATTCGGCGCACACCATGCCGCCGTTCAAGGCCGGGGGAGCCAACACCGCCATTCAGAGCGCCCACAACCTGGCGTGGAAACTCGCCGCCGTCCTCGGCGGAGACGCCGGTCCCGAACTGCTTGACACCTACCACGCCGAGCGCCACCCGGTGGGCCGATTCGCCGCGCGCCAGTCGCTGACGGGGCCGTCGGTGGCGCTGCTGCGGGCGGGTGGCGACGTGCCGCAGTTGCCGGCCGACGAGGAGTGCTCGATGTTCGCCCTGCTCATCGGGTACCGGTACCGCTCAGCCGCGGTTTTGACAAGCGATGCGGAGGGCGACGGCCCGGTGGACACGCTGCGCGCCCAACCCGGCACCCGGATGCCGCACGTCTGGGTGGGCGAGGGCGTCTCGACGCTCGACCTGCTGGGGCCCCGATTCACCGTGCTGTCCGGGGACGAGCGATGGTGTGCGGCAGCGGCTTCGGCGTCGCTGGCCGCGCATCGCTTCTACAGTGACGAGTGGGCCGCGGTCACCGGACTGCCGCCGGACGGGGCGCTGCTGATCCGCCCGGACGACTTTGTCGGGTGGCGTGCCGACAAACTTCCCGACGACCCCGAAGGGGCTCTGCGGCAAGCGCTTTCGGCGATCCTGAGCCCGCTACCGCCGCAAGTATAAGAGCGCTCGCGCGCCAAAGAATTACAGCGGGATGTTCTTGTGCCGGCCGCGACGCGCGGGCGCCTGGGCCAGCGCCTCGGTGAGCTTGCTGCGTGTGTGCGACGGGTCGATCTTCTCGTCGACCACGCCGATCTCGATGGCGCTGTCCACGCCGCCCGCGATCCGCTCGTGCTCGGCGGCCAGCTGGTCGTGCAGCGCCTCGCGCTCATGATCCGCCGCGGCGGCCAGCTTCTTCTTGTGCAGAATGCCGACGGCGGCCTTGGCGCCCATCACCGCAACCTCGGCGTCCGGCCACGCGTACACCTTGGTCGCGTTGAGCGACCGCGAGTTCATCGCAATGTAGGCCCCGCCGTACGTCTTTCGGGTGACCAGCGTGACGCGCGGAACCGTGCACTCGCCGAACGCGTGCAACAGCTTGGCGCCGCGGCGCACCACGCCGCCCCACTCCTGGTCGACACCGGGCAGATACCCGGGCACGTCGACGATCACCACCAGCGGAATGCCGAAGGCGTCACACAGCCGCACGAAACGTGCTGCCTTCTCGGCGCTTTCGGAGTTCAGGCAACCGCCCAGACGCAGCGGGTTGTTGGCCAGCACGCCGACCGTACGGCCGGACAGCCGGCCCAGGCCGATCACCATCGACGGCGCCCAGTTGGCCTGGAACTCGTCGAACGGCGTCTCGTCGTCGAGGATCGCGGTCACGATCGGGCGGACGTCGTAGGCCCGCCGCGCCGACTCGGGCAGCAGCGCGTGGATGTCGGTGTCACCGGCCTCGGCCTTGTTGCGGTCGAAATGCCCCTGCTGGCAGAACAACCCGACCAACCGGCGACCACGCTCGTACGCGTCGAGCTCGTCGTCGGCGACGATGTGGCACACGCCGGACTTCTTGTGGTGGGTCTCCGGGCCGCCGAGCGAGCACATGTCCACGTCCTCGCCGGTGACGCTGCGCACCACGTCGGGCCCGGTGACGAAGACCCGGCTCTCCGGCGCCATCACGATCACGTCGGTCAGGGCCGGCCCGTAGGCGGCGCCGCCGGCCGCGAAGCCGACGACCACCGAGATCTGCGGGATGTAGCCGGACGCCCGGATCATCGCCTCGAAGACCAGGCCCACCGCGTGGAGCGCCTTCACGCCCTCGGCCAGTCGCGCACCGCCGGAGTGCCAGATACCCACGATCGGGCTCTGCTCCTCGATGGCGGTGTCGTAGGCGTTGACGATGTGCGTGCAGCCCTCGATGCCCATCGCGCCGCCCATGACGGTGCCGTCGGTGCAGAACGCGATGGTGCGCACACCGTTCACGGTCCCCGCCGCGGCAAGAACGCCGGAACGATCGCGCTCGTGCAGCAGCTCGACCGTGTCATCGTCGAAGAAGGTGCTCAGGCGCAACAGCGGGTCGCGAGGGTCGAGCGACTCGCCAACCGTCTCGGGGGCCGTGATAGTCATCGCAGGTCTCCTGATATTCGGTGTTGCTCGGTTCAGTACCGCCCGAAGGCGATGGCCACGTTGTGTCCGCCGAAGCCGAACGAGTTGTTGACCGCGTACTCGTAGTTACCCGGCCGCGGCTTGCCGGCCACGACGTCGAGGTCGATTTCGGGGTCGAGGTTTTCCAGGTTGAGCGTGGGCGGAACCACCTGGTCGCGCAGGGCGAGCACGGTCAGGATGGATTCCACCGCGCCGACCGCACCCACCGAGTGGCCGAGGGCGGACTTGGGCGCGTACACCGCGGGCCTGTTGCTACCCAGGGCGTTGTTGATCGCCTTGCCCTCGGCCAGGTCACCCACCGAGGTGCCGGTGGCGTGGGCGTTGACGTGGCCGATGTCGCTGGGGCTGAGGCCCGCGAGCTGGATCGCCCGGCTCATGGCGTGGCCGGCGCGTTCGCCGTTGGGATCCGGCGCCACCATGTGAAAGCCGTCCGAGGTGATGCTGGCCCCCATGATCCGGGCCAGGATGTTCGCGCCACGCGCCTTTGCGTGCTCTTCGGTCTCGATCACCATCAGCGCGCCGCCCTCGCCGAACACGAACCCGTCGCGGTCCCGGTCGAAGGGGCGGCACGCACCGGCGGGGTCGTCGTTGTTGGTGGACAACACGATGCGCATGTTGGCAAAGCCGGCGATCGGCACCGCCTCGATCTTCGTTTCCACGCCGCCGCAGATCGCGATGTCGGCCTCGCCGAGCACGATCTGTTGCCAGGCCCGCGCGACGCCCTCCGAACCGGACGCACAGGCCGAGATCGGCGTCATCACCCCGGCCTTGGCGTGCCGTTCCAGGCCGACCGCCGCCGCCGCGCCGTTGGGCATGTACTTCTGCACGGTCAGCGGGGACATCGCCCGGTAGCCGCGCGTGCGCATCTCGTCATACCCGAAGACGAGCTCCTCGGCCGAGCCCAGGCCGGTACCGATCGACACCATCAGTCGGCCGGTGTCGACCTCGGGCGAACCGGCGTTCTCCCATACCCGCCGGCCCAGGACGGTGGACATCCGCTGCAGGTAGCCCGACCGGCGCAGCTCGATGCGGGTGAGCTGACTGTCGAAATCCTCCAACAGGTGGCCGCCGATGCGGACCGGCAGGTCGTATTCCGTGACAAACGGATCCTCGAGGGTGCGGATGCCGCTTTGGCCGTCGAGTAACAACTTCCACGTGTTCTCGGCGTCGGTTGCCAGGGCGGTCGTCATGGCAATGCCAGTGACGACCACATTCGGGAGTGCTTTCCCGGTAACCAGCTCTGTCATGGGTCTTGCGAACGTTCCTTCCGTGCTTGGCAGCGCTCAGTAACGCCCGAAGGCGAGTGCCACGTTGTGGCCACCGAACCCGAACGAGTTGTTGATCGCATAACGGAAGTCGCCGTAGCGAGGTTCGCCCGCGACAACGTCCAAATCGATCTCGGGATCGGGGGTTTCGTAGTTGAGTGTCGGCGGTATCACGCCGTCCCGAAGGCTCAATACCGTGAGAACAGATTCCAGAGCCCCGACGGCACCGATGGAGTGCCCCAGAGCCGACTTCGGTGCGTACACGGCCGCCTCCTGGCAACCCGCGACGCGAATGGCGTTGGCCTCGGCGGTGTCACCGATCGGAGTTGCCGTCCCGTGGGCGTTGACGTGGTCGACGTCCTTGGGGGACAACCCCGCCAGCTCCAGCGACCGGGTCATGGCGCGACCGGCGCGAACGCCGTCCGCCGCCGGTGCCACCATGTGGAACGCGTCCGAGGTGATGCCGGCACCCATCAGCCGGGCCAGTGGCTTGGCGCCGCGGGCCTTGGCGTGCTCTTCGGTCTCGATGATCATCATCGCCCCGGCTTCACCGAACACGAAGCCGTCGCGGTCCTTGTCGAACGGCCGCGATGCGCGCTCGGGCTCATCGTTGCGCGTCGACATCGCCCGCATCATCGAGAACGCCGCGATGGGCAGCGCTTCGATGGGGCCCTCGACCCCACCGCAGACGGCGAAGTCCGCGTCACCCATGACGATCTGACGCCACGCGTGGGCGATGGCCTCCGAACCCGACGAGCAGGCCGAGACCGGGGTGATGACCCCGGCGCGGGCACCGAGTTGCAGGCCCACCACCGCCGCGGCGCCGTTGGGCATGATCATCTGAACGGCGAGCGGCGACACCTTGCGGGGGCCACCCTCGTTCATCAGGTCGTAGGTCTCCACGATCCGCTCGGCGCCGCCGAGCCCGGTGCCGACCACGACCGAGAACCGGTCGGGGTCGACCTCGGGGCTACCGGCGGTCTCCCACAGCTGACTGCTCAGCACCTTGGCCAACCGCTGGACATACGACATGCGCCGCATGTCCAGCCTGCTCATGTGCTCGTCGATGGGCTCCTTGAGGTGACCGCCGATCTTGACGGGCAGGTCCCACTTGGTGACGAACTCGTCTTCGAGGACGTGGATGCCGCTTTCGCCGGCCAGCAATCCCTTCCACGTGCTCTCGATGTCCGGCGCGATCGAAGTCGTTGCCGAGACGGCGGTTACCACAACGTTGGGGTAACCGCCATTAGCAGTGGAAGGCTTGCTCACTTGGTGTCCGCTTCCAGCCTCGCCTTGACGTTGGCCACGGCGTCGGGGTTCTCCGACTCGAGCTTCGCGCGCAGAGCTGCGGCGGCCTCGGGGTCTTCTTCCTCGAGCTTCTGGATGTAGGAGACGACGTCACCGACGGTACGCAGACCGGCGAGGTCCTCGTCCGGGATCTTGACGCCGTACTTGTCTTCGGTCTGAACGGCGATCTCGACCATCGACAGCGAGTCGATGTCCAGGTCGTCGACGAACGACTTCTCCGGGGTGACCTCGGAGGGCTCGATACCGGTGACCTCTTCGATGATCTCGGCGATACCGGCGATGATTTCTTCCTGGCTGACAGCCACAGCGTTTCCCTTCGTGATGTGTTGTGTGTTAGTCGAATTGACGTGTTATGCGGTTGTACTGGTTGTGCAACTGGTCGAGCTGGCTTTACAGCTCGGCCAAAGCGTCCAGGTCTGCGGGCGACTTGACGGCCCGAGCCGTCACCCCCCGAAGTTCTCGTTTGGCGATGCCGGTGAGAGTGCCCGCGGGCGGGAACTCCACGGCCGCAGTGACTTCCAGGTCACGCAGCGTCGCAGTGCACAGGTCCCAGCGGACCGGCTGGGTCAGCTGAGCGACCAGCGCCTCCATCGCCGCGGCCGCCGAGGCGACCGGCTTGCCGTCGCGGTTCGACAGCAGCTTGGCGGTGGGCTCGGACGTCTGAACGGCGGCCGCCGCGGCGGCGTAGCCGTCGAGCGCCGACGCCATGTACTTGGTGTGGAACGCTCCGGCCACCCCGAGGGCACGCACCCGGGCCTTCTCCGGCGGGTCTTCGGCCAGCTTCTCCAGCGCGTTCAGCGCGCCGGCCGCGACGATCTGCCCGGCGGCGTTGCGGTTGGCCGGGAACAGGTCGAGCTGCTCGAGTCTGGCCAGAACCTCGCCCTCGTCGCCGCCGAGCACCGCGGACATGCCGGTCGGCTCGAGGGCGCACGCCTTGGCCATCTCGGCGCCACGGGTGGCGGCCAGCGCGACGGCGTCGTCGGCGGCGATCACGCCGGCGATCGCATAGGCGGCGATCTCTCCGACGGAGTGGCCGGCTACGACCAGGTCGGCGTCCGACAGCAGACCGCGCTTGGTCAGCTCCTGGTGGGCCAGCAGCGTGGCGGCCACGACCAGCGGCTGGGTGACCGCGGTGTCGGTGATCTCTTCGGTCGATGCGGTGGTGCCCAGGCGCACGAGATCGAGGCCACTGGCCTTGGACCACAGCGCCAACTGGTCAGCGGCGCCGACGAGCTCCAGCCATGGCGAGAGCATCCCCTCGGTCTGCGAACCCTGTCCGGGCGCAAGCAATGCAATCACGTGTTTAAGAGAACACTGTGGAAACGGTTTTGGCGGGTGTAACAGATTATGAACCTCGTCTTAGCTTTTTGTGTAGACCCTACAAAACGGCTCCTTAAGCTACTGGTTTGATATCGTGCCGCGACCTGTTGCCTGAGTCACTGTCGCCCGGATTGCACCGCAACAGTCCCTTTGACCGGCAGCGGGACCGCCGGCATGGCGTTGCCGACGGTGCTGGAAGGAGTGGTCGGGTAGTTGAGCTGGCCCACCGTCGCCGCCACTCGCAGCACATATGCGTCACGGGGCTGCATGGGATCGCGCCCGGTGAAGTCGGTGATCCGCTTGAGTCGGTAGCGCACGGTGTTTGGATGAACGAACAACTTCCTGGCACAAGCCTCAATCGCGCCGCCACAATCTAAGTAAGCGTCAAGAGTCTCGATCAGCGTAGGACCCGCGTCGGCGAGCGGGCCCATCACGTCGGTGTGCAGCGCCACGATCGCCGACGCGTCGCCCATCAGGGCCCGTTCGGGCAGCAGTTCGCGGGCCGGCACCGGACGGGGCGCCCCGCGCCAGCCGCCGACGGCGTTCATGCCGGATATCGCCTCGCTGGCGCTGTGGTAGGCGGCCGTCAGCATGGGCGCGGTGGGTCCGACGACCACGGGGCCGTCGGCGAACGCGACCAGCAGATCGCCCAGGAATTTGTCGGTTGGTGACAGTTGGCCGGAGACGATCGCGACCAGCCAGGTGCCGTGCACATCGGTGAGTGCCGCGCGCCCGTGCTGTGCGGCGATATCGCGGACGTGCTGGCTCGCGCGCTCGCTGTCGTCCGGGCCGGTCGACCCGTCGCGCCCGGGGGCCGGGGTGCCGACCACGACCGTCGCCGGGGCGGTGGTGTCCCAGTTCAGTGCGGCAGCGCGGGACAGCAGCTCGGGGCCGGTGTCGCCGCGGACCACCGCATCGACGACGCTGGCCTCCATCCGGCTGTCCCAGGTCCCGCGGGCCTCGGCCGCGTTCGCGTAGGCGGTCGCCGCGGTGAACGCCAGGTCGCGGCTGTACTTGAGGATGCCCACCGTCAGCGCGGTCAGCTGGTCCTCGGAGCGGGCCAGCAGCGGGACGACCTCCTCGAAGAAGTCCATGGTCACGCGCGCCATGTCGACGCTGTGGCGCAGCGCGATGCGGCGGGCGAGGTCCTGGGGCACCAGCTCAAACGCCTGCGCGGTGTGGCTGACGTTGCTGTGCGGGTCCTGCATCCACTCGGCGAAGTTGTTGATGGCCGTCTGCACCACCAACGCCATGCTGGCCCGCTGCGACGCTTCCAGGTCGGCGAAGAACGGCAGCCGATCGCCCATCACCGAGACCGCCTCGGTGGCCAGCCGGCCGGAGTACTGCTTCAGCCGCCGCAGGACCGAATCCGGCACGGTGTCCAGGAGCTCCAGGGGGGATCGGGGCTGCTTGGCGAACGGACCGGCGAAGGGGTTGTCATTCACCCCTAAAACCTACGCGACTTTTCTGGAAGTTTCCGCCAAAGGCGGCGCGTGGCGTTCTTAGAGTCTGGCTTGAGCGCCCGGCTGGCCGAGCGCTCAGCGCTCACCGCCCGGCTGGCCGGGCAGGCGGCGCTCCTGGCTTGAGCGCCCGGCCCGGGTCAGGCCACGCCGGGGTCGGACGTCTGCTCCGGGGCGGCCAGCACGTCGTCGATCTTGTATTGGCGGGCGGCCGCGATGGGCACCGACGGGTCGATCTCGCCGTCGCGGGCCAGCGCCTCCAGCACCGCCACCACCTGCGACTCGGCGTCGGTGTTGAAGTACCGCCGCGCCGCAGGCCGGGTGTCGGAGAAGCCGAACCCGTCGGTGCCCAGGGTGACGTAGGTGCCCGGTACCCACGGCCGGATCTGCTCGGGTACCGCGCGCATCCAGTCGGACACGGCGACCACCGGCCCGGTGGCGTTCGACAGGGCCTGGGTGACGTACGGGACGCCGGCCGGCCGGTCCGGATGGCGCAGTCGCGCCCGGTCGACGGCCACGCCGTCGCGGTTCAACTCGCCCCAGCTGGTCACCGACCACACGTCGGCGGCGACGTCCCACTCCGCGGCCAGCATCTGCGCGGCGTTCAGCGCCGACGGCATGGCCACCCCAGACGCCAAAATCTGCGCCTTGTTGGCCCGCTGCTCGGTGGCGACGTGGTAGCGATAGAGGCCGCGCAGCACGCCCTCGGGGTCGAAGTTCTCCGGCTCGGGCGGCTGCACGTACGGCTCGTTGTAGATGGTGATGTAGAAGTAGACGTCCTCGGGGTTCTCCCCGAACATCCGCGCCAGCCCGCTCTCCACGATGTAGGCGATCTCGTAGGCGAATGCCGGGTCGTAGGCGACCACCGCCGGGTTGGTGCTGGCCAGCAGCAGCGAGTGGCCGTCGGCGTGCTGCAGGCCCTCGCCGGTCAGCGTGGTGCGCCCCGCGGTGGCTCCGAGTAGGAAGCCGCGGGCCATCTGGTCGGCCGCGGCCCACAGGCCGTCGCCGGTGCGTTGGAAGCCGAACATCGAATAGAAGATGTAGATCGGGATCATCGGCTCGTTGTGCGTCGCATACGACGTGCCGGCCGCGATGAACGAGCCGACCGACCCGGCCTCGTTGATGCCCTCGTGCAGGATGTGGCCGACTTCGCTTTCCTTGTAGGCCAGCATCAGCTCGGCGTCCACGGCGGTGTACAGCTGACCGTTGCGGTTGTAGATCTTCAGCGACGGGAACCACGAGTCCATGCCGAAGGTGCGCGCCTCGTCGGGGATGATCGGCACGATGCGGGGGCCGATTTCCTTGTCCCGCAACACTTCCTTGAAGGTGCGCACCGTCGCCATGGTGGTGGCGACCTCCTGGGTTCCCGACCCCTTCTTCAACGCGGCATAGATGTCGCGGCCGGGCAGCCGCAGCGCCTTCGCCTTGGTCCGCCGCTCGGGCAGGAAGCCGCCCAGGGTGCGCCGGCGGTCGACCATGTAGCGGATCTCCTCCGCGTCCGAGCCGGGGTGGTAGTAGGGCGGCAGGTAGGGATCCTCCTCCAGCTGGGCATCGCTGATCGGAATCCGGATCGCGTCGCGGAAATCTTTAAGATCTTGCAGCGCAAGCTTTTTCATCTGATGCGTAGCGTTGCGGCCTTGGAAATGCGCGCCCAGCGAGTAGCCCTTGATGGTCTTGGCCAAGATCACCGTGGGTTGACCCCTGTGGTCGACGGCGGCCCGGTAGGCGGCGTAGACCTTGCGATAGTCGTGACCGCCGCGCTTGAGGTTCCAGATCTCTGAATCGCTCATGTTCTCCACGAGCGCCTTGGTGCGCGGATCGCGGCCGAAGAAGTGGTCGCGCACGTACGCGCCGTCGTTGGCCTTGTATGTCTGGTAGTCCCCGTCCGGCGTGGTGTTCATCAAGTTCACCAGTGCGCCGTCGCGGTCGGCGTGCAGCAGGGCGTCCCACTCGCGGCCCCAGACCACCTTGATGACATTCCAGCCGGCGCCACGGAAGTACGACTCCAGCTCCTGAATGATCTTGCCGTTGCCGCGCACCGGGCCGTCGAGGCGCTGCAGGTTGCAGTTGACGACGAACGTCAGGTTGTCCAGGCCCTCCAGCGCAGCGACGTGCGCCAGGCCGCGGCTCTCCGGCTCGTCCATCTCGCCGTCGCCCAGGAAGCACCACACGTGCTGGTCGGAGGTGTCCTTGATGCCCCGGTCGTGGAGATAGTGGTTGAACCGCGCCTGGTAGATGGCGTTGAGCGGGCCCAGGCCCATCGAGACCGTGGGGAATTCCCAGAAGTCGGGCATCAGCCGCGGGTGCGGGTAGGAGGGCAGCCCGCCGGCGGCGTGGCTGTGCTCCTGCCGGAAGCCGTCCATCCGGTCGGCGGTCAGGCGGCCTTCCAGGAACGCGCGCGCATAGATGCCCGGCGACGCGTGGCCCTGGATGAACACCTGGTCCCCGCCGCCGGGGTGCGACTTGCCGCGGAAGAAGTGGTTGAAGCCGACCTCGTACAGCGCCGCCGAGGAGGCGTAGGTCGAAATATGGCCGCCCACACCGACTCCCGGGCGCTGGGCGCGGTGCACCATGATCGCGGCGTTCCACCGGATCCACGCCCGGTAGCGCCGTTCGACGTCCTCGTCGCCGGGGAACCACGGCTCGAGTTCGGTCGGAATGGTGTTGACGTAATCGGTTGACGTCAGCGACGGGAGGGCGACTCGCTGCTCGCCCGCCCGTTCCAGCAATCGCAGCATCAGGTAGCGCGCCCGCGACGGGCCGGAGCGCTCCAGCAATTCGTCGAAGGACTCCAGCCACTCCGACGTCTCTTCCGGATCGATGTCGGGCAGGTAGGAGGCCACCCCCTCGCGGATCACCCGAACGCGGTCGGGTTCGGTTGCGCCGGTGGGGTTTGTGGCCAGATCGTGGCGCACGAACTCAGTTGTCAACGCACTACTCCTGTTGTGTGGCGGAATGTGTGCCGTAACGGGTGGGTCGCACCCTGCCACCATCGTGCCGCACCGGTGTTTCGCGCGGATAGCCGACGTCCGGTAGCCGACGGAGCTTCACCTGGCGAACACCAACTCGGCGTGTATGGGGCAGGCGTGCAACCCACCCGGTAACGTCAGGCTCGTGCTCATCCGGTGGGGTGCCATCCCTCAGACGCAGGTGAAGGCTGTTCCCCGGCGCGCGGCATCGGCCCTCGGGTGTGTCGCCGTGACGCTGATGGGCATCGTCGGGTGCACCTCCGTCACCAACGGCACGGCAACGCCGGACACCAAAGTGGCGCCCGCTTACCGCCAGTCGGTGTCGGCGTCGGTGTCCGCGTCGTCGGTGACTTCCAGCGTCCGGGAGTCCCAGCGGCAACAGTCGCTGACCACCAAGGCGGTGCGCACTGCCTGCGCCACGCTGATCACCACCAGCAAGAACGCGATCGATAAGACCAACGAATTCGTCCAGGCGTTCAACGCCGGGCGCGGCACCGGCCCGACCGAGGGCCCGGCTATCGACGCCCTCAACGACAGCGCCACCACGGTGGGCAACAGTTTCAGCGATGCGATGTCGCAGCAGATCAAGGACGCCTTCAACGCCTACATCGATGCCGCCCGCGCGGTGGCGAACGCCATCGGCACCCACGCGGGGACCGGGGAATTCAACAAGCGGGTCGATCAACTCAACGACACAAAAAAGAACGCGGTGAAACTGTGCCTGGCAACGTGATGATGCGGAAGTATGGACCAGGTTCTGGCTGTGCGACGATAATCCCCAATCGCATAGCGCGCGGACGTTAAGGAGGCTCCACGGTGGTCGCGGCGGATCACGCCCCGAGCTACGCCCGCAAATTGGGCATCCAACGGGACCAAGTTGTCCAGGAGTGGGGCTGGGACGAAGACACCGATGACGAGATCCGCGCCGCGGTCGAGGAAGCCTGCGGCAGTGAGTTGCTCGACGAGGACACCGACGAGGTGGTCGATGTCGTGCTGCTGTGGTGGCGCGACGGGGACGGCGACCTGGTGGACACCCTGATGGACGCGATCGGCCCGCTGGCCGAAGACGGCGTGATCTGGGTGCTGACGCCCAAGACCGGCAAGCCGGGTCACGTACTGCCGGCCGAAATCGCCGAGGCCGCGCCCACCGCCGGTTTGATGCCGACCTCGTCGGTCAACCTGGGGGACTGGAGCGCCAGCCGGCTGGTGCAGCCCAAATCCCGTGCCGGGAAGCGTTGATGCTGCCCGTCGGCACAGCCGCCCCGGATTTCACTTTGCGCGACCAGAACCAACAGCGCGTCACGCTGAGTTCCTTTCGGGACGCCAAGAACGTTCTGCTGGTGTTCTTTCCGCTGGCCTTCACCGGGATCTGCCAGGGCGAGCTGGACCTGTTGCGCGACCACCTGCCCGAGTTCGAAAACGACGAGAGCGCGGCGCTGGCCATCTCGGTGGGACCGCCGCCCACGCACCGGGTCTGGTCGCTGGACAGCGGCTTCACCTTCCCGGTGCTGTCGGACTTCTGGCCGCACGGCGCGGTCAGCCAGAGCTACGGCGTATTCAACGAGGACGCCGGCTACTCCAACCGTGGGACGTTCGTCGTCGATCGGTCCGGCATCATTCGCTTCGCCGAGATGAAGCAGCCCGGCGAGTCCCGCGACCAGCGGCTCTGGACGGACGCCCTGGCGGCCTTGCGGGCCTGAGGGGGACTGAGAATTTTGGGAAGTTGGCCTTCGGGCAGGTAGCCTGCCCGGGCACGGGCGCGTAGCTCAGTGGTAGAGCTCTGGTTTTACACACCAGCGGTCGGCGGTTCGATACCGTCCGCGCCCACCAAGAAAACTGCAGTTCAAGGCTTTTCGGCCCGGCTTCTGGTCAGAGCCCCGAACCCCCGTTGTGCCAAGAGTGTGCCAACGGTTTTCGAGTGCCGTTCGATCTGCCAGCGCGCTGGCCTGCCCACGTACGAGACGGCGGCATGTCGAAGCGCGGGAAACCGGCCAGCCGTCGGTAGCGTCGATTGTCGTGGCGGATACCGATGATGAGGCGGCCGCGCCTCCGCGGCCTGCACTGACAATTGCCGACTTGAAACCGGGTACACCTGATTGGCGCGTCACTGTAGCGATGTATGCCCACGCGTTCTTTAGCGTTGCGCATGATCCCGAGGTCGCCGAAGCGATCGGCAAGCCCGTCCCGCCTGCTGGCGCGGCGGCGGCAACGGCCGTAAACCCGCGCAATGCGATGCCGTTCGATCCGTGGAGCGTCCTAGATTTCTCCCGATATCTCGGTGCTCAAGCAGTACCGGGGGCGAACAACGCAATCCAACTCACCAAACTGCTCGGTGCACTCGAACGAGCAGGGCTCCTGTGGTTGGTAGGGCGCGACCCTCAACTGCCAATCATGGGCGAGCGCTACTACTCCACAGGCCACATTTCGAAGGGGCAGTCAGGCGGAAATCTCTGGTTGTCACCGGTTTTCGGAGCCGCCCTGATCATCCCGAGCTACCGGGCGGTGACGTTGCAGCTGGCCGGTCACGATGAGTTTGGCGATCCGGTCGACAGCTGGGGTACCGGCCTGATCATTGATAACAAGCATGTCGTCACGAACAAGCATGTCGTGACCGGACTCGCTGGCACAAGCGCGGGGTTGTCCGTGTTTCCGTCCGGCGACCTGTCCACGGCTGAGCAGATGGCCATCGGCGGCAAAGCTCGCACGCATCCCACGATTGACGTCGCAGTGATCGAGTTCGAGCTGCCCGAGGGCAGGCTGATTCCTCGCCTGGGCGGTATGGCTTTCCGCGATCCTGACTGGGCTGATGAGGTTTACGTGTTCGGCTACCCGCGGGTGCCGATGACTGCCGAGATGGCGATCACCGTCCAGCGCGGCGAGGTGGTTAACCCGGCCGCCGAGACACTCGCGCGGCAGAAAATCTTCCTTTACTCGGCTGTCGCTCGGCCTGGCAACAGCGGCGGTCCGATCGTTGCGCAAGATGGCCGCGTTATTGGTCTCGTGGTCGAAGACAGTGGAACATCTACGCGCGCCGGTGTGGGCGCCGACGACCACGAGGGGTCGTCGCCTCCACGCTCTACCCCCGAAAGGCTGGAACGCTTCGACCGCGATATTGCGGAGCTGAAGGAGAAGGCGTTCGCGCCGTCGTTCTACCGCGGTATCCCATCGAGCGAGATCGTCCGCGCGCTCGATGAGATGGGCTTCGGCGGCATTCTCGAGATGGACGCGCTCCCCGGAACGTAGTTCAGGTCTGTCCGCTCTAGGCGACGCAGCTTCGGCATGTCGGGGTGGTAGTCCGCTAGGTCGTAATTAGCGTCGGTAGCTATGGCGGACGCAGACCGCAATCCCACTTATCTTCGCGACCTTGCCGGGCATGTCACGGTATTTAGGGACGCGTTCCGATCGTTCCTCGAACTTCACACGCCGACTTATAGAGGACCTGGTGTCGGCATGTTCCCGGCCGTTTCCCCCCTAGACGGGTCCGATCCGGCAGAGATCGAAGTTCGCCGCGCCCGAACGTCCGAGGCGGCGGGCCGAGCCCGTCGTGCACCGGCGCTGACCGGCTGCGTTTTCGGCGTCCGAGACCCCGCTGGAGGAAAGCCCGACATCGTTGACCCAATCGCGGCCTGGCACACCGTGACGCAGCCGAAGCCCTTGCTTGAACCGGCCAACATCATCGACGCCTGCGACCAGATGATCGGGTCGTTGGAGGACATGGCGGCCCAAGCCGAGGCCGAGGCACCGCCTACAGTCGACGTCGCGCAGATGCATCCGGCGGTGTGGGGTCAGGCGGCACGGTTATGGCGGGACGGCCACTATCGGCAGGCGGTGCAGGCGGGCGCGGACGGCGTCGTGCAGTTAGTCAAGTCGCGGACGGGAGGACCGGAACTCGACGATACGACGCGGTGGAATCAAGCGTTCTCCGAGAAGGACCCCGAACCGGGCAGGCCGCGGCTGCGTTGGCCGGGCGACCAGACCGACCGAACCGTCGTTTCGATGAACGACGGACTGCGCCGGTTTGCCCCGGGTGCGCAAATGACGATCCGGAATCCAGCGACGCACGGTCCGGGTGAAATGACCTCGCAGGAGGCGGTCGAACGGCTATCGGTTCTCAGCCTGCTTGCGCGATGGGTCGACGCGTGCGACCTAATCGAGGCACCTCATTCATCAGCCGAGGACGTGTCATGACCGTCGCCGCGTTCATACTGGGTCTGCTCGGGTTCGGCGTTGCCGTCTCCTCGTTGACTTGGCAGGTGTACACCTTCCTCATGCAGGGGGCGCGGCCCAAACTGACACCAGTGATGGGCTACCACTATGGCGGCGGACTGCTGACGAACGACGCGAGCCGCGATGTACGCGAGTCACTCCGCTCGGCCATCTCCCAGTTTCCATCGGGTGGTCAGTTCGTCGTAGGCGTCAACGTCGTCAACGCGGGACGCGCACCTTTCCATGTCGCGAAGTGGGCAATTCGAGCCGACCCCGCACGCACCTCGTTTGTGTCTGTTGACGACCCACTGGGGTGCCCGTCGGTCCCGCACGACATTGCACCCGGCGCTGAAGCCACGTTCTTCACCGGCGTCGTGAATATCCGCGCGCTGTCCGCCGCCAGCGGAGCGATTGATCCACGCCGACAACGCATCATCGCGACCGTCGAAAGCGGCGGGCGGACTTTTACCTCAAACCTATCGCGCCGCCGAATCTAGAAATTAGCTCGGCGTAGGCGGTCGACACGCAACCAGCTACGGACCAAGCTTTCCAGCGTGCGGGGTCTATCGCAGTTCGGTCGCGCGAGTCCGACCCATTAGAGCGTCGCCGGCCGCCGCCAATGCATCGTCATAGACATGCCCGTACACCCGCAGGGTGATCGCCGGATCGTGGCCCAGCCACTTCGCGGTAGCGATCGCGGTGGTTCCAACATCCAACAACATCGTCGCCGCAGTGTGGCGCACATCGTGAAGCCGAATCGGCGGCACCCCAGCAGCTTTCGACTGGCGCGCGAATTCCGCCGAGTAGGATTCGGGCCTAATCGGTGAACCGTCCTCGTTGACGGCAACCAGTCCGCTGTCGTGGTAAGCCTTTGCCAGGGCGAGACGCTCGGCTGCTTGCTGAACCTTGAACGTCCGTAACGCGGCGAAGATCTCAGGAGGCATGGGTAACACGCGTCGTGATCGCTTCGACTTCGGATCACCCGTCACTGTTCCAATACCTTGGACCACGACGCGCCCCTGGGCGACGCTCACTGTCCCCGCGTCGAAGTCAACATCAGACCACCGTAGTCCCAGGATCTCTGATCGCCGCAGCCCGGCGAGGGTGAGCAGCCAACACGCGGCCAATCGATCATCACGGATGTGGTCCCGAAACTGTGTCGCTTGCTGCGGTGTCCACGTGGCCATCTCGTAGTGCTTGATGGCTGGACGCTTGACCATGCGCGCGACGTTGCGGGTAACCAGACCCTGTCTCATCGCATCGTCGAGAGCCGCTGACAGGACAACCAGCATGCTCACCACCGTTCGCGCGGTAACTCCGCCGGCAACCTTCGGACGCTGAGGATCCGCGGGCTGTGCGGCGAGGTAGCGACCTCGTGCGGGCCGCAGCGCATCACCGGCCGCCACCAACCGATCCAGTGCCTTGATACCCGAATTGCCCAGCGCGGCATAGATATCCGAGTACTGTGCGCCGTCAGGGTGACTGCGCAGGAATGCGAGAACCTCCGCTGCACGCCGACCCCGCTTGTCCCGTTGCGCGACTGGCTTCCCCTCAAGCCGCAGAGTCACCAATGCGTCGACGTCTGCAGTACGAAGCTGCTGCAGGGTGATCTCGCCAAGATGCTCGATGACAGGCTTCAGATGATTTCGGTAGCCCTGGAGCGTATTGGGCCTGATATCACGTCGGCCATCCAGCCATCCCATGAGGAAATCGGCCACTGTCGTGGGATTCCGCTTCACGAACGTCCCGGCGGCGACATCAGTCGAGATGCGCCGGTATTCACGACGAGCCTGAGCCAGTGTCGGAAAGGTGAACCGCTGCCGCTCGCGAGATCCGTCGTGTCGGACGCCGATGTCGAGTTGGAACGTATAGGCGACGCTGCCATTCTTGGCGGTGCGCCGCGTGATCGGTTCCGCGCGGCGGGCTCGCTTCGATGCCGCCTCGTCAGTGTCGTTGGTCATCGGATCACCAGTTCGTTCGCCGCTTCTTCAGAGCCTGCCAAAGTCACACCCGGCTTGGCGCATGACACTTCTGGGGGCCTCGCATACGCGGGCGGCTACTTATGCCCATTCGCCCTGCAACGCGACGAGGTCGCGCAGACCCGATGTGACGATGTACACCCGCCCGCCGAGTCGGCGAGTGGGCAGTTCACCCGAAGCCGCCAGCCGATACGCCGCGGCGCGGCTCACTCCCAGGAGTTCGGCTGCTTGAGGCACGGGTAGTAGTAGCGGCAAGTTGTTAAATACGCTGTCGTGCATCTCATTCATCACCCTTCGGGAGTCCCTGCTGGCCGACCGAGGATGGGCAGCAGATGCTTTATGCGATTGATGCCCAGAGGGTCTGCACCGCAACGGGCGGATTGATCGCCCCGGTGTGGCATCCATCGAGCCGACTAACACAACTGTAAGTCGCTCCACCGACGTCTCATGCACAGATTTTTCGCCGGAGATCATCCGCACCCTCCAATGTCACGGCCGCGTACAAGTCCCGCGCCGAGGCAGCCGCTCCCGCTTCTACCCTCACGTCCTCTACCCAACGTTCTCCAACGTCATCACCTACCCATAACGCAACACATCATCGCATACCAATACGTCCCAAATACCCTGTCCCCATTACACTTACATCAATCCATCTCACCTCTCTCAAATCCTTTATTCGCCTTGGCACATTTGCACAATGTGCGAGAATGGCTGTGGCGCAGTAAGCGTCGTCGACCGTCAGTTGGTGAGTGGGTCTGCGAGTGTTGACGATTTCGAAGCTGAAGCGGTCGTCGGTCAGCTATTACATCGACACCGCCGCAACGGCTTCGCGGGCAAGCTCTGATCTACGGCGCGCGAATGGCGGGCTGGGGGAGTACTACTCCGAGCACGAGACTCGGACACCGGTGTGGGTGTGCGCGGGCGACGCGCACACCGCCGCGCGGCTGGTGGGTTTGAGCAATGTGCAGCGCGCGGGCGGCGAAGCAGATTCAGCCGCGGTGGCGCGTTGGCTGGATGACGGGGTTGCGCCGAACGCCGCGCGAGGGCGTGCATTCGGTGCCCGCGGTGTGCATGGTTTTGATCTGACGTTCTCCGCGCCCAAGAGTGTGTCGCTGGTGCGTGCGTTGCGCGGTGATGATGTGGCGCAGAAGGCGATCGCGGCCGGGCACGCCGCTGCGCTGGCCGAGGCAATGGAGTATCTCGCCGTTCATGCCGGCTACACCCGCGTGCACAACCCGGTGACGGGGGAGAAGGATCTGGTGCGGTTACCGGGGTTGGTGGCGGTGGCCTATCAGCATGAGACGTCGCGGTGTGGGGATCCGCATCTGCATACCCATGTGATCGTGCCGAACCGGCAAGCCCGCGCCGACGGGGTGTTGGTGTCGCTGGACGGGACGTCGCTGTATCACGAGGCCCGCGCCGCCGGGGTGATCTATCAGGCCACCCTGCGCCGCGAACTGCACTACTTGTTGGGGATCGAATGGGAGCCGGTCGATCCATCGACTGGAATGGCCGAAATCGCGGGCGTGGATCGCGACACTATCCAGGCGTGGTCGCGGCGCTCCTCACAATTGCGGGAATGGGCTGCCCATAACCTGTTCTCGGCCGACGGCTCGTTGAGCGCGGCGCAGTTGGCAGCGGCGCAGAAAGCGACGCGCCCGGCCAAGCCCGAGGAGCTGGCCTGGCACCAGTTGCAGCAGCAGTGGCGCGCCGACGCGCGGGGTCTCGGGGTGGACCGCGCCGCGTTCCTGGAAGCGCGCGCGGCCCGCCGCGCCACGGCGCGGACGCCGCTGAGCAAGGCGCGGTTGGCCGCGGCCGCCGAGAAGATCGAGAAAGCGGTGTTCACGCGCGCGGATCTAGTCGAGATCGTCGGCGCGCAACTCCCCGTCGATGGCGAATTGTCACCGCGCGCTGCGGTGGAGGCGGCGGTTGACGACATCGGGCTGCGGTTAACCGCGTCACGCGCCGCGCACCAGCGCGAGGGCCATGAGCGATTCACGCTGGCGCGGATCCTGGCCGAAGAAGCCGCAGTCCTGAATCTGGTTGACGCGCAGAATCCGCGCTGCATGCTGTGGGTGACCGAGGACGACACCGCAGGCTTATCCCAGGATCAGAAGGCGGTGGTGGAGAACATCGGTCGCTCACCCTGGCTGGTGCAGCCCTTGAGCGCGCCGGCAGGTGCGGGCAAGACCACCTCGTTGCGGGCGTTGGCCGGGCCGGTGCGCAAACGATTCGGCGGGAAGGTTTTGGTGTTGGCGCCCACTGGTCAGGCGGTCGATGTTGCGATGCGCGAGGGTGCCGGTGATGAGGGCATGACGATCGCCAAAGCACTCCACGCGCTGCGGGAGGACACGTTGAGTTTGGACCCCGCGACGTTGGTGATCGTGGATGAGGCCGGCATGGTCGGCACCGACGATCTGCGGCACCTTCTGACCGCGACCACCCAAGCCGGCGCCAAGACCGTTCTCGTCGGTGATGCGAATCAGTTGGCCCCTGTCAAAGCGCGCGGCGGCATGTTCGCCCAACTCTGCACCGACCTGCCCTGGACACAACAGCTGTCGGAAGTGTGGCGGATGGCCGACCCGGAAGAACGGCACGCGTCTTTAGCGCTGCGCGACGGTGACGCGAAAGACACTCGTGATGCAGTGGATTGGTATCGCACCCACCACCGGCTGCACAGTGGCGATGCCATCACCATGGCCAGCGATGCGCTCGCCGCCTATAACACTGACACGAGGCTAGGCCGGGACGCGTTGTTGGTGTGCGACACCACGGAGATTGTGGACGCTCTGAACCAGCGGATCCATGGCGAGCGTGTTCACCCCGATGCACCCACGATGACGGTGGCCCGAGGGCAGCAGGTGGCAGTGGGGGATGTGATCATCAGCCGCCGCAACGACCCCACCATTGCGTTCCACCACTCCACTCCGAATGCGGACTCGCTCCCGTCGGTGCGCAACGGAAACCGGTGGCGAGTCGCAGGGATCGACACCACCCGCAATCTGCTTGGTGCCGAACGACTCGACGATGGCGCCCGCGTTCTCTTCGACCAGGACTACTTCCGGGAGCACGTCAGCCTCGGCTATGCCGTCACCGCGCACTCCGCGCAAGGAGTAACCGCCGATGCCAGCCTCGCTGTCCTCAGCGAGTGCACAAGCCGCAACCTGCTGTATGTCGCGATGACCCGCGGACGGCACGCCAACCACGCCCACATCTACAAACGTGCCACCGAAGCAGGAGAATTCAGCCACCAAGAGCCTGCCGGCACCCACACCGCCCAGCGGGGGGACAGTTTCGAAGCTGCCGCCCTCCTGCGCGCCATCCTGGCTAACGACGAATCCGTCATCACCGCTCACGACTACGCCACACATACCCGGGTCGAAGCACTACCCGATCGCGTCCGCTCCCTGCTCGCCATGCGCGCCGCCGCGACCCAACACCGCAACGAGAGTTACCAAGCCTGGAATGCCCCGCGTCGAGAGCACGACCGCCACATGGAAGAAGTCGGCCAACGGACCATCGACCAAAGCCAGCACCGCAGCGCCGACTTCGGACTCGAACTTTGATCTGAAGACTCGGCCCGGACAACCTCACTCCCGCCGAGTCAAGCCATCGTCACTGTGTCGAGGCTTTCATCATCTCCAGGAAGTCAGACCAGTTGGGAAAGAGTCCGCGCTCCACGATTTCGATGCGAACCCCGAAAGGGTCGAGGTAATAGGCGAACATTTTGAGTTCCTCGCCGCTGGGGCGGGCCTCCAGTCGGTATCCAGCGTGTTCGAGCGCGGCCGCTGTCGCCGCCAGGTCGTCCGTCCAGTATCCGAGGTGGTGGGCGGCTCCGTGCGGGGAGGCCGTCCATATCGTGCCGGGAACCTCTTGGATTAACTCGAGATGGGGCGCTTCGATCGAGTAGACGAATTTGAAGGGCACCTCACGGTCACCGTCGTCGGTCGTGACGGACAGCGGTGCCTCAATGGGTTGTGTCCAGGTGTATCCGGCGGCGCGGGTCAAACTTTGTGCGGCAGCGTCCATGTCGGGGACGACGAGTCCGGTGTGGTAGCAGTCGTTAGGGGCGAGCATTGCTGGCCTCGAGTTCGATATCGAAGGTGTCAAGGTACTCGGCGAAGATCGGTTTGAGTTGCTCAACGGTGAGGCCGTACTCGTCGAGGTTGTAGGAGTTGATGCCGTAGAAGTCTTGGGGGTGCGCGGCTAGCCACGCACGCATGGCGTCTTCGGTTTCAGGGGTCAGCGGATCGCCGGCCCAGTCGTAGAGGCGGCGCATGACATCGATCGGGTCACGCATCATTTCGGAGTAGTACATATGGAAGAACTGCTCGTCGCCGATCCGTTTGCGTGCGGCGAGTGGGCGTTCGACGTGGACTTGCATTTGTGCGGCAGCGGCTTTGCCCATGGCGTTCAGGTCGACGGCCTCCGGCTTCTGGGTCAAGCTGCGTGGCAACTTCCACAGGTTGGCCAGGGACGCCGTTGCCCGGTAGGGGTCGCGGTGTGCCCAGACCAGCCGGGCGTCGGGGAATACCGATAGCAGCGTTTCGATGTGCACCGAGTGCGACGGCATTTTCAAGCTCCAGGTGCCAGGTGCGGTTGACTGCAGCACCTGGAGGTAGCGCTTCTGGTATTCGTAGGCGCTGGTCATGTCGGCCTCGTGGAGCAGCCAGTCGCCGTAGCGTGGGGTGTTCATGAAGGAATCCCAGGACAGCCCTTTGAAGTCCTGGTTGTGGATGAACATGTCTTCGGTGGGCCCGTCGGCGTCTTCCCAGTGTGGAATTGACATCTTGGCTTCCTTCGCGAACGCGAGGATGTTGCGTTGTTCTTCCAGTAGGGCCACGCATCGGGGATCGGTACGCAAGGTGGCGGTGGTGGCGGGCGGAACCGGGTGCACACATTCCCAGTGCAGCAGCGAGCGGCGAGCGGGGTCCTTGTCGAGCAAATAGCTAATGACGGTGGTGCCGGTGCGGGGCATGCCAAGGATGATCAACGGCCGTTCAACGGGGGTGTCGAGCACGTGGGGGTGGGTGGAGATGTAGTCGTGGATTTGCAGTCGCCGCGCGAGTGCATTGGTGGCGTCGTCAAGAATGCGTTGTCGGCCGTAGTCGGTGAAGGCGTGCGCTGAGGTGTCGAGCTCGTCGAGGATGTAGGCGAGTCCTTCTCTCCACGAATCGGATTCGACCTCGGTCAGGCCAGCGCGGCGCGAGGCCAGATCTAACACGTCGTCGGGAGTTTCGATGTTGTCGAATTCGCTCATAGTGAAGTGATCCTTCAGACGGTGAGATAGCCGCCGTCGACGGCGATGCTCGTTCCGGTGATGTAGGCCGCGGCGTCGGTACACAAGAACAGCGCGGCGCCCGCGCAATCCTGTGGGGTGCCGGGTCGGCCGAGGGGAGTGTGGAATCCGATCTCGACGTCCATGATCTCGGGAATTCCCATGGCGGGATTAGTCATTCGGGTGTCGATGAGTCCGGGTGCGATGGCGTTGACCCGGATGCCGTCGTTGGCCCATTGGCGGGCGAGATTCATGGTGAGCGAGATCAAACCCATTTTGGATGAGGCGTAGCCAGGAACGAACACGGCTGATCGGAACGCGGACATCGACACCACGTTGACGACACTGGCTCCGCCTGGGGCGTTACTTGATTTGAGGCGGTCGTGGCACTTCATGGTCAATCGCATGGGGCCGAACATGTTCTGGGTTACCGAGGCGATGTAGCCGTCGGGGTCGTATTCGTCTCCGGCGGGGTAGGGACCGCCTGCGTTGTTGATCAGAATGTCCAAGTCGCCGAGAGATTCGGCCAGGGCGTCGATGGATTCGGGATCACGGATCTGGCACTGCCGGTAGGTGAACGCGCTGAGGTCGTCGTCGTAGTCGGCGGCGGAGTCTCGGGTTCCCGTGATCGTCACGGACGCGCCGGCCCGGGCGAAGGCGGCGGCGATACCGTTTCCGATGCCGGCGGTGCCCCCGGTCACCAGGACGTGAGACCCGGTGAAGTCAAAGGTGTTGGTGTTCATTGAAAGCTCCTCAGTTCTTCGATGCGCTTGGTCAGCCATGCTTTTTCCCAGAAGTTTTCGGTGTCGTCCAGCAGGGCCTGGTGTGCTTCGGCGGCCATCTCGCGTGCGTCGTCGTGGTCGGGCTGGGCGATCAGGATCAGACTCGTCAGGTGCAGGGCCTGCACTGCGCGGCCGGCGTCCAGGTGTGCGCGGGCGGCGCGCAGCAGTGGCACGCTGCCGGCGGCGTCGACGATGTCGGCAGCGACGGAATCGGCTGGCACGCCGTAGAGTTCGGTGGTGTCGCGGTGTTGGAACCAGCCGGCGTACGTCTCCCAGATGGCTCGCACGTTCCAGGATGTCTTGCCGTAGCCTTCGCCGACATCGAACTCTTCGGGCGCTGCGACTTCGCGCATAGCGGTGTAGAGATCGCGACCCGAGGACATGTAGTCGATCGTCTGGTCATGCACCGCGCGCATGGCATCGCGCATCGCGGTCACTTCCTCGGCGATGCGGTCGGCCCCCTCGATAGGGTCGAAATGCCCGGTGATCAGTCTGTGCGGCTGTAAATCCAGGACGGCATTGAGTGCTTCGATGTAGAGGACGGGGTCACGGTAGCGGTCGCCCCGGATGGTCATCAGGTTGGGTACGTGGCCGAAGAGCGGGCCAAAAAGATTGCCGGTGAACAGGATCCGGTCTTGGGGTAGCCATACCACTAGTGAGTCGGTAGTTTCGCCGCCAGGAGTCCAGATCAGTTCGAAGCGACGGTCGCCCACCGCGAAGGAGTGTCGGTGGTCGAACGTCGTGTCGGGTTCGGGGAACGAGAAGTCGATGGTGGCTGGATCGATGTCGTGGAGAGCCGCGACGATGGCGTCTGAGAACTTCTGGAACGCGAAGGCCGTCTTGGGTGCGCGGTACCCGCCGAGGCGTTCGTTGTCATCGCGCCAGTAGCGGTAATTGCGGTGCATCAGCACCTCGGTGTTGGGCTCGCGCAGGGCATAGACGCCGCCGTAGTGATCGGCATGGCCTTGGGTGACGATCAGAGCGCGAGTGGGGCCGGGTATGTCCTGAAAAGCTTTGCGCCGCAGCTCACCCTCGAAGAACAAACCGCCGTTGATGACAACGCGGCCGGCGTCAGTGCCGATGGCGTAGGCGTTGGACACTCCGGGCGACATCCAGATGTCGTCGCCGAGCGCGATGGCTGGGTCCCCGGTAGCGGCGGCCAACTGGTCGACCCCGGGGCGTTCGCGATGGATGCCGACCATGGTCGCTCCCTTTTCTGCACCTGAACTCTAGAGTTGCAGAGGTGATACTCTAGGCTTATAGAGTTACTGTCAACCCCCGTCTCTCAAGGAGGCACGCCGATGGGCTTGCAGGGCCTGGCGGGCGCGGTTGTGGTCGTCGCGGGCGGTGCCACCGGTATCGGTGCGGCGACGGCGCTGCGACTGGGGGCAGAGGGGTGCCGGGTTGTCCTGGGAGACATTGCGATCGATGCTGCGCGGCGCACCGTGGAGCGCATCAGCGGTGGGGGAGGGACGGCTGTCGCGGTCGCGTTCGACCTCGCTGACCCCCAGTCAGTCGCCAACCTGATCGCGCACTCCACCGATACCTTTGGGCAGCTGGACGGCCTATTCACCATCGGCGCCGACATGTCCACCCTGCGAGATGACAGCGATGTGGTCGATATCGACTTCGCGCTGTGGGACCGCGTGATGACCGTGAATCTGCGCGGCTACGTCGCGGCCATGAAGTCCGCGATCCCGGCGATGCTGGCGACAGGCGGGGGCGCGATCGTGAACATGTCGTCGGCGGCAGCGTTTCAAGGAGAACCGACACGTCCGGCGTACGCCGCAGCGAAGGCGGGCATCGGTGCGCTGACCCGGCACGTGGCAGCCCGCTGGGGTAAAGACGGGATCCGGTGCAATGCGGTCGCGCCGGGGTTCACCGCGACCGACGCGATTCGTTCGGCCCCGCAGTGGCCCGATCTGGAGGCGTCAGCGCTCAGACGGATTCGTAGTCATCGCGTTGGTGGTCCCGCCGATGTCGCGGCTCTGGTGGCATTCTTGCTCTCCGCGGAAGGCGAATGGATCAACGGGCAGGTGATCAACGTCGACGGTGGCACTGTTCTACGCTGAGTGCTCCGATGAACAGGTCAATTCCCCGCCGACGAGACGGCCAAGAGCGCCGCCGTGAACTGTGTGACGCCGCCATCGAGGTGCTGGGTCAACACGGGTCGCGGGGGTTGACCCATCAGCAGGTGGACCGCTGTGCGGGCGTCGCGGAGGGGACGACGTCGTACTACTACCGCACCCGCGAAGCCCTGCTCCGCGGCGTGGGGCACCGCGTGGCCGACATTGACCGTGCCAATCTTGAATCGCTGCTGTCGGACATTCCCGGCACGAGTAGGCCGTTCGCACGACTGGCGCAGCTCGTCATGATGCAATCCGACGGACAAGGGCTGATGCTGAACAAGGCCCGTCACGAACTGCTGCTGGCCTCGACACGCGACCAGGAACTGGTCGAGATATCGCGCGATTTCACCATTCGCGTTTTCGCCTTGGCGGCTGATGCGATCGCCGGGTTGCAACTCGCTAGCGAGGACCGCGATCTGCGCGACAAACAAACTACGGCGGTGATGACCGTGATCGCCGGCCTGTTCACCCGATTCATATCGGGCGACACCTCGCTCGGTGACCCCGTCGAGGTCGAGGAACTGCTTGAGTCCGTCGTCGCTGGAATCGCGATCACTCACGGCGCCGCGACTTCAGTGGACCGAGCGGCCGCCGCAGTGGTCGAGGCTAGAAGCAGTCGGACGCGCCGTCGACGATGAACAGCGCGCCGCTGGTGTAGCTGCTGTGTTTGGTACACAGAAACGCGATGGTGGGGGCGATCTCGCCGACTTCGCCGAAGCGGCGCATGGGGATGTGGGCGATTTCGGCATCGACGATTTCACGAATCCCCAGTGCGGGTGCGGTCATCGGTGTGTTGATCGCTCCTGGAGCCACGGCGTTGACCCGGATTCGGTCGGCGGCCCAGTCGACGGCGAGGTTGCGGGTCATGGCAATGACGCCGGCTTTGGCGGCGCCGTACCCGGGTACCAGGGTGACCGCGCGGAGGGCGGACATTGACGCCAAGTTGACGACACTGCCCCCGCCAATAGCCGTTGATGCGCGCAGTGCGTGGCGCAGGCCGATGGTGAGCCGGTAGGGCGCGGTCAGATTCAGTGCGACCGAGGCATCGAATCCCTTGGGAGTGACTTCGTCCAGGCCGTCGGGAAAGTTGGCTCCAGCGTTGTTGATCAGGACATCAAGGCGGCTAAAGGTTTTCGCAAACTTGTCGACAGCGGCTGCATCGGTGAGCTTCAGCTGGTGGTAGGTCATTCCGGACAGATCGGTGTCGTAGTCTGCCGCGGATGCTTTGGTGCCGGTGATCGTCACATCGGCACCGGCGTCACGGAATAGTGTGGCTGTGGCGTGGCCGATACCGCTCGTCCCTCCGGTCAGCAGGACTGAGGTCCCTCTGAAGTCAAAAGTGATCTGGGCGGTCATGAGAAGGACGCGATCTGCTTGGTCAGCCAGGCACGTTCCCAGAAGTTGACGCTCGGCGCCAAGAGCTGCTCGTGAGCGGCTTTGAGGACGTCTTTGGCGTGGCCGTTGTCAGGTTCTTGAGTGAGGACGGGTTCGGCCAGATAGATGGCCTGCACCGGGCGGTGCGCGGCGAGGTGTCCTTCAGCCCGCGTGAGCAGCGCTTTGGCGCCGGCCAATTCCACGATGTCGCTGTGCATTTCACTGGGATTCACCGCGTAGAGTTCGGTCGTCGAGCGGTGGTGAAACCAGCCGGTGTAGTTTTCCCAGATTGCGCGCACGTCCCAGGACACCTTGCCGTAGCCCTGGCCGACCTCGAGTTCCGGTGGCAAGGTGATCTCGCGCATCAGCGTGTAGACGTCTTTCCCGGCGTTCATCCCCGCCACGGTGTGGTCGTGGACGTACGCGATCGCGTCGCGTAGCCGGGTCAGTTCGGCATGAATGCGGTCCGCACCGGTGATGGTGTCGAAGTGACCGGTGATCAAGATGTCCGGTTCGAGGTCGCGGACGCGTTCGACGGAGGCGATAGCGGTGAGCGCGTCGCGGTAACGGTCGCCGCGCATCGTGACGAAGTTGGGGATGTGGCCGAAGATCGGGCCGAAGGTGTTGCCGCAGAAGCAGATTTTCTCCTCGGGCATCCACACGACCATCGAGTCAGTGGTCTCCCCGCCGGGGGTCGCCAACATCTCGAACGTGCGACCGCCGACGGCGAGGGTGAGGGTGTCGTCGACCTCGATGTCAGCGGTCGGGCTGGCCTGAGCAGGGAGGTCTTTAGTGCCGATGCGGTTCTGAATGGCGGCGTAACCTGTGGCGAGGGTATCGGCGTAGGCGAAGGCGCTGTTGCGGGCCCGGAAGGTGGCCAGGCGCTCGTTGTCGTCGCGCCATTGCCGCCAGTTGGCGCGGGCGATCACCTGGGTATCGGAATCGCGCAGGACATCGAGACCGCCGACGTGGTCGTAGTGGCCCTGAGTAATGATGATGTAGCGCGTGGGGGAGTCGTCGACAGCGTCGAAATTGGCTCGGTGGACTGGGCTTTCAAAGCCCATTCCGGTGTTGATGATGACGCGGCCGTCGTCGGTGGGCAGCAGGTAGGCGTTGGACAGCCCGGGGGATTCCCACACATGCGGGGCGACTTCGATCGCTTGAGGCGCCGTCGCCGGTGCCAGTGCATCGGCTCCGGGCCGGCTGCGGTAGATGGGTTCGAATGCGGATTCTGGTGTACTCATGGCAGGTCCTTACCTGGTTGCCGGCGTGGGGTTTTCGGGGCGGACGTCGAATCGGTCGAAGTAGAAGTCGAATCGCGACCGCAGCTCCTCGGGGCTGACACCGAAGTGCCCTTGCAGGTCGTAGCGGACTTTGCCGTGCTTGCCGCGCGGATTGCTGTCCAGGTAGGTCTGGAACGCGTACCGCACGGCCGGGGTCAGTTCCACGCCCGCACGTGCGTAGAGATCGTCGAGCAGTTCGAGTTCATGGCCGTTGAGGTGATGAAAGCTGATATCGACGCTGCGCTCAGCCGGTACCAACTCGCGATCCCGCACACAGGCGCCCAATAGTCTTTCGACCCGATCGCTCCAGTAATCCACCAGCCACTGCGCATCGATGCTGCGCCGGCGTAGGCGGTCGGAGTACGCCATCATCGTGATCGCCGATTGGATGACCGCCACCGGATCCCGGTGTGTGAAAGCCACCGTGGCGTCGGGGAACGTCGCGGTCAGTGCTGCCAGTTGCTCGCAATGCTGCGGTGATTTCAGCACCCAGGTATGTGGCCCGCGCAGGAACGTCAGCGCTTGCAGCACCTTTTTCATGTAGGCGTAATGACGCGTCTGGTCCAGCGACAAGTAGTAGTCGCGCCAGCCCGGAACCCGTGCGTGCCACTCCAATACATAGGCAGAGAAGTCGAGGTCTTGGACCTCGCACTCCTCTTCGATGGCCTCGGGGAAGCGGTCGTGTAGGGCGGCGGTCTTTGGAGCGGTCACCATTAGCGCGTCGTGCTCGGATTTCGCCGCGGCATAACGGGGATCGATGCCGAAGATGTCGGGCCCTCGACCAGGAACCGGCAGCGGGTCGCGGCTTTCCCAATAGGGCAACGCTCGGCGCCGCGGATCGGCTGCCAACAGGTTGACCAGGTGTGTCGTTCCGGACCGAGGCATGCCGACCACGATGAACGGCTTTTCGATCGGGACCGACTCGATCTCCGGATAGCGCTTGATCAGCTCGGTCAGCGAGAGGCGGTTGCGCAACAGTCGCACGACCCGGGCGCGCAGCGTGCCGCGGATCATCTGCGTTAGTCCGTCGTCGGCCTCGATCGCGTCAATGTAGGCGGCGATGCGTGCGGTGACGCCGTCGGAATCGTCCAGGTCGTCGACACCGGATTGCTCGACAGCCTCGGCCAGCATGAGATCGAGATCGAAGTTCACAACGCTGGACTCGGTGTAGTCGAGGATCTGCCGCTGCACGTCGGTCAATCGCGGCGCGATCAGATCGTCGAAGTCCAGTACGTCGTGTGTATCGGCCATCGCCGAGCTCCGATCCGTGTGTTGTCAGCGTCGAATATTCGATGTATGGTTTCGATAATATGACGCCTCAGACGGTAGAGCCGGAAGACGACGGCCGTCAAGTTCCCTCCCCGCCGACCGAACGGGTCATCGCGGTGATGGAACTGCTTGCCGCCGAAGCGGGTCGAGCGATCACCTTGACCGAGATCGCTCGTGCGTTGCATTTGAGCCGGGCTACTGTGCATGCCATTTTGGCTAGCCTGGTCGCTCACCGTTGGGTGCGCCGTGACGACCGCACCCACGGATACTCGTGGGGTCCTGCGGTGCCGGCGCTGGTCAAAGCGGCCGGTGGACAACCGTTTCAGGAGGCGTTGCGCGAGCTACATGAGGTGACCGGGGTCCAAGCGTTCGTGGCGCGTCGTGAGGCGGCGACGATCGCCGTCATCGACAGCGTTGGGGATTTGATCACCGCGTCTCCGGCGCGTGCGGGCTTTCGACTGCCGTTGGTGGCGCCGTTCGGACGAGATTTCCTCGCTTGGGCCGAAGACACCGACCGTCAGGCATGGCTGGCCGGTCTGGGAACACCGACAAATGAACTGACACAGCGCCTTTCAGAGGTATTGGCCGAAGTCCGGCACCGGGGCTACGTCGTCGAGCGCCTCAGCCGGGAATACGTCCGGGTGTATTCGGCGCTGCGGGCGCTCAGCGTCGACGGGCAACCCGACGCCATCACCGCCCGACTGGCCGGAGCCTTCGCCGATCTCACCCTGGTCGATTTCCTGCCCGGTGAATTCAGCGGCCGTAAGAAGTATCCGATCGCATCAGTATCAGCACCGATAAGGGATTCAACCGGGACGGTGGTCATGTCTGTGAGCGCTGCACCGTTTTGCGAACTCACCGCCACCGCAGTCGCCGCCCTGGGTGAGCAGGTCAAGGTTGCCGCAGCCCAGATCGAAACGAACCTCGCGTGACACCGGCGACAACCCCGCCGTGCCTGTCGCCGGCCGACTGTTACCACTTCGGTTTGATTGTCCCCGACATCGACGCCGCCGCAACCGGTTTGACCCAGCTCGCCGGCTACCAGTGGACCCGGCCGATCGAAGCCGCGATGACCATCGCTACACCTACTGGTGAAACGACAGCCGACGTCGCGTTCGTCTATTCGGTGCAGGCGCCGCATATCGAACTCGTCAGAGCGGTACCGGGCACCCCGTGGACGACCTCACCTGACAGCGCCGCGCATCATCTCGGGTTCTGGGTCGATGACATGGCCGCTGCAGTCGACCGCCTCGAATCTGCCGGATACGCACGAGAACTCGAACCGCTCGGTGACCTCGCAGGCACCTTCGGCTACTACGTCCACACTTCCGGCGTCCGGATTGAACTGGTCGCCCGCAAATACTTCACGGATTGGCCCGGCTTCCTGCACTCCATGGCCCGCTGAATGCCGTCCTCACGCCGCACGAATTCTCGACCGAAATGACCGAAGGAGATCGAATGAAAACCTCTGTGGTGACCGGCCCGGGCACAACCCAAGTCGTCGAGGCACCGCGACCGGAAATCGGGTCGAGCGATGTGCTGGTTCGCATACGGGCCTGCGGCATCTGCGGCACCGACTCGATGTACATCGCTATCGGCGGGTTGCCCCCGCTGCAAGGACACATGCCTTTAGGCCACGAACCCGCCGGCGAGGTCATCGAAGTCGGATCCGACGTCACCGGCATCACCGTCGGTGACCATGTCGTGCTCAATCCGATGGCCGCCCCGGATGGCATCATCGGCAATGGCGGTCCACAGGGCGGTCTCTCAGAATTCGTACTGCTCAAGGATGCCCGCCGAGGCGTCAGCCTGGAAGTGATCCCCGATCACATCCCCTTTGAGGTCGCTGCGCTCAATGAGCCCATGGCGGTTGCACGCCACGCGGTGAATCGTTGTCAGCCCAAACAATCCGACAAGGTGGTGATCTTCGGGGCGGGACCGATCGGGCTAGGTGCCGTTCTGGGATTCAAATCACTTGGTGTGCAACACGTCGTGGTTGCCGATGTCATCCCCTCTCGGCTGCAGAAGGCCCTTGAGGTCGGTGCCGATGCTGTCATCGATTCCGGTTCCGAGGATTTGCGCAAACGGCTCATCGAGCTGCATGGTGACGGCGAAGCGATGTTCCCGGGACGCGCGGACACCGACATTTATCTTGACGCCGCCGGGGTGCCCGCCGTCATCGACGCCACCATAGCGGCGGCCAAGAAGGGCGCAACGCTGGGCGTCGTCGCTGTCCACAAGCAGCCGGTTCCCCTCGATTTCCTGACACTGATGAGCCACGAGCTGACCATCGTTGGATCGATGGGTTACCCCGACGAGATCTTCGAGGTTACAAAGGATCTCGTCGAAAACTGGGAAAAGTACGCCCTCATCGTCAGCCATACCATCCCGTTCGATGACGTCGATGAGGCGCTGGTCAAAGCAAGCACACCAGGGGCCGCCGACAAGATCGTCGTTACCCGCGACTAGCAAGATGCGCGTACTCATCACCGGTGCGACCGGCTTCGTTGGCGCATGGACCGCCAAAGCCGTCCACGAACACGGACACACGCTTCGACTGTTGGTGCGTGATCCCGCCAAGCTCGCACCGATCGCATCGGCATTATCATTCGATGACTCCGACGTCGTGGTCGGCGACATGACCGACGCACGCCGCGTCGGCGAGGCGCTCGACGGGTGTGACGCCGTAATCCACGCCGCAGCGGTGATCGCGCTGCGCGCTGGCGAGGCCGACCAAATGATCAACGCCAATCTCGCTGGCGCGCACAACGTCATCGGGCAGGCCGCTCAGCGAGATATCGACCCGATCATCCACGTCTCCAGCGTGACGGCACTGTGGCATCCGCGCTGCGCATTGCTGCACGCCGAGCTACCCCCACACGGCGGTGGTGACGATTACGCCACCAGCAAGGTGCGCGTCGAGGAGTACGTTCGCGATCTGCAGGCCCTCGGCGCCCCGGTGGTCGTCACCTACCCGTCCACCGTCATCGGTCCGGCGGCGGGCGATCAGTACGGCGAATCAGGTGAAGCGATCGCCGCTTTCGTCAAATCCGGCATCCTCGGCCGCGGTGCCGGCTTGACCATCGGTGACGTCCGCGACATTGCCGAGGCACACGCTCGTCTCCTGCAGCCCGGTCGGGGCCCGCGACGCTACGTGCTCGGCGGCCACTATCTCACCGGTGGCCAACTGGCCGCCGAGCTGAGCAGCATCACCGGGCGCACCGTGCGCCACATCGGCGTTCCCGACGAGTTGCTCATCGGCGCAGGCAAACTCGCCGACCGGTTCCGATCCCGAGTGCCCGCGGCATTGAGCAAGCTCAGCGAGGCCGGCGTGCGCTACCTCGTCGACCAGCCACCGGCCGACAACGCCCCCGCCGAAAGGGACCTCGGCGTCCGGTTCCGCCCGGCAGCCGAGTCCCTGCAGGATCTACTCGCCGACCGGGCCCGCCAGCGCGCGGCCCGGCGATCCGCCATCGAAGGAGCACCGCAATGACCATGACTTCCGACATTCAGACCCGTCCCGACGTCGACCTGGCCGACGGCACCTTCTATGCCGATCGGCACTCCCGTGCCGTCTACCAGTGGATGCGTGCCCACGAGCCGGTGTTCCGTGACCGCAACGGTCTGGCCGCGGCGACCACCTACCAGACGGTCATCGACGCCGAACGTAATCCGGAGTTGTTCTCCAACACCGGAGGTATCCGACCCGACCAGCCCGGCATGCCCTACATGATCGACATGGACGACCCGGCCCACCTCACCCGCCGCAAGCTAGTGAACTCCGGATTCACCCGTAAACGCCTGATGGATCGGCTGCCGTCCATTGAGCGGCTCTGTGACTGGCTCATCGACGCCATCTGCGAACAAGGCGAGTGCGACTTCGTTAGCGATCTGGCTGCCCCGCTGCCGATGGCGGTCATCGGCGACATGCTCGGTGTGGCCCCCGAAGAACGCTCCATGCTGCTGAACTGGTCCGACGATCTGGTGTGCGGACTGAGTTCACATCTCGACGAGAGCACCATGTTGATGCTGTCGGAAACCTTCGCCGCTTATACCGCATTCACCACCGGTGTCATCGCTCAACGCCGCGCGCACCCCACCGACGACCTGTTTTCGGTTCTGGTCCACGCCGAGGTGGACGGGGCACGGATGGCCGACGACGAACTGGTCATGGAGACGCTGCTGCTCCTGATTGCCGGCGACGAGACCACCCGACACACCCTGACCGGCGGAACCGAACAACTACTGCGGCACCCAGACCAGTGGGATCGCCTCACCGGTGACCTGTCACTCCTGCCGATGGCCATCGAGGAGATGCTGCGCTGGACCTCACCGGTGAAGAACATGTGCCGAACCCTGACCGCAGACACCACCTTTCACGGCACGGAGCTGGCCGCCGGCGAGAAGATCATGCTGATGTTCGAATCGGCCAACTTCGACGAGAGTGTCTTCGGGGACCCCGAGAACTTTCGCATCGATCGAGACCCCAACAGTCACTTGGCGTTTGGCTTCGGAACGCACTTCTGCCTGGGTAACCAGCTGGCACGACTCGAGCTGCGGCTCATGCTGACCCGGGTGCTGCAGCGCCTGCCCGACCTGACGCTCGCTGACGAGACTGCGTTGCCGTTGCGGCCCGCGAACTTCGTCAGCGGCCTGGAATCCATGCCCGTACGCTTCACACCCACCCAGCCACTGGGCGCCACCGCCTGAGCTCGGACCAAGACCTACTCGAACGGCTCGTCGCTATGGGCTGAGCGGGTTTGCGCGCTGCACCTAATAGGCGCACGCCTCCCGCGATCTGCGCCACGACGTCATGGCAGTGATTCACCCGTTCCTTGTGTGATACCCAAGTACGGGTTACATTGCATCAAGTATCAGATAGGGAGCGCTCGGTTCCGGGCGGGCAATTCTGGGAGGTTCGCGGATGAGGCTGGCAGGCAAGGTCGCGTTGATCACGGGGGCCACCGGTGGCATGGGCGCCGCTTCGGCTCGAATGTTCGCCAAGGAGGGCGCGTCGGTTCTGCTAGCTGCTCGACACAAGGAGCTTGCCGACCCACTGATTTCGGAGATCACCGAAACTGGGGGAGTTGCCTCGTTCGTAGAGCTGGAAGTGACAGAAGAGAAGGACTGGGCCGCCGCCGTCGCACAGGCGAAAGACCTCTACGGGGGTCTGCACATCTTGATGAACGTGGTGGGCACCAACGAGCTCGTGATGATGCCCGATGCCGACCTTGACGCGTGGAACAAAGTATTCGAAATCAACGTCACCGCGACGATGGTCGGGATGCAGACGTGCGCACCGCTGATCCGAGACTCCGGCGGGGGCTCGATCGTGAATATCGGCTCGGTGGGCGGCTTGTCGGGAACCTTCTCCACGGCGTACTCGTCATCAAAATGGGCCCTGGAGGGTCTGTCACGTTCAGCGGCTTATATTTTCGCCGACTGGGGCATTAGGTGCAATGTGATCCAGCCGGGCTTCATCGCCACCAAGATGACCGCGCCGATGAGCGCCAATCCGGCGATGAAGGACATTATCGACAAGCAGATGTCCGAGACAGTCTTGCTTCGCCGGATGGGCAAGCCCGAAGAGATTGCCGCGACGGCGTTGTTCTTGGCCAGCGACGAGTCCTCGTACATCACCGGTACCGACATCGTCGTCGACGGTGGCTGGTTCTCTGCGGCCGCTTATCTCACCAACGAGCGGCGCAATCACATGCTGGAAACGTTCAAACGCAACGCCGCAGAGTAGACCGCCGCCGTGGCGGGCTTGTAGGCACGCAGCTTGTATCGGGTCGTGGCGCGGTAGTTGCCGCACCACTATCGCTGAGAGTGAAAGGAGTTGGGATGTTTGTGCGAGGTCAGATCGGTCCTTGCCCTCAGTGGCTAGCCGATTTGGACGTCAGCGAGGAAGTGGCAGCGATCGAGGAGCACTGGATCAAGCCGGGAAAGATGCTGTCCTGGCACAACGTCACTGATGGGTTTCCGATCATCGGCCCCAAATTCATGGGTGCCGGCGAAGACCAAGGGCTGACCTTGTCGTTCTACACATTTCCCACCTTCGCGCTATTCAAGGAATGGGCGCTAGGTGCACCGGAGCATATCGCCATCCACACCAAGCTTCTGGAGGCGATGCGTAACCAGGTCGCGTCGAATGCCGGCGGCCCTGTAGATCCCAACCTGATGTTCCCCAGCTACTCATTCCATGCGACCGACGCCCCACGAGCGGAGATCCCGGCGATG
Organism: Mycobacterium colombiense; assembly: GCF_001672755.1. Classification (GTDB taxonomy): domain Bacteria; phylum Actinomycetota; class Actinomycetes; order Mycobacteriales; family Mycobacteriaceae; genus Mycobacterium; species Mycobacterium colombiense_C. Next base: position 7,061 of record NZ_LZKI01000162.1, on the reverse strand, counting down.
CGTGCCGAACTACGCCAGATGTACAAGCAGATCGAGGCCAGCGACTGGGCTGGCGTCCCTGCCGGTGCGGTGCAGTTGATGATGCTCGGCGACCACTGACGGAAAGCGATGCCCACCAACACAACCCGTACACCGACGTCGTCAGCCGGCGACACCGTCGCTATAGGCGAAGATCTGGTAGCCGCCGCGCTTCGTGCCGCCCGGGCACTGGGCCGGGATGTCGCCGATGTGCCCGTCATCGCGATCGCCCGCGAAGCGGGGATCTCGCGGTCCACCCTGATCCGCCGCCTCGGAGGTAAACGCGCAGCTCTCGATGAGGCCGTGCGGGAAGCTGGTTTCGATCCCGGCGGCCAAGCTCCCGTCCGGACCCGCGCGCTCGACGCGGCTGCCGCCCTGATCGGCACCGCCGGACTTTCCGCGGTCACGCTTGAAGCGATCGCCATCCAAGCGCAGTGCTCAGTGCACAGCCTCTACGCGGCATTCGGCGGCCGCGATGAGCTGCTTCGGGCATTGTTTGAACGACACAGCCCACTACTGCAAATCGAGGACTTCTTCGATAGCGGCCACGCCGACCTGGCGACCACCGTCCGTCGGCTCTACGGGATGATCACTCATACGCTGGCGCAGGAACCCCGTGTCGCCCCTGCGCTGCTGGCTGAGGCACTCGCCCGACCGGACAGTCCAGCCATCCAGAACCTGTTGGGGCACAACGCACCTCGCATTCTGGCCAGCCTCGGCGCCTGGCTGGCCGGCGAGATCAACACCGGCACCATCCGAGAGCTGCCGATACCGCTGCTGATCCAACAGTTGCTCGCGCCGATCGCTGTGCACATGCTGATCCGTCCTGCTGTCCCACAGTTGGCGGGACTGGAGCTACCCGACGAGGACACGGTGTGCGATGTCTTCGCTGATGCCTTCGTCCGCGCGGTTGCGGCCCCAATCACGTCGAAGACCACGACGAAAGCGAGGAGAAAATCATGAGTGAGCAAGGATCTCAACTCGATTCGACACAGAAAGCGCGCATTGCGCTGGGTATCGCGTTCACCGGCGCCGGAGTCGCCCACGTTGTCAAGCACGAGTGGTTCGAGCAGCTGGTCCCCGACGGTCTGGCTCAGTGGCGCAAACCGATCAGCGCGGCCACAGCGGTGCTGCAGTTCGTCGGAGGTATCGCCATGTTCATTCCTCGGGCCCGGCTCCTCGCACGCTGGGTCAACCTGACGATGCTGGTCCCCACCCTGCCCGCAGCAGTTGCCCAGACCCGCAAACCCGAGCAGATGCGGGCCCTCGGGGTCAACCCCAAGCTGGTCCTCGCCCGTATCCCAGCACAGATGGCAGTTGCCACCCTGACCTGGTGGGCTACCCGTCCGCCGGTCGAGCAGAGCTGATCGCGAGCACGCTGATGGGGCAGTGGTTTGAGCGGTACTGGAGTTCGGTGGGGCTCGGCGCCGCCATCGTGTTGGCGTTACTGTTGTTGTGCACCAATACTTTCCGAAGTATGTCCGGGGTGTCCCGGTGGCGTGACCCGGTTTGGATCGCGTGGTCGATGGTGGTGGCCTACATGCTGCACAACTTCGAGGAGTACGGCATCGACGCCAAAGGCCGGCCGTTTCATTTTCCCGTCACGGCCTGCGCTCAGTACGGCTTCGATTCGGTCAACGGCTGCCCACTGGTGCCGTCGTTCTTCGTGGCGGTCAACATCCCATTTATCTGGATAGTGCTCCCGATCGCTGCGTTGTGGTGCCGCCGCAATCCCGCGGTCGGGCTGACCGGGGTCGGCTTGGTCTTCACCAATGCGCTCAGCCATATCGGTGGGGCCTTCACCCCGATGGGGTACTCACCGGGAACACTTACTGCGGCAATTATTTTCGTCCCGTTATCGGTGTGGGTGTTCATCACGTTCTTCGGGCGCGGCAAGCTGCTGCGCTGGCCCGTGCTGATGGTCATTCTCGTCGCCTCGATCCTGGCGCAAGCAGTGCTCCTCATGCTGCTCATGGCACTGTCGCGCGGGTCCATCCCGCTAGCGGCGGCGATCGTCATCCAGTCCATCGACCCGGTGCTGTTGCTGCTGCTGCCCTGGGTGGCCAGTCGCAGATGGCCGCCCACCCCGGTAGCGCCCTCACTGGCCGTGGCAGCGGCGTGACCAACCGAAACCAATGGCGGCAATTGTGACTCGACAGGATGATCCGGTGATCCGCATCGAGGGTCTGGTGAAGAAGTTCGGGGCGTTCACCGCCCTCGACGGTCTGAATCTGACAGTGAACCGCGGTGAGGTCCATGGCTTCCTCGGCCCAAACGGCGCGGGGAAGTCGACCACGATCCGGGTGCTCCTGGGCCTGTTGCGGAGCAACTCCGGAAAGGTGTCCCTCCTTGGGGCCGATCCGTGGCGTGATGTTGTGGAATTGCACCAACGGCTCGCCTATGTCCCTGGCGACGTCGTGCTCTGGCCAAGCCTCACCGGTGGGGAAGCCATCGACCTGCTCGGCAACCTCCGTGGCGGGCTCAACGAGACCCGCCGCGCAGAGCTGATCGAGCGCTTCGAGCTCGACCCCACCAAACGTGGACGGCAGTACTCCAAAGGCAATAGGCAGAAGGTCGCGATCGTGGCAGCGCTGGCCGCCGAGGTGGAGTTGCTGATCCTGGATGAGCCCACCTCCGGCCTGGACCCGTTGATGGAATCGGTGTTTCAAGATGAGATCGCCGCCGAGAAGGCCCGCGGCCGTACGGTGCTGCTATCCAGCCACATCCTCAGCGAGGTCGAAGCGCTCGCCGACCGGGTCTCCATCATCCGCGCCGGCCGCGTCGTCACGACCGGCACGCTCGCCCAGCTGCGGGGCACCACGCGCACCACCATCACCGCCACGCTGGGTCGTCCGCCGCGGGATCTGCGTCAGCTGCATGCCATACGTTTCCCTCGCCTCGACGGCAACCGGCTGACCGCCACCGTCGACAATGACGCGATCAATAGCGCGATGACCGAGTTGACCCACTACGACATCACCACTTTGACCGTGACCCCGCCATCTCTGGAGAGTTTGTTCTTGCAGCAGTACACCGGTACCGGTACACGGGCATGAGGGCGTTCACCGGCACCCGCGTTCTGCTGCTAGTCACCGCTAAAGCCAACGCGCGGCGTCTCGCCCCCTGGATCGCCGGGGTCAGCGCGCTGTCCGCATCCTCAATCCTGGCCTACCGCCTGATCTTTCCCGACCTCGCCGATCGCAAACAGCTCGCCGGTGCGCTCGGCGGTAACCCAGCGCTGTCGCTGATCTTCGGGCCCGCCCATAACCTGCTCACCAACGACGGCTTCAACGCCTGGCGCTCGGGAGCCCTCGGCACCTTCTTCGCTGCCCTGATGGCCATCTTGACCGTCGTGTCCACCAGCCGCGCTGACGAAGACTCCGGCCAAGCCGAACTCATCGCGGCCGGTGTGCTCGGCCGTCAAGCCCGCTTGACCACGGCGATCGCGTTGGCGGCCCTTGCCTCAATCACGTTGGGAATAGTGTGCTTGCTCATCACCGTGGCAGTGGGGGGTGCCCCGGTTTCCTCATTGCTGCTTGCGGCCACATTCACCGCATCCGGACTGATGTTCACCGGCATCGGGGCCATCGCCGTCCAACTGGGCTCAGAAGCCCGCACCGCCAGCAGCATCGCGGTCGCCGCCCTCGGCATTTTCTTTGTGCTGCGGGGATTCATCGACACCGTCGATGCCCCCGGCTGGGTGTCCTGGCTTACGCCATTCGGCTGGCTTGAACACGTCCGGCCTGCCACCGACAACAACCCCTGGCCCCTGCTGGCCGCCCTGGGGCTGGCCAGCATTCTGGTCGTCGTAGCTGTCGCGCTCGACAGCCGGCGTGACTTCGGGGCCGGCATCATCGCGGCCCGACCCGGCCCAGCACGCGGCCGCAACGCCGCGAATGTGTGGGGCTTGGCGATACGGCTCAACCGTGGATCGTTACTGACCTGGCTCACCGCTTTCGCTGGCCTGGGGATCATCTTCGGCTATCTGGCCACCTCGATCACCGATGTCCTGGCCAACTCTTCGCTCGCCAATGTGCTGGCCGCCAACGGCGGCTCCACCGCGAACCCGGCGTTCGCGTTCCTGGTCACCGTTCTGCAGCTGGCAGGGCTGATCGCCGCCATCGCGGGCGTCCAAATCGTCAACCGGATCGTCCTGGAGGAAAACGAGTTTCGCATCGAACCCCTCCTGGCAGCATCGCTACGCAGACGCACGTACCTAGCCGCCAACCTCGCCGTCGCGTACCTCACCCCAGCAGTCTGTTTAATTGTCGCTGCCACCGTGATCGGCGTCGTTGCCGCGGGAATCGGGGTCAGCACCGCGGACGTGGTCGGTCAAGGTGCGCTGACAGTCCCGGCCGTATGGGCGCTCGTCTCTGTTTCCGCTGCAATCGTTGGCGCCCGACCCGTCCTGCGGCTCGCCGGATGGCTCGCCATCGTCGCGACCTTCGGCCTGACCATCCTCGGACCCACCTTCAAACTTCCGGAATGGGCCCTCGGGATCAGCCCCCTCCACCACGTCCCGAACGTCACCGCGGCACAAATCGACTGGACCGGAACAGCTGCCGTCATCACTGCCTTTGGGCTACTGACAACCATCGCATTCATCGGATTCCGACAACGTGACATCAGCTGATGGACGTCATCGCGGGCACCGCTGCGTATGCGATCCCCCGTTGTGCCGAGAGTGTGCCAAGACCCGCAAAAACAGGCGATAGCCAGTCGACGCAGTGAAACAGCTGCGACGCGCTGACCTGCTCGGATCCGCACTCAACACGACAGACGAGACGCCACGAATACGGCAAAAAACCATTTACACACCAGCGGTCGGCGGTTCGATACCGTCCGCGCCCACCAACGTTTACGCAGGTCAGCGTCGCAGGTCGAGTTGACCGGGTTTGGCGGGCAACCCCGTCGGTTGGTCGGCCTCGGGCGAATTCTTCGAGTGTGGTCGCGTCGAGCTTCCCCAGAGTTACTCTTTGCCCATGATCGCGGGCGAGAAGGCGCCTGACTTCACTCTTTACGATCACACCGGTCGGCCCCGGGCGCTGTCGGCGCTCCTGGCCGACGGGCCGGTTGTGTTGTTCTTCTTCCCGCTGGCGTCCTCACCGATCTGTACGGCCCAGGCCTGTCATTTTCGGGACCTGAGCAACGAATTCGTCACGGTGGGCGCCCAGCGGGTGGGCATCAGCACCGACACCGTCGACAGGCAGGCGCACTTCGCTCAACAGCGCTCGTTCGACTATCCGCTGCTCTCCGACGCCGACGGCGTGGTGTCCGAGCTGTTCGGGGTGCGCCGGGGCAGGCTCGCCAAGCTGAGTAGATCGGTCGTGGCGCGTGAGGCGGCCCGGCGTGGCCGGCACGCTCGGCGCCGTGGCCTGCTGGCCCGGCTGCTGCCGGTCAGACGGACCACGTTCGTCATCGACACCGATCGCACCGTACTCAAGGTGGTCTCCAACGAGCTTCGGGCGTCCGTGCACGCCGACCAGACCTTGTGGTTCTTGCAGAACCACAAGGGGCCGCACAGTTCGCCGCATGCCGGAGGGAAACATTCCGACGCGCATCAGCAGTCGGAGGACGAGGGCAGCGAACGGAAAGCCGCGGACGAGGCAAGCCTGGTCCGGCCCTACACGCTGACGGGAGGCCGTACCGACGCCGGCGTCGAACTGGCACTCGAGGCTCCGGTCGAAGCGCTCACCACCGCATCGAAGCCGCCGCGCTGGCCGAGAAACGATGTGCGGGGCCAGATCCTGACGTATTGCGTCCAGAGCCCCTCGGTCGCAGAGATCGCCGCTCGTCTGTCCTTGCCGCTCGGTGCGACGCGGTTTCTGGTCGGCGAGCTGGTCACACAAGGATATTTGCGGGTGCACACCCCCCTCGGTGACTCGATGACGATCGACCAACGACGTGAACTGATAGGCAGGACTTTGCGCGGCCTACGAGCACTCTGAGGGGGCGGGCGACGAGTATTGCTGCCGCCTCGGACTTGTTGTACACGTGTTTCGCAATCCGGATAGGCATTCGCTAGCCGGATGACAGTTAACCCGCAGTACACCCGCAGCTAATGTCTATGTCACTTAACAGCAACTCGGAATTACGATTTCTTCATGCCGTTGGCTAACGGCAATATGTTTGCTGGGTATGCCATCCTGCGGTTGTTGGGATGTGTCGGGATGGGCGAGGTCTACTTCACCCGGCGTCCCCGTTTGGCCCGCGGTAATTCGCTCAACATGCTGAGCACCGGCGTCTGCGCGGACGACGCCCACCGTCTGGTGACACAGACGGATCCGGCGACCGCGCCAAGGCGTCTTACGTGGTGCGCGTCAACGACCGTGCGCACCACTTTCACCGGCGATATCCCCATCGCGAACCTGCGTTGGGACGCGCTGGCGCGCAGGCAATCACACCTGCGGCATAAGTGATTATTCAAAGTCCGCGCGGGGACGGGCTCTCGCAGAACGGAAATCCTGTCATGTTCACCCCCACCACCAGGTGCACCGGCGTCACCAGCCATGCCGGCGTTCTGGTTACCACCCTCGTGTTGTTAAGCGGCGCCGCAATTCTTCGCGGCGGTGCAGCAACGGCTGACTTAAACGAAGACGACCATTTCCTGACGCTGCTCGCTCAAGAAGGCATCCCCGCCCTCGAAGGCGTGCCAAGCCTCGTCGACGTCGCTCATAAGGTCTGTCGCGCACTGGATGCCGGCATTCCCGCGGACCGCGTACTCAACGCGATGGTCGAGTATGCGGAGGGCAACGATCCACCCGAGCGCCTCTACGCCCCCGGCCGCCTCGCGCGCACCGAGGCACGGTTCATCACCGCGTCGGTGGGTGCCTACTGTCCATACGACCGGAGCAAAATCACCTTCCTGGTCACCGATCCGACATCGCGATGGAACGATCCGGAACATCGGATGTCGGACAACATCCGCAACGCGGTCGACTCGCGCAACCGCCTGCGGGAGCCGCATGTGTCGCACGGTGGCGCCTTCGCGACGGGTCGCTCCGCCGGCGCGCGGTTGGACTTCGAGGTGCATGCGGCGGCGC
>NZ_LZKI01000161.1 GCF_001672755.1 Mycobacterium colombiense | reverse complement strand
GGATTGCCGACGGACCGCAACATCGAGGTGCGCCTGCAGGGCTGGGAAGAGTTCGAAGACAAGGTCGACCGGATCGTCTCCATCGGCGCCTTCGAGGCATTCAAGATGGAGCGCTATTCCGCATTTTTCGAACGCGCCTACGAGATTCTTCCCGATGACGGCCGGATGCTTTTGCACACGATTTTGGCGTATTCGCAGAAGCAGCAGCATGAGCGTGGCGTTACGATCACGATGAGCGATTTGCGATTCATGCGATTCATCGGTCAGGAAATCTTCCCGGGCGGCCAGCTACCGGCGCAGGAAGACATCTTCAAGTTCGGTGAGGCGGCCGGCTTCTCGATCGAGCGGGTGCAACTGCTGCAGAAGCACTACGCCAGGACACTGGACCTGTGGGCCGAGGCCCTCGAGGCGAATCGCGAGCAGGCCCTGGCCGTTCAGTCCCAAGAGGTTTACGACCGTTACATGAAGTACCTCACCGGTTGCGCGAAGCTGTTCCGCGACGGCTACACCGACGTCAATCAATTCACGCTGGAGAAGTAACCGGCTCGCTTTTGGCCTACTTCACCATCGTGAATTGCCCCACATTGCTGATGCCCTTGCGGAAGAAGTTCTCGCACCCCGTCAGATAGTGCATGTAACGGTCGTAGACCTCTTGGGACTGAA
>NZ_LZKI01000160.1 GCF_001672755.1 Mycobacterium colombiense | reverse complement strand
GCGTGCACCTCGAAGCGGCCCGCCATCGCCCGCATCTCGTGCGGGTCGGTCATAAAACGTGTTGCCATGTCGGCTGTTCTCCTTGTTACGTGGTTACTGGGTGATGTGGTGAAGACGGTGGCCGGATCGTTTACGTGTTACGCAACCGCCGAGCCGAATGAATAGAAATGACCCCCCCTTCCCGTCAGCCGGCGGCCACCGGGCGCTGTCACGGTGAGACGGACGTCGAACCCGAACCGCGGCGTTTGAGTTGACGGAGTGCGTGTTGCGTTGCGGGACGCTGCAAGAGCCCCCGAAATCGTCCCCTGCGGGGCGGTCACGTTGGAACCCATTTCGGTGATGACCTGTTCCAAGCCCCCGAACCGCCTGTCCGAGCTACAGAGCGGCGGCCGCGTTGGCTGCTTCGGTCGCAGCGTACGAACCGGAGCTGGTGGACAGGGTGTTCACGAACATCTCGTGGATCGCGGCGGCCTGGGCGCTCACCGCTTGGTACATCTGCGCGTGCGCGGCGAACTGAGCCGCGGTCAAAGCCGACACCTCGTCGGCAGCGGCGGGTACCACCCCCGTCGTTGGGGCTGCAGCGGCTGCGTTCTGGGCGCTCAAAGTCGACCCGATAGCCTGCAGGTTCCCGGCCGCCGCGGCCAAAGCCTCCGGCTGTGTGGTCACGAACGACATATTGTTCCCTCCTAGTTCAATCCCCGACTCTGCGAGACTAGATGACTGGGGCCCACCAGGTCGGTGTGGAAGCCCGCTGTTTGCAATTGTTCACTTAGCGGTACTGCGAATTCACTTTTGGTAACGACACAGTAACAGCGCCTGACCTCGACCGCTGCCCCTCAGAACACGGTCATAGCAAACGGTACCAGCCCCCGGTCGAAAAAGTTGCTGGTAATCGACGCACAGGATGCTGGCGCGATGTACAGCTATGCGGGCCAGTCCTCGTCGGCGACGAAGGTGACGCAGTTCCAGAAGGC
>NZ_LZKI01000159.1 GCF_001672755.1 Mycobacterium colombiense | reverse complement strand
ACCTCTTGGGACTGAACGGCCAGGGCCTGCTCGCGATTCGCCTCGAGGGCCTCGGCCCACAGGTCCAGTGTCCTGGCGTAGTGCAGCTGCAGCGATTGAACGCGGGTCAACTCGAAGCCCACCGTGACCCCGTACTCGCCAACGGTCTGGGGCGTCGGCAGCCAGCCGCCGGGGAAGATCTCGGACAGGATGAATTGCGAAAACTGCACGATCTCACGGGTCAGCGTCATGCCCTTGGCCCGGGCCTCCTTGAACGACGGCCGAACGATGGTGTGCAGCAACATGACTCCGCCCGGCGGCAGCACGTTGTAGGCCATCTTGAAGAAGCGGCCGTAGCGCTGGCGGCCGAAGTGCTCGAACGCGCCGATCGACACGATCCGGTCCACCGGCTCGTGAAATTTCTCCCAGCCTTCCAGCAGCACCTGCCTGGTGCGGGTGGTGTCCATCTGGTCGAAGGACTTCTGCACGTGTTCGGCCTGGTTCTCCGACAGCGTCAGGCCTACGACGTTGACGTCGTA
>NZ_LZKI01000158.1 GCF_001672755.1 Mycobacterium colombiense | reverse complement strand
TCGTGCTCGACGGTTGGCTGCGCCAGGTGCCCGTCGGCGTGGTCGGTGAGTTGTACGTCGCCGGCGGCGGCCTGGCCACCGGCTATGTGGGCCGCCCGGGCCTGTCGTCGACGCGCTTCGTGGCCTGCCCGTACGGGGCCCCGGGTGCGCGGATGTATCGCACCGGCGACCTGGTCCGCTGGGGCGCAGACGGGCAGCTGCAGTACGTGGGCCGGGCCGACGAACAGGTCAAGGTGCGTGGGTATCGCATCGAATTGGGGGAAATCCGCGCGGCGCTAAGCGATCTGAACGGCGTCGAGCACGCCGCGGTGATCGCCCGCGAAGATCGGGCCGGCGAGAAGCGCCTCGTCGGCTATGTGACTGGAGCCGCTGACCCGGCCGACATTCGGGCCCGGTTGGGTCAGCGGCTCCCCACATACATGGTGCCCTCGGCGGTGGTGGTGCTCGACGCGTTGCCGCTGACGGTCAACGGCAAGCTGGACATCCGCGCGCTGCCGGCGCCGGAATACCAGGACGCCGACCGCTACCGGGCGCCGGTGAGCGCGATCGAGGAGATCCTGGCCGGCATCTACGCCCAGGTGCTGGGGGTCGAGCGGGTCGGTGTCGACGACTCCTTCTTCGACCTCGGCGGCGATTCGCTGTCAGCGATGCGCCTGATCGCGGCGGTGAATACCGCGCTGGATACCGGGGTTTCGGTGCGGGCGCTGTTCGAGGCGCCCACGGTGGCCCAATTGGCGCCGCGACTCGGCGATGGCGGTGTGCAGAGTCCCCGCGTGCTGGCGGGTCCACGACCGGAGTCGGTGCCGTTGTCGTTCGCCCAGTCCCGGTTGTGGTTCATCGACCAGTTGCAGGGACCCTCGCCGATGTACAACATGCCGGCGGCGCTGCGCCTGCGCGGTCGATTGGACGTGGGGGCCCTGCATGCCGCGCTTGTGGATGTGGTGGCGCGCCATGAGAGCTTGCGCACGGTGTTTGCCGTCTCCGACGGAACACCGCGACAGGTGGTGATACCCGCTGAGCGGGTGGACGTCGGGTGGGACGTAGTAGATACCGCCGGTTGGTCACCGGCACGGATGAAGGAGGCTGTTGATGCCGCGGCAAGTTACGCATTTGACCTCGCAAGCGAAATACCCATACAAGCAAAGCTATTCCGTCGCGGCGATGACGAGCATGTGCTGGTGGCGGTGGTCCATCATATTGCTGCGGATGGTTGGTCGCTGAATCCGCTGGTGCGCGATCTCGGGGTCGCCTATGCCGGCCGGTGCGACGGCCGTGCGCCGGATTGGTCGCCGCTGGCGGT
>NZ_LZKI01000157.1 GCF_001672755.1 Mycobacterium colombiense | reverse complement strand
CCGCGGGTGGCGCCACAGCCCGGAACCGCGCACGTGCGGTCGCGATGCTCCAGCGCGCGGCGAAGCCGCCGGTTGATCAGCCGGGTCGCCCGGCCGGCACCGATGACCTGGTCGTGGCGTTCGAACCAGACTTCACAGGTGGCATCACAGGTCAGGTATCGCCGTTCGGCGTCGGTCAGCAGCGGACCCAGATGCAGCGCTGCGGCGCGCTTTTCAACGTCGACATGCACCACCACGGTGGTCTGCTGCCCGTGGGGGCGGCGGGCCGCCTCGGCGTCCCACCCGGCCTCGACCAGGTGCATGAACGCCTCGACAGTGCCCGGCAACGGCGGCAGCTGATCGAAGGCGCGGTCGCCCATGTCGCGATCGCGCTTCCACTCGGCGATCAGCGCATCACGATGAGATGCCAACGCCGCGTCGAACTTGGCCGCATCGGGGTGCGAAAGTTTGATCCGCCAACAGCTGCCCTCGTCGTCGGAGGTCTTGGTGATCGAGGCCTGCGGTTCAGACGCATCCGGCCGGGGATCGGGTTCGGGTCGCGGCTCCAGCTTGACCGCGGTGCGCAGCTGGTTAACCGTCGCAACCGCTGCAAGCTCTGCGTAATGCTCATCAGAACCCTCGCCCGCCCGGGCCGCGATCACCCCGAGCTGATCCAGCGACAGCCGGCCCTCCCGCATGCCCGCCGCGCAGCGCGGCAACTCCTCCAGCCGGCTCGCGATGGCGGTGATCGTGTGGGCGTTGGCCGGCGAGCAGCCGGTCTTCCAGGCCACCAGCGCCGGCACCGACCGCGCACCCGTGATTCCACAGAGCTCGTCGCGATCGATCTCGGCCACGATCTCCACGATGCGCCCATCAATCGCGTTGCGCTGACCGGTCAACTCCGCCAGCTCCTCGAACAGCACCTCAAG
>NZ_LZKI01000156.1 GCF_001672755.1 Mycobacterium colombiense | reverse complement strand
GTTCAACAACTACAAAGCGTCATACTTGCGGATGTGACCAGCGCTGCCGGGACTTCGGGTACTGCAATTACGTCGCGGGTGCATTCGCTGAACCGACCCAACATGGTCAGCGTCGGCACCATCGTTTGGCTGTCCAGCGAGCTGATGTTCTTTGCTGGCCTATTCGCGATGTACTTCACCGCGCGCGCCCAATCGGGCGGGAAGTGGCCGCCGCCGCCGACCGAGCTGAATCTGTACCAGGCGGTGCCGGTCACATTGGTGCTGATCGCGTCGTCGTTCACCTGCCAGATGGGGGTGTTCGCGGCCGAGCGTGGCGACGTGTTCGGGCTGCGCCGCTGGTATGTGCTCACCTTCCTGATGGGCCTGTTCTTCGTTTGCGGCCAGGGCTACGAGTACTACCACCTGATGTCACACGGGACGACCATTCCCGGAAGCGCCTACGGCAGCGTGTTCTACCTGGCGACCGGGTTCCACGGCCTGCACGTCACCGGCGGCCTGATCGCCTTCATCTTCCTGCTGGCCCGCACCGCGATGAGCAAGTTCACGCCGGCGCAGGCTACGGCCAGCATCGTCGTCTCGTACTACTGGCATTTCGTTGACATCGTGTGGATCGCGCTCTTCGCCGTGATCTATTTCATCCGATGAGCAGGCGCTGGACGAACAGGAGTGCTCGGTTGAAGAAACTGGGATCTACCCGATCCGGTGCGGCCAAGCCGCCACAGGGGCAGCGTGACCGTTCGCGACGGCGGCTGCGCCGCCGGCTGTCCGGCGGTCTGCTGCTGCTGATCGCGCTGACCATCGCCGGCGGGCTGGCCGCCATCCTCACCCCCCGGCCGCAGGTGGCCGTCGCCGACGAGTCGAACTCGGCGCTGCTGCGCACCGGCAAGCAGCTGTTCGACACGTCCTGCGTGTCCTGCCATGGCGCCAACCTGCAGGGTGTCCCCGACCGCGGTCCGAGCCTGATCGGCGTCGGCGAGGAAGCCGTTTACTTCCAGGTGTCGACGGGCCGGATGCCGGCGATGACCGGCGAGGCCCAGGCGCCGCGCAAGGAACCGATCTTCGATGAGGGCCAGGTCGACGCGCTGGGCGCCTACGTCCAGGCCAACGGCGGCGGCCCGACTACCGTGCGCAACCCGGACGGCAGCCTGGCGATGCGCTCGCTGCGCGGCGAGGACCTGGGCCGCGGTGGCGACCTGTTCCGGCTGAACTGCTCCTCCTGCCACAACTTCACCGGCAAGGGCGGCGCGCTGTCGTCCGGCAAGTTCGCGCCGGATCTGGAGCCCGCCAACGAGCAGCAGATCCTGGCGGCGATGCGGACCGGTCCGCAGAACATGCCGAAGTTCTCCGACCGTCAGCTGTCGTTCGAAGCCAAGAAGGACATCATCGGCTACATCAAGGCGGTGACCGAGGAGCGCCAGCCGGGCGGCTACGGCCTGGGCGGATTCGGGCCCGCACCCGAGGGCATGGCCGCCTGGATAATCGGGATGGTCGCGGCCATCGGGCTGGCACTGTGGATTGGGGCACGAGCATGAGTGAGGCGGACGTTCGCGGCTCTGACACCGGCGGGAACCCGCACGGCACCGGCGAGAGGGAACCCGACGACGCGGCGCTGGCCGCCATGTCGCAGCACGAACTGGTGGCGCTGGGCGGCAAGCTGGACGGCGTCGAGACGGTGTTCAAGGAACCCCGCTGGCCGATCGAGGGCACCAAAGCCGAAAAGCGCGCCGAGCGTGGCGTCGCCCTCTGGCTTTTGCTGGGCGGTTTCTTCGGGCTCGCGCTGCTGCTGATCTTCTTGTTCTGGCCGTGGGAGTACAAGCCCAAGGAGAGCGCAGGCAGCTTCCTGTACGACCTGACCACCCCGCTGTACGGCCTGACCTTCGGGATGGCGATCCTGTCGATCGGCATCGGCGTCATCCTGTACCAGAAACGCTTTATCCCCGAAGAGATTTCGATTCAGGACCGACACGACGGCGCCTCGCGCGACGTCGACCGCAAGACGGTGGTGGCGAACCTGGCCGACGCGTATCAGGGGTCGACGGTCGGGCGGCGCAAGCTGATCGGCCTGTCACTGGGGATGGGGCTGGGCGCCTTCGGCCTTTCCACCCTGGTCGCGTTTGCCGGTGGCTTGATCAAGAATCCGTGGAAGCCGGTCGTGCCCACCGCCGACGGGAAGAAGGCCGTGCTGTGGACGTCCGGGTGGAGCCCGCGCTACCACGGCGAGACCATCTTTCTGGCGCGCGCCACCGGTTCGGCCTCCACGTCCCCGTTCATCAAGATGCGCCCCGAGGACCTCGACGCCGGCGGCATGGAAACCGTCTTCCCGTGGCGGGAGTCCGACGGCGACGGCACCACACCGGAATCGCAGGAAAAGCTGCGGTCCATCAACCAGGGTGTGCGAAACCCGGTGATGCTCATCCGAGTTCGGCCCACCGACATGAATCGCGTGGTCAAGCGGCAGGGCCAGGAGAGCTTCAACTTCGGCGAGTTCTTCGCCTACACCAAGGTCTGCTCGCACCTGGGTTGCCCCGCCTCGCTGTACGAGGAGCAGTCCTACCGGATTTTGTGCCCTTGCCACCAGTCGCAGTTCGACGCGCTGCACTTCGCCAAGCCGATTTTCGGGCCGGCCGCGCGTGCGTTGGCGCAACTGCCGATCACCATCGACTCCAACGGGTATCTGGTCGCCAACGGTGACTTCGTCGAGCCCGTCGGACCGGCATTCTGGGAGAGGACGACGACATGAGTCCGAAATTGAGTCCCCCGAAGATCGGCGATGTCCTGGCCCGTCAAGGCGAGGACATCGACACGCGCTACCACCCGTCCGCGGCGGTCCGTAGACAGCTCAACAAGGTGTTCCCCACCCACTGGTCGTTCCTGCTGGGTGAGATCGCGATGTACAGCTTCATCGTGCTGCTGCTCACGGGCGTGTACCTGACGCTGTTCTTCGATCCGTCCATGGGTGAGATCACCTACAACGGCGCCTACCAGCCATTGCGCGGCGTGGACATGTCGAAGGCCTTCGCATCGACCCTCGACATCTCCTTCGAGGTGCGCGGCGGTCTGTTCGTGCGTCAGGTCCACCACTGGGCGGCACTGATCTTCTCCGCGTCGATCATGGTGCACCTGGCCCGCATCTTCTTCACCGGCGCCTTCCGGCGGCCGCGCGAGGCCAACTGGGTCATCGGTTCGCTGCTGCTGATCCTGGCCATGTTCGAGGGCTACTTCGGCTACTCGCTGCCCGACGACCTGCTGTCCGGCATCGGGTTGCGCGCCGCGCTGTCCTCGATCACGTTGGGCATGCCGGTGATCGGCACCTGGCTGCACTGGGCCCTGTTCGGCGGTGACTTCCCCTGCGGCGGCGTCGGAAGCGAATGCGCCACAGCGGGTTACATCATCCCGCGGATGTACTCCCTGCACATCCTGCTGCTGCCCGGGATCATCCTCGCGTTGATCGGGCTGCACCTGGCCATGGTGTGGTTCCAGAAGCACACCCAGTTCCCCGGCCCCGGTCGCACCGAGCACAACGTGGTCGGCGTGCGAGTGATGCCGGTGTTCGCCGTCAAATCCGGGGCGTTCTTCGCCGCGATCGTCGGCGTGCTGGGCCTGCTCGGTGGTCTGCTGCAGATCAACCCGATCTGGAACCTGGGCCCCTACAAGCCATCTCACGTCTCGGCCGGTTCGCAGCCGGACTTCTACATGATGTGGACGGAGGGCCTGGCCCGTATCTGGCCGCCATGGGAGTTCTACTTCTGGCACCACACCATCCCGGCGGTGGTCTGGGTGGCGCTGATCATGGGCGGTGTGTTCGGTCTGCTGATCGTCTATCCGTTCCTGGAGAAGCGGTTCAGCGGTGACTACGCGCACCACAACCTGCTGCAGCGGCCGCGCGACGTGCCGGTGCGCACGTCGATCGGTGCGATGGCGATCGCGTTCTACATGTTGCTGACGCTGTGCGCGATGAACGACATCATCGCGTTCAAGTTCGACATCTCGCTGAATGCGACGACGTGGATCGGGCGCATCGGCATGGTGATCGTTCCGCCGGTGGTCTACTTCATCACCTACCGGTGGTGCATCGGCCTGCAGCGCAGCGACCGCGCGGTGCTCGAGCACGGCATTGAGACCGGCATCATCAAGCGGCTGCCGCACGGCGCCTACATCGAGCTGCACCAGCCGTTGGGCCCGGTCGACGACCACGGTCACCCGTTGCCGCTCGCATACCAGGGCGCGGCACTGCCCAAGAAGATGAACAAGCTGGGCTCGGCCGGATCTCCGGGCAGCGGCAGCTTCCTGTTCGCCGACCCGGCGTCCGAGGATGCGGCGCTGCGCGAGGCGGCGCACGGCTCGGAGCTGCGCGCCCTGACCGCACTGCGCGAACACCAGGACGGCCTCAACGGCTCGACGAACGGTTCGACGAACGGCGAGGGCGGCGAGCACTAGCACGCTCCCCCCACCGGTTTTCGTCGGTGTCCCGCCCTACGGGTGGGCGCAGGCCCGTTGCTGCTGGGCGGCCCGCAGGATCGAGCCGGCCGTGATGAACACCCGCTTGCCCATATCGCGCGTTTCGACGGGGAGCCCGGCGGCGCAGCGCAACACCATCAGGGCCAGCGCGCTGTAGGTCGCGTACGGGACGATCAGCAGGTTGACCTGAGCGTCTTCCCCGACGACCGTCATCACGTGCTGGCGTTTGTTCTCCCATCCCGGCCAGTTGAAATCGGGCGGCCGCTGCAGCGGGGGCCAGTTGACGTTGATGGAGCTGACGCCGCCGATCAAGGGCGTCAGCAGCGTGACCAGACCGGGCAATTCATTGGTGATGCGGTCCGCGCGGGGCCACCACGCGCCGTCGATGGTGCGACCGAGCTCACAGCCCACCGACACCCGGATGGGATCGACGCGTGTTCGCCGTCTGCCTGCGGCATCCACTTGCGGTTCCCTTCACGGTCGGCGTCCTTCGCCCAGACGGAACCGGCCGGAGGGAGGGATCGCATTGCCCGTGGCTGTCATCCGCACCGATTGCGGGACCGCCGTGGCAACGAAACGGCTCGCGCCCGACGCTACGCCACCCCCGGCACACCGGATCGGGCGCGGGGTCCGGAACGCAGCGGCAGCGGCGGCTACTGCTCGGCGACGACCTGGCGGAGCTGACGAATGTGCAGCCACTCCACCGCAGGCATGGCCGCGGTGATGACGCCGGCGAATCCATACCCGACCCACGACCCGCCATCGTGGCCGATCGCCATCAGGTACGTCGCCGTCGCGACCGCGATCAGCGCCGCGCCCATCGTGCCGATCAGAATCACGGTGCCGCGCAACCAGACTCGGTCCACGGCCTCGCCCGACCACTCGGCGCCCGGCGCCGTTGCGGCCGATTGCACGGTGGCGGTCCGCTCGCTCGCGGTGCGCAGGGCGCCGGTTCCCAGCCGCACCGAAGGCCTTGCCGGCCCGCGCGACGGCGCGGTCATCGCCTGGGCGGCCGGCTCGGCCTGCGACATCCGGCGGGCCCGCAACAGGATGGGTATCGCGCCCGCGATGATCAGCGCCGAGACGATGATGACGGCGTACAGCACCCAGGTGGTGTGCGGGCTGCTGGACGCCTTGTGAAAGCCCCTGCCCAGATCCGTCAGCGCGACGGCGGCCGCCACGCTGACGCCCA
>NZ_LZKI01000155.1 GCF_001672755.1 Mycobacterium colombiense | reverse complement strand
CAGCACCGTCACGGACAACCAATAACGCTGCCGGCCGGGGGCACCTCGTTCGCCCGCTGGTCGGCGCTGCTGGCCGAACACTCCCACACCGCCGCGGTAGTCAACACGGCGCAAACATGGCGACAAATCGCCAACGCCCCCGCAGGGCTGCCCACAGTCCAACCCGACGTCGACACCTACGCCACTGCCGGGCAGCTGAGCGTGCAGCTGGACAGCGAAACCACCCAAACCCTGCTCGGCGAGGTGCCCGCGGCGTTTCACACCGGCATCCACGACATCCTGCTCATCGCACTCGGGTTGGCGGTCGCGGAGTTTTCCGGCACCCACCAGACACCGATCGGCATCGACGTCGAAGGCCACGGCCGCGCCGAAGACCTGGCCGCCGACGTGGACCTGTCACGCACCGTGGGATGGTTCACCACCAAATACCCGGTCGCCCTGGGCGTCGGCGGGCTGGCCTGGGCGCGGGTGATCGCCGGTGACGCGGCGCTGGGCACCGTCATCAAGGACGCCAAAGAACAGCTGCGCGCCCTGCCCGAGCCCCTGACCTACGGCCTGCTGCGCTACCTCAATCCCGACGCCGACCTGCCCGAGTCCGACCCGCCGATCGGCTTCAACTACCTGGGACGGCTCGGCGGGCCGCCAGCCCAGCACGCGAGCCATCTATGGCGGATCAGCAACGACGGCTTGTCGGCGATCGCGGCGGCCGTGGCGGTCGCCATGCCGCTGAGCCACACCGTGGAACTCAACGCCGCCACCGAGGACACCGGCTCCGGCCCGCTATTGCACGCCACGTGGACCTGGGCGGCCTCCGCACTGGACCACCCCCAGATCAGCCGCCTCGCGCAGCTGTGGTTCGACGCCCTGACCGGCATCTGCGCCCACGTGCGCGGCGGCGGCGGCGGACTCACGCCGTCGGACGTCACACTTGCCGGGCTGAGCCAGCAACAGATCGACGAGCTGGAGCGGCAATATGCGGATCGCTGACGTTTTGCCGCTGACGCCCCTGCAGCAGGGACTGTTCTTTCACGCCAACACGGCGACGGGTAACGGCGACGATGTGTATGCGTCTCAGCTGGACATCACCGTGGCCGGCACGCTCGACTCCGACCGGTTGCGCCACGCGGTACAGACCGCGATCAACCGCCATCCCAATCTGGCGGCCCGCTTCTTCGAACGGTTCGGGGAGCCGGTGCAGATCATCCCGGCCGATCCCGCACCGGGATGGCGGTACGCCGACCTTGTCGCCGATGACGGCGAAACGGACATCGATGAGCAGATCCGGCAGATTTGCGCAGCCGAACGCGCCGCGGTCTGCGATCTGGCCGGCGGGCCGGCCTTCCGGGTGGCGTTGATCCGCACGGCCGACGAGCACTACCGATTGATACTGACCAACCACCACATCGTGCTCGACGGCTGGTCGCTGCCGATCCTGCTGCAGGAAATTTTCGCCGCCTATTACGGACAGCGACTGCCCGCAGCCGCGTCGTATCGGGAGTTCGCCGCCTGGCTGGCCACGCGTGACCTGGAAGCCGCCCACACCGCGTGGCGTTCGGTGCTGGCCGACTTCGATACGCCCACCCTGGTCGGCCCGGCGAATCGGTTGGGACTCGGCCGTCGCGGGGTCGCCTCATCGCGGCTGTCCGTCCACGTCACACAATCGCTGAGCGAACTGGCCCGCTCCCGCCACACCACCGTCAACACCGTGCTTCAAGCCGGTTTTGCACAACTCCTGACATGGCTCACCGGCCAGCACGACGTCGTGTTCGGCACCGCAGTCTCGGGTAGGCCGGCCGAGCTGGCCGGTGCCGAATCAATGGTCGGCCTGTTGATCAACACCGTGCCCGTGCGGGCGCGCATCACGCCGACCAGCACCACGGCCGACCTGATCGATCAATTGCAAGCCGCCTACGCCGACACGCTGGACCACCAACACCTGGCGCTCAGCGAAATTCACCGCATCACCGGTCACGATCGGTTGTTCGACACCTTGTTCGTGCTGGAGAACTATCCCGTCGACACCGCGGCCCTGGTCGGGGGCGACCACGAGCTGGCCATCACCGAGTTCACCGGCCGCGAGTACAACCACTACCCGCTGACCGTGCAAGCCACCCCGGGCCACCAACTGGGGATTCGCACCGAGTACGACACCGACGTGTTCGACGCCGACAGCATCCAGGACCTGATCGACCGGTTCCAGCGGGTGCTGGCGGCGATGACCACCGACCCGACCCAGCGGTTGTCGTCGATCGATTTGCTCGACGCCGGTGAGCTTGCCCGGTTGGATGCCGTCGGTAACCGCGCCACTCTGACCGGTTCGGGGCCGCCACCGGTGTCGGTTCCGGCGCTGTTCGCCGACCAGGTGGCCCGCGCTCCCGAGGCGGTGGCGGTGACCTTCGAGGGCAACTCGATGACTTATCGCGAACTCGAGGAAGCCGCTAACCGGTTGGCGCGCTTCCTGATCGGCCATGGCGTCAGCGCCGGGCAGCGGGTGGCGGTGCTGTTGGAGCGTTCGTCCTCGGCCATCGTCGCGATGCTGGCGGTATTGAAGACGGGCGCGGCTTACCTGGCCATCGACCCGGCGTTGCCGGGCGCGCGGATCGGTTTCATGATGGGTGACGCCGCACCGGTGGCCGTGGTCACCACGACAGACCTCCGTGACCGGGTAGCCGCCCGCGATTTGCTGGTCATCGATGCTGACGACCCCGGCGTCGACGCCCAACCCGGCACGGCATTGCCGGGGCCGGGTCCCGACGATATCGCCTACCTGATCTACACCTCGGGCACCACCGGCGTGCCCAAAGGCGTGGCCATCACCCATCGCAACCTGACCCACTTGGCCGATTCACAGCCCAAAGCTTTGCCCAACGAACAGGTTTGGACGCAGTGCCATTCCTACGCGTTCGACTTCTCGGTGTGGGAGATCTGGGCGGCGCTGCTGACCGGTGGGCGGTTGGTGGTAATACCCGACGCGGTGGTGAACTCCCCGCCGGACTTCCACTCCGTGCTGGTTCGCGAACGGGTCAACGTGTTGACCCAGACTCCGTCGGCGGTGGGGGCGCTGTCGCCGGAGGGGCTGGAGTCGACGGCGTTGCTGCTCGGCGGTGAGGCGTGTCCGGCCGAGGTGGTGGATCGGTGGGCGCCGGGACGGGTGGTGGTCAACGCCTACGGCCCAACCGAGACCACCGTGTACGCGTCGATGAGTGTTTTGAGGGCGGAGGCGGGGACGCCGCCGATCGGCTCGCCGGTGCCGACCGCGGCATTGTTCGTGCTGGACGGGTGGTTGCGTCCGGTGCCGGTCGGCATGGTGGGTGAGTTGTATGTCGCCGGTGCCGGCGTCGGGGTCGGGTACCTAGGTAGGGCCGCGCTCACCGGATCCCGTTTCATAGCGTGTGCCTTCGGTGCGCCCGGAGCGCGGATGTATCGCACCGGGGATCTGGTGCGGTGGCGCGCGGATGGACAGCTGCACTACCTCGGGCGCGCCGACGAACAGGTCAAGATCCGCGGTTACCGCATCGAACTCGGCGAAATCCAGGCCACGCTGATGGCATTGGACGGCGTCGGCCAGGCGGTGGTCATCGCCCGCGAGGACCGCCCCGGTGACAAGCGGATCGTCGCCTATTTCACGGGTATCGCCGACCCCACCAACCTGCGCACTCGGCTGGCCGAGCGGTTACCGGCCTACATGGTGCCGGCCGCGGTCATTGGCATCGCGGCGCTGCCGCTGACCCCCAACGGGAAACTCGACACCCGCGCCCTACCGGCGCCGGATTACTCGGGGAACGGGTATCGCAGCCCGGCCACTCAGGTGCAGGAGATATTGGCCTGCATTTACGCCGACGTTCTGGGACTCGACCGGGTCGGCGTCGACGACTCGTTTTTCGATCTGGGCGGGGACTCGCTGTCGGCGATGCGCCTGATCGCCGCGATCAATACCGGCCTGGATACCAATCTTTCGGTGCGCACCGTGTTCGAGGCACCCTCGGTGGCCCAGCTGGCCCCACATATCGCTACCGGTGGGGGTCGGTTGGAGCCGTTGGTCGCCGGTGCGCGCCCGGCGGTGGTGCCGTTGTCGTTCGCCCAGCAGCGGTTGTGGTTCCTTGACCAGTTGCAGGGCCCCTCGCCGGTGTACAACAT
>NZ_LZKI01000154.1 GCF_001672755.1 Mycobacterium colombiense | reverse complement strand
GGCAGCGCATGGTCGGCGGCCAACGCGCGCTTCGACTTCTACATGCGCGGCATCGTCACGCGCTTCGACTATCGCGACGCGCTGTTGTTGGACATGCAGGGCAATGTCGTCTATAGCGTGCTGAAGGGCCCCGATCTCGGCACCAACATTCTGACCGGCCCGTATCGCGATAGTCGAAGCGCGTGACGATGCCGCGCATGTAGAAGTCGAAGCGCGCGTTGGCCGCCGACCATGCGCTGCCGTCGCCGGCATCCAGGGCGGGTAGCGCGTCGGGGCTCGGCCGGGGCGCGGCGGTGTAATACGCCTGAACGTACTTCTGCGCGTTGGAACTTGGCAGGACGGCCCTGATGTCGATGGTGTCGCCGGTGATTCGCTTGATCGGTTTGATCATCTCGTTGTCGTAGTAATCGACCAGAGACTGCTGTTGCGCCGGAGAGATCTGCGCGTTGTTCAGTTGGGCGAAGTCCGCCGCAAGGGCCGTCGTCGCCTGGTTGATGCCGAACCCGCCGCTCCAGGTGATCAGCGAATTCGACACCTCGCGGAACAACGCCTGCACCGCCCGCTTCTGGGATTCACGCATCTCGATCAGGCGTTCGGACTCGACCTGCCGCAACGCGTTGCGTCCGGACGCCGCCCCGATGGCGCCGATCACCGCGACGCCGAGGATGCTCGACAGCAGCATGGTGATCAGAATCTTGGATTGGATGCCGAATCGGAATCGGGCCAGCGCACGCTGACGCGGGCGCTTGGTAGCCGGTTGGGCCGGTTCGGGATCGATATGGGGTTCAGCGTCTGTTAGCTCGCTCGTGGTCAACCGCCTGCCCCTTTTCTTTCCGATCCTGCACCCCTAACGGAGCAGAATATCGCGCGGCCACCCAGTTATTCGGCGTTTGCCGTGACGCGATTCGGCGTCGAAAGTGCCGGTGGCCCTGGTGTGCCTTGCCATCCCGTCGCGACTAACGTCGGCGGCATGGCTGGGGTTTGTGTAGTGGGCAGCGTCAATCTCGATCTGTCGTTGGGGGTCGACGCCCTTCCGCGGCCTGGCGAAACGGTTTTGGCGTCGTCGTTGACAAAGGCCCCCGGCGGCAAGGGCGGCAATCAGGCGGTGGCGGCCGCGCGCGCGGGCGCGCAGGTGCAGTTCGTCGGGGCGGTGGGCGATGACGCGGCCGCCGGACAATTGCGCGCCCACCTCGAGGCCAACGGCGTCGGACTGGACGGAACCGTCGAAATTCCCGGCCCCAGCGGGACGGCCATCGTGGTGGTCGACGCGAACGCGGAGAACACCATCGTGGTCGCGCCGGGCGCCAACGGTCGCTTCACGCTGACCGACGACCGTGCGCGTGCGGTCATCGCGCACTGCGATGTGATGTTGACCCAGCTGGAGATCCCGGTGGACACGGCTGTCGCGGCGGCGCGACACGCGCGTTCGGCGGGGGCGATCGTCGTCGTGAATGCCTCGCCGGCCGGCCAAGACCCGCACTCGTTGGGCGAATTGGCGGCCGCGGCGGACGTGGTGATCACCAACGAAGACGAAGCCGACGAATGGCCCTGGCGTCCAGAGCATTTGGTGATCACGCTGGGCGCGAACGGCGCCCGCTACGTGGGCACGGACGGCGAGTACACCGTGCCGGCTCCGAAAGTCGATCCGGTGGACACCACCGGGGCCGGCGACGTGTTCGCCGGCGTGCTGGCCGCGAATTGGCCGTCCAATCCGGGCTCGCGGGATCGGCGACGGCTCGCATTGCAGCGTGCGTGCGCGGCGGGCGCGCTGGCGACGTTGGTCGCCGGCGCCGGCGATTGCGCACCCGACTCCGGCGCGATCGACAAGGCGGTCCGCGGCGGGTCCTAGCCGCTCTGCCCGCCGACGTCGTGGGCGATTCTCAGACCGTCGCCGGTGTCCATCTCCTCGGCCGCCTGAGTGAGCAGGACGCGACTTCGACTCGGCGATAGCAGGGCCGAGAGGTAGTGGTGCGGTCCGTCGGCCACGTAGACGAGTCGGTTGACCCGCAACAGGGCCGCGCCGATCGGCATGTCGAGCAGCTGCGCGTTGCGCGGGCCCGCGATCTCGGCCGTGATCTCGTGTCGCACCCGGTCCATGGTGATGCCGCCGTCGGACAGCAGTTCGTAGAGGGGTGCGCGCCGCAACGCGGCCGCGGTCAGCACCGGGGCCAGTTCGGGCGGCAGCCAGGCGTCCGTCACCATCAGCGGCTCGCCGGTCCTGCGTTGCCGGCGCACCCGCACGATGTGCAGCAACTCGCCGGTGCGCCCGAGGGTTTCGGCGACGACCCGGCTGGGCGACCGCGTGCCCAGTTCGACCACCTCGACCTCGGTCTCGAATTGGGTCTGGCGCAGTTCCTGCAGATACGAGCGCCCCGTCGGCGCATCGGCCGGAGCATGTTGGCGCACAAACGAACCGACGCCATGCCGGCGTTCGATGTAGCCCTGTTCGGCGAGGTCGGCCAGCGCGCGCCGCACGGTGATGCGAGAGACCCCGAACTGATCGCACAGGGTCTGCTCGGTGGGCAGCGCCTCGCCGGGGGCGATGACACCGCGGTCGATCTCGTCGTGCAGCACCAAGTACAGCTGCCTGTGCAACGGCACACCGGCGCTCGCGGACACCGGACCGGCCTTCTCGCTGCGCTGCTGCACGGTGCTCAATGCTGTCACACCGCCTCCCTTGCGCGATTCGATCAGTTGTTATAAACATATAACAACTACCCACCCATCGACTAGGGGTCGTTATGACTGCGGTGCAGCAGCGGGTCGCCACCGATCCGGTCGGGCCAACCGGTCGCCTTGCGACCTGGGTCGCCGGGCTCACGCTCGACGAGGTCCCCTCCGCCGTCGTCGAGCGCGCCAAGCACCTGCTGCTCGACGGCATCGGCTGCGCCCTCGTGGGGGCGCAATTGCCGTGGTCACGCGTCGCCACCGGCGCCGTGCTGGGTTTGGAGGGCTCCGGCGACTGCGCCGTCATCGGGACCGGCCAGCGGACCAGCCCGCCCGCGGCCGCGGTGCTCAACGGCACGTACATCCAGGGCTTCGAACTCGACGACTTCCACCCGCTGGCCCCGCTGCACAGCTGCTCGCTGCTCATTCCGGCGCTGCTGTCGACGGCGTCGACACGTGCGGCGCCGACGGCCGGCGCCGACCTGCTGCTCGCGTCCATCGCCGGGTTCGAGGTCGGGCCCCGCGTGGGCTACACCCTGCACGGCACCCAAATGCTCGACCGCGGATGGCATTCGGGCCCGGTCTTCGGCACCCATTCGGCGGCGATGGCGTCCGGCAAGTTGCGCGGGCTTCCGCCGGCGCAGCTGGAAGACGCCCTGGGCCTGGCCGCAACCCAGTCGGCGGGTCTGATGGCCGCGCAGTACGAAGCGATGAGCAAGCGCATGCACCACGGCCTGGCCGCCCGCAACGGCTTCTATGCGGCGGGTCTGGCGGCCGCCGGCTACACCGGGATCAAGCGCGTATTCGAACGTGAATATGGCGGCTTCCTCAGCGTTTTCGGCGAAGGCCACGACCCGGATGCCGCACCGCTGACCGGTGAACTCGGCCACCGCTGGGAGACCTCGCTCATCATGGTCAAGTCCTATGCCGCGATGGGTGGGCTGCACGGCGCCATCGATGCCGCCCGGGAGTTGCGGAAATCGGTTGCACCGGGCGATATCTCGTCGGTCGACATCACCGTCGGAGAGACCGTGTACAAGCACGGCTGGTGGGTGCCGGAGCGTCCGCTCACCCCGATCGGGGCACAGATGAACATCGGGTACGCCACTGCGGCGGCGCTCCTCGACGGCAACGTGTTGCCCGAACAGTTCACTCCGGCCCGGCTCGATTCCGATGACGTCTGGTCGCTGATCGCTTCCACCACAGTGCATCTCGACGAATCACTGGCCGGCGCCGGCATCGCCGAGAGATTCCGCACCGATGTCGCGGTGACCACCCGGGACGCAACCGTGCACCGGGCGCGGGTGGCCCTGCCGCACGGCGCACCCAACGATCCGGTCACCAACGACGAAGTGGTGGCCAAGTTCCACGCGCTGGCCGACCGGGTCACCGATCGCGGCCGCGCCGCGGCGATCGAGCGCGCGGTGGTCGGTCTCGACGACCTGACCGACATCAACAACCTGATCGACCTGCTCGCCGACCCCGTCGCGGGCGCGCTGGACTGAAAGGACGCAAGATGGCAACAACACCGGCCCGCACTCGGCTCAGAGCACTGCTGGACAACCGCGAACTCATCGTCGCGCCAGGCGTTTTCGACGGGATATCCGCGCATCTGACCAGACGCACCGGGCACGTCGCCGCCTATATGACAGGCGCCGGTGTGGCGGCGTCGGGCTTTGGCCTGCCCGACATCGGCCTGGTCACCGCGACCGAGATGGCCGATCGGGTCGCGATGATCACCGGCGCCCTCGGTGACGTCCCGCTGATCGCCGACGCCGACACCGGCTACGGCGGACCGATGAATGTGGTGCGCACGGTGCGTTCCTACGACGCGGCCGGGGTGGCCGCCATCCAGCTGGAGGACCAGGTGTTCCCGAAGCGTTGCGGGCACCTGCCGGATAAGCAGGTCGTCGACGCGGCGGTGTTCGAACAGACGCTGGCGGCCGCGCTGGACGCAAGATCCGATGACGACCTGCTGGTGGTGGCCCGCACCGACGCCCGCGCACCGCTCGGTCTGGACGCGGCGATCGAGCGCGCCAACCGGTACGCGCAGGCGGGCGCCGACATCATCTTCGTGGAGGCGCCGCGGGACGACGGCGAAATCGAGCGCATCGCACACGAAGTCGACGCTCCCCTGCTGATCAACCTGGTGCTCGGCGGCCTGACACCGCTGCAGTCGGCGTCGCGGCTGCAGGAATTGGGTTATGCGATCGCCATCCACCCCAGCAGTCTGCTGATGCAGACAACGTTCGCCATGCTGCAAAGCCTGTGCGAACTCAACGGCACCGACCTGGCCGCCCGGCTGCCCACCTCCCCTGCTGACTTCTTCAACCTGGTGGGCATGTCGGAATGGCGGGCGCTCGACGACAAGTACGCACGAACCGAGGACCGCACATGGGCATGACCATCATCGAAAAGATCTTCGCCCGCAAGGCCGGGCTGGACTCGGTGGCACCGGGTGACACGGTCGTGGTCGACGTCGACATGACCATCCTGATCGACCTGCAGTTCGCCACCATGTGGATACAGCCCAACAGGATTCACGACCCCGACAAGCTCGCGGTGATCATGGATCACGCCGTGCCCGCCCCGACCATCAAGGACGCCGAGGGCGGCCACCACGCCCGCAAGTTCGTCGCCGACTTCGGCATCGAGCACTTCTACGACGTCGGCCGGCATGGCATCTGCCACCAGGTGATCGCGGAGAACGGGCTGGCCCGCCCGGGAGAAGTGCTGGCGTGCACCGACTCTCACACCTGCGCGGCAGGCGCATACAACACCGCGGCGCGCGGGCTGGGTCCCGCCGAGATCTATTCGATCATGTGCACCGGCTCCACCTGGTTCCAGGTCGCGCCGACGATCCGCTACGAATTCCACGGCGCCAAACCGGACGTGGTGAGCGGCAAGGACATCTTCCTGCACATCGCCAACGAGTACGGCGACGCGCCCAATCAGAACCTCGAGTTCGGCGGCCCCGGCCTGGCCGGCATCCCCATGCACGATCGGCGGACCATCGCGACCCAGGGCGCCGAGGTGTCGGCCGATTTCAGCACCTTCGAGCCCGACGACGTGTTGGCGTCGTTCCTCGACGAACGCAGGGCCACCGGATTCGACGCCGTCACACCGGATTCCGACGCCGACTACCAGGACATCCGGCGCATCGACCTCGCGGCGCTGGAACCATACGTGGCGCGACCGGGCACCGTCAGTCGTAACGGTTCGCCGGTATCGCAACTGGGCAAACAGAAAATCGACCAGGCCTTCATCGGCTCGTGCGCCAACGGGCAACTCGAGGACCTGCAGATCGCCGCGCAGGTGTTGCGTGGCAAGACCGTCGCACCGGGTGTGCGACTGCTGGTGACCCCCGCCTCGCAGGCCGTGTACCGCGAGGCCATGCGGCGCGGCTATCTTCAGGACCTCGCCGACGCCGGCGCCGTCGTCACCAACTCCACCTGCGGTGCCTGTTTCGGCTACCACATGGGGGTGGTGGGCCCCGGTGAGGTGTGCATCACGGCCAGCACCCGCAACTTCACCGGGCGGATGGGCAGCACCGAGGCCGAGATCTACATGGCGTCCCCGGCCACCGTCGCCGCGTCCGCGGTCACCGGCTACATCAGCGACCCGAGGAGCGTGATCGCATGACGCTGCGTTTCAGCGGCAAAGTCTGGGTGTTCGGCGACAACCTGAACACCGACGCCATGTATCCGGCGTTCGCCATGAAGATGGAACCGGCCGAGGCCGCCAGGCACGTCTTCTACGAGGTGCGGCCGGGCTGGACCGACGAGGTGTCGCCGGGCGATATCGTGTTGGCCGGCAAGAACTTCGGGCTCGGCTCGTCGCGGCCCGTGGCGGCGCTGTTCGTCGAGCTCGGCGTCGCCGGCCTGGTCGCCGAGGAATTCAACTCGCTGTTCTTCCGCAACGCCGTGAACTCCGGGCTGCCGGCGATCACCGTCCCCGACGCCACCACGGCGTTCAGCGACGGCGACACCGGAACGTTCGACCTGGCCGACGGCAGCTGGCGCAACGACACCACCGGCGCCTCGGGCAGCGTCGCGAAGCTGCCCGACCTGATTCTCGACATCATTGAGAGCGGCGGCGTGCTGCCGCGGCTCGCCCGGCAGGGCTACCTGCCCAGCGAATTGGGCGACCTGCTGCGCTCACCCGCGGTGGCGATGCGCGGCGCGGGCAGCGGCGCATGATCGAACGGCTGGGCAGAATGCTGCGGGGCGTGCGCGCGGGTGCCCACCGAAGTCCGCTCGCCGGTGGCGCATTCGCCGCGCCCACCACCATCACGGTCACCAGCACCGCGTTCGCCGACGGCGGCGCCCTGCCGGCGTCCAGCGCGGGCAAGGGCGTGGGTGACAACACGTCGCCGCCGCTGCGTTGGACGGGACCACCGCCCGGGACGCGTCAGCTGGCGCTCCTCATCGACGATGTCGACGTCCCGCTGCCCCGCCCGTTGGTGCACACCGCCGCGGTGATCGAACCCAGCGTCGACGGCG
The DNA here is from genome assembly GCF_001672755.1 of Mycobacterium colombiense. Lineage (GTDB taxonomy): Bacteria > Actinomycetota > Actinomycetes > Mycobacteriales > Mycobacteriaceae > Mycobacterium > Mycobacterium colombiense_C. The sequence continues at coordinate 21,402 of NZ_LZKI01000154.1, read as the reverse complement.
TGGCCGCCGGGGCACTGCAACCGGGATGCGCGGGGATCCGCTTCCTGCGGGCCGACCTCGGTCACCACGGCTACGCCGGCCCACGGCCGATTCCCGGCCACGGGCCACACCACTACCGCTTTCACGTGTTCGCGCTCGACGCCGTCCTCCCGGACACCGTGACCACCGCCAAGGGACTGCTGGCCGCGATGCGCGGGCACGTGCTGGCGCGGGGCACGCTGACCGGAACCTACCAGCGCTGAACGGACGAGAGACCCCGCTGACCTGCGGTTGGCAGTGTTTGGCAGCGCCTGGGATCGATCTGGCAGTGGTTCGCGAGCAGCGTCGGTGGTGATCGCAGTCGCCATCGAGAAAGGAACATCATGTCCGCAACCACGATTGACCGCACGGGCACCCGGGACGGTTTGCTTCGCCTTGCCATGCGGGCCGACGCCGCCATCAGCGGACTGGTCGGCTTGGCCGGTCTGCCATTCGCCGGCTGGCTCGCCGACATCTCGGGCACCACGACGGCATTCGAGTACGGCATGGGCGCGTTCTTGATCGCCTACGGCATCGTCGTGTTCGGGCTGGCCGCCCTGCCGTCGGTGCGGCGCGCCGGCATGGCCGTCATCATCGCGAACGTGGCGTACACGGTGGCCGCGATCGTTCTGGTGCTCGCCGACGTCTTCCCGTTGACGTCGACCGGTGTGGTGTTGAACCTGGCGGCCGGCGTGTACACGCTGGTGTTCGCCGAACTGCAGTACCAGGGCTGGCGCCGCGCGAAAGCCTGAGCCGAACGCTCAGGGCCCGCTCGGATCCCCCGGGCGGGCCTATGAGTGCGCGGCTAGTCCTCGGGGACCTCGCGGTCGATCTCGTCGAGCCAGATGCGCGCCGACATATCGGACGGCGCGCGCCAATCCCCCCGCGGCGACAGGGAACCACCGTGCGACACCTTGGGCCCATTGGGCAGGGCCGACCGCTTGAACTGGCTGAACGAGTAGAACCGCTGCACGAAAACCTGCAGCCAGTGCCGAATTTCCTTCAGCGAGTAGGACGGCCGTTTGTCCTCGGGGAAACCGGGCGGCCAGATGCCGTGCTCGGGATCGCTCCACGCATGCCAGGCCAGGAAGGCGATCTTGGACGGCCGAAATCCGAAGCGCAGCACGTGGAACAGCGAAAAGTCTTGCAGCGCAAACGGGCCCACTTTCGCCTCGCTGCTCTGCAACTCCTCCTCCTCGCCGCTGGGAACCAGCTCGGGGGTGATCTCGGTGTCGAGCACCGACTGCAGCACCTCGCTGACCTCCGGCTCGAACTGTTCCGACGAGATCACCCAACGGATGAGGTGCTGGATCAGCGTCTTGGGCACGCCGCCGTTGACGTTGTAGTGCGACATCTGGTCGCCGACACCGTATGTCGACCAGCCCAGCCCGAGCTCGGACAGGTCGCCGGTGCCCAGCACAATGCCCCCGCGCTGGTTGGCCAGCCGGAACAGGTAGTCGGTGCGCAAACCGGCCTGGACGTTTTCGAAGGTGACGTCGTACACCTTCTCGCCCCGGGCGAACGGGTGGTCTATCTCCTTGAGCATCACCCCTGCGGTCTCGCGGATGTCGATCTCGGAGAACGTCACACCCAGCGTGCGGCACAGTTCGGCCGCGTTGCGTTTGGTGTGCTCGCCGGTCGCGAAACCAGGCAGCGTGAACGCCAGAATGTCACTGCGCGGCCGTTGTTCGCGATCCATCGCGCGGGCGGCGACGATCAGGGCGTGCGTCGAATCCAGTCCGCCGGAGATCCCGATGACGATTTTCGGGAAGTCCAATGCGCGCAGCCGCTGTTCGAGACCGGCGACCTGGATGTTGTAGCCCTCGAAGCAATCCTGTTCCAGCCGTTGCGGATCGGCGGGGACGAACGGAAAACGCTCGACATCGCGCCGCAGCCCGATGTCGCCGCCCGGGGGGTCCAGCCGGAACTCGATGCGCCGGTAGGTGTCCGTCGTCGTCCGGTGGTGGCGGCGGTTGTCGTCGAAGGTGCCCATCCGGAGCCGTTCCGAGCGAAGCAATTCGATGTCGATGTCGGCGATGCTGAGTCGCCCGCCTTTGGGGAATCGCTCGGACTGGGCCAGCATCACGCCGTTCTCGAACACCATGGTCTGACCGTCCCAGGCCAGGTCGGTCGTCGATTCGCCCTCCCCGGCAGCCGAATACACGTAGGCAGCCAGGCAACGCGACGAGGCCGAACGGGCCAGCAGGCAGCGGTCCTCGGCGCGGCCGATCGTGATCGGACTGCCGGACAGATTGGCCAGCACCGTCGCACCCGCCAGCGCGGCTTCGGCGCTGGGCGGGATCGGCACGAACATGTCCTCGCAGATTTCCACGTGCAGCACCAGGCCGGGGACGTCGGAGGCCTCGAAGAGCAGGTCGGGACCGAACGGCACCTCGGCGCCCGCGACGCGGATGGTGCCGCGCTCGTCGTCTCCGGGTGCGATCTGGCGACGTTCGTAGAACTCCCGATACGTGGGCAGGTACGACTTCGGCGCCACCCCGAGCACCGCGCCGCGATGGATGATCACGGCGGCGTTGTAGATCCGGTGCCGATGGCGTAGCGGGGCTCCGACGACCAGGACCGGCAGCAATTCGGCCGAGGCCGCGACGATCTCCGCGACGGCCTTCTCGACATCGTCGAGCAGCAGGTCCTGCAACACGATGTCTTCGATGGAGTACCCGGACAGCGTCAGCTCGGGGAAGACGGCCAGCGCGACGGCATCGTCGTGGCACTCCCTGGCCATCCGCAGCACCGATTCGGCATTCGCGGCCGGGTCACCGATGACGGTCTGGTGCGTGCAAGCGGCGACGCGGGCAAAGCCCTGGCTATAAGCGTTGTAAAAGTCCATCGCCCTTCCATTGTCGTCCCATGAGTGTCAACCGCTAGCCGCCGGGTATCCCGGACGGCATGAGTGACACCGCTGTCTTGGTGGTCGACATGATGAACACCTATCAGCACCCCGACGCTGAGAATTTAATACCCAATGTCGAGAAGAGCATTGAGCCTTTGACCGATTTGCTTCGGCGGGCACGCGAATCCGACGACGTCGACCTGGTCTATGTCAACGACAATTACGGCGACTTCACCGCGGAGTTCTCCGACATCGTGGGCGCTGCATGCGATGGGAACCGGCCAGATCTGGTCAAGCCGATCCTCCCGACCGAACAGTGCCGCGTGATGACGAAGGTCAGGCACAGCGCGTTTTATGCGACGCCGCTGGCGTATCTGCTCAACCGGCTGGACACCAAGCGGCTGATCATCACGGGTCAGGTCACCGAGCAATGCATCCTCTACACCGCCCTGGATGCGTACGTCCGGCACTTCCCGGTGGTGATCCCGACCGATGCCGTCGCACACATCGACGCCGACCTGGGCGAGGCGGCGTGCAAGATGATGCAGCAGAATATGTCCGCCGAGCTCACGACCGCGGCCGACTGCCTGGGCTGAATCTCCTATTCTGGGTGAGGTGACCGTCGGCTGCGCAGAATCGCCCGAACTGGTCACGCTGCTGGCCGGTCGCCGGATCGCGGTGCTGACCGGTGCGGGCATCTCCACCGATTCGGGCATTCCCGACTATCGCGGGCCGGACTCACCGCCGAGCAATCCCATGACGATCCGCCAGTTCACCACCGATCCGGCGTTTCGGCAGCGGTATTGGGCACGCAACCACGTCGGCTGGCGGCACATGGACGACACGTTGCCCAACGCCGGGCACCGCGCACTCGCCGCGCTCGAGGACGCGTCGGTGGTCACCGGCGTGATCACCCAGAACGTCGACCTGCTGCACACCAAGGCCGGCAGCCGCAACGTCATCAATCTGCACGGCACCTACGCGCAGGTGGTTTGCCTGAACTGTGGATCCACCATGACGCGCGCCGCACTGGGCGAGCTGCTCGAGGCGCTCAACCCCGGCTTCATCGAGCGCGCCGAAGCGGTCGGTGGGCTGGCGGTGGCTCCGGATGCCGACGCGGTCGTCGCCGATACCGCGTCGTTCCGCTACCTGGATTGCGAGCGGTGCGGCGGCATGCTCAAGCCGGACATCGTCTATTTCGGCGAAAGCGTCGCCAAAGACATTGTGGCGGAGGCTTACAGGTGGGTCGAGCGGGCGGACGTGCTGCTGGCCGCGGGCTCATCGCTGACCGTGTTCTCCGGCTACCGGTTTGTGCGGCACGCCGCCGCGCTGGGCATCCCGGTGGCCATCGTCAACCGTGGCCCTACCCGCGGCGACGACCTGGCCACCGTCAAGGTCGACGGCGGCTGCTCGGAGTTGCTGGCTCTGCTCGCCGACGAGTTAGCGCCCCTGCCAACGCATTAGAAGGTGCACGGCATGCTGCCGATGGCATGGATAAAATTGCCCGCGACGTAGGCCGGCTCGCCCACCTGCATGTCCGGGACCTGCCGGAACAGTTCGCCGAAGATGGCGCGCAATTGCGCGCGGGCCACGTTGGCGCCCAGGCAGAAGTGCACCCCGCCACCGCCCAAACCGAGGTGAGGGTTCGGGTCGCGGCTCAGATCGAAGCGCTCCGGATGTTCGAATGCTTCGGTGTCCCAGTTGCCGGACGAATAGAACATGACCACCTTCTCCCCCGCCGCGATTCGTTGGCCGCCCAGCTCGGTATCGGTTGCGGCCGTGCGTCGGAAGGTCATGACCGGCGTCGCCCAGCGGATGAATTCCTCGATGGCAGTCCCGATCCTGTTCTCGAAATCCTCAAGCAGCCAAGCCTTTTGGTCTGGGAAATCGGTGAGGGCCTTCATCGCGTGACTGATGGTCTGCCGGGTGGTGTCGTTTCCCGCCACGGAGAGCAGGACGAAGAACGCCGCCACCTCCGCGTCAGTTAGCCTGTCGCCGTCCACCTCGGCTGTCACCAGGCTGCTGAACAGGTCATCGCCGGGGTGCTCGCGGCGCGCGGCGGCCAGCATCGCGGCGACGTGGTGCAGGTACGTCTGATTCTCCAATAAGACTTCCAGCGGGTGGCGGCCGTTCAGGTAGACGGGATCGGCCCAGGACACCAGAGCGTCGACTGCGTGAGCCACCTGTTGGCGCTCGGATTCCGGAATACCGACCATGTCCGACAGGGTGCGGATGGGTAGTTCCTTGGCGCAGTGGTCGACGAAATCGGCGCCGCTGCCGGCGGCCCGCAGTTCCTCGACGATCGTCTTGGCGTTGGCCTTGATCGAGTCTTCGATGCGCCGGACCTGCCTCGGGGTGAAGGCGGCGTGAGCGAGCTTGCGCAGCTTGGTGTGTCGCGGCGGGTCCATCGCGAGGAACGACTGCGACGCCTCGAGCAGTTCCACCGGGATGCTCTCGAACATCACGCCCTGGCCGGACAGGAAGACGTCGTTGTTGCGGCTGACCGCGACGATGTCGGAGCGCCGGGTGACCGCCCAGAAGCCCGGGTCGGTGGGATCGGGCATCAGCGAGTCTTCGACGGGTGGATGCCAGCTCACCGGGCGCTCGGCGCGCAGCACGGCGAACGAGCGTTCCCGATCCGCGGCGGTGGTGGACCAGAACGCCCGCGAGGACAGATCGATCTCGTCGTAGGCACGACCGGACCTGTGGGTCCCAGACTTCCCCGTCATCACGGCCATCGGTGATCCTTCCTCTCGTATGACCCCGGTCACAAAACTCCCCGTGACGATATGCCTAGACACTGTGTCTAGTCAATATGTCGATTCTTCGGTTATGCTCGGCGCATGCCGTCGCTCACCCGCAAGCCGCAGGGCCACCGGAGCCTGGGGCGCGAGCAGCGCCGCGAGCAGATGGAGCGCCGCCTGCTGGACGCCACCGAGCGGCTGATGCGCGATGGCGCGAGCTTCACCGAACTGAGCGTGGATCGGCTCTCCGGCGAGGCCGGCATCTCCCGGGCCAGCTTCTACATCTACTTCGAGGACAAGGGTCATCTGCTGCGACGGCTCGCGGGCCAGGTGTTCGGCGACCTGACCGACAGCGCACAGAGTTGGTGGAGCGTGGCCGGCCGGCACGACCCGGACGACGTGCGCACCGCGATGAGCCGCATCATCGCCACCTACCGGCGGCATCAGGCGGTGCTGGTCGCGCTCAACGAGATGGCCGCCTACGACCCGCTGACGGCGCAAACGTATCGCGAACTGCTGACCGGCATCTCCGAGCAATTCACCCAGGTCATCGAGGCCGGCCAGGCCGACGGCTCGATCCGCCCCGAGCTGGCCCCGCTGACCACCGCCAGCGCGCTGACCTGGATGGTCGAGCGAGCCTGCCAGCAGAACCTGCCGGTAAAACCGCCCGACTACGATGCCGAGCTGGCCGAGACTTTGGCCGAAATCGCTTGGGGCGCATTGTATCTCAAGCCAACGTCGAGGCGCTGACCCGACCGCCCGGCACGGGCTGACGCGTTGCTACACCGCCACCAGGTCGTCGGCGTGCACCGCGGGCCGGCGCAACTCGCCCGGCAGCTCAGAGGTTGAGCGGCCCATCATGGTGGACAGTTCGGTCGCGTCGTAGGCGACCACGCCCCGGGCCACCATCGCCGCATCCGGGTCGCGCAATTCGACGACGTCGCCGGCGTAGAACCGCCCGGCCACCGCGGTGATTCCGGCGGGCAGCAGCGAGCGACGCTGCCGCACCACCGCGCGCACCGCGCCCTCGTCCAGGGTCAGCTGGCCGGCCGCCTCGGCGGCGTAACGCACCCAGAACCGCCGCGCCGACATTCGTGCCGGGCGCGCGGCGAACACCGTGCCGACCGAGGCGTCGGTGAGCGCGGTCGCGGCGTCGGCCGCGGCGGCCAGCAGCACCGGCACACCGGCGTCCGCGGCCAGCAGCGCCGACGACATCTTCGAGGTCATCCCGCCGGTACCCAAATCACTTCCCGGCCCGGCGATTACACCGATCAGATCCGCGGAGCCCGACACCTCCGAGATGAACCTGGCGCCGTCGGTCTTTCGCGGATCCGAGTCGTAGAGCCCGTCGATGTCGGACAGCAACACCAACGCCTCGGCGCCGACCAGGTGGGCCACCAGCGCCGAGAGCCGGTCGTTGTCGCCGAACCGGATCTCGTTGGTGGCCACGGTGTCGTTCTCGTTGACGATCGCGACCGCGTGCAGTGCGCGCAGCCGATCCAGCGTGCGCTGGGCGTTGGTGTGCTGGGCCCGCATCGAGATGTCGTGCGCGCTCAGCAGCACCTGCCCGACCGTGCGGCCGTAGCGTGCGAACGCGGCGCTCCACGAGTTCACCAGCGCCACCTGACCGACGCTGGCCGCGGCCTGCTTCGTCGCCAAATCCCTGGGACGACGGGACAATCCGAGCGGCTCGATGCCGGCGGCGATGGCTCCCGACGACACGATGACGACGTCGGTACCCGCCTTCATCCGCGCCTCGATCGCATCGACCAGTCCGGCCAGCCGGCCGGCGTCGAACACTCCCGCCGGTGTGGTCAGCGCGTTGGTCCCCACCTTGACGACCAGGCTGCGCGCACTGCGGATGACGTCGCGGTGGGCGGTCACGATGTCTCGCTTCTCCTCATCGCCCCGCTCTGCATCGTCGCTGGCGGTCACCACTCCTCACCGTGTTCTGTGGTTCTGCGCCGCTCCTCAGCATCGCTGCGCTCTGCATCGTCGCCGGCGCGGCGCTGGCGCCGGGCGGCCTTGCGTTCGGCGGCGCCGACGCGCTCGGTGCGCTCCAACCGCGCGTCGGTTCCGCGTCCCGACAGCGCAACCTGTTGTCCGGCAGGCGTTTGCGGCTCCCAATCGAACGTCATGTCCCCGATAGTCACTTCGCAGCCCGGCCGCGCACCCAGCTTCAGCAATTCCTCTTCGACACCGAGGCGCGCCAGCCGGTCGGCGAGGTATCCGACGGCCTCGTCGTTGTCGAAGTTGGTCTGGCGGATCCACCGCTCGGGGCGCGCGCCGCTGACCACGAAGGCGCCCGGCTGGCGAGGATCGGGCTCGACGCTGAACCCGCTGTCGTCGACGGGAACCGGACGGATCACCGGACGGCGCGGCACGATCTCCGGCTGGGCGGCCTTGTACTCCGAGATCATCTTCCACAACCCGAAGATCAACGGCTGCAAGCCGTCTCGCGCGACCGTCGACACCAGGAACACCGGCCAGCCGCGCTCTGCGATCTCGTCACGGACGAAATCGGCGAGCTCGCGCGCCTCAGGCACGTCGATCTTGTTGAGCACCACCGCGCGGGGCCGCTCGGTCAGATCACCCAACGTCGCATCCCCTTGCAGGGTGGGCGTATACGCGGCGAGTTCGGCCTCCAGCGCGTCGATGTCGGAGATCGGGTCGCGCCCGGGTTCCGCGGTGGCGCAGTCGACGACGTGCACCAGCACGGCGCATCGCTCGATGTGCCGGAGGAAATCCAGGCCCAGGCCGCGGCCCTCGGACGCGCCCGGGATCAGGCCGGGCACGTCGGCGACGGTGAAGGTGTGCTCCCCCGCCGACACCACGCCGAGGTTGGGAACCAGCGTGGTGAACGGGTAGTCGGCGATCTTGGGCTTGGCGGCCGAGATCGTCGACACCAGCGACGATTTGCCGGCCGAGGGGAAACCGATCAGGCCGGCGTCGGCGACGGTCTTGAGCTCCAGGGTCAGGTCGCGGGTCTGGCCCTGTTCGCCCAGCAGCGCGAAGCCGGGGGCCTTGCGTGCTCGGGATGCGAGGGCGGCGTTGCCCAGCCCGCCGCGTCCGCCCGCGGCGGCTTCAAAGCGGGTGCCCGCGCCGACCAGGTCGGCCAGCAGCCGACCGTTCTCGTCGAGCACGACGGTGCCGTCGGGCACCTTGACCTCCAGGTCCGCGCCGGCGGCGCCGTCGCGATTGTTGCCCATCCCCTGTTTTCCCGAGGGCGCGGTGACGTGCGGATGGAAATGGAAGTCGAGCAGGGTGTGCACCTGCGGATCGACGACGAAGACAATGCTGCCGCCGCGACCGCCGTTGCCACCGTCGGGGCCGCCGAGCGGCTTGAACTTCTCGCGATGGACCGAGGCGCAGCCGTTACCCCCGGCACCGGCGCGTGCATGGATGACGACGCGGTCGACGAACCGAGGCATCGTGAATCCTCTCACCTACCACCGGGCGCCGAAATCACCGGGCTGGGCCCGGAAACACGGGTCAGTCGGTGGCTTGTCCGGCCGCCACGATGTTGACGGTCTTGCGGCCGCGCTTGATGCCGAACTCGACGGCGCCGGCCTCCTTGGCGAACAGCGTGTCGTCCCCGCCGCGCCCAACACCCACGCCCGGGTGGAACTTGGTGCCGCGCTGCCGAACGATGATCTCGCCCGCCTTGACGACCTGGCCGCCGAATCGCTTCACGCCCAGCCGCTGCGCGGCGGAATCGCGACCGTTGCGCGAGCTGGAAGCGCCCTTCTTGTGTGCCATGTTCTGTCGCCTTCGCTACTTGATTCCGGTGACCTTCAGGACCGTCAGCTGCTGACGGTGCCCCTGACGCTTGTGGTAGCCGGTCTTGTTCCTGAACTTGTGGATACGGATCTTGGGGCCCTTGGTGTGCTCGAGCACCTCGCCGGTGACCGCGACCTTGGCCAGCGCGGCCGCGTCGGTGGTCACCTTGGCGCCGTCCACCACCAGGGCGACCGGCAGCGACACATTGGAGCCGGGCTCGGATTCGAGCTTCTCGACCTTGACCACGTCCCCGACGGCGACCTTGTACTGCTTGCCGCCCGTCTTCACGATTGCGTAGGTCGCCATCGTCGCTCTGCTCCTTCTACTAGCCGCTGCTCTGCGCGTCGCGCGCGAACCAGCCGCGGTGCGCGTGGTGGGTCTGGGTTGCGGGCCTGCGCCGATTCCCCGGGAGTCCCGCTGCCGCCGGCCAAAGTTTAGTCACCCGGCCTGACGACAACTGTCCAAGGGTACGTGACCAGCGGCTACAGGGTCAAACCGGACACGACCGCGCCTTCGGCATCAGCCCGGGTCAGTCCGCGTGGATCGGCGGTCCGGCCGGCCTGCCCGCAGCGCGCCGGCGCCGCGGGCGTCCCGAGACGGCCTGGCCGGCCCCGGCGGAGGCCTGCCCGGCATCGGTGTCGTCCGAATCGTCGTCCTCGGTGTCCAGATCGTCGTCGTCGAGCTCGAGGTCCTCGTCATCGTCGCCGAGGTCCTCTTCGTCGTCGATGTCGTCCTCGTCATCGTCGTCGTCGTCGTCGATGTCGTCGTCATCGTCCGAATCGTCGTCGTCCGAGTCCTCGTCGTCCGAATCGTCATCCGAATCTTCGTCGTCGTCGTAGTCCTCGGTGTCCTCGACGCCGCCTGCGCGTCCCACCTTCTCCTGATCGAGGTCGTCGGTGGTTTCTTCGGTGGTCTCGTCGGACTCGTCGTCCTCGGACTGCGTGGAGGAGCCGGCGGCCATCGCCTTGAACATCGGGTGCTCGCCGGGAGCGTGGGTGGGCACCTTGGCCACCACCTGCTCTTCGGTCTTGGTTTTCTTACGCCTGCCCCGACGGCCACCCCCACCGGATTCGGACTTGCGCCCGTTCGACGGGGCCGAATCCACCGGGTCGGTGTGCAGCAGGATGCCGCGCCCACCACAGTTCGAGCACGACGTCGAGAAGGCTTCGATGAGGCCGGTGCCCAGCCGCTTGCGGGTCAGCTGGACCAAACCGAGCGATGTCACCTCGGACACCTGATGGCGGGTGCGGTCGCGGGCCAGCGCCTCGGTCAGCCGGCGGAGCACCAGATCGCGGTTGGACTCCAGCACCATGTCGATGAAGTCGATGACCACGATGCCGCCGATGTCGCGCAGCCGCAGCTGGCGCACGATCTCCTCGGCCGCCTCGAGGTTGTTCTTGGTGACCGTCTGCTCGAGGTTGCCCCCGGACCCGGTGAACTTGCCCGTATTGACGTCGACCACCGTCATGGCCTCGGTCCGGTCGATCACCAGCGTGCCGCCCGACGGCAGCCACACCTTGCGCTCCATCGCCTTGGCCAGCTGCTCGTCGATGCGGTGCACCGCGAACACGTCCGGCCCGGCCTGGCCGTCCGGCCCGGCGGGCGCCTCGTACTTGGTCAGCTTCGAAACCAGGTCGGGGGCAACGGAATTCACGTAGTCGTTGATTGTGGTCCAGGCCTCGTCACCGGAGACGATGAGGCCGGCGAAGTCCTCGTTGAACAGGTCGCGGATCACCTTGACCAGCACGTCAGGCTCTTCGTAGAGGGCGACCGCGGCGCCGGCGGCCTTTTCCTTGGTCTCGATCGCCTTGGCCTCGATCTGCTTCCAGCGCTCCTGCAGGCGGGTGACGTCGCTGCGGATGTCCTCTTCCTTGACGCCCTCGGACGCGGTCCGGATGATCACCCCGGCGTCGGACGGCACGACTTCGCGCAGGATCTCCTTGAGCCGCTGACGCTCGGTGTCGGGCAGCTTGCGGCTGATCCCGGTCGACGACGCCCCCGGCACGTAGACCAGGTAGCGGCCCGCCAGCGACACCTGCGTGGTCAGCCGGGCGCCCTTGTGCCCGACCGGGTCCTTGCTGACCTGGACGACAACATAGTCGCCGGGCTTGAGCGCTTGTTCGATCCTGCGGTCGGACCCGCCGAGCCCGGCGGCTTCCCAGTTGACCTCGCCGGCGTAGAGCACACCGTTGCGGCCGCGGCCGATGTCGACGAACGCCGCCTCCATCGACGGCAGCACGTTCTGCACGATGCCCAGGTAGATGTTGCCCACCAGGGAGGCCGACGCGGCCGACGTGACGAAGTGCTCGACCACGATGCCGTCCTCGAGCACCGCGATCTGGGTGTAGCGCGACCCCTGGTGGGGCTGTTCGGTGCGGACCCGGTCGCGCACGACCATCATCCGCTCGACGGCCTCCCGGCGGGCCAGGAATTCGGCCTCGGTCAGCACGGGGGGGCGGCGCCGGCCGGCGTCGCGGCCGTCCCGGCGGCGCTGCCGCTTGGCCTCCAGCCGGGTGGAGCCGTTGATGCCCTTGATCTCGTTGTTCGAGCCGCCGGAGTCATCTCCGCCGCCCTTGCCGCTGCGGGGCGACCGCTCGTGCACCACGGTGTTGGGCGGGTCGTCCGGCGACGAGCTCTCGTCGTTGTCGTCGCCCGATCCCGATTTGCGCCGCCGGCGCCGCCGACGGCGGCGGTTGCCACCGTCCGCCGAGCCGTCGTCACCGTTGTCGGAATCGTCGGAGTCGTCGGAATCGTCGGAATCCTGGCCGTCGGAGTCCTCGGAGTCGGCTTGACCGCCCTTCTTGCCTCGCGGTTGCCCCTCGTCGTCGTCACCGTCGTCTCCCTGGCCGTCGGATCCGCCCTGCTCACCACGCCCGCGGCCACGGCCGCGACGGCCGCGCCGCCGCCGCCGGTTCGAAGGCCGGTCGGACTGCTCGTCGTCGTCGCTGTCGGAATCGTCGGTGTCGGAATCGTCGGTGTCGGCGCCGGCCTCCTCCTCGCGGGCATCGATCGGCTGCGGCGCGACGAACAGCGGCATGTAATGCGGGCGCTCGGCGGCGTTGTCCGGGGTCTCGAGCAACAGCCGCGATTCGGGTTCGTCGGCCTGGGCGCCGCCGGCCGCCGCTGCGCTGTCCTCGTCCTCAGCGCTCGCCGAGGGCTGCGCGGACGCCAGCAGGTCGCGCACCCGGACCGCGTCGTCACGGTCCACGGTGGAATGTGCGCTACGGATCCGCCCGTCCAGCTCGCTCAGTGCGTCCAGCACCCGCTTGCTGGTGGTTCCCAGCGTTCGGGCCAGCGAATGAACTCTCAAGCGGTCCGGCAGTTCCTCCGGCCGGGTCGATTCTTCTGATGGGTCTGCAGTCGGTGCACCGTCTACCACGTATTCTCCTCAAGCCCCCGGGCGCGTCTGTTGCGACGCGGCCACGCGAGGGCTTCGCTATGGGCCCGGGCCACTTCTCCCGGGCTTGTAATGGTCTCGCCCCGAGCGGCCCAGGATCGCAGACCCACTCGGCGCCGTGCTGAATGACGGCCTGACATGCAGCGAACCAAGGCGACGGGGCTATGGTCGCGCTTGTCTAAGTCTTCATTCGGGTGTCTGACGCCGGTCCGGCGACGTTCACCCGAGACCAGTATCCCACATCACGTGGCCGACCCGGCCACACCTGACGCAGACCGCCTCAGCAAAGTCGCCCCGGACCGGGTCCCCGCAGCTCTAGGCGCTGGGAAACCAGAGCGCGATTTCGCGCTTCGCGGACTCCACCGAATCCGACCCGTGCACCAGATTGAACTGGGTCTCCAGCCCGAAATCGCCGCGGATCGTGCCCGGGATCGCCTTCTCCACCGGGTCGGTACCACCCGCGAGCTGCCGAAACGCCGCGATCGCCCGCGGCCCCTCCACGATGGCCGCCACCACCGGTCCCGACGTGATGAACTCCAGCAGCGACTCGAAGAAGGGCTTGCCGTCGTGTTCCGCGTAATGCTGGGTAGCGAGGTCGCGGCCGACGGCCCGCAGCTCCAGCGCAGCGATGGAAAGGCCCTTGCGCTCGATGCGGCCGATGATCTCCCCCACCAGCTGCCGCTGCACGCCGTCGGGCTTGATCAGTACCAATGTCCGTTCGGTCACGGCGGACAGCGTACATAACCGGGCGGCACGGGGCTGGGCGACGGCGGCCGGGCCCTGCTCGGCTGGTTTTCCGCGCCTGCCGCCGGCCTATTGCTGCCTGCGCCGGACCTCGGCCCGGAAGTAGGCGATCAGACCCCACAGGCCGGTGAACAGCACGCCGATGAAACCCACCCCCGGGTAAACGACGAAGCCGGCGAGCAGGATCACCTGCAAGCCGAGGTTGGCCCAGATCGCCCAGGGTTTGCGCTGCACCCCGGCCATCAGGATCAGCAGCGCAGCCAGCCCGATCAGGTACACCAGCGACGCCGTCGTCAGACCGCCGCCGACCGCGCCCACCACCGGGATCGCCAGCAACACCACGATCGCTTCCAGAAACAGCGTCAGGGCCATCACCGCGCCGAAGCTGCGCCACGGGTCGGCCGGCGGCGTCGGGGCTGGCTCCTCGGGGTTCTCGGGCACGTCCGTCACTGCGGATCACGACCGAACAGGGTCCGCGCCGCCCCGGCGGTCACCACCGACCCGGTGATGACGATGCCGGTGCCGGAGAACGCTTCGGCCGGTCCGTCCACCGCGGCGTCGTCGACCAGTGCGGTCGCGACGTCGATGGCGTCGCGCAGGTTTTCGGCGGTACTCACCCGGTCGGGCCCGAACCGCTCGCGCGCCGCCAGGGCCAGCGACTCGACGTCGAGGGCGCGCGGCGATCCGTTGTGGGTCACCACGACAGCGTCGAACACCGGTTGCAGGGCGGCCAGGATGCCGTCGACGTCCTTGTCCGCGAGCACGCTGAGCACCCCGACGAGATAGCGGAAGTCGAATTCGTCGGCCAGGGTCTGCGCCAGCGCGGCCGCACCGGCGGGATTGTGCGCGGCGTCGAGGAACACCGTGGGTGCGCTGCGCATCCGCTCCAGCCGGCCGGGGCTGGCGACGGCGGCGAAGCCGGCGCGCACCGCCTCGACGTCGAGTTGACGCTGCGCACCGGCGCCGAAGAACGCCTCGACGGCCGCGAGGGCCAGCGCGGCGTTGTGCGCCTGGTGTTCGCCGTGCAGCGGCAGGTAGACATCGGAATACACCCCGCCCAGGCCCTGCAGCTGCAGCACCTGCCCGCCGATCGCGACCTGACGGCCCAGGACGGCGAACTCGGAGTCCTCGCGGGCCACCGCGGCGTCGGCTTGCACCGTCTGGGTCAACAGCACCTCCATCGCCTCGGGGGCCTGACGCCCGATGACCGCGACGGTATCGGGTGCGCCCTCCGGCGCCCGGGTGATGATGCCGGCCTTCTCCCCCGCGATGGCGGCGAGATCGTCGCCCAGGTATTCGACGTGGTCGATGGAGATCGGGGTGATGACCGCGACGGGGGCGTTGATCACGTTGGTGGCATCCCAGCGGCCGCCCATGCCCACCTCGACCACGGCGACGTCGACGGGGGCGTCGGCGAACGCGGCGAACGCCATCGCGGTCAGCACCTCGAACTTGCTCATCGCGGGGCCGCCGTCCGCCTGCGACTGCGCGTCGACCATCTGCACGAACGGCTCGATCTCGCGATACGTCGCCACGTATTGCGCCGGGGTGATCGGCTTGGAGTCGATCGAGATGCGTTCCACCGCCGATTGCAGATGCGGGCTGGTAGTTCGCCCGGCGCGCCGCTGCAACGCGGTGATCAGCGCGTCGATCATCCGCGCCACCGAGGTCTTGCCGTTGGTACCCGCGACATGAATCGACGGGTAGGCCAGTTGCGGCGAGCCCAGCAGATCCATCAGCGCGCTGATCCGGGTCAGGCTCGGCTCGATCTTGGTCTCCGGCCAGCGCTGGTCCAGCAGGTGCTCGACCTGCAACAGCGACGCGATCTCGTCCGGGGTGGGGACCGGGTCGGGGATCTCGGCGGGAACCTCGTCGCGCGGCCAGTCGGGGTCGTCCTGCGGCCAGTCGGGATCCGGCGGCCAGTCGGGCGGCTCGGTCATCGAACCCTCACTGCAGCCCGGCCAGCCGCGCGTTGATCCGCTCGGTCTCCTCCTGGGCCAGGCGCTGACGATCGCGGATCTTGTCGACGACGTTCTGCGGGGCCTTGCCCAGGAATTCGTCGTTGGCCAATTTGGCGGTCGTCGATGCCAGCTCCTTGTGCGCCGCGGCCAGATCCTTTTCCAGCCGGCGACGTTCGGCGGCGACGTCGATGGTGCCGGAGGTGTCGAGCTCGACGACGACGGTGCCGCCGCTGAGCCGCACCTCCACCGACGCCGACGGGCGAAACTGCGGGCCGGCGGCGGTGAGCCACGCCAGCGACGTCACCGCGCTCACCTGAGTGCCCAGATCCGATTCGTCGACACCGGCCATCCGCGCCGGCACCTTCTGCCGGTCCGCCAGGCCCTGATCGCTGCGGAACCGGCGCACCTCCGTCACCAGCTTCTGCATATCGGTAATTCGCTGTGCGGCAACCTGATCCAGGCTGATCCCGGACGACTGCGGCCAGTCGGCGATCACCAGCGATTCCTGGGCCTCGTCGCCGGTCACCGCCTGCCACAGAGCCTCGGTGATGAAGGGGATCACCGGGTGCAGCAACCGCAGCAGGGTGTCGAGCGTGGCCGCCAGCACGGCCGTGGTATGCGTTAACCCTTCGGCCAGTTGCGTCTTGGCCAATTCGACGTACCAGTCACAGAATTCGTCCCACGCGAAGTGGTAGAGCGCCTCGCAGGCGCGGCTGAACTCGTAGCTGTCGAACGCCGAATCAACCTCCGCGCGAACCTCTTCCAGCCGCCCCAGAATCCATCGGTCGGCATCGGTGAGCTCGGCCGCCGCCGGCAGCGGGGCCAGCCTCGCGCCGTTGAGCAACGCGTAGCGGGTGGCGTTGAACAGCTTGGTGCAGAAATTGCGCGACGCGCGGACGTGGTCCTCGCCGACCGCCAGGTCGCCGCCGGGGCTGGCGCCGCGGGCCAGCGTGAACCGCAGCGCGTCGGCCCCGAACGCGTCCACCCAGTCCAGCGGGTCGATGACGTTGCCCTTGGACTTGCTCATCTTGCGGCCCGACTCGTCGCGGATCAGCCCGTGCAGGAAAACATCGGTGAACGGCACCTGCGGACCGCGGCGCCCGTCCAGGGTGATGGCCTCGTCGTCACCGACGAAGGTGCCGAACATCATCATCCTGGCCACCCAGAAAAACAGGATGTCATAACCGGTGACCAGAACGCTTGTGGGATAGAACTTTTCGAGCTCTGGCGTCTTGTCGGGCCAGCCCAGCGTGGAGAACGGCCACAACCCGGAGGAGAACCAGGTGTCCAGCACGTCGGGGTCCTGCTCCCAACCCTCCGGCGGCGTCTCGTCGGGACCGACGCAGCGCTGTTCACCGTTGGGGCCGTACCAGATCGGGATTCGGTGACCCCACCACAGCTGGCGCGAGATGCACCAGTCGTGCATGTCGTCGACCCAGGCGAACCAGCGCGGTTCCAGGCTGGCGGGGTGAATCACGGTGTCCCCGTTGCGCACCGCGTCCCCGGCGGCCTTGGCGAGCGATTCCACCCGGACCCACCACTGCAGGGAAAGGCGTGGTTCGATCGGCTCGCCGCTGCGCTCGGAGTGCCCGACGCTGTGCAGGTATGGCCGTTTCTCCTCGGCGATGCGACCCTCGGCCGCCAGCGCCTCGCGCACCGCGACCCTGGCCTGAAATCGGTCCATGCCGTCGAATTGCGTTCCGGTGTCGGTGATTCGGCCCTTGGTGTCCATGATCGAGATCATCGGCAGCTGATGCCGCAGGCCGATCTCGAAGTCATTGGGGTCGTGTGCGGGCGTGACTTTGACGGCGCCGGTGCCGAATTCGGGATCGACGTGCTCGTCGGCGACGACCAGCAGCTGACGGTCCACGAACGGGTGGGGCAGGGTGGTGCCGACCAGCTGCCGGTAGCGTTCGTCGTCGGGATGCACCGCGATCGCGGTGTCGCCGAGCATCGTTTCCATCCGGGTGGTGGCCACCACGATGTGTGGTTGCGCGTCGTCCATCGAGCCGTAGCGGAACGACACCAGCTCGCCTTCAACCTCTTGATAGTCGACCTCGATGTCCGAGATCGCCGTCTGCAGCACGGGCGACCAGTTGACCAGCCGCTCGGCGCGGTAGATCAGTCCGGCGTCGTAGAGCCGCTTGAAGATCGCGCGAACCGCCCGCGACAGGCCCTCGTCCATGGTGAAGCGGTCGCGGCTCCAGTCCACGCCGTCGCCGAGCCGGCGCATCTGGCCGCCGATGGCGCCCCCGGACTCGCGCTTCCAGTCCCAGACCTTTTCGATGAACAGCTCTCGGCCGAAGTCCTCTTTGGTCTTGCCGTCGACCGCGAGTTGCTTTTCCACCACGCTCTGCGTCGCGATGCCGGCGTGGTCCATGCCCGGCTGCCACAGCACCTCGTAACCCTGCATCCGCTTGCGCCGGGTCAGGGCGTCCATCATGGTGTGCTCGAGCGCGTGGCCCATGTGCAGGCTGCCGGTCACGTTCGGCGGCGGCAGCACAATCGAATACCCGGGCTTGGTGCTGCCGGGGTCGGCCGTGAAGTAGCCCGCGTCCACCCATTTCTGGTAGATCGCGCTTTCGGCCGCAGCTGGATCCCACGACTTGGGTAGGTCGGTGGCGGGGCTGCGGCTGGCGGTCACCCGTCAATTCTAGGGAGCGGTGTTTACCTCCATGTAAGCGCCCAAACCCGCAGGTGGCGGGTCGGTTGCGCGGTGATCAGGGAATCGTGAGCACTTGGCCGGGCTGAATCAGGTCCGGGTTGGAGATGCCGCTGGCGTCGGCGATCGCCTGGTATCGGTTGCCGTCGCCGTAGAAGCGCTCCGCGATCGCCCACAGGGTGTCGCCGGAGGCGACGGTGTAGGTCCGCGCGGCGGGCTCTGGCTCTGCCGCTGTCTCTGCAGCGACCTCGGCTGGGGCCTCTTCGGCGACGGCATCCTCGGCCTGCGCGGCGGGCTCGTCGGCGGCCTCGGGTGCGGGTGGCGGCGGGTTGTCGGTCTCTGTGTGCGTCGACCATGCCGGCCCGTCGGAGGCATACAGCACCAAGTTGCGGTCGTCTTGAAGCACGAGTTTGACGTCCTTCTTGCCCTTGGTGTCGGTATGCCAGACCGGTTTGTCCGCCGTGTAGAGGACGAAGTTGCCGTCGGGTTGCACCTCGGCGCGCACCACGTTTTGGCCCTCGGTCGACGTGGACCACAAAGCCTGACCTCGCGAGGCCAGCACCAGGTTGCCGTCGTCCTCCAGGGTCAAGGTGTAGGCGCCGTTGTTCGAGGCGAGCGATTCCCCGCGCACAAGCTTTTGCCCACCAGTAAGCGTGTCTGACATAGCATTACCTCTCTCATCAACGCAGTCCGGCCACGCCAAGGCCGAACATTGCTCGTACCCGCTAGGGGCTGTTCGATCTTTTATTGGGGCCTGGGCATCCCTCCCTCGACGCAGTCGAAACCAGCCGGGAAATACCGATGAAGACTCCGCGTGGATCTTTGCGGCGCCGGGCTACTTCTTGCCGCCGAGCAACCCACCGAGGATGTCGCCCAGCGCTCCGCCCTTGCCGCCCAACACGTTTCCGAGAATGCCGCCAAAGGATTTGTCGCCGGAGCCGGCACCGAGGATGCTGCCCAGAACTTCGCCCAGGGCACCACCCGAAGCGGCCTGCGTCGTCCGCGGGACCGTTTCCGGCGTCCCCCGGCCCCCCTGATTCAGCTGTTTTCCGATGTATGCCAACACGATCGGGACCAAGACCGGCAGCAACTGCTTGAGCATGTCGCTATTGCCGGCGCCTCCCCTGGCCAGTGCCGACGCGACCTGATCGGCATCGTTGCCACCGAAGATCGTCGCGATCGCATGCTGGCCATCAGCCGCATCAACCTGGTCGACGTCCCCGCCGGCGTCGAGCAGGCCACGGGCGGCGTGACTCGTGGCAGCGGACTCGACCCGGTCGGCTACCGCCGGATCCTGCGAGTTCTGGTGTATGCCGCTCAGCAGCACCGGCACCAGTGTGTGAACTGCGCTGACGACTTCGTCTTCGTTCACGCCGAGACGCGTCGCGATTTCAGATGTAGGGATCTGGGCGTACAGATCATCAAGACCGGCCATCGGGGGTCACCCGCCTCTATTGCTGGATGTTTGAGCCAAGTCAGATACGACACTAGACTCATGCGGCCCCGCACAACACCCCTCGCGGCGGGCCGTGCAACGCAACCGGGTCACTAACCCAGCCGCTCGACCTCCAATGTCACGCCCGCGGCGGGGAACCGGTCCAGCAGCGCGTCGCCCATCGCGGCCGCGGGGGTGAGAACGCCATGCAGATCCGGCAGCTTGTCGCGGTCCACGGCCAGCGCGAGGCCGCACTCGCCCAGCAATACCGACGTCGCCTTATAGCCGGGGTCGCCGCGCTGTTCCATGCGCGCCACGTAGCGGGCGCCGGTGGTCGTGGTGGTGAAAGTCTCGATGCGGTAGTAGCCGCGTTCGCGGGCGGCCTCGCTCGGGCCGGTTCCGGGTTTGGGCACGATGCGCTCCACCAGTTTGCGTGGCAGCAGCCGGAAATACCGGCTGCCCAATCCGAAGGTGGCGGCGCCGACCCCGCCCACCACCGCGGACGCCACCGGAGCCAGTGGCGACGAGCCGAGGCTCATGCTCTCGCTGTACCGCAACTGCCTTCCGTAGGCCCAGTCCAGCAATGCGTTGCTGCGCCGCACAATTCGGGTGTTGTAAGGAGCCATCGGGAAGCCCGACGTCCACAACCCGGTCAGCTCCGGCGCGATCCGACGACCGCGGCGCCAGGGCAGATCGGGCTGGGAGCCGATCTCGGGTTCCGCACCGCGGTCGGTGGTCAGCGTGTACGGGTCGGCGAGCTGGCGGCGGGCGTCGGGATCGCGGGAGGCGGTATCGAGCACTTCCAGCAGCGAGGCGACGGTTCCGCCGGACACGCCACCGGAGAAGGACCGGACCACCAGGTCGGTGTCGCCGAGCTCTCCGGCGCCGTCGTCCCGCGCCGCCCGGTAGAGCGCATACACGCTGAGGTCCGAAGGGACGGAATCGAATCCGCACGCGTGCACGATGCGGGCACCGGTGTCCGCGGCCTGCTTGTGGTACAGGTCGATGCTTTCGCGGACGAACATCGCCTCGCCGGTCAGGTCTGCGTAGTCGGTGCCCGCGCCGGCGCAGGCGGCCACCAGCGGCAATCCGTAGCGGGTGTAGGGCCCGACCGTTGTGATGACGACCTGGGTGCGGGCCGCCATCTCATCGAGCGTGGAGGGCGACGACGCGTCGGCGTTGAGGATGGGCCACGACTGCGCGCTCTGGCCGAGAGTGTCGCGGACGGCGCGCAACCGGTCGGCCGATCTGCCGGCCAGCGCGATCCGCCTGTCCGGTGCCGAGCCGGCCAGGTATTCGGCGGTGAGCTTCCCGACGAAGCCGGTCGCTCCATACAGCACAATGTCGAATTCGCGCGGCGTTGCGGTCACGAGCCCGACGCTACCCGACGCCGGGGGTCACACCCCCTGGAGATAAGAAGTGCCGGGCACGAGGCCCGGCGCTTCTTATATGTATGACGGCGAAGCCGTCGATCGCGGCTGCGGCTCAGCCGCGGCGACCGCAGACCGGCCAGGCGCCGATGCCCTGCGAGTGCAGCACGTTCTCGGCAACCCGGATCTGCTCCTCGCGGCTCGCGCCGGAGGGGGATCCCGCCCCGCCGTTAGCGTGCCAGGTGCTCGGGGTGAACTGCAGGCCACCGGAGAAGCCGTTACCGGTGCTGATCCCCCAGTTGCCACCCGACTCGCACTGCGCGATGGCGTCCCAGTTCACGCTGTACGCGCGGTGGGCGGGAGGCGGCGGGACGTCCGGGCCGGGCGGCGGCGCATCCGGGGCCGGCGGCGGCGGAGCGTCGGGGGCCGGCGGCCCCGGA
>NZ_LZKI01000153.1 GCF_001672755.1 Mycobacterium colombiense | reverse complement strand
CCGGTGAAGGCGATCTTGGCGACGCTGATGTTTGAACTGCTGGGCTTACGGTGACGTCCACTCATACGCGCCGGTGTATTCCTCTCTCGTCACGCGCCTGCGAGGTCAGCTGTCGGGTTCGGGTTGGAGAGGCCACCCGGCCGGCGTAGTCGTCGTGCGAGACGACGCCGGCTTCACCCCTAGGGACCGCGAGCGGCCCCAATCCGATCACGGTGGACCGGTGGGTCCCCCGTCTCCATCCATGTAGTTCGGTGGCCCCCGCCTATTGGATGGAGCTCGGCGCGATAGGGAGGGGAGGTCCGCCAATCGGGACGGCTGGCGAGCCTTCGGAGACGGTAACGGTTTCTGTTGGTCTCGTCACGTCTTGCGAAACCCGGCGTTTCCCTCTCGGCCATCCACGAAAACCGCAGGAACACATAGTGTTTCCGCAGGTCAATCTGCGCGATATCGGAGCGTGATCGCGCCGTTATGAATCCGTTACGTGAGATAACTCACAGTTTCAGCCGCCAGAAAAGGGCGGCAGAACATCAATCGTGTCACCGGTTTGCAACGTCGCGGTCTCATCGCGGACGGCGATCCCGTCGCGCAGGTACGAGCACCGGGTCAGCACGGTGGCCAGGCGGGACCCCTGAGCGGCGAGCCGCTCGACCAGTTCGCCGACCGTGGTACCGGGTCGCAGCACCACCGTCTCCGACTCGACACCCGCGGCCGCGCGGGCGGCCGCGAAGTAGCGCACCGTCACCTGAATTCCGCTGGCTTGGACAGGGGTCTGTCCCGTGGGGCTAGCCACCGATCGCGCTCATCGGGCGGACGGGCTGGATGAAGTTCGGGTCGTTGATGCCGTGACCGGCGGGCTTGCCCCACATCGCGGTGCGCCACGCCGCCTCGACCGCGTCGTCGGGCGCATCGCTGCGCAGCAGCCCGCGCAGGTCGGTCTCCTGCTCGGCGAACAGGCAGCTGCGGATCTGGCCGTCGGCCGTCAGCCGAGTGCGGTCACACGTCGAGCAGAAGGCGTGCGAGACCGACGCGATGACGCCGAACTTGCCGCTCGGTGTGCCCGGGCCGGTGTCGACCAGCCAGAGCTCGGCCGGCGCCGATCCACGCGGCGCCGGGTCCGGCCGCAGCCGGAAGTGCGGGCGCAGCGCGGCCAGCACGTCGTCGGCGCTCAACGCGGCGTCGCGGCGCCATTGGTGCCCGGCATCCAGCGGCATCTGCTCGATGACGCGCAATTGATAGCCGAGTTTGAGGCAGAACCGCAGCAGCTCCACCACGTCCTCGCGTCCGGTGGCCGGGTCGAGCACGGCGTTCACCTTCACCGGCGTCAGGCCCGCTTCCTTCGCCGCGGCCAAGCCGGCCAGCACATCGTTGAGCCGGTCGCGGCGGGTGATGGTCGCGAAATGCTGCCGATCCACGCTGTCCAGCGAGATGTTGACCCGGTCCAGCCCCGCCCGGACCAGGCCGGCGGCCCGCCGCGCCAACCCGATGCCATTGGTGGTCAGCGAGATCTCGGGGCGCGGCTGAAGGCCGGCCGCCGCGGTGACCACCTCTTCGAGGTGGCGCGCCAGCAGGGGTTCGCCGCCGGTGAACCGCACGCTGGTCACCCCGAGCCGGGTGACCGCGATGCGCATCAGCCTGGCCAGCTCGTCGGCGCTGAGCAGTTGCTCGCCCGGCAGCCAGTTCAAGCCCTCCGCGGGCATGCAATAGCTGCATCGCAGGTTGCAGCGGTCGGTCAGCGACACCCTCAGGTCGGTGGCGACCCGCCCATAGGTATCCACCAGCGGGCCGGTGGTCGGCGCGTCCGTGGGTGCGGCCGGGCCGCCGTCACGGCTCGGCACAGTGGGGACGCCCAGCGTCGTCAGGGTCATGCGGCCACCGGCGGCACGTGGTGAGTCGGCGAGCTGACCGGAACGATCTGCTTGCCCAGCGGCATCAATGACACCGGAATCAGTTTGAGGTTGGCCAGCGCCAGCGGAATGCCGACGATCGTGAGCGCCATCGCCGCCGCGCTGACCAGATGACCGATCGCCAGCCACACACCGAACAGCACTATCCAGATGACGTTTCCGATCAGGGCCCCCGACCCCGCGGTCGGTTTGTCCACGATGGTGCGGCCGAACGGCCACAGCGCGTAGGAGGCGATACGCAGCGACGCGAAGCCGAACGGAATGGTGATGATGAGCAAGAAGCTGATGAGCGCCGCAGCCAAGTATCCGACGGCCATCCAGAGGCCGCCGAAGACGAGCCAGATGACGTTAAGGACTAGGCGCATATCTCCTCCGCGGGTACTACCAAGCGTACCGAGTGCCCGATAACGGGGGTGCTGGTTACCCGGGCATCCGAGTAGGATCAGACTCCTAATACGGCGTCCTGCGCAGGCGGGACGCTTATTGTGTTGCCTATTTCTACTGATTCGTTAGACAAGCAGGTGAGACCAGTGCCGACGGGCAAGGTTAAGTGGTACGACGCTGACAAGGGCTTCGGCTTCCTGTCGCAAGAGGACGGCGAAGACGTGTACGTTCGCTCGTCGGCGTTGCCCGCCGGGGTCGAGGGCCTCAAGGCGGGCCAGCGTGTGGAGTTCGGCATCGCCTCCGGGCGGCGCGGGCCGCAAGCGTTGAGCCTCAAGCTGATTGAGCCGCCGCCGAGCCTGACCAAGACGCGTCGCGAGGCACCCGCCGAGCACAAGCACAGCCCCGACGAGCTGCACGGCATGGTCGAGGACATGATCACCCTGCTGGAAAGCACCGTGCAGCCCGAGTTGCGCAAGGGGCGTTACCCCGACCGCAAGACCGCCCGCCGCGTTTCCGAGGTGGTCAAGGCCGTGGCCCGGGAGCTCGACGCCTAGCCGGCCGGTGACTCAGAACCGACTGCGCCTTGAAGCTACCCGGTGGTAACTTCGAGTCCGTAGGTGTGGTATTCGGGCCGGTAGTGGCTACCCACACGTCGGGTGAGTCGTTAGCAAGGAGGCTGCGATGTCACAGCAAGCGCAGGTCACCGAGGAGCAGGCGAGAGCTCTCGCCGAGGAATCTCGCGAAAGTGGTTGGGATAAACCGTCGTTCGCCAAAGAGTTGTTCCTTGGTCGTTTTCCGCTAGAGCTGATACACCCATTCCCCAAACCGTCTGATGCCGACGAGGAGCGCACCCGCGCGTTTCTCGACAAGGTGCGGCAATTTCTGGGCACTGTCGACGGCCGTGTCATCGAGCGCGACGCGCAGATTCCCGATGAATACGTGAAGGGCCTGGCCGAATTGGGTTGTTTCGGCATGAAAATTCCGTCCGAATACGGCGGACTGGGCATGTCGCAAGTTGCCTACAACCGCGCACTGATGATGATTTCGAGCGTTCATCCCAGTCTGGGCGCACTGCTGTCGGCCCATCAGTCGATCGGAGTACCCGAGCCGCTCAAACTCGCCGGAACCCCGGAGCAGAAGCGGAAGTACTTGCCGCGGTGTGCTGCTGGGGCTATATCGGCGTTTTTACTCACCGAACCGGATGTGGGCTCCGATCCGGCGCGCTTGGCCTCGACGGCCACACCCGTCGAAGAGGGGAAGGCTTACGAACTCGAGGGTGTGAAATTGTGGACCACCAACGGCGTGGTCGCCGAATTGTTGGTAGTCATGGCGCGGGTGCCCAAGAGCGACGGGCACCGGGGTGGAATCAGCGCATTCGTGGTCGAGGCCGATTCGCCGGGGATCACCGTGGAGCGGCGTAACAAGTTCATGGGGCTGCGCGGTATTGAGAACGGCGTGACCAGGCTGCACCAGGTTCGGGTGCCTAGCGAAAATTTGATCGGCCGCGAAGGTGACGGGCTCAAGATCGCGTTGACCACCCTCAACGCCGGACGGCTGTCGCTGCCCGCGACCGCGACGGGAGCGTCGAAGTGGGCGCTGAAGATCGCCCGCGAATGGTCTGGCGAGCGTGTGCAGTGGGGCAAGCCGCTGGCCAAACATGAAGCGGTGGCCGGCAAGATCTCGTTCGTCGCCGCGACCAACTACGCGCTTGATGCGGTGCTCGAATTGTCTTCGCAGATGGCCGACGAGGGACGCAACGACATCCGCATCGAGGCGGCGTTGGCCAAACTGTGGGCCAGCGAGATGGCCTGCACCATCGGCGATGAGGTTTTGCAGATCCGCGGTGGGCGGGGCTATGAGACCGCAGAGTCGTTGGCGGCGCGAGGTGAGCGCGCGGTGCCCGTCGAGCAGGTGGTGCGGGACCTGCGGATCAACCGCATCTTCGAAGGATCCAGTGAGATCATGAGGCTGCTCATCGCCCGCGAGGCGGTCGATGCCCACCTCGCAGCGGCCGGCGACCTCGCCAAACCCGACACCGGCTTGCGGCAGAAGGCCGCCGCGGCGGTCGGCGCGAGCGGCTTCTACGCGAAGTGGTTGCCACAGCTGGTCTTTGGCGAAGGTCAGCGACCGAAGGCGTACAACGAGTTCGGCCCTTTGGCGACGCACCTCCGGTTCGTCGAACGCTCGTCCCGCAAGTTGGCTCGTAACACCTTCTACGGGATGGCGCGTTGGCAGGCCAAGCTGGAGCAACGGCAGGGATTCCTCGGGCGCATCGTCGATATCGGTGCCGAGCTGTTCGCGATGTCTGCGGCGTGCGTGCGCGCCGAGGGCCAGCGTGTGGCCGATCCCACCGTCGGTCAACAGGCGTACGAGCTGGCCGAAACGTTCTGCCAGCAGGCGACCCTGCGCGTCGAAGCCTTGTTCCATGCGCTGTGGACCAACACCGACGGCAGCGATGTTCAGCTGACCCATGACGTCCTGGAGGGGCGTTACACCTGGCTGGAGGACGGGATCGTCGACCAGTCAGAAGGCACCGGGCCGTGGATCGCGCACTGGGAGCCCGGCGAGTCCACCGAAACGAACCTGGCCCGGCGGTTTTTGACGGTATCCGCGCCGTCGGAGGCGAAGCTATAGCTTCGCGTTCGATTTCTCCTGGTTCGCCGACCGCCGCCGCTGAGGCAGAATTGTCGCCATGGCCACCTACGTTGCCGGGGCGGGCGAATTCACCCGTGACACCAACTACATCACCACCCGCATCACCGCCGATGGACGCGACGGCTACCCCGTCGAGCCAGGCCGGTATCGGCTCATCGTCGCCCGCGCATGCCCGTGGGCAAACCGCGCGATCATCGTGCGCCGCTTGCTAGGCCTGGAAAGTGTTCTCTCCATTGGCTTTTGCGGCCCCACCCACGACGAGCGCAGTTGGACGTTCGATCTGGATCCGGGTGGTGTCGACCCGGTCCTGAAGATCCCGCGGCTGCAGGACGCCTACTTCAAGCGGTTCCCCGACTATCCCAAGGGCATCACGGTGCCCGCGATCGTCGACGTCGGAACCGGCGCGGTGGTCACCAACGACTTCGCGCAGATGACCCTGGACCTGTCGACCGAATGGTCGGCCTACCACCGCGACGGGGCGCCCGAGCTGTATCCCGAGCGGCTGCGCGCGGAGATCGACGAGGTGAGCAAGAGGATCTACACCGAGATCAACAACGGCGTGTACCGGTGCGGGTTCGCCGGTTCGCAGCAAGCCTACGACGCGGCCTACGACCGGTTGTTCACCGCGCTGGATTGGGTGAGCGAGCGGCTGAGCAATCAGCGATTCCTGGTGGGCGACACCATCACCGAGGCCGACGTGCGACTGTTCACCACTCTGGCACGCTTCGACCCGGTTTATCACGGGCATTTCAAATGCAATCGCAGCAAATTGAGCGAGATGCCGGTGCTGTGGGCCTACGCGCGTGACCTGTTCCAGACCCCGGGTTTCGGTGACACCGTCGACTTCGTCCAGATCAAGCAGCACTACTACATCGTGCATGCCGACATCAATCCCACCCGGATCGTGCCCAAAGGTCCGGACCTGACACATTGGCTGTCCCCGCACGGGCGAGAGAGCCTGGGCGGCAAGCCTTTCGGAGCGGGCACACCCCCCGGGCCGCCGGTGGAAGGTGAACGCGTGCCCGCCGGCCACGGGGCCTGAGCGACAAGGTCGATCCTCAGAACGTCAGCCGCACTGACCATTCCGCGTGCGGGACGTCGCGCAGCTCACCCGCCGGATCCACCGCCAGCGTCAGCAACTGCACGACGATCCCTGCCAGACGCCCGCGATGCGGGTCGACCGAGGGGATGGTCACGGCGAACCGGGTGCCCGGCCGGAAGATAGTGCTGGTGGTGTTGGTGGGGTCGTCGTAAACCTGCAGCAACCGCCAGGGCGCCCGGTAGATGGCATCGGGCACCGAGAGCTGAATCGGGTAGCGCTCGCTGACCGGCAGCTCGCCCTGGTTCTGCGGCGTCTCGCAGTCTTCGAGGTTGAGCACGTTGCAGTACAGGTACGGCCCCACCCGGGTCAGGTGTCCGTGCGAATACGCGCTGATCTCGGGGTGCCGCGGTCCGGAGCGGCCCACCAACAGCCAGGTTGCGACGCCGGCGCCGACGCAGAGCACAGCCACCAGGCAGGCGAGCAGCACGGCCACGCCCCGCTTGCTTCCGGATTTCACTCGGCAACCACCGCCGTGGCGCCGACACCGCGGCGCTTGCCCTCCTGCTCGACCATGATCGGCCTATTCCCTCCCAGGCCGGGAATCAGTGAGTTGCCGCGGAAGCTGACCAGGGTCTGCGCCAGGCCCAGGATGAGCAGCGCGGTCACCGCGGTAAAACCGACCCACAACTCGGTGTACACCAACACCCCCAGCGCGCCCCCCAGGACCCAGGCCAATTGCAGCGTCGACTCCGAGCGCCCGAAGCCCGATGCGCGGGATTCCTCCGGCAGGTCGTTCTGCAGCGACGCGTCCAGGGACGCCTTCGCGATCGCGCTGGATCCCGAGGTGACCAGGGTGGCGATCACGGCCAACATCAGGTTGCCGGCCACCGAGGCGGCCAGCGCGACCGCGCTCACCGCCACCGTGCAGCGCACCACCAGCGCGGCGGGCCGGCCCAACTTCAGGCGCGCACTGGTGAAGTTGCCGACGAAATTGCCGATCCCGGCCGCGGCGCCGATCATCCCGAGCATGGCGATCTGGGCCCAGCCGTTGGCCTGGTGGGCCTTGGCGACGAACGCGGGATACAGGAACAGGAAGCCCACCATGACCTTGATGGTGCAGTTACCCCACAGCGAGGTGATGATGTTGCGGCCCAACGGCTGTCGCAGCGCCCCGCTGACTTCCTTGTGCCAGCTGCGGCGCAGCGGTTCACTGTCCTGGCGGTAGCTCAGGGTGGCGGGAACCTCACCGGCGGTCACCTCCACCCAGCGCGGTATCCGCATCGACAGCATGGCGCCGGCGATCGTTACGACGATCACCACGAACAACGCCCCCGGGAGCTTGAACAGGTGGGTGCAGACGAATTCGACGCCACCCGCGATCGCGCCGCCGACGATGGTGCCGCCCAGCAGACCGAACATGGTCAGCCTGGCGTTGACCCGCACCAGGTCGATGGTCGGCGGCATCACCCGCGGGGTCACCGCGCTGCGCAGCACGCTGAACGACTTCGAGAACACCATCATCGCGAGCGCGCACGGATAGAGCACCCACGACGGGAAACTGCCGGTGGCGCCGTCGTAGTTCATCACCAGCAGTACGGCCAGCGCGGTGCGCAGGGCGAACGACGCGGCCAGGGCGACGCGGCGGCCGTGCTGCAGCCGGTCCAGCGCCGGGCCGATCAGCGGCGCGATCACCGCGAACGGGGCGATGGTGATCAACAGATACAGCGCGACCCGGCCCTTACTCTCGCCGGTCGCCGCCGCGAAGAACAACGTATTGGCCAGCGCGACGGCCATCGCGGCGTCCACCGCGAAATTGGCGACCACGGGCCACGTCAGCGCCGTCAGGCCGGACTTGTCGGCGCCGTCGGCCGTCGCGGCCCGCTGCACCATCCAGTACATCCGCGAACCCATCTCGCGACTGCGCAGCGCCGCGGCGCGGGTGACGGTGATCCGCTCGCCGGAAGCCGGACCGCGAGGAGCCTCGGCGCTGTTGC
Source organism: Mycobacterium colombiense (assembly GCF_001672755.1). Lineage (GTDB taxonomy): Bacteria > Actinomycetota > Actinomycetes > Mycobacteriales > Mycobacteriaceae > Mycobacterium > Mycobacterium colombiense_C. Next base: position 3,927 of record NZ_LZKI01000153.1, on the reverse strand, counting down.
GTTCGGGCTCCGATTGGTGGCCCAGCGGGGGCAGGTAGCGGTTGGCGCTCGGCATCGGCGACGGGCGGCGGGTGCGCCGATCGGCGGCCCCACCGGCGGGGTAGTTGGCCGCGCCCGGATGCTGGGAGGCAGCGCCATTGCGGGGCCGGCGGCCCGGCTGAGAGGCCACGCGGCCCGGATTGTTTTGCCGCCGTCCAGACACGTCCCAATTCTCCCCTATGCGGCCTGGATGCGTCTGCAGGTAACGGGGTGTGGCTCGTCAACCTAGTATTGGAACCGCAATGCAGAAAGAAGACAGCGCGACCCGACCGATCGAGGAGCCCACCGTGGAGTACGCCGTGGCGACCGCGGCCGACTGGCCCGAGGGGTTGGCGACGGTGCTCACGGGCGCGGCGGACCAGGCCAGGGCCGCGGTCGTGGAGTTCAGCGGGCCGGAGATGGTCGGCGATTATCTGGGCGTCGGCTACGAAGACCCGAACACCGCCACCCACCGGTTCCTTGCGCACCTGCCCGGCTACCAGGGCTGGCAGTGGGCGGTCGTCGTGGCCGCCTACCCCGGCGCCGATCACGCCACCGTCAGCGAGGTGGTGCTGGTGCCCGGGCCGACGGCGTTGCTGGCCCCGGAATGGGTGCCGTGGGACCAGCGGGTGCGGCCCGGGGACCTGAGCCCCGGCGACCTGTTGGCGCCCGCCGCCGACGATCCCCGGCTGGTTCCCGGCTATACCGCCAGCGGTGACCCCCAGGTCGACGAGACCGCCGCGGAAATCGGGCTGGGCCGGCGCTGGGTGATGAGCGCCGAGGGCCGCGCCGAGGCGGCCGAACGCTGGCGCACCGGCGATTACGGCCCCGACTCGCCGATGGCGCGATCGACCAAGCGGGTGTGCCGCGACTGCGGCTTCTTCCTGCCGCTGTCGGGATCCCTGGGCGCGCTGTTCGGCGTGTGCGGCAACGAACTGTCGGCCGACGGCCACATCGTCGACAAGTTGTACGGCTGCGGCGCTCACTCGGACACCCCCGCCCCGGCGGGCACCGGGTCGCCGGCCTACGAGCCCTTCGACGACGGCCTGCTGGACGTCACCCAGGCACCGGTCGAGCCGTCCGCGCCGCCAGCGGAATCGGCAGAGGCGTCCGAAGCGCGGCCGGAGGCCGAGGCCGCGGAGCAACAGCCCGAGACCGCGGAGACCCAGCCCGAGGCCGTGGAGGAGACCCAGCCCGCGGCCGCGGAGACCCAGCCCGACGCTGCGGGTGAGACGGCGCAAGCCGAGCCCGTGTCCGAGACCCCGGAGACCGAGCAGCAGCCGGAGACCGAGACCCCGGACTAGCGGGTTTCGGCGGCGGCCTTGATGCGCGCCAGCGAGGCGTTCATCCCGTCGAGCAATTCACGTTCGAAGTTCTCGGTTCCGCCGAACAGCGCATTCACCGACAGGTTCGAAAATGCGGTGACACCGTTTTCGGCGTGACGACTCTCGATCAGCCGCGTGCCCTCGCCGCTGGGCTCGAGCTCATAGGTCCAGATGGTGTTGTTGGTGTCCACGCGGAACGCGAGCCTGCGGTCGGGGACGATCTCGACGACCGTGCACGTGGTCGGCCAGAACATCCGCTTGCGGCGGTTGAGGTTGAGGGTCCTGGTGCCTTGACGGACCGGTCCGAAGGGCTTCATCCACCGGCACTGCGGGCTCCACTGCGGCATTCGCCGCAGATCGGAAATCAATCCCCACACGGTGGCCACCGGGGCGTCGATGTCGACGTGTGTTTGCAGCAGCGGGGCTACCATCGCTCCTCCGGGTGTGCGAATTACTCGTGGCTGAGATAGTTTTCGAGCCCGGCCTGGGCGCCGCGCGCACCGCGCCGGGCCGCGGCCAGCTGCAGCAGGAAGATGCTCGTACCGAGCACGCCCACGCCCAGCCCGGCCAGGGCCACCGGACGCCACCCCTGCAGGGCGGGGACCAGGAAAGCGGCGGCCACCGCGGCCAGCCAGCCCAGCGCGCCGAGCGCGATGAAGGGCCACACGTGCAGCAGCGCGGCCGGCAGCGGCGGTGCGGTGCGGCGATCACCGGGTTCGGCAGACATCGCGATTAACATAGCCCGCCGCCGGCGTTCGCGGGCGGTGTACCCACTTGCCGAAATGGATGATCGGAAACCGCTGAGCAAGGCGGGATGGGCGGGCGGGTAAGCGTTTCGAGCAAAATTCCGAAGCTTAGCGAAAAGAATCCGCACCCGTCGTTCACCGGTTCGTGTCCCGGTTTCGCAGGCTTCCGTGTAACCTCGCGCCATGCCTGACAGCGATGCGCGGCTGGCCAGCGACCTGTCACTGGCTGTTATGCGGCTGGCCCGCCAATTGCGATTTCGCAACCCGTCGTCGCCGGTGTCGTTGTCCCAGCTGTCGGCGCTGGCGATGCTGACCAACGAGGGCCCGATGACACCGGGCGCCCTGGCGATCCGCGAACGGGTCCGGCCGCCGTCGATGACCCGGGTGATCGCATCGCTGGCCGAGATGGGCCTGGTGGACCGCGCGCCGCACCCTGTCGACGGCCGGCAGGTGCTTGTCTCGGTCTCCGAGGCCGGGGCCGAGCTGGTCAAGGCGAATCGCCGTGCCCGCCAGGAATGGCTGGCCAAGCGGCTGGCGACGCTGGACAGCGAGCAACGTGACACCCTGCGCAACGCGGCCGATCTGATGTTGGCCCTGGTCGACGAAGGCCCGTGAGTTACCGGACCGAGGCCCCCAATGTTCAGGACGTTGACGACCCCGACGATCCCAGGCTCGACGATTTCCGGGACCTGAACAGCGTCGATCGTCGTCCCGATCTGCCGTCCGGCAAGGGGCTGGTGATCGCCGAGGGGGTGCTGGTGGTCCAGCGCATGCTGGCGTCGCGCTTCCGTCCGCATGCCCTGCTGGGCACCGACCGCCGGCTCGCCGAGCTCGAGGACGATCTGGCCGGCAGCGCCGTGCCGTTCTACCGAGCCTCCGCCGACGTCATGGCCCGGGCGGTCGGTTTCCACCTCAATCGCGGCGTGCTCGCGGCCGCCCGGCGGGTGCCCGAACCCAGCGTCGGCGAGGTGATCGCCGAGGCGCGCACCGTTGCGGTGCTCGAAGGGGTCAACGACCACGAGAACCTGGGCTCGATCTTCCGCAACGCGGCGGGCCTCGGCGTCGACGCGGTGGTGTTCGGCAGCGGCTGCGCCGACCCGCTGTACCGCCGCGCGGTACGGGTGTCGATGGGCCACGCGCTGCTGGTGCCGTATGCGCGCGCGGCCTGTTGGCCTGCCGAGCTTGAGACGTTGCGGGAGAACGGTTTTCGACTCATGGCGATGACCCCGCAAGGCGCTGCGTGCGCCTTGCCGGAGGCGATGACGACCGCGCGCGACGAACGCGTCGCGGTGCTGGTGGGCGCCGAGGGGCCGGGGCTGACGCCGGCCACCCTGCGGTTGAGCGATGTGCGCGTGCGCATCCCGATGTCACGGGGCACCGATTCGCTCAACGTCGCCACGGCGGCGGCGCTGGCGTTCTACGAGCGGGCGCGCTCGACGACGAGAGGCGGCGATGGACAGTCAGACTAGGCTCCGGCTGATGAGAGACGAATCCGTGCCCTGGGCAACGGGTTTGACGGTGACCGCATTCGTTGCGGTGATCACCGCCGCCGCGATCGTGGTGCTCAGCCTGGGGCTGGTTCGGGTGCACGCGCTGCTGGCCGTGGTGCTCAACGTGGTGGCCGCCGGGGGACTGGCACCGACCCTGTGGGGGTGGCGACGAACCCCGGTGCTGCGCTGGTTCGTGCTGGGCGCCGCGGTGGGCGTCGTGGGGGCGTGGATTGTGCTGCTGGCCCTGACGGCCGCGGGTCGCGCCTAGCTCCTAGCTGTACCCGGCAGTCAGGTTGGTGACAGTCGGCTCATTGGGGGGTGTCCTCCGATGGCTGAGTGGCGTCGTTG
>NZ_LZKI01000152.1 GCF_001672755.1 Mycobacterium colombiense | reverse complement strand
ACGAATACATCAAGTTAGCCAACACCACATCGCTTTTCGCGGCAAACGCGAATTGTCTGCTGTGGTCGACCCGAAGCACTGTCAGCGCGTAACCGCGAGTACGGCTTCCGCCAGTTCGGGTCGGCAGACCACGAGATCGGGCAGCTTCGGGTCGGGTTGGTTGTACGCCAGCGCGGAGCCGTCGATGCGAGAGGTATGCAGCCCGGCCGCCCGTGCCACCGCCACCGGCGCGGCGGAGTCCCACTCGTATTGGCCGCCGGCGTGCACGTAAACATCGGACAACCCTTGAACAATCGAGGCGACCTTGGCTCCGGCCGAACCCATTTCCACCAGGACCCCGTCCAGCGCATCACGCACGTTCAACGCGACGGCCGGTGGACGGGTGCGCGACACCACGATGCGCGGCTTGCCGGGCGCGGCAGGAGGCGAATCCACGTCGGGAGTCGCCAGCGTGATGCCCTGGGCCGGTAGCGCCACGGCGCCGGCGACCAGCTCGCCGGACTGCCACAGTGCCACGTGCACCGCCCAGTCGTCGCGTCCCAGCTCGGAGAATTCCCGCGTGCCGTCCAGCGGATCGACAATCCAGACGCGATCCGAGCGCAACCGCACCGGGTCGTCCGCGCCCTCTTCGGACAGCACCGCATCAGCGGGCCGCTCGGCGGCGAGCGCCTCCATCAAAAAATCGTGGGATCGCTTGTCCCCCGCGGCTTTCCGATCGCTCGCCTCCGCATCGGCGAACTCTTCCCGCACCCCGAGCAATAGCCGACCGGCGTCGGTGGCCAGCCGCGCGGCCAGGTCATGGTCATTCATCGGCAGCTCCACGGAATCCTCAATATGTTGGTAGTGATGACCAACTTTACCCTGTCATCCCCGTCGGCGGGCACCACCCCGGCGGAAAAGTTTCACCCGTAATCTGGTGATCGTGAGCGGCAACGCCAACGTCCCATTATTGAGGCGGCTGCGGCACACCTCGCGGGGGCGATTGATCGGGGCCGGCATTGTCGTGGCGGTGGTGCTGGTCGGGGTCCTCACCGTGGTGGGCGTGCAGTTGACCCACAGCCAGCAGAGCGCGACGGCACCCAGCACCCAGCCGACGCCGTCAGCGCCGGAGAGCTTCGCCATCCCGGGCTGCTACAACCCGTCCGTTCCGCCGGTCGCGCGGCCGAAGCGGCTCAACGTGTTGGGCTGCGCCAGTGTGGCCGTTGCGCTGCAGGACATGTCGTGGAGTTCCTGGGGGTCGCAAGGCGCCGACGGGACCGGCACGGCGGTGTTCAAGCTCTGTGATCCGAATTGCGCGGCGGGATCTCAGCTGACCGAACCGGTGGTCGTGCACGCGTGGAATCCGCAGCAGCCGCGGCGCGAGGCCATCTGCCAGGTCGGCCTGGAGATTTTCGCCGACATGATTCTGGCCTTCCCCAAAGGCACTCCACCACCGAACGTGCAGAAGATGAACACGCAGTACAACGGTGCGCCGGCTGTGCACTTCGCCAATTACTCGAGCGGCGACACGCGCGGCACGCAATTCATCGGCTACACGTTCTGCAACTAGCCGGCGCGAACTACGTTGCGGCGGCTCACACCTCGATGGCGGCGACCCGCGTCGCCCGGCTTTGCGATCGCCGCTAGACCTCGATGACGACAGCGCCACCCTGGCCGCCGCCGGCACACATCGCGGCGACGCCGATGCCGCCGCCGCGGCGGGCGAGCTCGTAGACCAACGTGGTCACCATGCGCGCACCCGAGGCCGCGATCGGGTGACCGAGGCTGCAGCCGCTACCGGAGAAGTTCACCTTCTCCTCGTCGATGCCGTATTCGCGGCACGCCGCGATCGGGACGGACGCGAACGCCTCGTTGATCTCCCACAGCGCGACGTCGCTGGGCGACAGACCCGCCCGCTGCAGCACCTTCCCGATGACCTTGACGGCACCGAGCCCACAATCGCGGGCCGGTACACCCGCGGCGGCCCAGGCCTTGACGGTGCCCATGACGTTGAGCTTGTTGGCCGCGGCGTAATCGCGATCGACCAGGGCCACGCCGGCGGCGGCGTCGTTGGTGCCACTGCTGTTACCCGCCGTGATCGAGAAGCCCTCGATTTCAGGGTGCAGCACCTTGAGGCCGGCGAGCTTCTCGACGGTGGTGTCGCGACGCGGATGCTCGTCGACGGCGAACTCGGTGACCGAGCCGTCGAACTGGGTGATCTTCAGCGGCAGGATCTCGTCCACGAATTTGCCGGCGTCCTGGGCGGCAACGGCGCGCTGATGCGAGCGGGCCGCCCAGGCGTCCATCTCCTCGCGCGTGATGCCGACCGCCTGCGCGGTGTTCCAGCCCACCGTGATGGACATGTCCTTGGCGGGCGCGTCAGGCGTCTCCACGTGCGTCGGCGGCATCCAGCGCTCCTCGAACTTCAGTTCCGGGCCGGGGATCCGCCAGTTGGTCAATGGTGTCATTGACAGCGACTGCACACCACCGGCGATGAGCACCCGCTCCATGCCGGAGCCGATCTGCGCCGCGGCGTTGCCGATGGCCGTGAGGCTGCCCGCGCAGTGCCGGTTGACCGACTGTCCGGGAACGTGCTCCAGGCCTGTCGCGGTCGCCGCGTAACGCGCGAGATCTCCACCGCCGTAATGCGATTCGGCGAAGATGATGTCATCGATGTCGGCGGGGTCGACGCCCGACCTCCGGACCACCTCGGGCAGCACGGCGGTGATCAGGGTCTCGGGCGGCGTGTTGACCAGCGTGCCCTTGAACGAACGGCCGATCGCGGTCCGGGCGGCTCCGACGATGACGGGTGTTCCCATGTTCTCAACCTCGTTGTTGTGGGCGGTCAGACGCCGCGAATCGTATCAAATACTGTATAGGCAATAGTAATGGTCTAAATTCAGTATGCCGGGCTCCTGTGACGGCGCTAACAATTAAGCGGTTCGGGTAAATACGGAGGCCAAGCCGTTGAAGACCAAAGGTGCGCTGGTCTGGGAACTGAACGAGCCATGGTCGATCGACGAGATCGACATCGGTGACCCCCGTCGCGGCGAGGTGACCGTCCAGCTGGAAACGGCCGGGCTGTGCCACTCCGACCACCATCTGATGACGGGCGACTTCCCCATCCCGAGTTATCCGGTGCTGGGCGGTCACGAAGGCGCCGGCATCATCACCGAGGTCGGCGAGGGCGTCGAACACCTGGCCGTCGGCGATCACGTCGTCATGTCCTTCATCCCGTCCTGCGGGAAATGCACACCGTGCCAGACGGGACTGCGCAACCTGTGCGACCTCGGCATGGGCCTGCTGTCGGGTCAATCCGTCTCCGACGGATCGTTTCGCGTCACCGCACGCGGCCGCGACGTCATTCCGATGTCGCTGCTGGGCACCTTCGCGCCGTACGTAGTGGTGCACCACACCTCGGTGGTCAAGATCGACCCGTCGATCCCGTTCGACGTGGCCTGCCTGGTGGGCTGCGGGGTGACCACCGGCTACGGCTCGGCGGTGCGCAGCGCGGCGGTCTCACCGGGCGAGGACGTCGCGGTGATCGGCATCGGCGGCGTCGGCGTCGCCGCCCTGCAGGGTGCCCGCATCGCCGGGGCCCGGCGCATATTCGCCATCGATCCGTACGAATGGAAGCGCGAGCAGGCGCTCAAGTTCGGCGCCACAGCGGCCTTCGCGGACGTGGGCAGCGCCGCGGCCAGCATCGCCGAGGCGACGCGAGGGTTCATGTGCCACAAGGTGATCGTCACCGTCGGCCACGTGGAGGGCAAAGACGTCGAGTCGTGGATGGGGCTGACGGCAAAGGGTGGGGTCTGCTGCCTCGCCGGCATGGCCAGCGTGATGGCCAACGAGGTCACCCTCAACCTCGCGGGACTCTCGCTGTTACAGAAGAGCTTGCAGGGCAGCATCTTTGGGGGCGGCAACCCCCAGTACGACATCCCGGCGATCCTCGAGCTGTACAAGCTGGGGCAGCTCAACCTCGACGACATGGTCACGCGCGAATACACCCTCGAGCAGATCAACGACGGCTATCGCGACATGCTCGAGGGCCGCAACGTTCGCGGCATCATCCGCTATACCGATGCCGACCGCGCGTAAGCAGTCGCCGCAATGGGCACAATGACTTCATGACCATCAGACCCGCCCCTGTCCGTGACACCACCCAGCAACTCGCCTACCGTGTCGCGGCGATGCTGCTCGGCATCGGCACCCTGCACTTCGTTGCGCCCAAACCGTTCGACTCCATCATCCCGGTCGAGCTGCCCGGAAGCCCGCGGCTCTACACCTACGGGTCGGGCGTCGCCGAGCTGACGATCGGGGCACTGCTGATGCCGGAGCGCACCCGGCGGGCCGCCGCGCTGGCCGCCGTCGCGCTGTTCGTCGGCGTCTTCCCCGGCAACGTCAACATGGTCCGGTTGTGGTGGGACAAGCCGTGGCCGATGCGGATCGTAGCCCTGGCCCGGCTGCCGCTGCAGATTCCCATGATCACCACCGCACTCAAGATCCGGCGCAACAGCTGACGTCGGGCCGCGGCGGAGCCATACGGCGCGCAGGAACATAATGCAAACCGATTGCGCCACAAGCGAAATTCCCCACCACGCGCATAGGAGGTCTTCGTGAGCAGCACAGCCATCGCCGCAGTGCTCGCGCTGGCGGCCGCGCTGATGGTCGGTGCCGGCGACGTCGTCCAGCAGCGATCCGCTCAACAGGTCACGGACAAGCCCGTCGGCACCTTCGCCCTGTTCCGCCGGCTGCTGCGCGACCGGCAATGGTGGACCGGCAGCCTGGTGGCCGGCGCCGGGTTCGGGTTCCAGGCCGCGGCCCTGGGCCTGGGCTCGGTGGTGCTCGTCCAGGCGCTGCTGGTCACGTCGTTGCTATTCGCATTACTCATCAACGCGAGGGTGAACCACCGCAGAATCACACGCCGGCAAGGCATTTGGGCAGTCTTGCTTGCCGTCGCCGTCGCGGTGGTGGTGACGGTCGGCGATCCCCAGCAGGGGACCCCGCGCGGATCGGTGCAGACATGGACCATCGTGGCGTTGGTCATGGGGCCCGCGCTGATCCTGTGCGTGATCGGCGCGCGGATGTTCCCCGGTTCGGTCGGCGCGCTGCTGCTGGGCCTGATGTCCGGCTCGCTGTGGGGACTGTTTTCGGTGTTGACCAAGGGCGTGGTGGACCAACTCGACCGCGGCATCCCGGCCGTGTTGCGCGCACCCGAGTTGTACGTCTGGGTGGTGCTGGCGATCGCGGCCACCGCCTGGGAGCAGTCGGCGTTTCGCGCCGGCCCGCTCACCGCATCGCTGCCCGCGGTCACCGTCGCCGAGCCCATCGTCGGCTCGGTGCTCGGCGTCACCGTGCTGGGCGAGACGCTGCACACCAACGACGTCGGCTGGGTGGCCTTGGGCTTGTCGGTGGGCTTGATGGCGGCGGCGACGGTGGCGCTGGCCCACAGCCAGGCCAGCTATGCCCCAGCCTCTGACGAAAGCCCCTCTCCCGCAACGGAGAAGGCCTGAGTTCAACTCAGCCGCGAGCCGACACGGTGCGCGGTACCATCGGGATCGACATAGGCGAATTCGCGCAAGCCGTATGGTGTGTCCTGCGGGGCGACGAGGCGGCCATCGAGGTTTTCCAGCGCCGCCCACTCCGCGTAGAGTGCGTCGGCATCAGTGACGTAGAAGTACACGCTGGCGGCCGTGCGCAACGGGTCGTGCTCGGCCCATTCGGTGAGGTGGATCGACACGGGCCCGCGATCGGCGAATCCGTACCGGTCCGGGCCTTCGTATGCGCGGGCGTCGAAGCCGAGCCGGCGATAGCGGTTGAGCGCAACGTCCAAATCCCGAACCGGGACGATCGGAGAAACCGAGGTGAAGTCGACTGCGGACACACAGCGAACATAACCATTAATGCCGAGTTTGCCCGCAACAACCGATCCTGCCGTATGCTCCGCAAACAATCTCTGAATAGCTGATGCATACGAAAGCGCGGAACGCTTCAGGAGTCAACTCGAACAGGAAGGCCCCTCATTCATGCGTCAGCTAACCACCATGGCCGCCGTTGCGGCCGTCGCGATCTCGGTCGCCGCGTGCGGCAGTAGCAACGAGGGCGGCGGCGGCACGTCGTCCACCACGACCACGACCGCAAGCAAGCCTCCGCTGGCGCAGCCCGCGCTGGCCGGCCTCCTGCTTGCGCCGGCCGATATCGACAGCGCTCTGGGCGTTACGGGCTCGAAGACCTTGGAGCCGTTCACCACGCTGAAGAACGACAATCCCGCCGATGCTTTCCCCAAGTCGTACAAATTCCCCGACGAATGCCGCTACATCACGGGTCCGGCCGAAACCGCGGTATATGCCGGTAGCGGCAACACGGCGGTGCAGGGCGAACGCGATGGCGCCTCCCCCGAACCCGGCGCCCCCAACGTGACCCAGATGGTGGTGCTGTTCCCGTCCGCACAACAGGCCAGTGCCTTCTTCACCACCTCGTCCTCCCCCCAGGGCTGGCCAGCCTGTGCCAACCGTCAGGACACCGCCCAGGGCGACGCCGACGCCCCGACGATCACCTGGAAGGTCGGAGCGGTGTCCAACGCCAGTGGAGTGTTGAGCACGAGCGACTCGGTGACGGCAACCAAGGATGGCCAGAACATGTCCGAGAGCTGCCAGCGCGCGCTGACGGTGCGCAACATCGTGGTGATCGACGTCGAGGCGTGCCGCAACGACCCGGGCAACGCCGCTGTCGACGTCGCCAACAAGATCGCGGGCAAGGTCGACAAGCAATAGGCGTCCCCTACGAACGGTTTACACACTCGCACAAGCGATTTGGCTGCGAGTGACAGATGCTCTCGCCCGTTGGCGAGCCTCCCGGAGCCGCATATCTCGTGAATCCGCGTGCGGCGCGGTGCTGCTGTCGTATGCTCCATGCGCATGAGGAGCCGGCTGATCACTGCCGTTGTCTTTGCTGCCGCCGCAACACTGGTCGCCGGGTGCGGCGGTGCCAAAGGCGGCAGCGCTTCGTCGTCGGCCACCACCACAACGGCTTCGTCGAAGACTCCCCTGGCGCAGGGCGCGTTGCCCGACCTGATGCTCTCGCCGAACGACATCGACACCGTGCTGGGCGCTACGGGAACGTCGAGCGATCCACCGATCACCAAGCTGTTGGAAGACCCGTTCAAGCGCGAGGACTACACATTCCCCGCTGAATGCCGGTACACGGTGCACGCGGCGTTGGCCTCCGTGTACGCCGACAGCGGCAGCACCGCGGTTTACGGCTATCACGACGAGGCGCCGGCGCCCCCGGGAGCCGATCAACTGGAAAGCCCTGAGGTATACCAGGTTGTGGTGCTGTTCGGGTCCCCCGGACAGGCGAGCGCGTTCTTCACGACGTCGGCCCAGCGCTGGCCCGCCTGCGCCAACCGTCAGGACGCCGTGCCCGCCGCCGACGGCAAACCCGAACTTCAGTGGAAGGTGGGCCAGGTTTCCAACGCCAACGGAGTTTTGAGCGTTCCGGTGACCCTGACCATTGTCGGAAACGGCGCGAGCGTGACCGTGCCCTGTCAGCGGGCGCTCACCGTCCGCAACAACGTCGTCATCGACATCGACGCGTGCCGCAAGGACATCGGGGACCTCGGCGTCACGATCGCCAACCAGATCGCCGGAAAAGTCGACATGCAATAGGTCGCTACCGCGCCGCGAACCCGAATAGCCTTCTGTCGTTTACCTATTGGCTGTAGTAATCCGCGGCGGCAGCAGCGTATGCTCTGGCGGCCGAGACGGTCCAACGATCGATTTCATGCCGTACATGGCGCCGCGACGCTCAATTCGGGTACTTTGGCCGCGGGTTCGGTCGTACCGCCTTGAGGAGGGAAAATGGCCTTATCGGAGAAGGCGTCCAAGCCGCGCGCCGGGCAGCAGGTCATCCATCTCTCGCAGTTGTTGCGCGCCCCGGTGTTGGCGCGCGCCGGAGAGACCGTGGGGCGCGTCGAGGACGTGATCGTGCGGCTGCGCGGCGCCGAGGAGTATCCGCTGGTGGCCGGGATCGTGGCCGGGGTCGGCGGACGCCGGGTTTTCATCGGCGACAAATCCATCGACGAATACTCCGTGGACCGAGTTCTGTTGACCAAGAACAAGGTTGACCTTCGCGGCTTCGAACGCCGCGAAGGTGAGGTGTTGTTGCGCACCGATGTGCTGGGCCACCGATTGATTGACGTGGCCACCGTCGAGCTGGTGCGGGCCTACGACGTCGAGCTGGAACAGACCGGCGAGGGCTGGATGGTCACCCGCCTGGATACCCGCCGTCCCCCACGATTGTTCGGGCTGATCAAGCATTCGGGCGGGCACGCGTCCCGCGATTGGAAGGCGTTCGAGCCGCTGATCGGCCACGCGCGCTCCGATGCCGTCCGGCGTCTGTCGGATCGCTTCGGTGACCTCAAGGCCGCCGAGATCGCCGACCTTCTCGAGGAAGCGGACAAGGCCGAGGGCGGCGAGATCCTCGATCGGGTGCACAGCGACCCGGAGCTGGAAGCCGACGTCTTCGAAGAGCTGGATCCTGAAAAAGCCAGCCGGCTGCTCAACGACATGCCGGACAGCGAGGTCGCCGCACTGCTGGGCCGGATGCGCGCCGACGATGCCGCCGACGCGATCGTCGACCTGCGCCAGTCACGGCGCCGCCGTGTGCTCGAGCTGATGCCCGCCCCGCAGCGCACCAAGGTCATCACCTTGATGGGGTTCAACCCCGAAAGTGCCGGCGGGCTGATGAATGTCGACTCCGTGACGTGTTCGGCCACCGCCACCGCGGGCGAGGCGTTGGCGCTGATTGCCGCCTCGCGCAGCATCCAGCCCGAAGCGCTGATCAAGGTGCACGTGCTCGACGAGGACAAGCGTCTTGACGGCGTCGTTTCGGTGATCACCCTGTTGCAGGTCGATCCGGCTGAAAAGCTGGAAGCCCTAATGGATTCCGACCCGGTGCGGGTGCACCCCGTCGCGGACCTGACCGATATCGCGCTGCTGATGGCCGATTTCAATCTCTACTCCATCCCCGTCGTCGACGAGCAGGACCGCCTGCTCGGGGTGGTGACCGTCGACGACGTGCTGGAGGCGACCATTCCCGAAGACTGGCGACGCCGCGAGCCCGCGCCGCGCCCCATCCGTGAAATCGCCGCCGACGACCGTGACACACCGCCCACGGGAGGTTCCCCGCAGTGAGTTCCGGCGGCGAGAACACCACCCAGGCCGACGCGCAGGGCGTCGACGTGCAACGCTCCGAGCCGGCACCAACGCGGCGCACCGCGGTGCTGGACAGCGCCCATCTGGGCGACATCGAGGGAGCGTTCGGGCGCATCAGCGTCGGGGAAACCGAGCATGCCCGGACCTGGCGGACGCGGCTGCTGACCCTGCTCGCGATCGTGGGGCCCGGCATCATCGTGATGGTCGGCGACAACGACGCGGGCGGGGTGGCCACCTACGCCCAGGCCGGCCAAAACTACGGCTACTCGCTGCTGTGGGTGTTGCTGCTGCTGATCCCGGTGCTCATCGTCAACCAGGAAATGGTGGTGCGGCTCGGTGCGGTCACGGGGGTCGGGCACGCGCGGCTGATCAATGAACGCTTCGGCCGCGGCTGGGGCTGGTTTTCGGTCGGCGACCTGTTCCTGCTCAACTTCTTGACGATCGTCACCGAGTTCATCGGCATCAGCCTGGCCGCCGAATACATCGGCGTCTCCAAATACGTTGTGGTACCGATCTCGGCGGTGGCGTTGGTGGCGATCATGGCCAGCGGCAGCTTCCGTCGATGGGAGCGGGCGATGTTCATCTTCATCGCCGTCACGCTGCTGCAGATCCCGATGCTGCTGATGTCACATCCGCAGTGGGGTCCCGCAGCGAAGTCGTTTGTGGTGCCGAGCATTTCGGGCGGCATCAGCTCGGACGCGGTGCTGCTGATCATCGCCATCGTCGGCACCACCGTGGCACCGTGGCAGCTGTTTTTCCAGCAGTCCAACGTCGTCGACAAGCGCATCACCCCCCGATTCATGGGCTATGAACGCGCGGACACCGTGCTGGGAGCCTTCGTGGTGGTGGTCGGTGCCGCCGCGCTGATGATGACCGGCGAGTGGGCGGCACGCTCCACCAACACCATCGGCGGCTTCACCGACGCCGGCGCCACGGCGCACCTGCTGGGCGCACACCGCCCGTTACTCGGTTCGATCTTTGCCATCGTGCTGATGGACGCCTCGATCATCGGGGCGGCCGCGGTGACCCTGGCCACCAGTTACGCCTTCGGAGACGTATTCGGCCTCAAGCATTCGCTGCATCGTGGCTTCTCCGACGCCAAGCAGTTCTACCTGTCCTACACCGCGATGGTGGCGCTGGCCGCGGTCATCGTGCTGATTCCGGGCGCCCCGCTGGGGTTGATCACCACCGCGGTGCAGGCCCTCGCCGGCCTCTTGCTGCCCAGCGCCAGCGTGTTTCTGCTGCTGCTGTGCAACGACCGAGAAGTGTTGGGGCCGTGGGTGAATCGGTCCTGGCTGAACTGGGTCGCCGGGCTGATCGTGGGCACGCTGTTGCTGCTCTCGGGGATCTTGATGGCCACTACGTTGTTCCCCAAGATCGATGTCGTGGCCGTCGCCGGCTACCTGACCCTGGCGATGGTCGTACTCGTCATCGCGGCCGCACCTGCGCTGCGCTGGATGGGCCGCCGTCAACCCCCGCGACCGGCCCCAGCACTTCCGGCCCGCGGCGTCGACCGCAGCACCTGGCGCATGCCCCCGCTGACGTTGCTCGAGCCCGTGGTGTGGTCGCCTGGCACCCGCCTGGGCATGATCGCACTGCGCACCTATTTGGTGGCCGGGGCGTTGTTGTTGGTGGTCAAGGCCATTCAGCTCAGCCGCTGACCGCTTGTATCCGGCGTGCCACCTCGCCGTACCGTTCGAAGCGGTCCTGATCGGCGACGGAGTTGTACATCACCAACCGCGTTGCCGTTCCGGCGTATTTCGCGGTAAGCGCGTCGGCCAGCCCGTCCCAGGTCGACTCGGTGGCGAAGACCGCGATGTGGTCGTCGCTGACCTGTGCCGCCATCCCGGCGTAGTCTCCGGCCTTCTGCTTCTCCCGGATCCGGGCGGTGGTGCCCTCGAAACCCGCCTCGTCCCAGATGAATGCGTAGTTGGGTGTGCTGCCGTAGAAGGCCATGCTGGCGCGCACGATCTCGCGCTGCTGGGCGCGCTCTTCGTCGGTGTCGCCGACGATCGTCATGACCGGCACGATGATCGCGATGTCCGACGGGGAACGGCCCGCTTTGGCCGCGCCTTCGGCGACCGTCGGCAGCACGTGCCGGGCCAGGTAGCCCGGTTCGCCGATCGGGTGGACGTGAACACCGTCGGCCACCTCACCCGCCATCCGCAGCATCCACGGATTGACCGCTGCGATATCGACTTCCGGGTCCGGAGCGTCGATGGGTCCCGGGCTCCACTGCGGGGTGATGAAGTCAAGATCGTAGAAGTCGCCGTGGTGGTCGAGCGTCCCGGAGCGAAACGCCGCGAAGCACGCTTTCACAGCGAGCAAGTAGTCGCGCAGCCGGGGCCCGGGCCGCTCGAAGGCCGTGCCGTAGCGCCGCACCACATGGGTGCGTACCTGGGTGCCCAGGCCCAGCCGGAACTTCCCCTTGGTGGCCTCCTGCAGTTCCCATGCCGCGGCGGCAGTCACGAACGGGCTGCGCGGAAATGCGACCGCGACGCCCGTCGACAATTCGAGATCCGGCGCCGCCTGCGACGCCACGGCGGCATTCAAATATGCGGTGCGGCCCGTCTCGGTGAACAACAGACCGGAGAACCCGGCGGATTGGGTCCGCCGGGCAAGATCACCGATTTGGCCGAGCGGCTGGGGAATCGTCATCGCGTCGACATGCATGGTGGGAGCGTACGTCGAGCCTCAGCGCCCATCCGGCTGAGACCCGGCGGATCAGCGCCGTTTTGGCCGACGGCTCACCGGCGCGGTGAAGCCTTCGGTGTCATCGAAGAATGCCCATTGCCCGTCGTCGTTGACCTCCATGCGCCAGCCCAGCTCGGTATTGCCGCCAACGGAGTCGACGAACCAGGCGTACGCGGCCTCTGCGATGGCAAAATTTTTCGTCGCGACGACCCGGCCACGTGGGTCGATAACGCGAAACTCAGGCATGGGATCTAAGTATCCCTGCCAGCGAGTTTTCAATCCCGAAAATCGCCCATTTGCCGGCAATCGCCGACTACACCGTGCGAGCCAACCGGCCGGCGAGTATCTCGGCAAACCTGGCCGGGTCGTCGAGCGCGCCGCCTTCGGCAAGAAGTGCTGTGCCGTAGAGCAATTCCGCGGTCTCCGCGACCGAGGGATCGTCGCTGCGGTCCTGGTGAGCTTGGCGCAGGCCGGTGACGAGCGGGTGAGTGGGATTGAGTTCGAGGATCCGCTTGCCCACCGGAATATCCTGGCCCGAAGCGCGGTACATGCGCGCGAGCGCCGGTGTGATCCCGAAGGCGTCGGTGATCAGGCAGGCCGGCGAATCCGTCAAGCGGGTGGAAAGCCGGACCTCCTTGACGTGGTCGGTCAGGGTCTCCTTCAGCCAGGTGAGCAGGTCGGCGAATTCCTTCTGCTGCTCCTCGCGCTCGGCCTCGCTCTCGTCGCCGTCGGCGCTGAGGTCCACTTCGCCCTTGGCGATGGACTGCAGCGGCTTGCCGTCGAACTCCGTCACGGTCCCCACCCAGACCTCGTCGACCGGGTCGGTGAGCAGCAGCACCTCGTAGCCCTTGGCCTTGAACGCCTCGAGGTGCGGCGACTTCAGGATCTGCTGACGCGACTCCCCCGTGGCGTAGAAGATCTGCGTCTGGCCCTCCTTCATGCGCTCGACGTATTGGGCGAGGGTGGTGGCTTCCTCCTCGCTGTGCGTCGAGGCAAACGAGGAGATCTGCAGCAGCGTCTCCTGGTTGTCGAAGTCCGACAGCAGGCCTTCCTTGACGACCCGGCCGAATTGGGTCCAGAAGGTGCGGTAGTCCTCCGGGCGCTCGGACTGCAGATCCTTGATCGTGGAGAGCACCTTCTTGGTCAACCGCCGCCGGATGGCCTTGATCTGCCGATCCTGTTGCAGGATCTCCCGCGACACGTTGAGCGACATGTCCTGCGCGTCAACGACACCCTTGATGAAGCGCAGGTATTCCGGCATGAGCTCGTCGCAATCGCCCATGATGAACACGCGCTTGACGTATAGCTGAATCCCGGTTTGGCCGTCCCGGTTGAACAGGTCGAACGGGGCGTGCGACGGAATGAACAGCAGCGCCTGGTATTCGAAGGTCCCCTCGGCCCGCATCGCGATGACCTCGAGCGGGTCGTCCCAGGCGTGCCCGATGTGCTTGTAGAACTCCTTGTACTCCTCCTCGGAGACCTCTTCTTTGGGCCTGGCCCACAGGGCCTGCATCGAGTTCAGCGTCTCGGTCTCGATGGTGACGGTCTCCTCGCCGCTTTCCTCGGTGGCGGGGGTGCGACGCTCAACCTCCATCCGGATGGGCCAGGCGATGAAGTCGGAGTACTTCTTGACCAGGCTCCTGATCTTGAACTCCGCGGTGTAGTCGTGCAGCTCGTCCTCGGCGTCCTCGGGCTTGAGGTGCAGGATGACCGACGTTCCCTGCGGGGCGTCGTCGACCGATTCGATGGTGTAAGTGCCCTCGCCGCTCGATTCCCATTTGGTGGCGTCGCTCTCGCCCGCCTTGCGGGTGAGCAGTTCGACCTTGTCGGCGACCATGAAGCTGGAATAGAAACCGATACCGAACTGACCGATGAGTTCCTCGGAGGCCGCGGCGTTCTTGGCCTCGCGCAGTTGCTTGCGCAGCTCGGCGGTGCCGGACTTGGCCAGCGTGCCGATCAGATCCACCACTTCGGCCCGGGTCATCCCGATGCCGTTGTCCCGGATGGTCAGGATGCGCGCATCCTTATCCACGTCGATCTCGATGTGCAGGTCGGAGGTGTCGACGTCGAGGTCCTTGTTCCGGAACGCCTCCAGCCGCAGCTTGTCCAAGGCGTCGGAGGCATTGGAGATCAGCTCCCGCAGAAACGAGTCCTTATTGGAGTAGACGGAGTGGACCATCAGATCCAGCAGTTGCCGAGCCTCTGCCTGAAACTCCAACTGCTCGACGTTCGCGCTCATGAGATTCCCTTCGACAACATGACGTTTCAAATTTACCGAGCCGCCGACCGCGGTGTCCGGTGGACCCGCCCTCTTCGGGGGCGACCGGCTCTAGGCTGAACGCATGTCTGTTGCTCAACGCGAACGTGCCGCCCTTGTGGAAACCATGCGCGGCGTCGGGCCGGACGCGCCCACGCTGTGCGAAGGATGGAAGACGCGGGACCTGGCCGCCCACCTGGTGATCCGCGAGTACCGCCCTGACGCGGCGCCCGGCATCCTGATCCCCTTCCTCGCGTCCCACACGGAGAAGGTGCAGAACCAGGTGGCCGAACAGAATGACTGGGACGAGCTGGTCGGCAAGCTCGCCGCCGGCCCGCCGGTCTACTCGCCGCTCAAACTGCTCGACCCGGTGGCCAATGTTGCCGAGATGTTCATCCACCACGAGGACGTGCGCCGCGCGCAGCCGGGCTGGCAGCCGCGCTCCCTGGAGCCCGCCCTGGGTAACATGCTGCGGCGCACCCTGCCGTTGATGGCCCGGTTCACCCTCGCGAAGGTGCCCGGCCGGGTGGCGTTGCGTACCTCGGAGGGCAAGACGGTGCTCACCGCCGGTCGAGGGCCGGCGGTGACGGTGACCGGCGCGCCCGAGGAGCTACTGCTGTTCGCCGTGGGGCGAAAGGCGCAGGTCGAATTCGACGGCGATGCCGCGGCGGTGCAGGCCGTCCGCGATGCGCCCAAGGGGCTGTAGGCGTCCCGGCCCGCTTCACCCGAACGCCTGGCGCAGGTCCTTTTTAATCACCTTGCCGAATTGATTGCGCGGCAGGGTATCGACGACCACCAGGTGCTCGGGGTGCTTGTATCGGCTGAGACCCCGTGATCGGCAATGTCGCACAAGGGATTCCAGTGACACACCGTCGGCCGTCCCGGGTACCACGACGGCACAGACGCGTTCCCCGGTGCGCGGGTCGGGAATCCCGATGACGGCGACATCGGCCACCGCGGGATGGGTGGCGAGCGCGTTCTCGATTTCGAGGGCCGAGATGTTCTCGGCGTTACGGATGATCGCGTCCTTGGCGCGGCCGGTGACGCGGACATTGCCGTCGGCATCGATCAGGCCGAGATCGCCTGTGCGCAACCAGCCGTCGCTGTCGAACGTGTCGGCGTCAAGTGTCGGGTCGGCGTAGCCGAGGAAGCACTGCGGACCCTTGAGCCGCAGCTCGCCTTCCTGTCCGGCGCCCAGCTCGACGCCGTGGCTGTCGACCGCGCGGACCTGAACCCCGGGTACCGGCGGCCCGACGGTATGGTCGAGCACCTCGGGCGCGGCGGTCAGCGGGGGCGAAGTCGCGCAGGGAAATTCGGTCATCCCCCAGGCATTGGCGATTCCGGCCAGCCCGAAGGTTTCGCGGACCTGCCGCCCCAATTCGGCGGTGACGGGTGCGCCTCCGGCCAGGCAGCCTCGCACCGACGGGAATAGTGGCCGATCGCCTTGGGCGCGTTGAGCTTCGAGGAAGGCGACGAAGAATGGCGTCGCGGTGCCCAGGAACGTCGGGTTGTGCGCGGCGATGGCCCATGGTGTGGTGGCTGGATCGAACACCTCGAACAGGGCCAACCGCATGCCGGTCAGCAACGCGGTGGCCAGCATCGCGGACCCGCCGATATGCGCGATCGGGAAGGCGATCGGATCCACGTCACTGCTGTTGGCCCCGACCATGCCCACCACTCCCGCCGAGCCGGCGATGACCGACGTATCGGTGTGACGGATCCCCTTGGGGGCCGCGGTGGTTCCCGAGGAGTAGTAGATCCAGCGAGCCTCGTCGGCGGATGCCGGTGGCGCCGGGAGGGTCTCGGCACCGGCGCCCGGCAGCCGCAGCTCGCCGGTTGCCGGGGGCGTTGCCAGGTCGAGGGTGATGACCTCGAAGCCCCTGTCCGCCGAGAATCCCCGGGCCAGCCCACCGTAATCGAACCCGCGCCAAAACTCGGGCGTCACAAAGAATTCCGTGGCCAGCTGGCCGGTGATGAAGCCGACCTCGCTTTCCCGCAGTATCGGGATGATCGGGTTCTGCACCGCACCGAGTCGCGCGAGTGCGGCCATCACCACCATGGTTTCCAGCGTGGTGGGCAGCTGCCAGGACACGACGGTGCCCGGGCGAACGCCACGTTCGGCCAGGGCGGCGGCGGTCACGCACGCGGCATCGCGCAGCTGACGTGCGGTCAGGCTGCGTCCGTACTCATCGGCGAGAAGTGGCCGGCTCGATCCCCGCTGCGCCGCAGCGGCAATCAACGCCCAGAACGTCACCGTCTCTACCCTTCCGATCTCACCCTGCTGACGGATCAGTGGAGGGCGGGCGAAATCCCGAGTGCGCGATCGCGACGGACACGCCGGTACCGATCGGCCCCTTCGCGTCCACCAGGACCGCCGAGCCGCTGGCCACCCCGTCGTGGCTGTGATGCGTCAGCGAGGCGAGCCCGATGTGGTCACCCTCGGGCAGGCGGCTGAGCGTCAGCGTGTAGTCGACATTGATGAACTGCAGGGAGTTGGTGCCCCAGTTGGCAATCGAGGCCGTGATGTCACCGGCCATCGCCACGCGGGTGAAGGCGCTGAGCGGTTCGTCGTCGATCAACGGGCGCGTCTCGTGTATCCACGTGTACTTCGGGCCGTCGGTCTGGGGCCAGTCGGGATCGGGGTTCTGCACATCGGAGCCCCAGCCGTAGGTTCGCATGAACAGGTTCGAATAGGCCTCGTCCAGCGGGATCGGCGGCATCTGCACCGCTGGTGACCAGACGTGCCCCTCGGGCTGTGCGCCGCGCCGCAGAAACAGTGCGCTCGCCTGTGCCACCGGGGCGTCGTTCTGGATGATCACGGTCTCGACCAGCCGCAGCCGACGTCGGTCCTGTCGCACCCGGGTGTGCACCTCGAGCGGCGCCAACGCTGTCGGCCGGGGCAGATCGACGGTCAACCGCGCCGGTTGCAGTTGCGGGTCCTGGGCCGCACCCTCGACCGCCCACGCCAAGAGTCCGCCGACAACATGGCCGCTGAGCGACGGACCCCATCCGCCGCGCGCGATTTTGGTTGGCACGAGGTATTTTTCGTCGCGCTCAAAGTACGGCACCGGTTCTGCCCATTGGGCTTCATCCGGCACGATATTGGGCTCGGCCACTGCATGACCCTCCGCGTGATGGGATTCGCGGGCTCTGCTGAGGACCGCAACTGTCGATGTTACAGTTGCGCTTCCAGTCGCTTGACCGGGCACCGCACCGTGATGCCCGAAGGCCCGGGTGGTCAGCCGAGTGCGGCGCCCACCAGATGACCGATCACGTACGTGATCGCCAAGGCAAGACTGCCGCCGATGGCGTTGCGCAGCATCGCGCGGCCCTTCGGCGCTCCGCCCAGACCGGCCGAGACGGCACCGGTGATCACCAGCGCCACCAGGACCGCGGCGACGGTAACCGGGACCCGCCACGTCGTGGGTGGAACCAGAATCGCGACCAACGGCAACAGGGCACCAACCCCGAACGAGAGCGCCGACGAGGACGCCGCCTGCCAAGGGTTCGTCAGTTCCTCGGGGTTGATGCCGAGTTCGACTTCGGCGTGGGCGAGCAACGGATTGTGGTCGGTGAGTTCCTCGGCCACAGTGCGCGCGGTCGCCGGCGTCAGACCTTTCGCCTCGTACAGCGAGGCGAGCTCATCCAATTCGGCGACGGGATCATCGCGCAGTTCGCGACGCTCCTGGCTCAAGAGGGCCTTCTCGGTGTCGCGCTGGGTGCTTACCGAGACGTATTCGCCCAGCGCCATCGACACCGCACCCGCGACAAGTCCGGCGCTGCCGGCGGTCAATATGGGGGCGCGTTCGGCGGTCGCCGCCGCTACCCCGACGACGATGCCCGCGGTGGAGACGATTCCGTCATTGGCGCCCAGGACGCCCGCGCGCAGCCAATTCAGCTTCGACGACACCGAACCGACGTGGGGTTCGTGCGGATGTGGCGCACTCGACACGGGCGCAACCATATAAAGGAAAACCCTGGCCGACTAGCCAACCTAGCCTTCCCAAACCAGCCTGCGCGACGGCAGAAAAACGCCTCGATCCGCGGTCAAATGCCAGGTGCCGCGGGGCACGGCAGCCGCTGCACCCTTGCGGAGATGTGTGGCAGACCACGTCGGGCGGGGTCCCGGCCAGAGGTTCTGCAGGGGCGAGTCACAGCTAGTCCATAGGGAAGCTATCTAGCGTCAGGGGTGTAACGGGGGGTATTCCAAGGAACTTCCTTGCAAAAATCCCTAGTGGATAGGTGAAGCATCATGAAGTTGAAGCAACTTGTCGGAGGGGTGACCGTCGCCGGAGCGCTCAGCGCTGCGGCCCTCGGAATGGGCGCCGGGTTTGCCAATGCTGCTCCCGGAGCGCCACAACCTCCGGGTAATCATGGCGGGCCGGCGGCGCCTGGCGGTGGCCACGCGCCCACCGGACCCAACGATCCAGGCGGCCCCGGCGGCCCCGGTGGCCCCGGTGGCCCCGGTGGTCACCCCGGCGGTCCCGGCGGTCCTGGTGGCCCCGCTGATCACCCCGGCGGTCCTGGCGGACCCGGCGGTCCGGCCGGCCCCGCTGATCACCCCGGCGGTCCCGGCGGCCCCGGCGACCACCCCGGCGGGCCCGGTGGCCCCGGCGGTCCCGGC
>NZ_LZKI01000151.1 GCF_001672755.1 Mycobacterium colombiense | reverse complement strand
GATGGTCCCAAGAGGTCTACGACCGTTACATGCACTATCTGACGGG
Source organism: Mycobacterium colombiense (assembly GCF_001672755.1). Taxonomy (GTDB): domain Bacteria; phylum Actinomycetota; class Actinomycetes; order Mycobacteriales; family Mycobacteriaceae; genus Mycobacterium; species Mycobacterium colombiense_C. Next base: position 725 of record NZ_LZKI01000151.1, on the reverse strand, counting down.
GTGCGAGAACTTCTTCCGCAAGGGCATCAGCAATGTGGGGCAATTCACGATGGTGAAGTAGGCCAAAAGCGAGCCGGTTACTTCTCCAGCGTGAATTGATTGACGTCGGTGTAGCCGTCGCGGAACAGCTTCGCGCAACCGGTGAGGTACTTCATGTAACGGTCGTAAACCTCTTGGGACTGAACGGCCAGGGCCTGCTCGCGATTCGCCTCGAGGGCCTCGGCCCACAGGTCCAGTGTCCTGGCGTAGTGCAGCTGCAGCGATTGAACGCGGGTCAACTCGAAGCCCACCGTGACCCCGTACTCGCCAACGGTCTGGGGCGTCGGCAGCCAGCCGCCGGGGAAGATCTCGGACAGGATGAATTGCGAAAACTGCACGATCTCACGGGTCAGCGTCATGCCCTTGGCCCGGGCCTCCTTGAACGACGGCCGAACGATGGTGTGCAAAAGCATCCGGCCGTCATCGGGAAGAATCTCGTAGGCGCGTTCGAAAAATGCGGAATAGCGCTCCATCTTGAATGCCTCGAAGGCGCCGATGGAGACGATCCGGTCGACCTTGTCTTCGAACTCTTCCCAGCCCTGCAGGCGCACCTCGATGTTGCGGTCCGTCGGCAATCCGGCGAGCTTCTTCTTGCTGTACTCGAACTGGTTGCGGCTCAGGGTAATTCCGATGACGTTGACGTCGTACTTCTCGACAGCGCGCTTCAGGGCACCGCCCCAGCCGCA
>NZ_LZKI01000150.1 GCF_001672755.1 Mycobacterium colombiense | reverse complement strand
TCGAGTCACTCGTCGGCCGCATTTTGGCCGACTATCTCGAATCGAGCTCTTCGGTCTGATTCTGGATCAGCGCGCACCTCGGGCCGTGCGCGCGACCTAAATCAGGCCACCGGTACCTGTATCGACGGTGCAGGCTGCGCACGCGACGGTGGCCGTGCATTCGGCTATTCCCGGGGAGATCAAGGCAAGCATCAGGCCAAGCAATGCTTTCGCCCTGAGATTAGACATACAGCTCCTACTTTTCTAACCCCCGGGTGTGCGTCGCACCTTACGCAAAGCTGTACCGCTGATCATGGGAATGGCCCACATTCGCTCGGCGAGCGCAGCCCAGCCCACGGAGAACCAGATAGCGGTCAATGCTGGCTCAGCGTCAGCGTCCCCTTCGTTTGAAGCACCTTGCTGGCGGTGATCTTCTCGGTTCTGCGTGCCTCCCGCTCCAGGTAGCGCCGCTTGGATTCGTCGAATTTCTCCGAGGCGTCCTCGAGTTCCTTGACCAACAGCGCCAGGTCGTCGCGCATGCCGGCGGCCTCGCCGGTGAAGTCTTCGCGTTCGAAGATCCGCCACTTCTTGAGCACGGGCATGACCACTTCTTCGAGATGGATGCGGGGGTCGTAGACACCGCCCACGGCGATGATCACCGCCTTGCGGCGAAACTCCGGGACGGTGAACCCAGGCATCTTGAAATTGCGCAGGATTCGGTGCACCGACCTCATCGCCTGATCGGGTGCGATGTCCAGACCCGCGGCGCTGATATCCCGGTAGAACAGCATGTGCAGGTTTTCGTCATGCGACACCCTGGCCATCAACTGCTCGGCGACCGTGTCGTTGCTGACCTTGCCCGTGTTGCGGTGCGAGACGCGGGTGGCGAGTTCCTGGAAAGAGACATACATGACCGAGTCGAACAGACTCTCAGCGAACATGTCACCCTGCTGGTTCTGGCCCGGGCTGAAGCCCCTTGTCATTTGCTCCAGCCGCAGCTTCTCCAGCTCGACCGGGTCGACGGCACGAGTGACCACCAGGTAGTCGCGCAGCGCCGTGCTGTGCCTGGCCTCTTCGGCGGTCCATCGATTCACCCACTGCCCCCACGGACCATCCATACTGAAGTTCATCGCAATCTCACGGTGATACGACGGCAAATTGTCCTCCGTCAACAGGTTTTGGACCATCGCCACCTGCGCGACGTCGGGAAGTCTCGTCTGCCCGGGTTCCCAATCCTGGCCGTCCGGCCCGTAGAAGTTTCTGCCGTCCGACCAGGGAACGTAGTCGTGCGGGCTCCACTCCTTGAACATCGAGAGGTGGCGATTGAGCAGGCGTTCGACCACCGGCTCAAGCTCGTGAAGTAGCTGCAGGTTCGTCAGCGCCTTGGGCACGGATCCCTCCCAGTTATCTGCCGCGGTCAGTAACGCGCGATGTATGTGTGTCATGCGGTTACATAAAGATGACACGCGCGCGATCCGGGCATATAGAGCCGAAAGTCCCTACGGCACCGACCGTGACGCAGGGAACACCAAGCCGCCGGCTACCGCCGGCAGGCAACCAAAGCGATCAGAAAGTTATTGGCGCGCAATCAGATAGGGGGCGAGCGTGGACAGCTTTTCGCAGGTCTCTTCGAATTCGCGACCGGGCGTGGACTCTTCGATGATGCCCGCACCGGCCCGCAGCCAGGCCTTGCCGTCACATTCGTACGCCGCCCGCAGCGTCAGCGCCGCATCAAGGCCGCCGTCGGCCGAAAGCATCACGACCGCGCCCGAATACAGCCCGCGCGGCCCCTCGTCGAGGCGCATGATCGCTTCGACGCCACCGGCTTTCGGGATGCCCGACGCGGTGACCGCCGGGAACAGCGCTTCGAGCGCATCCATCCGGTCGTTGGATGTGCCCAGCCGGCCGCTGACCGTAGAGCCCAGGTGCTGCACGCTCCCCCGTTCCCGCACCGTCATGAAATCGGTGACAACGGCGGTGCCCGGCTCGGCGATCTCCGTCATTTCCTGCAGCGAGCTTCGCACCGAAATGGCGTGCTCGACAATCTCTTTGGAGTTCGACTCCAGGTCGTCGCGAGCCTGGCGGTCACGCACCTCGCCACGTCCAAGCGCGCGGGTGCCCGCCAACGGCTCGGTCACCACAACGCCGTCCTGGTGGACGGCCGCGACCAGTTCGGGGCTGTAACCCACAGCGCGAATCCCGCCGAGCCGCAGCAGGAAGGACCGCACCGGGGTGTTGTGCCGGCGGGCCAGCCGGTAGGTGGACGGGAAATCGAGCGCGAAGGGCACTTCGATAGAACGGGAAAGAATCACTTTGTGATAGAGGCCCGCGGCGATCTCTGCGACGGCCGACGCGACGCGGCCACGGTAGTCGGACGGGTCAGCGGCCACGTCGACCGCCGAGGCGTCGCGCACATCCGGCACGCCGACGCCGAGGACGCCGAGGACTTCGTCCCGGTGCCCGGCCGAGGTACCGAACAGCCGGACCTCATCCCGGGTCACCACGATGCGGCCATGCGGCCAGAACACCCGGGCCAGTGGGGTTCCCGGCGCGAGCCGCTGCCGCAGCCCGTAGCGGTACACACCGAATTCGAAGGCGATCCAGCCGAAGAGCTGGTCCGTTTCCAGCAACAGCCGGTCGATGGCTTCACCGAGCACCGGACCAGGCCTGCCCGACCATTGTTGGCTTTGGGTCATCCCGTCGCGGATCACCCGCAGCTCGTCGCTGTCGAGCTCGACCATCGCGCGCACACCGGTGGCCAGCACCCATTCACCGTCGCGCTCGTAGAGCAAATACTCTTCCCCGGCGCGCTCGGACAGCACCACGGCCAGGTGGGCCGCCAGGTCCGCCGGGTCGACGTGTAGCGGAACCGGAATCGACGGCGACTCAGAGCCGGCGGAACTTGTCTCGACGCTGACCTCGGTCACGGTTAGTAAATGTAGCCTAACCTATGTATCTGTGCGCAACCGATCCCCCTCAATTGCCTCATTCAGCTAAAACTCCCGCGGAGTTAAACCGCCAACCGGCCGGGCGCTCCATCTCGAAGCCTGGCGGTGCCCGGGTGGTACCGGCCTGTTTGCGCAGGTAGCACTGTCTGAATTTCGAGCTCGAAGCAGAAATCCGGTGGGCGGCTGTGAAGATCGCCACTCCAAAGGTTTCCCAACCGTTTACGTTGCGGCCGCACAACAGGCGGCTTGGGCAGCCAGACTTTTCCTAGCGCTCACTGCCCGCCCCGGATTGGAGGAACACCGTGTTCATAATCCGGCTTTCCAACGGCGAGGAAGTGCACGCGAGCGAAGGCGACGAACTCGAAATCAATCCGCAGACCGGTGTGCTTTCGGTATCCCGGGTCGACGGTTTCGAGGAAATCACGACGCATTACTCGCCGTCGGCGTGGCTCTCGGTGACGCACCGCAAAAAGGGCGCCGGTGTCAGGCCCTCGCTCGTCCCGTCTGCGCGCTGACCGCTTTATTGACTCCACAGTAAATGCACAGCACTTTCACACCAAACTAGCGGCAGCGGTAGCGGCCACGCCCGCGGAAATTCGCCCGCGTGATGGCGCTCTGAGCAGCGGTTTCATCGGTTATCATCAGTCTCGCGGGCGTCCGACACCCTGTCTGCTGTCAAGTGGCGGCGGGCCAGCGGCGGGGATAAATTCTTGACGGTCGTCGGGATGTTTCGTGGTTGCTCCGCTTGCGGACGGTGCTTCCCCAGATCAGCGCTCTAACCAACGGAGGCATCGATGCTGCAAGAGTTCTGGCACAACTTCACCCATAACTTGTTCAAACCGCTTCTATTGTTCTTTTACTTCGGGTTCCTGATTCCCATCCTCAAGGTGCGGTTCGAATTCCCCTACGTCATCTATCAGGGATTGACCATGTACCTGTTGCTGGCCATCGGCTGGCACGGCGGGGAAGAACTCGCGCAGGTCAGTGCGTCGAGCGTCGGGGTCATCGTGGGTTTCATGGTCCTGGGCTTCGTGCTGAACTGTCTGATCGGCGGCCTGGCCTACCTGGGCCTCAGCCGCCTGAAATCACTGCGGAAGGTCGACCGCGCGACCATCGCCGGCTACTACGGGTCCGACTCGGCCGGAACGTTCGCCACCTGCGTGGCCGTACTGGCCGCGGTGAACATCGCCTTCAACGCATACATGCCGGTGATGCTGGCCGTGATGGAAATCCCGGGCTGCCTGGTAGCGCTGTATTTCGTTGCCCGGCTGCGGCATCGGGGCATGGACTCCGCCGGCTACATGCCCGACGAGGCCGGCTACACACCGCCGGTCAAGGTCGGCCTCGGCCCCGGGACCGCCGCGCGTCCTCCACACGGGCAGAGCCTCGAGAGCCAGGAAGAAGCAGCCGCCATCGAGCAGGAGCTGGAGCTCTCGCTGGAAAAGCTGGAGCACCCCGATTGGGAGGCCGACCAGAGCCCGGCGCGCCCCAAGGGCAAGAAGGTGCCCATCTTCTCCCGGGAGCTGTTCCAGGAGGTCTTCCTCAACCCCGGCCTGGTCCTGCTGATGGGCGGCATCATCATCGGCCTCGTCAGTGGGCTGCAAGGACAGAAGGTCGTCGCCGACGACGACAAATTCTTCGTCTTGGCCTTCCAGGGCGTGCTGTGCCTGTTCCTGCTCGAGATGGGGATGACGGCGTCGCGCAAGTTGAAGGATCTCCGCACCGCGGGTCCCGGGTTCATCGTCTTCGGCCTGGTGGCGCCGAATGTCTTTGCGACGCTGGGCATTATCGTCGCCTGCAGCTATGCGTCGCTGACTCACACCGACTTCAAGACCGGCACCTACGTTCTGTTCGCGGTCCTGTGCGGTGCGGCGTCCTACATCGCCGTTCCGGCGGTGCAGCGCCTGGCGATCCCGGAAGCGAGCCCGACGTTGCCGCTGGCCGCCTCACTGGGCCTGACATTCTCCTACAACGTCACCATCGGGATCCCGCTCTACATCGAGATCGCCCGCGTCTTCGAGCATCTGTTCGGGGTCTGACCCACGCGGGGAACGCCGCTACCCCAATAGCGTTCGCACCACGCGGTCGGCCAGCAGGCGTCCGCGCGGCGTCAGGACCAGCCTGTCACCGTCGGACACCAGCAACCCGTCGGCAACCACGCCCTCGGCGCGCTCCCGCTCGGCAGGATTCAGCGATTCGACTGGGAGTCCTTGACGCAGGCGGGTTTTCAACAGCACGTCCTCGGTGTGCAAGGCTTCGGCATCCAGCTGCTCGAATCCGGCCACCGGCAGTGCCGCCGCGCCCAACCGTTCCGCATACGCGTTGGGGTGCTTGACGTTCCACCAGCGCGTCGTACCGAGATAGCCGTGCGCGCCCGGCCCCGCGCCCCACCACTGGCCACCATCCCAGTAACCGAGGTTGTGGCGGCACTCACCGCCGGGCCGCGACCAATTGGACACCTCGTACCAAGACAATCCCGCCTGGGACAACCGCGCATCCACCAATTCGTAGCGGTGGGCCAGCACGTCGTCATCGGGTGCGGCCAGTTCGCCGCGCCGGACTCGCCGGGCCAGCGCGGTGCCTTCCTCGACGACCAGCGCATAGGCGGACACGTGGTCCACACCGGTCTCGATCGCGGTGTCGACCGAGCACAACAGGTCGTCATCGGACTCCCCCGGAGTTCCGTAGATCAAATCGAGGCTGACGTGCTCGAAGCCCGCGGCCAGCGCCTCGCGGGCGGCGGCCGCGGACCGGTTCGGCGTGTGGATGCGGTCCAAGACACCCAACACCCTCGGTGCCACTGACTGCATCCCCAGCGATACCCGGGTGTAGCCGGCCGCGCGGATGGCCTCGAAGAAGTCCGGCCATGCCGACTCGGGGTTGGCCTCGGTGGTGACCTCGGCATCGGCCGCCAGGGTGAAGTTCTGACGCACCATGCCCAGCAGCGTCGCCATCCGCGGGCCGCCCAGCAGGGAGGGCGTCCCGCCACCGACAAACACGGTGTTCACCGGGGGCGCCTGCAACCTCGCGGCCGCCAGTTCCAGTTCCCTGCCCAGTGCGCCGAGCCAGGCGTCGGGATTGACGCCACCCAGCTCGGCCGGGGTGTAGGTATTGAAATCGCAATAGCCGCAACGGGTCACACAGAACGGCACGTGCACATAGATGCCAAACGACTGCCCGTCGACCACCCCGACGTCGGGCAGGTCGACCGGTTCCTCGCGAATGGCCATGCCAAATGATCCCACGATGGACCGGGCGCCGCCGGGGCGTCGATTCCACCGAAGCGGCCGGCAAGCGCGCAATGAACGTCGCACGAACTTCTAAGGCTTTCCCAGGGGGATCTCCCAGACTTGGTCGGTAGTTTTAATCACCGTGAGCCAAGATTTGACCTGCTCGCATGGCCCTTCGGCATCCATGGCACAATGGTGGCGTGACTGTCGACCAGCCCAGCCCGCACATTGTGCTCGTGGCTCGACGGCACATTGATCTCAAGCGCGTTTGCAGCTGTATCTGTCTGCCCTGACGTGGTAGACCCAGGCCCCCTGCGTCTCCAGCTGGCCGACGGTTCCGCGCCGCCCGAAAGTGCCGGTGAACTGCGCTGGCCGCGCTGGCGATCTTTTTAGAGGAGAGAACTTCCGATGACCACCGCCCGAGCCGCAAAGCCCCGTAACGAGGGCCAGTGGGCACTGGGAAATCGTGAGCCGCTGAACCCGAACGAAGAGATGAAGCAGGCCGGCGCCCCGCTGGACGTGCGGGAGCGCATCGAGACGGTTTACGCCCAGAACGGTTTCGACAGCATCGACAAGAGCGACCTGCGGGGCCGTTTCCGCTGGTGGGGCCTGTACACGCAGCGCGAACAGGGCTACGACGGCACGTTCACCGGCGACGACAACGCCGAGTTGCTGGAAGCCAGATACTTCATGATGCGGGTGCGGTGCGACGGCGGCGCGCTGTCGGCGGCCGCGCTGCGCACCGTGGGGCAGATTTCCACCGAATTCGGCCGCGACACCGCCGACATCACCGACCGCGAGAACGTGCAGTACCACTGGATCGAGGTGGAGAACGTCCCCGAGATCTGGCGGCGGCTGGCCGAGGTCGGACTGCAGACCGCCGAGGCGTGCGGTGACTGCCCCCGCGTGATCCTGGGCTCACCGCTGGCCGGCGAGTCGCTGGACGAGGTGCTCGACCCCAGCTGGGCGATCGAGGAGATCGCGCGCCGCTACATCGGTCAGCCCGACTTCGCCGACCTGCCGCGCAAGTACAAGACCGCGATCTCGGGCCTGCAGGATGTGGTGCACGAGGTCAACGACATCGCGTTCATCGGCGTGAACCACCCCGAGCACGGCCCGGGGCTGGACCTGTGGGTCGGTGGCGGGCTGTCGACCAACCCGATGCTGGCCCAGCGGGTCGGCGCCTGGGTGCCGCTCGAAGAGGTGCCCGAGGTGTGGAACGCGGTGACCTCGATATTCCGCGACTACGGCTACCGGCGGCTGCGGTCCAAGGCGCGGCTGAAGTTCCTCATCAAGGACTGGGGGATCGAGAAGTTCCGCGAGGTCCTGGAAACCGAGTACCTCCAGCGTCCGCTGATCGACGGCCCGGCTCCCGAGCCGCTGAAGCACCCGATCGACCACGTGGGCGTGCAGCGGCTCAAGAACGGCCTCAACGCGGTGGGCGTCGCCTCGATCGCAGGCCGGGTGTCGGGCACCATCCTCACCGCGGTGGCCGACCTCGCCGAGCGGGCCGGCTCGGACCGGATCCGGCTCACCCCCTATCAGAAGCTGGTCATCCTCGACGTGCCCGACGACAAGCTCGACGAGCTGATCGCCGGCCTGGAGGCGCTGGGCCTGCAGTCGCGGCCGTCGCATTGGCGCCGGAATGTGATGGCGTGCACGGGGATCGAGTTCTGCAAGTTGTCCTTCGCCGAAACCCGGGTCAAGGCGCAGTCTTTGGTGCCCGACCTGGAAAGCCGACTCGCGGACCTCAACGAGCAGCTCGACGTGCCGATCACCGTCAACATCAACGGTTGTCCGAATTCGTGCGCCCGCATCCAGGTCGCCGACATCGGACTCAAGGGCCAGATGGTTGACGACGGTGAGGGCGGCTCGGTCGAGGCCTTCCAGGTGCACCTGGGCGGCAGCCTGGGCCTGGACAGCGGCTTTGGTCGAAAACTGCGCCAGCACAAGGTCACCAGCGACGAGCTCGGCGACTACATCGAGCGGGTCACACGCAACTTCCTGAAATATCGCGGCGAGGGTGAACGTTTCGCACAGTGGGCTATGAGGGCAGACGAGGACGATTTGCGATGAGCGAACGAACAACCAAACTTCCAGAAGCCGAACTGCGGGCGCTTGCCGCCCGCGGGGCGGCCGAGCTGGAGGGTGCCAGCGCCGCCGACGTATTGCGTTGGACCAACGAGACGTTCGGCGGCATCAACGGACCGCGCGGCTGGGCCACCTGCAATTACGTGGTGGCTTCCAGCATGCAGGAGGCCGTGTTGATCGACCTGGCGGCCAAGGCGCGTCCGGGCGTTCCGGTGGTGTTTTTGGACACCGGCTATCACTTCGTGGAGACCATCGGCACCCGGGACGCGATCGAGTCCGTGTATGACATCCGGGTGCTCAACGTCACGCCTGAGCAGAGCGTCGCCGAGCAGGACAAAACGCTGGGCAAGGACCTGTTCGCGCGGGACCCCGGTGAGTGCTGCCGGCTGCGCAAGGTCGAGCCGCTGGGCAAGACGCTGCGCGGATACTCCGCCTGGGTGACCGGGCTGCGCCGGGGTGAGACCGCGGCGCGCGCCAACGCCCCGGTGGTCGGATTCGACGAGGGCTTCAAGCTGGTGAAGGTCAACCCGCTGGTCGAATGGTCCGACGAGGACGTGCAGAATTACATCGACGAGCACGGTGTGCTGGTCAATCCGCTTATGTACGACGGCTATTCGTCGATCGGTTGCGCCCCTTGCACCGCCAAACCGCTGGCGGGCGCCGACCCGCGCAGCGGACGCTGGCAGGGACGGGCCAAGACCGAATGCGGGTTGCACGCGTCGTAGCGAACGCCGCGCGACGGGATGAATCCGGCCGTCAGGCCGACGTCAGCGTGTTCTCGTCCTCGGCCTGATCGGCCCGGCGAGCGGCGGCTGCCGCCTCAAGGGCGATCGGCGGAACCCGGGTGGCACGCACGTAGACGGTGTCCCCCTCGCGCAGCGCCAGCGCCTCGGCGTCGCCGCGCGTGATCTGGGCGGTGAAGAACCCGCCGGTGGCGGCGCTGGTCAACTCGACCCGCACCTCGAAACCCAGCGTGACCACGCGGTCGACCACGGCGCGCACCACCCCGACGGACTCTGCGGTGCCGTCCCCGCCGGCGATCGCCATCTCGGGATTGCGCCCCACCCGGATGTCGTGCGGCCGCACCAGGGTTCCGTTCAGGGTGGACACCGCGCCGAGGAACGACATCACGAACGCGTTCGCCGGGGCGTCGTAAACATCGGTCGGGGATCCGATCTGCTCGATGCGGCCCTGATTCAGCACCGCGATCCGGTCGGCGACGTCCAGTGCCTCGGCCTGGTCGTGAGTGACCAGCACCGTGGTCACGTGCACCTCGTCGTGCAGGCGCCGCAGCCACGCCCGCAGGTCCTCACGCACCTTGGCGTCCAGCGCTCCGAACGGCTCATCGAGCAGCAGCACCTGCGGATCGACGGCCAGCGCGCGCGCCAGCGCCATCCGCTGTCGCTGGCCGCCGGACAGCTGGTTGGGGTAGCGGGCCTGAAACCCGCTCAGCCCCACCACTTCCAGCAGGTTGTCGACTTTGGCTTTGATCTCGGCCTTGGGCCGTTTGCGGACCTTGAGGCCGTAGGCCACGTTGTCGCGGACGGTCAGGTGCTTGAACGCCGCGTAGTGCTGGAACACGAACCCGATGCCGCGGCGCTGCGGCGGCACCCGGGTCACGTCACGCCCGTAGATCGTGACGGTTCCGGTGTCGGGCTGGTCGAGGCCGGCGATGGTGCGCAGCAGGGTCGATTTGCCCGAACCGCTGGGACCCAGCAGGGCCGTCAGCGAGCCGGTGGGCACGACGAAGTCCACATGGTCGAGGGCGACGAAATCGCCATAACGCTTGTTGGCGTCACGCACGATGATGGCGAGGTCGTCGCGGTTGGTACCGGCGTCAGTCACGATCATTCCCCTCGTCAGGCCTGTTTGGCCGCTCGTGCGCGGCGGGCGTCAAGCACCACCTGGAAAACCAACACCAGCACGGCAACTCCCATCAACAGCGTGGACAGTGCGTAGGCGCCGTACTCCGCGCCGCGGTTGTAGCGGTCGGAGACAAGCAATGTCAGTGTCTGCGACTTCCCCGGCAGGTTCGACGACACCATGAGCACGGCACCGTATTCCCCCAGGGTACGTGCGATGGTCAACACGATTCCGTATGTCAGACCCCACCGGATGGACGGCAGGGTGATCCGCCAGAAGGTCTGCCACCAGCCCGAACCCAGGGTGGCCGCCGCCTCCTCCTGGTCGGTACCCAGCTCGTGCAGCACCGGCTCCACTTCGCGCACGACGAACGGCAGCGTGACGAAGATGCTGGCGAGCACGATTCCGGGCAGGCCGAAGATGATCTTGAATCCGAGATCCTGCTCCACGAACCCGAGCGCACCGGCCGACCCCCACAGCACGATCAACGCGACGCCCACGATGACGGGCGAGACCGCGAACGGCAGATCGATGACGGCCTGCAGTACGCCCTTGCCGCGAAACCTGTTGCGCGCGAGCACCAATGCCGTGGGGATTCCGAAGACTACGTTGAGGGGCACCACGATGGCCACCACCAGCAGCGTCAGGTTCAGCGCCGATATCGCGGCGGGGGTGCTCACCCAGGCGTAGAACTGGCCGAGTCCGGGCTGAAAAGTCCGCCACAGGATCAACGCCACCGGAACGACCAGCAGCACGAAGATGTATCCGAGCGCGATGAACCGCAACCAATAGCGCACTCCCGCAGACGATGTCATGCGGACAGCTCCTCTCGCTTGGCCGCGTGCCCGCCCACGATCCGCAGGATGAGCAGCACGACAAACGAAATGGCCAACAGCACAATCGAAATTGCGGCGGCCCCGGTGCGGTCGTCGTTCTCGATCAGTGTGCGTATCCACTGCGACGACACTTCGGTCTTGCCCGGTACGGCACCGCCGATGAGTACCACGGAGCCGAACTCGCCGATCGCCCGTGAGAACGCCAGGCCCGCACCGGATAACAACGCCGGCAGCAGTGATGGCAACACCACGGAGGTGAAGATCTTCGGGCCACTGGCACCCAGCGACGCCGCCGCCTCCTCGGTTTCGCGATCCAATTCCAGCAGCACCGGCTGGACGGCGCGCACCACGAACGGCAGCGTGACGAAGGCCAACGCCACCGTCACACCCCATGACGTGTGCTGCAGGTGCAGGCCGACGGGGCTGTTGTTGCCGTACAGCGCCAGCATCACCAGGCTGGCGACGATGGTGGGCAGCGCGAACGGCAGGTCGATGATCGCGTCGACAAGCCGCTTGCCCGGAAAGGCGTCGCGCACCAGCACCCACGCGATCACCAGGCCGAAGACCAGGTTGAGCACGGTGACGCCGGCTGAGATCGTCAGGGTCACCCGGAACGACTCGAGCGCGGCATTCGAGGAGACCGCCAGCCAGAAGGCGTTCCAGCCACCGCTCGCGGATTGCCAGGCGATCGCCGCCAGCGGCAGCAGCACGATTACCGACAGCCACACCGTGGCTGCCCCGACCCGCAGGGCGGTGGTCCCGCGGCCTCGCCCGGGAAGCGGTGCCGGTGGCGTGTCACCGCTGAGCTCGGGCCGGATCGCCAGCGGGTCCGGCGTGATGGCCGTCATCCGGTGGCCTTCGTGTAGATCCTGGTGATGCTGCCGGTGTTCTTGTCGAACAGCTGCGGATCCGCGGTGGCCCAGCCGCCCAGGTCGGCGATGGTCCACAGCTTCGCCGGCACCGGGTACTGGCTTCGGAAGTCGGCGGCGACGGCGGGATCGACCGGGCGGAAACCGGCCTGCGCCCAGACCTTTTGAGCCGCGGCCGTGTATTGGAAGTTCTTGAAGGCGACGGCGGCATCCAGGTGCGGACTGGTGTTGACCACGGCCACCGGATTGTCGATCCTGAAGGTCTGCGGCGGGTTGATGTGCTCGACCGGCTTTCCCGCCCGCTCGGTGGCGATGGCCTCGTTCTCGTAGCTGATCAATACGTCACCGCTGCCCTGCACGAAGACGTCGGTGGCTTCCCGCCCCGATCCGGGACGCAGCTTGACGTGCTCGGTCACCAACTTCTTGATGAAATCCACCCCGGCGTCGCTGTGTGCGCCGCCTGCACTCTTGACGGCGTACGGCGCGAGCAGATTCCACTTGGCCGATCCGGAACTCAGCGGGCTGGGCGTGATGACCTCGACGCCCGGCCGCAACAGGTCATCCCAATCCTTGATGTGCTTCGGATTACCCTTCCGCACCACCAGCGTCACCACCGAGCCGAACGGAATTCCCTTGGTGGCGTCGGTATTCCAGTCCTTGGAAACCTTGCCGGCCTTGACCAGTCGAGCAATGTCCGGTTCGACCGAGAAGTTCACCACGTCGGCCGGTTTGCCGTCGACGACGCCGCGGGACTGGTCACCGGAGGCCCCGTAGGAGGTGACCACCTGCACACCCTTGCCCTCGTCGGAGGCATTGAACGCCGGAATTATCTTGCTCCACCCCGGTTCTGGGACCGAATAGGCGACCAGCGTGATGCTGGTGCGCGCGTCGGACAGCCCCCCGCCGCCGACGGCATCGCTGGCCCCGCCGTGGCATCCGGCGATGAGGCCAGCAATCAGGGCAAGGGTGAGGACGGGCCGCCAGTGCGATGCGGTCCTGATGTCCATTGAGGGCCTTCCGATGCGAAACGTATGGGATTTCGGTCCCGTTTCTGCGGATAGGCACCTAGAACTTCAGGAGAATTCGAAAACTCCAGACCAGACCGCGTACGGGTTTGGGAGTCAGCGACAACAGTGCACGAAGGCATAGCACCCCGGAATGCCGAATGCCACGCGCATGGCGGGAAGCCTAACAGGAATTGCGATTGCCGCCACCGCGGCGGTGGCTGAGCAAACGGGGGCACCGGCTAGTGGTGCATCAAGTGCGTCACCAACCACGTCACGACCACCAGCGCCACCAAGATGGCGAGAATCAGCGTCACATGTGACCGAGGCATGGGCGTTACTCGGGCGTCCCGTCGGCGTGGCGAGCACGGCGCATCAGCTCGATACCCCTGCCGAGCACGCCATCCAGCACGGCCGCCGCGGCGTAGGCCACCACCAGCACGACCGGCATCACCACCATGGCCTGCAGGACGAAAGGAAGTCCCGAAAGCCACAGCTCGTTGCCGTCCCACCAGTTGAGGAACGCGTTCACGGAGCTCACCCTATTCGGCCCGGCTGTCGAAGACCAATGTGTGAAAATCGGCGGTTGGGCGCGCGCCACGCCACCTCACCGAAACGTTGGACGCGAGACCGCTGAGCAGCGATGATGTCCAGATGGTTCTGCATGCCCAACCCGAAGACCAGCCGGCCGACGCCGTGCCCGAGGACGCATATCAAGCCGCCTCCGCCGCGTCGATGTCGTCGTCCATCGATTTGCGCACGGCCGGGCCCCTCGCTCCCAGCGCCGCTTTACGGAACCCTTTCCCGCCGATCGCCGACTACGCGTTCCTGTCGGACTGGGAAACCACCTGCCTGATCTCCCCGGCCGGGTCGGTGGAATGGCTGTGCGTGCCCCGGCCGGACTCCCCCAGTGTGTTCGGCGCGATCTTGGACCGCAGCGCCGGTCATTTCCGGCTCGGGCCATACGGCGTCTCGGTGCCGTCGGCCCGCCGGTACCTTCCCGGCAGCCTCATCATGGAGACCACCTGGCAGACCCACACCGGGTGGCTGATCGTGCGTGACGCGCTGGTCATGGGCCCCTGGCACGACCTGGAGCGGCGGTCGCGGACGCATCGGCGCACCCCGATGGACTGGGATGCCGAGCACATCCTGCTGCGCACCGTGCGCTGCGTCAGCGGCACCGTCGAATTGATGATGAGCTGCGAGCCCGCGTTCGACTACCACCGCGTCGGCGCCGCCTGGGAGTACTCCGCCAACGCGTACGGCGAGGCCGTCGCACGCGCCACCAGGGAACCCGACGCCCACCCGACGCTGCGGCTCACCAGCAATCTGCGGATCGGGCTGGAGGGGCGCGAGGCACGCGCGCGCACCCGGATGAAGGAGGGCGACGACGTGTTCGTCGCCCTGAGCTGGACCAAGCACCCGGCGCCGCAGACGTACCAAGAGGCCGCCGACAAGATGTGGCAGACCACCGAGTGCTGGCGGCAGTGGATCAACATCGGCAACTTCCCGGACCACCCGTGGCGGGCGTACCTGCAGCGCAGCGCTCTCACGTTGAAGGGCCTGACCTACTCGCCCACCGGCGCCTTGCTGGCCGCCAGCACCACCTCGCTGCCGGAAACGCCTCAGGGTGAACGTAATTGGGATTACCGCTACGCCTGGGTGCGCGACTCGACGTTCGCGTTGTGGGGTCTGTACACCCTGGGGCTGGACCGCGAGGCGGACGACTTCTTCGCGTTCATCGCCGACGTCTCCGGCGCCAACCACAACGAACGGCACCCGCTGCAGGTCATGTACGGCGTGGGCGGCGAGCGCAGCCTGGTCGAAGAAGAGCTGCACCACCTGTCCGGCTATGACCATGCCCGCCCGGTGCGGATCGGCAACGGCGCCTACGACCAGATCCAGCACGACATCTGGGGCTCCATCCTCGATTCCTTCTACCTGCACGCCAAGTCACGCGAGCAGGTTCCGGAGACGTTGTGGCCGGTGCTGAAGAAGCAGGTCGAAGAGGCGATCAAGCACTGGCGCGAGCCGGACCGCGGCATCTGGGAGGTGCGCGGGGAACCGCAGCACTTCACGTCGTCGAAGGTGATGTGCTGGGTGGCGCTCGACCGCGGGGCCAAGCTGGCCGAGCGGCAGGGCGAGAAGAGCTACGCCCAGCAGTGGCGGGCGATCGCCGAGGAGATCAAGGACGACATCCTGACGCACGGCGTTGACTCACGCGGGGTGTTCACCCAGCGCTACGGCAGCGACGCGCTGGACGCCTCGCTGCTGTTGGTGGTGCTGACGCGGTTCCTGCCGCCCGACGACCCGCGGGTGCGAAACACCGTCCTGGCGATCGCCGACGAACTCACCCAGGAGGGCCTGGTGCTGCGGTACCGGGTCGAGGAGACCGACGACGGGCTGTCCGGCGAGGAGGGCACCTTCACGATCTGCTCGTTCTGGCTGGTTTCGGCGCTCGTCGAGATCGGAGAGGTGCGCCGCGCCAAGCGACTGTGTGAGCGGTTGCTGTCCTACGCCAGCCCGCTGCACCTCTACGCCGAGGAGATCGAACCGCGCACCGGTCGGCAGCTGGGCAACTTCCCGCAGGCGTTCACCCACCTGGCGCTGATCAACGCCGTGGTGCACGTCATCCGCGCCGAGGAGGAAGCCGACGGCTCCGGGATGTTCCAGCCCGCGAACGCGCCGATGTAGAAGGCCGCGTCAGCCGCGGGCGCTGAGCTTGTCCATGAGCCCGTGGGTGAGGGCGACGGCGGTGGTGTTGATGTCGCCGTTCCCCGCATCTCCCGGACTGGAATTGGGAATGAAGTCGACCGTGACCTCGACCAAGTAGGGTCCCTTGACGCCGAGGGCCCGGGCCGTGGGGATAGCGTTCAATGCTGAGTGTGTGCCGGATCCCATCGAAACCGTTGCCGCGACAACCGAATCCAGGACGCGTACGCCGGAGATGGCGTCCGAACCCCATACATCGACGGGCTCCACGGTCAGCGTGGTCCCGTCGCACCTCTGCCATTGCGCGGTGAACCTGGCGAACAACGCGGTGGCATCCGCGTCCGTCCGCAACGCGACGATGCCTTCCTGGACGCTGTCGACCTTCACGGAATCACCTTTGTGCACCCACATTTCGGCGGCCGTGTGTTGTATCGGCGCAGAGCCATATGGGCCCCGCTGCATCAGGTGAACGACTCCGATGCAGTCGGCGGGCTGCCCGTTATCCCAACTGGTTCCCAATTTGTCGATGCCCCCGAACTCCGAGTAGTGCGGGTAGGCCTGGAACGGCTGGTTGAGCAGCCCTGCCAGCGCGGTACCGTCGAACAGGGCCCGTTTGATGGCTGGCACCCGCTCGACGTTTTGCGCCAGACCTGCTGTGCCAGCGGTAGTTTCGGTGCAGCCACTCGCCAGCAGCGCCGCAATCAATGCGGCCGGTGGGCGCCAGCTACTTTTCACTCGACTCCTTGCCCTTCCCGACGCCCGGCGTGACGTCAGCCCAGGGCGCTGACTCTGTCCATCAGGGCGTGCGCGACGTCGATGGCACTGGAATCGATGTCGGCCGATCCCGGGTCGGAGGACCGTCGCCCGCCGAAGAACACCACCTGAACCTCGACGAGGCAGTTCGACCGGATGCCGATCGCGCGTGCCTGCGGGGTGGGCCGCAGGGGCGGCATGTTGGGCAGGACCGACGTCGCGGTTTTGGTGGCCGCGATGGTGGAATCCGTGGTGCGGACATCGCTGATGACGTTCGTGGTGCTGATCGGGCCGCTCTGTTCCGACGTCGTCATGCCGTTGCACTGCTGCCACTGCTGGGAGAACTGCGCGAACAGCGCCTGGGCCTGTGCGGGCGACGGAAGCGTGACCACGCCCTCCTCGACCACGATCACCTGCGCCGGCTCGCCGTTGTTCCACCACGATTCCGACGCGACGTCTTTCACGTCGGCGGATTGGTAGACACCTTGCTGCAGCATCGCCGTCACGCCCAGGCAACCGGCCTGCGACATCGATCGCTTGACCTGATAAAGCTTTTCGGGCCCGCCGAATTCGGCCGGGTCCCGCGCCACGAACGTCTGATTGAGCATCCGCGACAGCGTGGGGCCGTCGAGGAGCACCTGTTTGACCGTCGCGCCGCTGAGCGGTTGCGGCTTCAGATTCGGTGCCGGCTTCGCCGTGCCCGCCACCACCCCACCGCAGCCCGTCGCCAACGCGGCGACCGCCATCAGCATCGTCGCCATCCCCCGTATCCGCATGGCTACTTCTTGCCCTTGTCCCCCACGGCGTCGGCGGACAGCGCCGCGACGAACGCCTCCTGCGGCACGTCGACGCGGCCGATGGTCTTCATCCGTTTCTTGCCTTCCTTCTGCTTTTCCAGAAGCTTGCGTTTACGGGTGATGTCACCGCCGTAGCACTTGGACAACACGTCCTTGCGGATCGCGCGAATGTTTTCGCGCGCAATGATTTTCGATCCGATGGCGGCCTGGACGGGGACCTCGAACTGCTGGCGCGGGATCAGCTCTTTGAGCTTGGCGGTCATCTTGTTGCCGTACGCAGACGCTCCATCCTTATGGACAATCGCGCTGAACGCGTCGACGGCCTCGCCTTGCAGCAGGATGTCGACCTTGACCAGTTGCGCCTCCTGCTCGCCGGCCTCCTCGTAGTCGAGGCTCGCGTAGCCGCGGGTGCGCGACTTCAGCGAGTCGAAGAAGTCGAAGATGATCTCGCCCAGCGGCATGGTGTAGCGCAGCTCGACCCGTTCGGGTGACAGGTAATCCATGCCGCCCAGCTCGCCGCGGCGCGACTGGCACAGCTCCATGATGGTGCCGATGAATTCGCTGGGCGCGATGATCGTGGTCTTGACCACCGGCTCGTAAACGGTGCGGACCTTGCCTTCCGGCCAGTCCGACGGGTTGGTCACCACGATCTCGGTGTTGTCCTCCTTGACCACGCGATAGACGACGTTGGGCGACGTCGAGATCAGGTCCAGGTTGAACTCTCGCTCCAGGCGCTCCCGGGTGATCTCCATGTGCAGCAGACCCAAGAAGCCACAACGGAATCCGAAGCCCAGTGCCACCGACGTCTCCGGCTCGTAGGTCAGCGCCGCGTCGTTGAGTTGCAGCCTGTCCAGAGCATCGCGCAGAACCGGATAATCGGAGCCGTCCACCGGATACAGGCCCGAGTAGACCATCGGCCTGGGTTCGCGGTATCCGGTCAACGCCTCGGTGGCGCCGTGCCGGGCCGCCGTCACCGTGTCACCCACCTTGGACTGGCGCACGTCCTTGACGCCGGTGATCAGGTAGCCCACCTCTCCCACGCCCAGGCCGTCGCTGGCCTTCGGCTCGGGCGAGACGATGCCGACCTCGAGCAGTTCGTGCGTGGCGCCGGTGGACATCATCGCGATGCGTTCGCGCGGCGTGATCTTGCCGTCCACCACCCGGACGTAGGTCACCACACCGCGGTAGATGTCGTAGACCGAGTCGAAGATCATGGCGCGCAGCGGCGCGTCGGCGACGCCTTGCGGGGGCGGCACCTCGCGCACCACGTGATCGAGCAGGTCGGCGACGCCGTCCCCGGTCTTGCCCGAGACGCGCAGCACGTCGCCCGGCTCGCAGCCGATGATGTGGGCGATCTCGGCGGCGTAGCGGTCCGGGTCGGCGGCGGGCAGGTCGATCTTGTTCAGCACCGGGATGATGTGCAGGTCGCGGTCCAGCGCCAGGTAGAGGTTGGCCAGGGTCTGCGCCTCGATGCCCTGCGCGGCGTCGACCAGCAGCACCGCGCCCTCGCAGGCCTCCAGGGCGCGGGACACCTCGTAGGTGAAGTCGACGTGGCCCGGGGTGTCGATCAGGTGCAGCACGTAATCGGTGTCGCCGACCCGCCACGGCAGGCGCACGTTCTGGGCCTTGATGGTGATCCCGCGCTCGCGCTCGATGTCCATCCGGTCCAGGTACTGGGCGCGCATGGACCGCTCGTCGACGACGCCGGTGAGCTGGAGCATCCGGTCGGCCAGCGTGGACTTGCCGTGGTCGATGTGAGCGATGATGCAGAAATTCCGAATCTGCGCCGGCGCAGTGAAGGTCTTGTCGGCGAAACTGCTGATGGGAATCTCCTGGTGCGTGCAAGCTTGACGGGGTGCGTCGCGGCCGTTTCCGGGCCGGTTCGCGGGTATGTCCAGCGTATCCAGATAGGGCCGCCGCGACCTACTTGGACACAGTCGCAGCCCGCCGCTCGCGTCTATGCTGCGAATATGGCGTCTCCCCGGAAATCCCAGTGGAAGACGTTCCAGCGATTCGCGGAGAATCTGGTGTTCAACGGGGCTCCGCGCCTGGTCCGGCAGGTACAGAATTCCCAGAGCGTGCTGCGCGAATTGCAGCAGGCCGTGCGGATCACCGCAAACGTCATCGCCGCGGTCGCGCCGCCCCCTGCCGAGGCGCCCGTCACCGGCCGGCCGGTGACCAGCGGCAGCCTCCCGACCGCGCATCGCGCCCGCAAGCTGGTGTACGCGCCGAGCCTGGACGGCCGGGCCGATCCCGGCGAGATCGTCTGGACATGGGTGGTCTACGAGGACGACCCGACCCGCGGCAAGGACCGCCCCGTCCTGGTGGTGGGACGGGACCGCAGCGTCCTGCTGGGGCTGATGGTGTCCAGCCAGGACCGTCACGCCACGGATCACGACTGGATCGGAATCGGTTCCGGCCCTTGGGATTACGAGGGAAGGCCAAGCTGGGTCCGACTCGACCGGGTGCTCGACGTGCCCGAAGAGGGCATTCGCCGCGAGGGTGCCATCCTGGACCGCGAGATCTTCGATGCGGTGGCCGCCCGGCTGCGGGCCGACTACTCCTGGCGCTGATGCGCCGAGCGCGCACTCCGGGCGGGAAAACGCGAAAACTTTCGCCGTGAGTGCACGTTCGGCGAGGGAAGCTGGTCCGCGTCCGGGCAATCAGCCCTGGGTGATGTAGGACTGCAGCTGCTGCTGTTCGGCCTCGAGCTCTTCCATCCGGGTCTTGACCACGTCACCGATGCTGACGATGCCGATCAGCTTCTTGCCGTCCAGCACCGGCACGTGCCGCACCCGGTTCTTGGTCATCAACACGCTGATGGCGTCGACCTCGTCAGTCTTGCTGCACGTGGCCAGCATCGACGTCATGATCTTGGACACCGGGCGGGACAGCACGCTGGCGCCGTGCGTGTGCAGCTGGCGAACGACGTCGCGCTCCGACACGATGCCGACCACACCCTCGTCGCCGACCACGACCATGGCGCCGATGTTTTGCTCGCTCAGCCCCGCAAGCAGCTCGCGAACCGTCGCGTCCGGGTTGATGGTCACCACCGCCGCGCCCTTGTTCCGCAAGACGTCCGCTATCCGCATCAAGGCCTCCAGCCGGGTTGTGATCCGCTTCACATCAGGCTACGGCGAACTCGCGCGGCGGAAAAGCCACTAAGAGAAGCTGCAAACAGATCGTGTCCAAACGGTGAAACCCGCCGATCGGGCCACTACGGCCGCCGCGGGCTTGCAAGATGGGCCCATGATCGAGGTCACCCTGCTGGGAACCGGAAGTCCGATCCCCGATCCGAACCGAGCCGGACCGTCCACGCTGGTGCGGGCCGGCGGCCAGACGTTCCTGGTCGACTGCGGGCGTGGCGTGCTGCAGCGCGCGGCCGCGGTCGGCGTGGGCGCGGCCGGGTTGACTGCCCTGTTGCTGACCCACCTGCACAGCGACCACATCGGCGACCTCGGCGACGTCCTCATCACTCGGTGGATCAGCACCTTCGCCCCCGATCCCGCGCCGCTGCCGATCATCGGACCGCCCGGCACCGCCGAGGCGGTCGCGGCGACGCTGAACGCGTTCCGGCACGACATCGGCTACCGGATCGCCCATCACAGCGACATCAATGAGCCGCCGGCGGTGGACGTCCACGAATACACCGAGGGCGCCGCCTGGGACCGCGACGGGATAACCATCCGGGTGGCGCCCACCGATCACCGGCCGGTCGCCCCGACCATCGGCTTTCGGATCGATTACCGGGGCGCCTCGGTGGTACTCGCCGGCGACACCGTCCCGTGCGCCGGCCTGGACGAGCTGGCGGCGGGCGCCGGCGCGCTGGTGCATACCGTCATCCGCAAGGACATCGTCGCCAACATTCCCCAGCAGCGGCTGCAGGACATCTGTGACTACCACTCGTCGGTTGAGGAAGCGGCGACCACCGCGGCCCGCGCGGGGGTGGGCACCCTGGTCATGACGCACTACGTGCCGGCGCTGGTGCCCGGCCAGGAAGAACAGTGGCGGGCCCTGGCGGCCGCGCAGTTCGGTGGGCGCATCGAACTCGGTGACGACCTGCACCGGGTTCAGGTCGACCCGCCTTCGTGACGCCGCGGCTCACCGGGTCGCCCAAGTTCGTTGCGCCGCAAGGATAGTGCGACCCCTGCCACCATCAGCCACGTCAGCGCCAGTACCCGCGCGATCGGCAGGATGACGCCAAGCGCCGGCCAGACCAGCACCGCCGTCGTCGCTTCGGCGAGACCGGCCGTCGCCACACCGATCCGGGCGATCGGCCGGGGCAGCAATCTGTCGCCGGGCACCGCGAGGGCGCCGACCAGCAGGCCCAACGCCACGATGTGCCCAGGGCCGCCGGTGAGAAACACCAGCAGGTAGAGCGCCCTGACCACCGCGGCATTCGCCGCGACGTCGCGTATCGACAACGCCCAACCCAGCAGTCCGGCCAGGCCGAGCGCACCGGCGGCCAGGGCGCCGCCGGTCAGCGCGACCGCGGCCGACCCGGCGCCGGCCCCGAGCCGGCGCAACCGGGCGGCCGCGACCGCCGCGTAGAGCGCCAGCGGCACCGACGACGCGAACGTCGCAACCGCGATGATGCGCACGGCGGTCGGCTGGGCCCGGACGTAGCTGACGACCGCGCTCGGCGGGCCGTAGGGCAACGGCATGACACCGCCCACGGCGACCCCGATGGTGATCCCGCCGATGAGCAGCCCGATGCAGACCAGGGATAGCGCCGCCAGGGGCGACCCCCCACGCCTGGGTCGGTTCGCGTCGCGCCGGGCCGCGCCGTCGGCTGAATCGCTCATCGGAGCAACGGTATCGCCGCATCGGCTCACCGAGGACGGCTTTTGCGCCCCGGCTAGGCGAGCCGGGTCACCTCCACGATCACGTCGAGGTCGGTGGCGCCCTCCCCGGAGTAGATGCCCTTCAACGGCGAGACGTCGGCATAATCGCGGCCCGCGCCCACGCCCACGTACTGCTCGGTGATCTCGGTGTCGTTGGTGGGGTCATAGCTCCACCACGCTCCCGTCCACGCCTCAATCCAGGCGTGGCTTCGCCCGTCCACGGTGTCCCCCACGACCGCTTCACGTTTGGGATGCAGGTAGCCCGAGACGTAATGCGCCGGAATACCCATGCTGCGCAACAACATCAGTGATAGGTGGACGAAGTCCTGGCAGACGCCCTTGCCCTCTTTCAGCGCGTCCAGCCCCGAGGAGGCCACGCTGGTGGTCCCGGGAAGGTACTCGATTTCGTTGCGCACCCAATTGGCAGCGGCGACAACGGCTTCAGCCGGATCGTGGGTTTTGCTGATCTTTTTGCCCACCGACGCCACCCGCTTGCTGGCCGGGGTGTGGTCGGTGGGACGCAGCAGGTCGTCGTAGCGATCGATCACGGCCTCGGACTGCAGGTCGCTCCAGCCCACCTCCGCCGAGAGTGGCTCAGCGCGTTCGGTTTCGACGACGGAAGACGACATGACCGTGAGATCGGTGTGGGGAGCGTGCAAGTCGAACGCGGTGACCGCGGTGCCCCAGTAGTCGATGTAGCGGTAGGACCGCGTCGCCGGGATGGTCTCGACGCGGTTGAGGATGACGTTCTGCCGGGTGTTCGACCGCGGGGTCAGCCGGGCCTCGTTGTAGGAGGCGGTCACCGGCGACTGGTAGGCGTATCCCGTGGTGTGCACCACCCGCAGCCGCCACATCAGCCGTCCCCTTTCCTGCTGACCATTTGGGGTTGCCGGCCGGCGTCCGACCACGCCACCCACGGCGTCACGTGGAAGTACTGCGCCGCCAACGCTTCGCCGACGTCACGACAGGTCCGTTGCAGACCCGCCAAACGGCTTTCCAGCGTCTCCAGCAACACGCCCGGCTCCACGAACTCCAATTCGCTGCGGGCCTGTCCGAGCAGCCGCTGCGCCTCGGCGGTGGCCCCGATCCGGCTCTGCCGGTTGCGGACCAGTTCGTCGAGGTTGTGCTCGGCCAGCCGTAGCGAGTAGAACACCGAGCGTGGAAACAGCCGGTCCAGCAACATGAACTCGACCACCCGGCCCGCGTCCAGCACACCGCGGTAGATGCGCAAATAGGTGTCGTGTGCACCCGCCGAACGCAACAGCGTCACCCACGCGGGCGACGAAGCGCTGTCCCCGACCCGGGACAGCAACAGCCGCACCGTCATGTCCACACGTTCGATCGCCCGGCCCAGGACCATGAACCGGTAGCCGTCGTCGCGGGACAGCGTCGAATCGGCCAACCCGGCGAACATTGCCGCCCGTCGTTCGATGAATGACAAGAAGTCATGTGGCCCAAGCCGTTTGGCGGCACTTTCGCGTTCGGGCAGGGCGTGGTAGGTGGTGTTGAGGCATTCCCAGATTTCGCTGGATGTCACCTCGCGCGCCGACTTGGCATTTTCTCGCGCTGCGGTTATCGCGTCGACGATCGAGCAGCCGCCTTGAGTGTTGATGTTGTAGGCCACCAAGTCGGTCAACGACCAGACATCCAGCTCGTGATCTGGCGGGTCGATGCCGAGCACCCGCAGCAGCAGGCGCGAAGCCTGGTCGGGGTCGACGCTGGAGTCCTCGAGCAGTTGGTGCAGTGCGACGTCCAGGATCCGTGAGGTGTCGTCCGCGCGCTCGACGTAGCGGCCGATCCAGTAGAGCGCCTCGGCATTACGTGCCAGCATCAGCGCACCGCCTTTTGTTGTTGCTGTTGCTTGGGTTTCTCTCGCTGCGGCTGGTCGGTGGGCTGCGGCTGCTGAGAGGTCAGGGACGTCAGCCGCGGCGAGTCTTCGAGCGGGTCCGGCATGGACGCGGGCAATGACCGCACCACCTCCGCCGCGCCGAGCTCATGGTCGCTCCCGGACGCCCTGGACGCCAACACCCAGGTGTCCTTGGAGCCACCGCCCTGGCTGGAGTTGACCACCCGCGACCCCTCGACCAGGGCCACCCTGGTCAGCCCGCCGGGCAGCACCCACACGTCGTCACCGTCGTTGACCGCGAACGGCCGCAGATCCACGTACCGCGGCGCCAGCGTGTTGCCGATCTGCGTCGGCACGGTGGAGAGCTCCATCATCGGCTGCGCGATCCAGCTGCGGGGATCTTCACGGATCTTCTTGGCGATGGCGGCGAGCTCCTTCGCGGAGGCCTCCGGACCGAACACGATGCCGTAGCCGCCGGAACCCTCCACCGGCTTGATGACCAGCTCGTCGATGCGGTCCAGCGCCTCTTCACGCTCGTCGTCGAGCCAGCAGCGCAGCGTCTCCACGTTGGCCAGCAACGGTTTCTCGCCCAGGTAGTACTCGATCATGGTCGGGACGTAGGTGTAGACGAGTTTGTCGTCGCCGACGCCGTTGCCGATGGCGCT
Organism: Mycobacterium colombiense; assembly: GCF_001672755.1. Lineage (GTDB taxonomy): Bacteria > Actinomycetota > Actinomycetes > Mycobacteriales > Mycobacteriaceae > Mycobacterium > Mycobacterium colombiense_C. The sequence goes on along the minus strand of NZ_LZKI01000150.1, from coordinate 42,894 downwards.
GGAGATGGAGACGTTGCCGGCGCGGGCCGCGTTGACCAGACCCGCGACGCCCAGCATCGAGTCGGCGCGGAACTGCAGCGGGTCCAGGAAAGCGTCGTCGATGCGCCGATAGATGACGTCGACCTGACGCTCGCCCTCGGTGGTGCGCATGTACACCTGGTTGTCGCGGCAGAACAGGTCGCGCCCCTCGACCAGCTCGACGCCCATCTGGCGGGCCAGCAGTGAGTGCTCGAAATAGGCCGAGTTGTAGACGCCCGGGGTCAGCACCACCACCGTCGGGTCGGCCTCGTTGGTGGCCGCGGAGTTGCGCAACGCCCGCAGCAGGTGCGGGGCGTAGTCGTCGACCGCACGCACCCGATGGGTGGCGAACAGGTTCGGGAAGACGCGGGCCATGGTGCGGCGGTTCTCCATGACATAGGACACACCCGACGGCGAGCGCAGGTTGTCCTCGAGGACCCGCCAGACGCCCTTCTCATCGCGGATCAGATCGATGCCGGCGACGTGGATCCGCACGCCGTTGGGCGGGACGATGCCCATCGCCTGGCGGTGGAAATGCTCGCAGGAGGTGATCAGGCGGCGCGGAATGACGCCGTCGTTCAGAATTTCCTGGTCACCGTAGACGTCATCGAGATACATCTCGAGCGCCTTGACCCGCTGGGTGATGCCGCGCTCCAGCCGGGTCCACTCGGCGGCCGAGATGACCCGCGGCACCAGGTCCAGCGGGAATGGCCGTTCCTGGCCCGATAGCGAGAAGGTGATCCCCTGGTCGAGGAAGGCGCGGGATAGCGCTTCGGCGCGAGCTTTCAGCTCCGAGGCGTCCGATGGCGCAAGCTCGGCGTAAATACCTTTGTAGGGTCCGCGGACGGCGCCCTGGGCATCGAACATCTCGTCGAACGCCATGTCGTAGGCGTCCGACGACATGTTGTAGCCGCCGAAAATGCGCTCAGAACGCGCAGCGCGAAAACCCCGCTTGCTGTGGTCAAGCTGGTTCGTAAGACTCACTGTTCAGATGCTGCCTCAAGTCGACGTTCTGGCAGCCCACGTGTTCCCGTTTTGGGAGAAAACGTAACTCACTGATAACCTGGGCAATCGCTGTGGTGGTATCCGGCGACCCACAAAACGTCTAATCGAAGAAGGAACTCCAGCGTGGCCAACATCAAGTCGCAGCAGAAGCGCAACAAGACGAACGAGCGCGCTCGCCTGCGCAACAAGTCGGTGAAGTCATCGCTGCGTACCGCTGTCCGCGCCTTCCGCGAGGCCGCCCACGCCGGCGACAAGGAGAAGGCCGCCGAGTTGCTGGTGTCGACCAACCGCAAGCTGGACAAGGCGGCCAGCAAGGGCGTGATCCACAAGAACCAGGCCGCCAACAAGAAGTCGGCGCTGGCGCAAGCCCTCAACAAGATTTAAGGGCCCTACCGGGACCCGACGCCGCCGGCCCCTAGTGGCCGCGCTGGGCGGCTAGTTCGGCGACCTGCCTGACCGCGGATTCCAGGGCGTAGTCGGCGTCCACCACTGCCCCCTTGACGTTCGCGTTGAGCGCGGCGACCACCTTCATCGCCGTCGCCACCGAGTCACGCGACCAGCGCCGGGCCTGCTTCTGCGCCTTCTGCACCCGCCAGGGCGGCATCCCGAGCTGCGACGCCAGCCGGTAGGGGTCGCCCGAGAGCGGGCCGACCCGGCCGATCGTGTGGATCGCCTCGGCCAGCGCATCCGCCAGCACCACCAACGGCTCCCCCCGCATCATCGCCCACCGCAGCGCCTCGGCGGCGCCCTCGATGTCGCCGGCCACCGCCTTGTCCGCGATGTCGAAGCCCTTCACCTCGGCCTTGCCGCTGTGGTATCGGCGCACCGCGGCGGCGTCGACCGCCCCGCCGGTGTCAGCGACCAACTGCGAGCAGGCGGAGGCCAGCTCCCGCAGATCGGAACCGACCGAATCCAGCATCGCGGTCACCGTCTCCTCGTCGGCCTTGACCCGCAAGCCGCGAAACTCCTTGCGGACGAAGTCGATGCGTTCGCTGAGTTTGGTGATCCGCGCGCACGTATGCACCTCGGCACCGAGCGACTGCAGCTCGGTGGCCAGCGCCTTGGCCCGGCCACCGCCCGAGTGCACCACCACGAGCACCACACCCGTCGGCATGTCGTTCGCGGCCGAAACGATCACCGCGGCAGCGTCTTTGCCCGCTTCGGCCGCGGCCTCCAGCACGACGATGCGCTCGTCGGCGAACAGTGACGGACTCAGCAGCTCGGCGAGCTCATACGTGCTGACATCGCCTGCGCGCATCCGGTTGACCGGAACGTCGTCGGTGCCGGCCCGTTTCCGCGCCAACCGCAGCACGTCGGCCACCGCCCGCTCGACCAGCAGTTCCTCGTCTCCCAGGACCAGGTGCAACGGCGAAACCTCGCTCACCCCACGATGGTGTCACGCCCCACCGACTACGACGCTCGGGGATCCGGCCGGACGACGACCCGCCTCAGCCCAGTGCGGACAGCGCCCAGGCCAGCCCGGTCAGCGCCGCCACTCCGGTCCCGAGGCGGAATGGCCGCCACCGCCACAGCACCACCGCGAGCACCGAGACACCGCCGACGATCAGCGTGCCGGGCAGGCCCTCCGGGACCGGCAGGGTCGCGCCGGGCAGGTTGGCCGCCCAGCGGGCGACCCCGTTGACCCACCACAACTCGGGACCGGTGAACCGGATCAGCAGCCGCGCGGCGGCCGGCCACACCGCGCAGAGCGCCGCCGCGGCGGTGCCGAGCACCGTGATCGGCGCGATCACGGCGGCCACGACGAGGTTCGCGAGCGCGGCAACCATGCTGAATCGGCCCGAGATCGCAGCGACCAGTGGCGCGGTCACCACCTGCGCGGCCCAGGCGACGGCGAGCGCGTCGGCCAGCGGCTTGGGCCATCCCTTCGCCACCAGGCGCCGCGACCACACCGGCGCGACGACGATCAGCGCGGCGGTGGCGACCACCGACAGCGCGAATCCCACGTCGACGGCCAGCGCGGGCGCGACGGCCAGCAGCACCAGCACGGTGGCGGCCAGGGCCGGAATGGCTTGGCGCCGACGCGAAGACAGCATTCCCACCAGTGCGATGGCACCCATCACCGCCGCCCGCACCACACTCGCCGTCGGCTGCACGACGATGACGAAGGCCACCAGCGCCAGCGCGGCGAGGGCGACGGCCGCGCGGGGACCGATCAACCGGGCCGAGAACAGCACGGCGGCGCACACGATCGTCACGTTGGCGCCCGACACGGCCATCAGGTGCGTCATCCCGGCCGCGCGAAAGTCGCGGCTGGTGGCGCTCGGCACCGCGGAGGTGTCACCGAGCACCAGCGCGGGCAACATCGCCGCCTGCTCGCCGGGCAGCGTGTCGCGGACCGCGGCCGCGAACCGGCGGCGCACCCCGTGCGCGGCGCGCTGCACGGCGCTCGCGGTGCCCATGGTCGGCCGGCCCGAGGCGTTGAGCACCGCGACCGTCAGGTCGCGACGGGCCGGCCGGGTGATGCGCGCGGTGAACTGCACCGGCTGGCCCACCATCACGGCGCCGAAGTCCGAGGCGCGCGCGAAAACGACGACCCGGCCCGATGTCCGGGCCTCGCGCAGACGTTGCAGGGAGGCCTTGAAGATCAACCGGCCGGCGCCCAACGCCATCGGGCTCTCGGTGGGCGTGACGGTGACCGGGGTGCTGCTGCCGAAGGCCGCGGTGATCGGGTGGTGAACGACAGCGTCGGCGCGCAGCCCGATGGCGAAGCCGTATCCCGCGCCCACCACGCCGATCGCGGCCAGCCCGGCGCCGAGCGCCCGCAGCCGCGCCGTTCGGCCGGACCGGTGCGCGGCGCACCATGCCAGCACACCGGACGCGGCGACGAGCGCGAGGCAGCACCAGGCGAGCAGCCGGCCGACCGGCCACCAGATCCCGGCGGCGGTCACCGCCCAACAGGTCAGCGCCGCCGGCACCAGGCGCACATCGACATGCCCGGAAGGCGATTCGCCCGGTCCGGAAGGAACCACCGGGGTCAGACACGGACCAGGGCGCGCAGCTTCTCCAACCGCGCCGGTCCGATGCCCTCGACGTCGGCGAGCTGGTCGACGCTGGTGAATTTGCCGTTGGATTGCCGCCACGCCACGATCGCGGCGGCGGTGACCGGCCCGACGCCGGGCAGCGCGTCGAGTTCCTGAACGGTCGCGGTGTTCAGGTCGAGCACCTGGCCCGGCTTCGGCTTGATCGATCCCGGCGTCGGTGTCGGGGCCTTGGAGGTCGGCGTCGTCCCGGTGGCCACCGAGCTGCCCAGCGCCGCCGGCTGCCCGGGAGCGGGAGCGAGACCGACCACGATCTGTTCGCCGTCACCGAGCGGCCGGGCCATGTTCAGTCCGATGGTGTCCGCGCCGTTCACCGCGCCGCCGGCGGCCTGCAGCGCATCCGCAACGCGCGCGCCCGGCGCAAGGGTCACCAGGCCCGGGGTGTGCACCAACCCGACCACGCTGACCACCACCGGGCGGTCGGGGCCCGGCGGTGATGCGGCGCCCGGACTTGCCGACGATCTGGGGCCGGCCGTCGACACCTTCTCCACCGGTGGCAGCTTGGCCGACATCACCGGCGCCGGCCGGTCGCGCAGCAGCGTGAAGACCGTGACCAGCACCGCCAGCGCGGCCACGATCGCCAGCCCGATGGCGCCGGCGCGTCCGGGGTCGGCGCGCACCCTGGCCACCCAGCCCCGGTCAGGCGACGCGTCGGGAAGCCACCGCGGCAGCAGCGAATTCTGGTCGTCGTCCGGGGCGTCGTCCGTCGACGCCGACCCGGCGTCCTCGGGACCGTTGTGCGCATCGGTCTCCGGTTCAGCGTTGAGCCGTCGCTGCAGGCGCTCCGCAGGAAGTTCTATTCGCATGGGCCGACGGTAGGTCCGCGGACCGCCACAACGGCCCCGCTCAACGGCGCCGGGGGGCCGATCTGTGGATTAACCCGAGGCTGTGCACGGGGCCCGCGAGGGATGGGTCAAGATGGGAGTCGAGCGAACGACCGGCATCGCCAGAAAACAGCTCTGGGCGCTGCGTCGTCACGGTCATCGGAGAAACGACAGGAGGCAGCCATGCAACTGGCGCTCACGCCCGAGGAAGCCGCGTTCCGCGACGAACTCCGCACCATCTACACGACCAAGATTCCCGAGGAGCTGCGCGAGCGGGTGCGCCGCGGCTCGGCAGAAGTGAATCACGACGACATCGTCGCGAGCCACAAGATCCTGCACGAGCACGGCCTGGCGGTGCCGAACTGGCCGGTCGAGTGGGGCGGCAAGGACTGGACGCCGACCCAACATCAGATCTGGGCCGACGAAATGCAGCTGGCGTGCGTCCCTGAGCCGCTGAACTTCAACACCAAGATGGTGGGCCCGGTGATCGCCGAATTCGGTTCGGAGGAGGTCAAACAACGCTTCCTGCCCCCGACGGCCAGCCTTGACATCTGGTGGTGCCAGGGATTCTCCGAGCCCGAGGCGGGATCGGATTTGGCGTCGCTGCGCACCACCGCGGTCCGCGACGGCGACAGTTACGTCGTCAACGGCCAGAAGACCTGGACCACGCTCGGGCAGTACGCGGACTGGATCTTCTGCCTGGTCCGCACCGACCCGCAGGCGCCCAAGCGGCAGGCCGGCATCTCGTTCCTGCTGTTCGAGATGAACACCCCGGGCGTCACCCTGCGGCCCATCAAGACGATCGACGGCGGCCACGAGATCAACGAGGTCTTCTTCGAAGACGTCCGGGTGCCCGCCAATCAGCTTGTCGGAGAAGAGAATAAGGGCTGGACGTACGCAAAGTTCCTGCTGGGCAACGAGCGCACGGGCATCGCCGGCGTGGGGCGAACGAAGGTGCGCCTCGCCGAGGTGAAGAAGCACGCGGCGGCCACCGGTCTGCTTGACGACCCGCTGTTCGCGGCGCGGCTGGCCGAGGCCGAAAACGAGCTGCTGGCACTGGAACTCACGCAGTCGCGAGTGGTCACCGACTCCGCGGACGGGCAGCCCAACCCGGCGTCGTCGGTGCTCAAGCTGCGCGGCAGCCAACTGCAGCAGGCGGCCACCGAATTGCTCGTCGAGGTGGCCGGTCCGGATGCACTGCCGGCCAACGGCGAAGACATCGCGTCGCCGTCCTGGGCCCAACACAGTGCGCCGCACTACCTCAATTACCGCAAGACGTCGATCTACGGCGGCAGCAGCGAGGTGCAGCGCAACATCATCGCGTCGACGATTCTGGGATTGTGAGGCAGCCATGGACTTTCAACTGAGCGACGAGCAAGCCCTGCTCCGCGACACCACCCGCGATTTGTTGTCGCGCACCTATGACCCGGAAAGCCGCAACAAGATCATCGGCTCCGATCTCGGCTGGAGCCGGGAGGTGTGGAATCAGCTCGCCGACACCGGAATTCTCGGTCTGGGTTTCGAGCCGGAGGAGTCCGGCCAGATCGAGATCATGGTGGTGCTCAACGAGGTCGGGCGCCGGCTGGCCCCCGAACCGGTGCTGCACGCCGCGCTGGGGCCCGGTGCGCTGATCGCCGAGCTGGGCAGCGACGAACAGAAGCAATTACTCGACGAGGTCGCGGGCGGCCAGCGCCTACTGGCGTTCGCCCACCTCGAGCCGGGCCAGCGCAAGCCGTCCGCCGAAGTGAGCACCAAAGCTGAGCAGCAAGGTGATTCGTGGACGCTGAGCGGCCGGAAGAACCCGGTGCTCGCCGGGGACTGCGCAGACACCTTGGTGGTCAGCGCCGCGCTGCCGAACGGCGGCACCGGCCTGTTCCTGGTCGATGCGGCCGCGGTGACCAGGAACCCCTACCGGACGTTCGATGGACAACGCGGCGCCCAGATCGCCCTGGACTCCGCCGCCGCGGAACCCCTCGGTGAGGCGGTCGACGCCTCTGGCGCCATCCGCGACGCCGTCGTGCGCATCCAGTCGGCGCTGTGCGCCGAGGCGCTGGGGGCGATGGAGGAATCGCTGCGGCTGACCACCGATTACCTCAAGACGCGCAAGCAGTTCGGCGTCACACTCAACAAGTTTCAGGCGCTCACTCAGCGCGCCGCCGATATGTACGTGTCGCTGGAACTGGCCCGCAGCATGACGTTGTACGCGGCCATGTCGATCGCCGACGGCAACATCGACCCGGTGATCGCCTCGCGCGCCAAGCTGCAGATCGGCCGCTCGGGCCGGCACATCGCGCAGGAGTCGGTCCAGATGCACGGCGGCATCGGCGTGACGGCGGAATATCCGGTCAGCCACTACGCCGCCCGGCTCACCGCGATCGAAAACACCCTGGGCACCTCGGGTGAGCACCTGCACAACCTGATCGACCACCTCGGCGACTACGACCTGGCCAGGCTATAGCCGATGGCCGGCCTGTCTGACAGGGTCGTCGAGTTCCTGTCGGCCGGCACCCGTACCGGGATGCTGGGATACGTGGCTGCCGATGGCCGGCCGCTGGTGGCCCCGGTGTGGTTTGTGGTCGACAACGGTGAGCTGGTGTTCAACACCGGACGCGACACCGCGAAAGGCCGTGCGCTGGCTCGGGATTCACGTGTCGTGATCTGTGTCGACGATCCGACCCCGCCCTACTCGTTTGTACAGGTGCAGGGCATTGCGACGACGCAGGACGGTGCAGAGGACCTGCTCGAGATCGCTACCCGGATCGGCGGGCGCTACATGGGAGCAGATCGCGCCGACGAGTTCGGCCGGCGTAATGCCGTCTCTGGTGAGCTGGTAGTGCGAGTTCGGCCGACGAAGGTGAACTCGGCCTTCGACATCGCCGACTGAACCCGCAGAATATCAACTCGATCCGGTCGCCGCGACAGGTCCCGGGTTCGACTCCGGCGCCGCAACAGATTCCGCCTCGTCGGACTGCGAGCCCGACTCCGATTCCGCGTCGGGCAGCTGACCCGCGAGATACTCGGCGAGGCCGCCGATCGTCGGATAGTCGAACACCGCGGTCGCGTTGATCGTGAACGCGCCGCCGAATTGACTATGCAACCGGTTGCGCAGTTCGACGGCCATCAGGGAATCCGTGCCCAGGTCCAAGAATCGACTGGTCGCGGCGGGTGGTTGCGCGAGCCGCAGGAATCCCTGCACCTCGCGCTGCAGGAATTCGGTGATGAAACTGGCGCGCTGCGCCACCGGTATCTCCTGCAGTTGGCGGAGCAACTCGCTATCGCCGGTCGCCTCGCCGACGGCGCTCGGCAAGACGAGATCGAGAATCGGTGGCCGAGAGGCGCCCAGCAGCTTCGCGGCACGTTGCCAGTTGGCCTTGATGATGGTTGCCTGTCCGGTTCCGTTGGCGACAACCTCAGCGAGTGCGTTGAGGGCGGCCGTCGGTTCCAGCGGGATCAGCCCTTGCGCACCGATATTCGCGCGCGCGGCCTCCGAGGATGCCATACCCCCCTGGCCCCAGGGACCGAAGTTGACCCCGGTTGCCGTCAAGCCACGCGCCGCTCGTTGCGCAACCAGCCCGTCGAGCAACGCATTGGCCGTCGAGTAGTTGGCCTGGCCGGGGGAACCCAGCAGGCTGGACACCGAGGAGGACACGATGAAGAAGTCGAGATCGTCGTCCTTAGTCAACCGGTCCAAATGGCACGCACCAAACGCCTTGGGAGCCAATGTCGTCCGGAAGCGCTCCGGGCTTTGCTGTGACAGCAGCGCGTCGTCGAGCACGCCCGCCAGATGCGCCACTCCCGCGAGCGGAGGCAACCCCGCGCGGATCCGCGCCAGCAGCTTGTCGACTTGCGCCTCGTCACCGACATCGGCCGCGAAGGTGTGGATGCGGCACCGGTAGCGCTCGATGATGTCGTCGATTGACCGTTGCGCGTCCGCGTCGGGCGCACGCCGGCTGGTCAGCACGATGTCGCCCGCCCCGAGCTGGGCCAGATAGGCCGCCATGTGCAGGCCGATTGCACCGAGTCCGCCGGTGATGAGATAGCTCCGATCGCCACGCGGCTGCAGTGGGCTCGGCATCTGCAGCACGATCTTGCCGATATGACGTGCTTGCTGCATGCGGCGAAACGCCGTCTTCGCCTCGGACAGCGGGTAGATCTCGGCGGGTAGCGGCGTCCACTCGCCCGTGGCCAACCCGTCCGAAACCTCGGTGAGCAGCCGACGAATGTGCTCGGGTTGTTGCACGCAGGCCCAGTCCAGCGCGACGATCTCGTAGGCGATATCGGGACGGGCCGCCGTCATCTGCTCGCGCGTCCAGATGTCTCGCTTGGCGATCTCGACGAATCGGCCGTTTTCGGCGGTAGCCCGTACGGTCGCCTCGATGAACCCCTCATTGGTCAGGCTGTTGAGCACCACGTCGACGCCGGCACCGCCGGTGTCGGCGAGGATCTGGTCGGCGAACTCCGTTGTGCGCGAGTCGTAGACATACTCCACACCCAGCTTGCGCAGCGTGTCACGTTTGTAGGTGCTGGCCGTGGCGAAGACGATCGCACCGTGTTGTTGGGCCAGCTGGATGGCGGCCAAACCGACACCACCGCTCGCCGCATGGATGAGCACCCGGTCACCGGGCTTCAGCTCCGCCCAGTCGAACGCGAGCCGGGCCGTCAGCGCCGCGGCGGGAATGGTGGCCGCCGCAACGGCGCTCACCCCGTCGGGTATCGGCGCCAGCAACTGGACCGGCACATTGAACCGGCTGGCGAACGCACCCTGCATGAAGCCATAAACGCGTTCCCCGACCTCGAGCCCGGTGACACCATCACCCAACTGTGTGACGGTGCCGGCGAAGTCGCCGCCGAGCGGGCCGGGATCGCCCGGGTAGAGGCCGAGCACATTGAGCACCTCCCGGAAGTTCAAACCACCGGCCTCAACCCGGACCTGCACGCAGCCCTCGGCAGGTGGCGGCGCTTCCTTCTCGATCAGACGCAGGTTGTCGATCGCGCCTCGTTCGGTGGGCGCCAGCACGTAATCGGTCCCACGCGGTACCGCGAGATGACCGCTGCGCGCCCACGGCAGTAACCGGGACGCCAACAACTTTCCTTGCCGCAGTGCGAGTTCGGGTTCGTCGAGCGTCGCCCTGAGAAGGCCGGCCAGCGAGTGCACGGCCTGTTGCGAGCCGTCGCAATCGACGAGCCTGCAACGCAGGGCCGGTTCCTCGTTGATGATGGTGCGCCCGAGGCCCCACAGCGCCGCCTGCACCGGATCGACGGCCTCGCCGGATTCGGTCGCCACGGCCCGTTCGGTGACGATCCACAGCCCGTCGGAGAGTTTGGCGGACTCATCGGTCTGCAAGGTGTGCACCGCGCTGAGCAGATGGGCGATCTCGGTTTCCAGTCGCCGCGCGGAATCAGCGCTCGATTCTTCTGCACTCGGCCCGGAGGCGCGCCATACGATGCCGGCGAACGGCACGTCGCGCTCTCGAGCCTGTGCCAACAGCTGCCCCAACGACTCCGGATCCGTATTCCGGTCAAAGGAGACGCAGCCGGGCAAATCGGCCGCCAGTTCGTCCCACCCGGCAACCAGCCAGGTGCCGTTCGCGTTTCCGGCGCCCTCGGCGTCACCGCTCGACGGTTGCGGCGGCACCTCGTGCCAGCCGAGGGTGTACAGCAGCCGGGTGGCGTCGCCGCCGAGTCCACGCAACAGCGCCTCCCGGGGTGCGCGCTTGACCGTGAACTCGCGGATCCCACCGAGGTGGCGACCATCCCGATCGACGAAATCGATGTCGAAGACCTGGGTTTCGCTGTCGAGGGCGCTGGCACGCCATTTCCCGCGGCAATAGAACCGTCGTGGCATCTTCTCCCGGAGTGAGACCTGCCCGTACCGCAACGGAAGCAAGAGATCGTTGATCCCCTGTTCGGCCGCGAGCAGGGCCGGGAACGCCGGGAAGACGACGCCGGTGCACAGATCGAGCAGCACTGGATGCATCGGCTCGGTTCCGAGGTGCTCGGCGAGTTCCTCGCCGACGGTGACATCGCCGATCGCCTCACCCTCGCCGAACCACAGCGATTTGAGCGACGTCGACCAGGTAGTCCCCCATTCCAGCTCGCTTTCGGCGAAGCTCTCGAACAGCAGCTGGGGACGACTGCGGTCCAGCCGCTCGATCGCCGCGTCGATGGAGTCCGCCGGATCAGTGGCAGGCTCGTCTTCGACACCGGCGACGATGGTGCCGTCGGCGTTCAACGACCACTCGGCATCAGGGACGCCGTAGGGACGGCTGTCCACCCGGAAGCTCCAGCCCTCGCCCTCCTCCAGCGGATGCAGGCTCAGCTGCACTTCGCGAGAAGCCTTCTCGGGCAGGATGATCGGCTCATAGAAGTAGACGTTTTGCACGCGCCCCGGCGGCCCGACGGCGGCCAGGGCCATCGCCGCGTACGTTGCCCCCGGAACGACGACGGTGCCGTAGATGACGTGATCGGCGAGCCACGGCTGCGACTTGACCGACAACCGGCTGGTGTAGACGCAGTCGCCGGAGGCGAGCTCTTTTGCACTGCCCAGAAGCCCGGATGCCGCAGCGCCCTGACCATCGATGCCGACGATGCCGGAGGCCTTGGGCCAGAAACGCCGGTGCTGGAACGGATAGGTGGGAAGTTCGAGCCTGCGGCGAGGCCGACGCTGCGACGCAGCGAAGTCGGGCCGATGACCGCTGACGTACGCCGCGGCCAGCGCCTCGGCGATCTGCCGCCGATCGCTGACGCCCTTGCGCAGGGAGACGATCGCGCGCGGCGCGGTGAGATGTTCCGGCCAGACCTGCACCGCGGCCCCGGTCAGCACCGGTTGCGGACCGATCTCCATCAACACCGAGCACCCCAGCGCCGCCGCGGTCCGTACGCTTTCGGCGAATTGCACCGGCTGGCGGGAATGCCGGCGCCAATATTGGGCGTCCAGTGGGGTTTCGGTGGTGAGCACGGCGCCAGTGCGGTTGCAGACCAGCGGCAGCGTCGGCACAGCGAAATCCAAACGCGCTGCGAACGATTCGAATTCGCCGAGCACCGGCTCCAGCAGTTCCGAGTGGAAGGCGTGGCTGGTTTCCAGCCAGCTGCAGCGGATCCCGTCACCGCCGCCGCGGGCGACGATCTGTTCCAGATCCGCGCCGGGACCCGACAGCACCGTGTTGGGGCCGTTGTAGGCGGCGACCGACACCCGGGGGAAGTCGCCGGCGATCTCCTCGACGTATTTGGCGTCGGCGAACACCGCCACCATTCGCCCGCCGTCGGGCAGGCTGCCGAACAGCCGGCCCCGCTCGGCCATCAGCCGTGCCCCGTCCTCGAGGCTGAAGACCCCGGCCACACAAGCCGCCGCGTACTGGCCCACGCTGTGTCCCAGCACCACATCGGGCTCGACGCCACGCGACTGCCACAGCCGGGCCAGGCCCATCTCGACGGCGAACAGCGCTGGCTGCGCAAAAGAGGTGTGTCGCAGCGTTTTTCCGGCTTCGCCTCCGGTTTCCCGGTCGGTCGCGAAGAGCACCTCCAACAATGGACGCGCCAGCATCGCGCTGACCGCGTCCGCGCAGCGTGTCACTGTATCCGCGAAAACCGGTTCGGCCTCGAACAATTCGCGCGCCATGCCGGGGTACTGGCTGCCCTGCCCGGTGAACAACCATGCCGTCGTCGGCGGGTCCGTGCACTCGCCGCGCACCACTCCCGGCCGCATCCGGTTCTCTGCCAAGTCGGCCAGCGCCTCGCGTGCGCTCTGAACCGAGTCCACGACCACCGCGGCCCGATGTTCGAAATGCGAACGCCCCGCCCCGGCCGTGAAGCACACATCGGCGATGTCGGCCTTCGGGTGGGTGTTCAACCATTCCTCGTAGCGCCGCGCCAGTTCCACCAGGGCCTGCGGTGACCGCGCGGACAGCGGCAACACGTCGGCCGGCTCACCATGAGCGTTCGTCTCCGATGCCTCCGCGAGGTCGCCTGTGGAGTATTCGTCGCCGGTCATCGACGACGGAGGCGGCTCCTCGATCAGCACGTGTGCATTCGTTCCGGTGAACCCGAAGGAACTTATGCCGGCACGTCGCGTTCTGCCGTTGGCCTGCCACGGGATCGCTTTGTCCACGACACGCACCGGCAACGAGTCCCACGGGATATGTGGCGATGGCGTCTCGAAGTGCAGGCTCTGCGGCAACACTTCGTGCTGCAGCGACAACACGACTTTGATCAGACCGGCGATGCCCGACGCCGACTCGAGGTGGCCGATGTTGGTCTTCACCGAACCGATCAGCAACGGCCGGTCCACGTCACGAGTGGCCCCATAGGCGGCCCCGGCGGCCTGCACCTCGATCGGATCACCCAGCGCGGTGCCCGTCCCGTGCGCCTCGAGGTAGTCGACATCCCCGCCGGCGAGACCGGCACGAGTCAGCGCCGCGGCGATAAGTCGTTGCTGCGCACCACCGTTGGGCACCGTCAAGCCACTGGAAGCGCCGTCTTGATTGATCGCGCTGCCCGGAATGACCGCGCAAACCCGGTCGCCGTCACGCACCGCATCGCTCATCCTTTTCAGCACCAGGATCCCGCAGCCTTCGCTGCGCACATAGCCGTCCGCGGAGGCGTCGAAGGTCTTGCATCGCCCGACGGGGGACAACATCCTGGCGCGCGACGCGGCGATGGTGGACACCGGACTCAGCAGAACGTTCACGCCACCGGCCAACGCCAGATCGCAGTCACCGGAGTGCAATGCCTGGCAGGCCTGATGGACGGCCACCAACGACGAACTGCACGCGGTGTCGACCGCCACCGCCGGCCCTTCCAGCCCGAGCGCGAAGGCAACCCGGCCCGAAATCGCATTGAGCGCATTGCCCGTGATGAAGTGGGGCTCGATCTTCTCGACCGAGTCGGCGGACAGTAGATGCGAATACTCGTTGGAGCCGACCCCCACGAAGATTCCGCTTCGGCTGCCGCGCAGATCCCCCGGCGAATACCCGGCACGTTCCAGGCCCTCCCACGCAGTTTCCAGCATCAGCCGTTGCTGCGGATCGATCCAGACAGCCTCGCGCGGGGAGATACCGAAGAACTCCGGATCGAAACCGTCTATTCCGTCGAGGAATCCACCGAAGCGGCTGTAGACCTTGCCCGGGGTGTCCGGATCCGGATCGTAGAACTCGTCGATGTCGTATCGGTCATCCGGGACTTCCCGGATCGCATCGACGCCACCGGACAACACTTCCCAGAAAGCTTCGGGATCGGGTGCGCCGGGGAAGCGGCACGCCACTGCGACGATCGCGATCGGCTCATCCGTGCGCGTCGTCACTACCGAGGCCGGCTGCGGCCGCGCATCGGCGGACGCCTGCTGGCTGAGCCCGAGCACGTCGCCCAGCAGGTAATCCGCCACGTCGGACAGGCGTGGGTAGTCCATCGCCAGGGTCGCCGGCAACTCCTTGCCCACCCCTTGCTCCATGCGGCGCCGCAGCTCGACAGCCATCAGCGAATCCATGCCGAGATCGAAGAATCCGGCGTCCCCGCGGATCTCCGCGGCATCGACTCGGGTCACCTCCGCCACCGCGTCACGCAGATAATCCGTGACGAGTTTCTTGCGCTGCTGCACCGGAGCTGTAGTGAGCTGCTCAACCAGTTGCGTCCTACCGGAGGCCGTTGGTGCGGGGGCGAAATCGGGAACCTCAGCCGCCAGCTCCGCCAGCAATGACCGCTTGCCGGCTTGCTGGTACAGCGGCAGGAAACGGGCCCAGTCGATCCGGGCCACGACCCCTTGTGCAACGTCCTGCGCAGCAGAAGCCGCGATGACATCGGCCATGCCCGCCAGCGCATCGGCAGGTGACAATGTCCGGACCCCGCGTTCAGCCAGTCGAGCCCGGGCCTCCTCGTCGGCCATACCCGCCGACCAGGGACCGAAGTTGACGCTGATCCCAGCCACGCCCTGCTCGCGCAGCCGCCAGGCCAACCCGTCGAGGAAGGCGTTAGCCGCGCCGTAGGCAGTCTGGCCGAGCCCGCCCCATACCGAAGCGATCGAAGAAGTGCTGAGGAAGAAGTCCAGCTGCAGCTCAGCGGCCGCCTCGCTCAAATGCCAAGCCCCCCAGACCTTCCCGGCGAACACCCGATCCACCTCGGCGTCGTCCAGGGCGCGCAAGGGAGTGGTACCGATCTCACCGGCCGCATGGACGATGCCTGCCACCGGCGGCAGTTCGGCCCGCACCGTGCCTAACAGGCGCGCGACGTCGTGGGCGTCGGCCACATCGGCGGCGACAACCCGAACCTCGCATCCGTGCTGTTGGCGCAGGGCATCGATGCGCTGTTGGGCGGTCTCGCTGGGCGAGCGTCGGCCGGTCAGCACCAGATGCCGGGCGCCATGTGCTGCCAGGTATCCGGCGATTTCCAGTCCAATCGAGCCAAGCCCACCGGTCACCAAATACGTTGCATCACCACGCAATGTCAGCGGTGCTGCGGCGGGCTGCCCGATTCGCCGGACCAGTCGGGGAACATAGACGTCATGACCGCGCAGCGCGATCTGGTCTTCTCTGACCGCCGAGTCGCGCGATGTCGTCGCCGCCTTGATCAACCGCGACCATTCGTCGGCACTGCCGTCAGCGAGATCCGCCAGCCCGCCCCACAATTGCGGATGCTCCAGCGAGGCGGCGCGACCGAATCCCCATAGGCAACTCTGATCCGGGAATACGGTGTCGGCGTCGGCGACACGCTGAGCGCCACGGGTGACCATCCAAATGGGTTGGCGCAGTTCGGCGGCGGCCGCGGCACGAAAGAGTCGCCGCGTTCCGGCCAGTACCCGGTGTTGCATCCGCAGCAGCGACCGCATCGACGGTGCGGTGCCGGAATCGAGGGCCGCGGCATGCACGATGCGCAACTGCGCATCTTCTGCCGCCGCAGCGCGTAACACGATCTCGAGCCGTTCCTCGTCCGCGTCGGTCGCGGGCAATGCCAGAATCCGAGACTGCTGCCCGCGCACGGTCAGCGCGTCGACCAAAGGCTGGACGACATCGTCGTCGCCGACGACAAGCCAGATGGATCCCTCGCCGGCTTCCGCGTCGGAAAGCGACGCCGTGGACTTCTCCCAGCGAATTTCGTAACGATCATCCGAGATGGACTGGCCCTTACGCTGTTGATTATGTTGCGCAGCAAGCTTTGTCAGCACATCGAGGGTGTTTTGATCACCGCTCGCACCATCGAGTAGCGCGGCGAGCTCCGCGATCCGGTCTTCCTCGAGAAGGCGGACGGCGTCGGTACGCGAGACGGTGGTCTGGCGGGCAGTGGGCCGGACCCGCTTGTCCCGGAACCAGTACTGGCGATGCTGGAACGGGTAGGTGGGCAGGTCGAGCTTTCGCGCTGGTTCCTGCCGCACAGCAGCGAATTTCGGCAAGTGGCCCAGGACGTAGGCGTCGGCAAGCGCTTCGGTGATCTGGCGATGGTCGGCGGTGTTTCGACGCATGGACGCAATCGCCCGCGGTGCAGTGGCCGGGTCAGGCCATGCCCGCAGGGCTGCGGCGGTGAGAACCGGCTGCGGGCCGACCTCTAACAACACCTTGCAATTCAGGTCGGCAAGAGTCCGTACGCTCTTGGCGAATTCAACCGGCTGGCGCGCGTGGCGACGCCAATAGGAGCCATCTAATTTCACGCTTCGGCCGAGGGCGGCGCCGGTACGGTTGCACACCAGAATCCGTTGTGGCGAGCTGAAATCGAACCGGTTCACGTACGACTCGAACTCGTCGAGGATCGGATCCAGCAGAGACGAGTGGAACGCATGGCTGGTGTCCAGCCAGTCACACCGGACACCGTCGGCCGTCAACCTGGCTACCGCCTGCTCGAGATCCTGCGCGGGCCCCGACAATACGGTGTTAGCGCCGTTGTAGGCGGCGATCGCCAGGCTCGGGAACTCGTCAGTCAGGGCTTCGACGCGCTCCACGGCGGTGAACACCGCGACCATCCGACCGCCCGCAGGCAAACTGCCGAAAAGACGGCCGCGCTCGGCCATCAGCAGCGCGCCGTCCTCGAGGCTGAACACGCCCGCGACGCAGGCCGCCGAATACTGGCCGACGCTGTGGCCCAGCACCACGTCGGGTTCGAAGCCCCAGGACTGCCAGAGGCGGGCCAGGCCCATCTCCACCGCGAACAACGCGGGCTGGGCAAAGGCGGTCTGCCGCAATGCCTCGTCGCTGCCTGGGCTGTCCACATCGAAAATTGCTTCCAGCAACGGCTTTTCGAGAACGTCGGCAACAACTGCAGCGCAGCGGGTCAGCGTCTCTGCGAACACCGGCTCGGTGTCGAACAGCTCCCTGGCCATGCCGGCGTACTGGCTGCCTTGACCGGTGAACAACCACGCCGTCTTCGGTGTGTCATCGGATACACCGCGAATCAAACCGGGTGCCGGACGGTCGTCGGCGAGTGCGCCGAGCAACTCACTGGCAGATTCTCTCGAATTCACCACCAACGCTGCCCGGTGCTCCAAGTGTGCTCGCCCGACTCCGGTGGTAAAGCGCAAATCGGCAAGGGTGGCTTCGGGGTTCGCGCTCAACCAACTTCGGTATCGATCGGCGATCTGCACCAGCGCGGCGGGTGTCCGCGCCGACAGCGGAAGGATGCTGAACCGGCGGTCTTCGGCCCGGTCGGCGGAAATCGGGCTTGCAGCAACCTGAACCACTTCCTCGGGCGCCTCCTCGAGGATGACGTGTGCGTTGGTCCCGGCGAACCCGAACGAACTGACTCCTGCAATACGCGGCCGACCGTTCCGTTCCCAGGCAGTCGCTTCTTCGACGACCTGCACCGGAAGGCGGTCCCACGGAATGTGCGGAGAGGGATTGCGAAAGTGTAGGTGCTGCGGCAGTAATCCGTTTTCGAGCGACAGAATGACCTTGATGACGCCCGCGATCCCTGCGGCCGCTTCCAGGTGCCCGATGTTGGTCTTCACCGAGCCGATCAACAGCGGCCGGCTCGCCTCGCGCCCGGCGCCGAGCACCGCGCCCGCGGCCTGGGCCTCGATCGGATCACCCAGCGACGTCCCGGTCCCATGTGCCTCCAGGTATCCGACGTCCCCCGGGGCGATGCCGGCGCGTTGCAGCGCCTCGGCGATAACGCGTTGCTGGGCAATGCCGTTCGGCACGGTCAAACCGCCCGATGCGCCGTCCTGGTTGATCGCGCTGCCCCGGATCACGGCCCGAATCCGGTCACCGTCACGGATCGCGTCGTCAAGCCGCTTCACGACGATGACGCCACAACCTTCGCCACGCACGTAGCCATCCGCGGCGGCGTCGAAAGTTTTGCACCGGCCGTCGGGCGCGAGCATGTGCGCGTGGGAGAAAGTGATCATGGTCGCGGGGGTGAGCAGAACATTCGCGCCGCCGGCCAGCGCAAGGTCGCATTCCCCCAAGCGCAGCGCTTGGCATGCCTGATGGATCGCCACCAATGACGAGCTGCAGGCCGTGTCGACGGCGACCGCCGGACCCTGCAGTCCCAACCGATAGCTGATCCGGCCCGCTGCCGCGGCAGACGACGTCCCGATCGCCATATAGGCCTCGATCTCGGCGTAAGTCAGCTCGTCGGAAGCCATTCCAAGGTAGTCATGGGTGGACATCCCGACGAACACACCAGTGTTGGTGTTCGCCAACGCCGTTGGCGCGGTGCCCGAATGCTCCACCGCCCGCCACGCCGTCTCCAGCAAGATCCGATGCTGCGGGTCCATCAACCTGACCTCCCGCGCAGACACACCGAAGAACGGCGCGTCGAAACCCGTTACGTCATCGACGAACCCCGCCCGACGGGTCACAACCTTCCCGGGCGCATCGGGATCCGGGTCGAAGAATTCATCGGCGTCCCAACGGTCTTGGGGCACCTCCGATATCGCATCCCGGCCATCCCGCAGCAGCTGCCAGAATTCGTCAGTGTCCGAGGCGCCGGGAAAACGCGCCGCGTATCCGACGATCGCAAAACCGGATGCGGGCTCGATGAGACCTTCGGCGGTCGACATGTGGTTGTCCTCTCTGCTTCGGCTCGCGAGGATTCCGTCGCCGGGCACGTTTCAGCGCCACGGCTGTGGTGTCCGTACCAGATCTTGGGCCGCTCACTGCACACCCCGGAGCAGACAGCGCGCGGAAGTTTGCTGGTGCACTGCCTCCAGCAACCGTCGTCAGCTCAAATCACTTCACCACCAAACCAGCCCGTGTTCGGAGAGCACCCCGATCCGCCGTGCCGCAGATATCTTCAAGCGCCGCACTCAAATTCGCGCTACCCGCAAATCATCGACTGCAGGAAGGCTTCCGGTATAGGCGACGACAATACACCCGGCAGAATCGGCGGGCGGACCCTGCCGCCGCAGCAACGACGGACACCTCCTCGATCTGTATGCACATCGATCGCTCCATCGCACGCGATCGACACTCCCACAGTCACGCGGGATCTCATGTCCCACAACGTGGTCCACCTGCCCAGATGCATCAGGGCGTGCGATGACTTGCCTGCTCTCAAAGGGCCTTGATCCGACATTGCAACGCACGGCCCATCTCGACACTCCTAGCAAGATCAAGTGCTTCCGCCGGCTCAGCCATCGCTGACAGGCCGACAAAGGCGTGCGGCGGCGAAACAAATCAGGTCCGTCAAATAATGTACGCATGCCGGTCCGATTGTGCACGCGTATAACAATCAAACGAGTATGGCGCTTCTCCGCGGCGTGTTGCACAAGTATCGTCAGGTGATCGCGCGAGTATCGTCAACTGTCGGCGCCGGCCTGCGTCCGGCGCGGGGCCGTTCCATCCTCACCACCGCCTGCCGTGTCGGTGAGTTGTCGCACGCGCGTCCGCGCACCTCGCTTCGGTCACTCCGAAGAGAGTTATCTTGGTGCCGCGACCGGCGGGGCGGAACCGCGGCCGTCGAGACCGAGGAGACTGGATTGCGCATCGGGAAGATCACGATCGGCTCGCTCAGCGATTGGACCCCGGCCCCTGGGTCGGTCATCTCCTGGCACCCGACGGCCGCGGCCGCCGAGAAGGCGCTACAGGCGCCGGCCAGTTCGGTACCGGTCAGTTACATGCAGGGCCAGCATCTTCGTAATTTCCACGAGCGAACGTCCGCGGGGCTCGACTTTTCCCGGCAAATCATCGCGACCTGTGACGTACCCGGCCAATGCGATATTTCCGCCATGAACCATGCCGTCAACGCATACCTGCGCCGGCATGACACGTTCCGCAGTTGGTTCGACCACACCGGCGACGGAGAGTTCATCAGACACACCATCAGCGACCCCGCTGATATTGAATTCGCCCCGATAGATCACGGCGAAATGACAGGTGACGAAATGCGCGCTCATGTGGTGGCGATACCGAATCCGCTGGAGTGGGGCTGCTTCACCTTCGGGATTGTCCAGAGCGATGACTACTTTACTTTCTTTGCCGCTATGGATCATGTCCACGGGGACGCGACGCTGATCGGCACAACGATGCTCGAGGCCAACGGAATGTATGCGGCGGCGAGCGCAGGCGATGAACCCCTCGAGCTTCCCGATGCCGGCAGCTTTGACGATTTCTGCGCGGGCGAGCGCCGGTACACGTCGACGTTGACCGTGGATTCGCCCGAGGTACGCACGTGGATTGACTTCGCCGAGAACAACAATGGCAGTTTTCCTGAATTTCCGCTGCCATTGGGCAACCCGTCGGGGGCGAGTGCCAGCGACATGGTCTCCGAACTCCTGATGGACGCTGAACAGACGGAGCGATTCGAATCAGCCTGCACCGCGGTCGGCGCCCGTTTCATCGGTGGCCTGTTCGCGTGCATCGCCCTGGTCGAGCACGAATTCACCGGAGCTCCAACGTATTACGGCCTGACTCCCAGGGATACACGCAGGACTACGGATAATTTCATGACGCAGGGCTGGTTTACCGGCTTGGTCCCGATCGCCGTGCCGATAGCCGCAGCAACTTTCGCCGAGGCCGCGTGGGCAGCGCAGACTTCTTTCGATTCAGGTCAGCACCTGGCGAAGGTGCCGTATTACCGCGTATTGGAATTAGCACCGTGGCTGAAGTGGCCGCAGCCGAACTTTCCGGTGTCGAATTTTTTCCACGGCGGCGCCGCTCCCCTCAATGCGGTGCTTGCGGCAGCGGACCTCGGCTATGCGAACAACATAGGAATCTACTCGGACGGCCGGTATTCGTATCAGCTGACCATCTACCTATTTCGGTACGGGGAAGGCACGGCAATGGCGATGATGTTCCCCGATGATCCGATCGCTCAGAAATCGGTTGCCCGCTATTTGGAAGCGATGCGGTCCGTGTGCGGGCGGGTCGCCGACACCGGGCATTGGGGACGCGTTGGGTAGCGTGGAGTAGTTCGATGACTCGCGGGAAATTGCGCGGTTTGACCACAGCGTCGGCGGGTGCCACCGCAGAACGCCAACAACTGCGCCGGCCGGGATGAGGCCGATATGCGACGAATAGCCGATTTTGTGGTGCGATGGCCCTGGGTCGTTATAGGGGCCTGGGCCGCTTTAGCGATCGCCCTGCCACTGACATTCCCATCCCTCAACGAGATGGCCCAAAAGCATCCGCTCGCTATCTTGCCTAGCAACGCGCCGTCCAGTATCACCGCCCGAAAGATGACCGAGGCGTTTCACGAGTCGGGCTCGGACGACCTCCTGCTGGTGGCCCTGACCGATGAGAAGGGCCTCGGACCCGCCGACGAAGTCGCTTACCGCAAATTGGTGACCGCGCTGCGCCAGGACACGCGAGATGTCGTGATGTTGCAGGATTTCGTCAGCGCGCCGCCCCTGCGTTCCGTCGTGACCAGTAAGGACCACAAGGCTTGGGTGTTGCCTGTCGGCGTTGCGGGCGAGCTGGGCACCCCGCAGTCTTACGCTGCCTTCAACCGGATCAGCGACATCGTCAAACGAACGCTGGAGACCAATCCGACCGGAACGCCCCTGACGGTGAACCTCACCGGCCCGGCGGCGACCGTCGCCGACCTCACCGTCGCGGGCGATCGGGATCGGCTCCCGATCGAGCTGGCGATCGCCATTCTGGTGCTCATCGTCCTGCTATTGGTTTACCGCAGCGCGGTCACGATGCTGCTGCCGTTGCTCACTATCGGGTTGTCCCTGATGATCGCGGAGGCGGCGGTGGCGGGCTACTCGCAATTCACCGGCTCGGGGGTCTCGAACCAGTCCATCGTGTTCCTGAGCGCGATCATGGCCGGCGCCGGAACCGATTACGCCGTCTTTCTCATCAGTCGCTATCACGACTATCTGCGGTCGGGAGACGACTTCGATCAGGCGATGAAGAAGGCTCTGATCTCGATCGGGAAGGTGATCACTGCGTCCGCCAGCACCGTGGGAATCACCTTTCTCCTCATCAGCTTCGCCCGGATGGGCGTGTTCAAAACGGTCGGGATCTCCTCGGCAATCGGGATCGGCGTCGCATTCCTGGCCGCGGTGACGCTGTTGCCGGCAATCATGGTGCTCGCCGGCCCGCGCGGTTGGATCAAGCCCCGGCGTGAACTGACCGCGCGGTTCTGGCGGCGTTCCGGGATACGCATTGTGCGCCGGCCGAGGGCACATCTGGTTGCCAGCGTGCTTGTGCTGATCATCCTGGCCAGCTGCGCGGGCTTGGTGCGCTACAACTACGACGACCGCAAGGCCCTGCGGGCGTCTGCTCCGAGCTCCATCGGATACGCCGCGCTGGATCGCCATTTCCCGGTGAACCAGTCCATTCCGGAATACATCCTGGTCCAGTCGCCGCATGACCTTCGCACGCCGCAGGCCCTTGCGGACTTGGAACAGATGGCGGATCGCGTCAGCCAACTGCCGAATGTCGGCGCCGTCAGCGGCATCACCCGCCCCACCGGGAATGTGCCGGAACAATTCAGAGCCACCTATCAGGCAGGCGCCATCGGCAGCCTGCTGGCCGGCGGGTCCAGGATGATCAACGACCAGACCAATGACCTGAACCGCCTGACCGAAGGGGCCGGCACGCTGGCCGACAACCTCGGCGATGTCCGCGGCCAGGTCAACCAGCTCGCTGCGAGCGTGCGCGAACTGGAGACTGCCTTCTCATCGACGAAGAGCCAGTACAGCGGCAACGCGCTGGTCGAAGAGGTCGACATCGCAGCCCGACTCGTCGACCACGTCAACTCGCTCAGCAACACGATGGGTTGGAACTTTTCGGCCGCCAAGAACATGTTCGCGTGGATAGGCCCGGTCTTGACGGCGCTGCAAGGCAACCCGGTCTGCGATGCCGACTCGTCGTGTAGCGCCACCCGCGGGACATTCGAGCAGCTGGTGGGGGCGCGCGATCAAGCAGACCTCGACGCCATTAATGACTTGTCCCACCAACTGCAGGAGTATCCGGACAAGCGGGCCCTGAAAGCGTCGACGGACCGCCTACGCAGCGCATTCGCGAAGCTCAGCGAGGTGCTGCATTCCATGGGGATGGACCGACCCGGCGGCCTGCAGACCAACCTCAACACCCTGCAAAGTGGCGCAGACCAACTCGCCGGTGGGAGCCGACAGGTGGCCGACGCGGTGGCTCAACTCATCGACAAGGTCAAGCAGCTGGGTGCGGGGCTCAGCGAGTCAGCCGCGTTTTTGCTGTCGCTGAAACATGACGCGGCGCGTCCGGCAATGGCGGGGTTCAATATTCCGTCCCAGCTTCTGCACCTGCCGGAGTTCCAGCAGGCGGCCAAGGTGTTCATTTCACAAGACGGCCGCTCGGTGCGGTACTTGGTCCAAACCAAACTCAATCCCTTCAGCACCGAAGCCATGGATCAGGTCAATGCCATCACCGCGACCGCCCGGGGAGCCCAACCCAATACCGCGTTGGCGGACGCCACCGTATCGATGGCGGGGTACACCGCAGGCCTTAAGGACACACGGGACTATTACCAACACGACATCCGGTTCATCATCGCGGTCACCCTGCTCGTCGTGCTGCTGACGTTGATCGCGCTGCTACGCGCGATCGTCGCGCCGCTGTACCTGGTTGCCACCGTGGTTATTTCGTATCTATCGGCGGTAGGCATCGGCGTTCTGGTGTTTCAATTCCTACTCGGTCAGCACTTGCATTGGAGCGTGCCGCCACTGGCATTCGTGGTGCTGGTCGCGGTGGGAGCCGACTACAACATGCTGCTCGTCTCGCGAATGCGTGATGAGTCTCCGCACAGCATGCGTTACGGCATCATCCGCACCCTGAGTTCGACAGGCGGCGTGATCACTGCGGCGGGTCTGATCTTCGCCGCATCGATGTGCGGCCTCCTGTTCTCCAGCATCGGCACCGTGATCCAAGGCGGTTTCGTGATCGGCGTGGGAATTCTGCTGGATACCTTTTTGGTGCGCACCATCACGGTTCCCGCCATCGCTGCGCTGGCGGGACGGGCGAACTGGTGGCCGTCACGACTGAGCGTAGGGCGGTCCTTGCGGCGGCCGCCGTCGCGAACGGCGGTGGGACGCGCCGAACCAGAGCTCAGTTAGCACGCACCCATGATGTATGTGAGACTAGAGAAGCCGAAGGGTCAGGAGTAGGGATGAAGAAACTACTCGCAGGAGTTACGGCGCTGTTAACTGTAGGTGGCGCAGGGTATTTCGGCATCGATACCGCAAATGCCGACACGCCCATCGGCGGCCCGCCGACCCCTGGGGCGCCGGGCGACCAGACCGCGTACGCCCTTGGCGGGGCTCATGTGCTGGGCATCCCCTACGACCAGTACATCCGCATGGAGGGCGCGGAGTGGTTCCCGGGCCAGCAGCGCCAAATCGTTCGCTACCCCGCCGGTCAGGTGCAGGGACATGTGTTGGAGCGACTCTTCCCGGGCATCGGCAAGATCGATGAATCCTTCCCGGGCCTGGGGATCGACGGCCCCAGCGTCGGCGAGTCTGTCGACGAGGGCATCAACAACCTCGACGCGGCGATCCGCGCCACCGGTCGCCCCGGCACGGCGATCGGCTTGTCCGAGGGCGGGTTCGTAGTCGACGGCGAGCAGGCCCGACTGGCCAATGATCCGACCGCTCCCCCGCCCGACACGCTGAACTTCGCAACATTCGGCGACCCGATCGGGCAGCACGCCTTCGGCCAGAGTTTCCTGAGCGCCATGTTCCCGGTCGGCAGCGTTGTTCCAGCGCTCGACTACCGCATGCCACCGCCGTACGAGAGCCAGTACGACACCGACAAGTTCGTGGCGGCGTACGACTCGATTGCGGACTTCCCTGACCGGCCGGATAACTTGTTCGCTCTCGCCAACACGCTGCTGGGCCTCGCCACGGGTCACACCGCGGTGGCCTTCACGAACCCGAGCATGGTGCCGCCGCAGAACATCAGAACGACGGTCAACTCCCGGGGCGCCAAAATCACCACGATCATGGTCCCCGAAAAGCACCTTCCGCTGGTCATGCCGCTGGCCTACATCGGAATTCCGGAGGACACGCTGAACAAGCTCGACGCGATCCTGACTCCCCGCGTGAACGCGGGCTATTCGCGAAACGACGACCCGGCGACCGCTCCCGTTCAGGTGGACCCCGTGCACGGCTTCGACCCAGCGGCCGTCACGGCGCCGGCCAACCAGGCGACATTCGGCGGCGGCGCTGACCCGTTCTCGCAGATTCTCAGCGGTGCCATGTCCGTGTTGTCGCACAGCGCAGGCGAAGCCGACCACTGAACCCGAGCCCGCAAATCGACTATCAGTACGGACGTGATGTGACGCCTATGTCCCAGTCTTCCATTCTCTCGATGTTGCACGGCCGTGCCAGCTTGCGGCCCAACGACATCGCGTTTACGTTCACCAATTACGACGACGACTGGGCAGGTGTTCCCGAGAGTCTGACGTGGTCGCAGTTGTCGCGCCGAACACTGAACTTGGCACGCGAACTTCACCTGCACGGGTCCGTCGGAGACAGGGCGGTGATCCTGGCTCCCCAGAGCCTCGACTACATCGTGGCCTTCTTGGGATCCATGCAGGCTGGTCTCATCGCGGTGCCGCTTCCATTGCCGCATCGAGGCTCGAGTCATGAACGGGTGAGCGGGGTCCTCGCCGACACGTCGCCCTCGGTTGTTCTCACAACGTCCGCCGTCGCGGAAGACATCACCGAATACGTCGATAAAGCACGCCTGGACGCGGCCCCCAAGATCGTCGAAATCGATTCGCTGAACCTGAACGTCGATGACGGAACAAGCGTTCGGACGGCCGATTTGCCCAGCACGGCGTATTTGCAGTACAGCTCGGGCTCAACACGGCAGCCAACGGGCGTCATGATCTCGCACCGCAACCTCCGGGTGAATTTCGAGCAGTTGATGCGCGGCTTCTTCGCGGATTCCCAGGTCAAGGCCCCATCAGATCTCACGATCGTCTCGTGGTTGCCCTTTTACCACGACATGGGTCTGGTGCTGGGGGTCTGCGCCCCGATCCTGGGCGGCTATCGCGGCGAGTTGAGCAGTCCGATCTCGTTTCTGGAGAGGCCGGCCAGATGGGTGCGATCGTTGGCCGGCAGTCCTCATGCGTGGTCGGCGGCGCCGAATTTCGCCTTTGACTTGGCCGCCCGCAAAACCACCGACAACGACCTGGCCGGGCTTGACCTCTCCGGCGTGCTGGGCATCATCAGCGGCGCCGAACGGGTCGAACCGGCCACGTTGCAGCGCTTCGTCGATAGGTTTGCGCACTTCAACTTCCACGACCATATGGTGCGTCCGTCATATGGTTTGGCAGAGGC
This sequence comes from Mycobacterium colombiense, assembly GCF_001672755.1. Lineage (GTDB taxonomy): Bacteria > Actinomycetota > Actinomycetes > Mycobacteriales > Mycobacteriaceae > Mycobacterium > Mycobacterium colombiense_C. The sequence continues at coordinate 16,300 of NZ_LZKI01000150.1, read as the reverse complement.
AACCGTCTTCGCGGCGGCCGGCACCTGGAACGATGCATCGGGCGCGCTTCATTTCGATGTCGGGGAGCTCTCCGCCGGCCGCGCTCAGCAATGTGCGGCCGGGACGGGCACCGCGCTGGTCAAATACAAAGTGCCGCACTCACCGACGCTGCGGATCGTCGACTGCGAGACAAACCGAGAATGCCCGCAGGGCTCGATCGGCGAGATCTGGCTGCATGGCGATAACGTGGCCGACGGCTACTGGCGCAAACCTCCGGAGGAGCAGCGCTGCTTCGGCGCAACGCTCATCGACCCGTCGCCGGGCACGCCGGAAGGGCCCTGGCTGAGAACCGGAGACCAAGGCTTCAGCTTCGACGGCGAGCTGTTCATTGTCGGCCGCATCAAGGATCTGCTGATCATCCAGGGGCGTAATCACTACCCCGAGGACATCGAGGCGACGATCCAGGAGATCACCCGCGGCCGGGTCGCGGCGATATCGGTTCCGCTGAACAGTACCGAGAAGTTGGTCACGATCATCGAGGTCAAAAAGCGAGGCGACTCCGACGAAGAGGCGATGCACCGGTTCACCCGCGTCAAAAGTGATGTCACCTCCGCGATAGCCAATGCGCACGGCTTGAACGTCGGGGACCTCGTCCTGGTGGCCCCCGGATCCATCCCCACCACGACGAGCGGCAAGATCCGCCGCGCCGCCTGTATCGAGCAGTACCGACAGAAGCAGTTCGTCCGGCTGGACGCCTAAACCGGCCAGTGGCGGGCATGCAGTCGTATCAATGTTGATCACTGTCCTGGTGATGGCCGTTGCCGTCAGTGTCGAACCATTCCGCATCGGTATGACGGTGCTCATGCTGAACAGGCCCAGACCGGTGCTGCAATTGCTCGCATTCTTATCTGGCGGTTTCGCGATGGGAATGACGGTGGGCCTGGTGGTTCTGTTCCTGCTTCGGCGCGGACTGATGGGGTCCAGCTACTTCACAGTGCCGAGGATTCAGATCCTGATCGGGTTGCTGGCGCTGGTGGTCGCGGTGGCCGTGGCCGTGGACATCCCCGGACGAATAGGCCCGCGGCCGGCAAGGTTGGCGATGCCGGGCCAACGATTTCTGAGGGGGCATTCGCTGCCGGTCGCGGGAATCGCCGGTCTCAGCATCGCATTGCCGTCGGTCGACTACCTTGCCGCGCTGGCGGTCATACTGGCCTCCGGCGCGGCGGCCATGACGCAGGTCGCTGCGCTGTTGCTGTTCAACATCGTGGCGTTCGCGCTCGTCGAGCTTCCGCTGCTGGCCTATCTACTGGCGCCCGAGACGACCGCCTCGTCGATGAAGGCGTTGCACAACTGGATTCGATCGCGCCGCCGCCGCGAAGTAGCGCTGTTGCTTGCCGCGGCCGGTTGTCTGTTCCTCGCAGCCGGAACCGCCGGGCTTTGACTCCCGGCTCGCGTGCGCGTGGGCCGGGTCGAACATAATGAGTCGATCGCACGGCAAAGGAGCCCGCATGAAAACGACCAGTCCATCCCGTCCGCTGCGGGTGATCCAGTGGACGACCGGCAACATCGGTCGTCGTTCGCTGCACGCCATCATCGGACGGCCCGACCTCGAACTGGCCGGGGTGTATGCGCACGGCGCGGACAAGGTGGGCGTCGACGCCGCCGACCTGGCGGGCTGGCCCGAGCCGACCGGGGTGCAGGCGACGAACGACATCGACGCTCTGTTGGCCCTGGGCGCCGACGCGTGTTGCTATAACCCGTTGTGGCCCAACGTCGATGAGTTGGTGCGGCTGCTGGAGTCGGGAGTCAACGTGTGCACCAGCGCGGCGTGGATCACCGGGGGCAAGCAGACACCGCAGGACCGCAAGCGCATCGAGGACGCCTGCCAGAAGGGCAATTCGACGATCTTCGGCAGTGGCGCCCACCCGGGCATGACGAACATGGTGGGCATGGTGCTGTCGGCCTCGTGCGAGCGCGTCGACGAGATCCGAATCACCGAGTCCGTCGACTGCTCGACCTACGAGTCGGCGGAAACCCAGACGGCCATGGGGTTTTCGCAAGATCCCGATACCCCCGGGCTGGCCGAAAACGTCCGGCGGGAAAGCGAGGTCTTCGCCGAATCGGCCGCGATGATGGCCGACGCGTTGGGGGCGAAGCTGGACAAGATGACCTTCGACGTCACGTTCACCGCGGCCACCGGCGATTCCGATCTGGGCTTCATGAAGATTCCCGCCGGAACGGTCGGCAGCGTCTACGGGTACCACCGCGGCTGGGTCGGCGATCGCAACGTTGTCAGCGTCGGGTTCAACTGGACCATGGGCAGTCACGTCGTTCCACCCAAACCACTCGAGCACGGCCACGTCATCCAGGTGTTCGGGCTGCCCAACATGCGCACCGTGTTGCACTGCCTGCCGCCCAAGGATTGGACCGAGCCCGGGTTCATGGGACTGGGGATGATTTACACCGCGATGCCGGTTACCAATGCCGTTCCGGCGGTGGTGGCCGCGGAGCCCGGGATCGTGACGCTCGCGGATTTGCCGCCCGTCACCGGTCGGCTTGCCTATTAGCGGATATGCCGTCCGCCACAACTGGCGGCCCCGCGAGGAACGCTTGCGTGCACTAAGGTTAGTATCCCTAACTGAGCAAATGTTCCGTTGACATTGGTGTCGTCGGCGATGGTTGGTGAGCTTTGCGGAAGGCGGTCAGGTGGTGGCTAATCCGGACTCGGGTCCCCGCCCCGGCATTGTGACCCGCGTGCTGAAACAAGGGTGGATTCCGCTGCTGCTGGTGGTCGTCTTGGCGACCTCGGCGTTGATCGTGTCGCGGCTGCACAAGATCTTCGGCTCAGAAGACCTCAACGCAAACGCCGGCAAGGGGATCGAAATCGTGCAGTTCAACCCGAAGGTCGTCGTCTACGAAATCTCCGGCAACCCCGGTACGACCGCGAACATCAACTACTGGGACGAAAACGCCAACACGCACCAGGTCAACAACGCCCCACTGCCCTGGACGACCACGATCTCGACCACGCTGCCCTCGGTGAGCGCCAACATCATGGCCCAGAGCGACGGCAGCACGATCAGCTGCAAGATCACCGTGGACGGCATCGTCCGCGACAACCAGAACTCCAACGGCCATAACGCCCAGACCTTCTGCCTGGTGAAGTCCGCATGAGCGACACGAGCAACAAGACCGCGCAAGACCTGAGCACCGTCGACACCGGCCCGATCAAAGCGGGCCGCCTGTCCAAGGCCGAGCGGGGCCACCGCCCCTACCTTCCCCATGCGATCCGCATCTTCGCGATACCGATCATTTTGGGCTGGGTGGCCATCACCGTGTTGGTCAACGTCGTCGTTCCCACGCTGGAAAAAGTCGGCGAGGCGCACTCGGCGCCGATGACACCGCTGGACGCACCGTCGATGAAAGCGATGATGCGCCTGGGCCACAACTTCCACGAGTTCGACTCCAACAGCACCGTCATGATCGTGCTGGAGGGCCAGCACCCGCTCGGCCCGGACGCACACCAGTACTACGACAAGCTGATTCGGCAACTCCGCCAGGACCCCAAGCACATTCAGCACATCCAGGACTTCTGGGGCGACCGGCTCACCGCCGCGGGCGCTCAGAGCGCCGACGGCAAGGCCGCCTATGTTCAGGTGAACCTCGCCGGCAACCAGGGCACGACGCTGGCCAACGAATCCGTGGACGCCGTTCGCAAGGTGATCGAGGAGAACAAGGCGCCACCCGGCGTGAAGGCCTACGTCACCGGTCCCGCAGCGCTGTCCGACGACATGCACATCATCGGTAACGCCAGCCTGGCCAAGATCACGCTGTTCACCCTGGGTGCCATCGCGATCATGTTGCTGCTGGTCTACCGGTCCATCGTCACCACGCTCGTGCAGCTGTTCATGACGTTTGTCGCGCTGGCCTGTTCGCGCGGAGTCGTCGCGGTTCTCGCCTACCACAACGCCTTTGGGCTCACCACCTTCGCCGCCAACATCCTGACCATGCTGGCGATCGCCGCGGGTACGGACTACGGCATCTTCCTCGTCGGCCGCTATCAGGAGGCGTTGGCTGCCGGTGAGGATCGAGAAACCGCGTACTACACCACGTTCAAGGGCGTCGCCCCCGTCGTCTTGGGATCGGGCCTGACGATCGCGGGCGCGACCTATTGCCTGAGCTTTTCGCGGCTGCCGTGGTTCAACACCATGGGCGCGCCCGTGGCGATCGGCATGCTGGTCGTGGTGCTGGCCGGAATCACGCTGGGCCCCGCGGTCGTGTTCATCGGCAGCCGCTTCCACCTCTTCGAAAAGCAGGCCAGGCGTGGCCGGCTGTGGCGCCGCGTGGGCACGGCCGTAGTGCGTTGGCCCGCACCGGTCTTGGCCGTCAGCGCGGCGGTCGTACTGGTCGGCATGATCGCCCTGCCGAGCTTCCACACGAGCTACAACGACCGCCATTACCTGCCGTTGTCAGCTCCGTCCAATCAAGGGCAAGAGGCCGCGAATCGGCATTTCTCCGAAGCACGGATGAACCCCGACCTGCTGATGGTCGAGTCCGACCACGACATGCGCAACCCCGCGGACATGCTGGTGTTGGACCGGGTGGCCAAGAACGAGATGCGCACGCTCGGCATCGCCATGGTCCAGGACATCACGCGGCCACTGGGCATTCCGATTCAGCACAGCTCGATTCCGTTCCAGAACAGCGTCCAGAGCCAGACGACGATGCAGAACATGGGCTTCCTCAAGGAGCGCATGAACGACATCCTCAAGATGGCCGATGACCTGCAAACCCAGATCGACACCACGCAGCGCCAATACGAGGTGTCACTGGACCTGGCCAACGCCGCCGACGACAGCGCGAAGACGACGGCCGTGACGTCGCAGATCACCGACACGCTGCGCGACCACATCGCGGATTTCGACGACACCTTCCGCCCGATACGCAGCGTCTTCTATTGGGAGAAGCACTGCTACGACATCCCCGTGTGCGTCGGGCTGCGGTCCCTCTTCGACACATTCGACGGGTTCGACCAACTGGCCGAGCAGTTCCACTATCTGACCACCGACATCGCGCACACCGCCAAAGCCTCACGCGACCTGACTGCGCTGTTTCCCACGCTGATCACCACGCTGAAGACCACCAGGGGCATCACGCTGACGCTCTACCAGACGTTCAAGGCGATGATCAATCAGATGGAGGCGATGAGCAACACCGCCATCGTGATGGGGCAAAGCTTTGACAACTCCAAGAACGACGACTTCTTCTATCTCCCGCCGGAGGCCTTTGACAACCCCGACTTCCAGACGGGTCTTCGCATGTTCCTGTCGCCGGACGGTAAGTCGGCGCGGTTCTTCATCACCCACCAGGGTGATCCGATGTCACCGGAGGGCATCGCGCGCGTCGACGCCGAACGCACCGCCGCGCAGGAGGGGTTGAAGCAGTCCTCGCTGTCCGATGCCCGGGTGTATCTCGGCGGGACCGCCGCGACCTTCAAGGACATGGCCGACGGCGAGAAGTACGACCTGATGATCGCGGTGGTGTCGGCCCTGACACTGATCTTCATGATCATGCTGCTGCTGACCCGAAGCGTGGTGGCCGCGCTGGTGATCGTCGGCACGGCGGCCAGCTCGATCGCGGCGTCTTTCGGTCTGTCCGTGTTGATTTGGCAGGATCTGTTCGGCATCAGGATCCACTGGATCGTGATGGCGCTGTCAGTCATCATCCTGTTGGCCGTCGGGTCCGACTACAACCTGCTACTGGTGTCCCGGTTCCGCGAAGAGATCCACGGCGGCCTCAAGACGGGAATCATCCGGTCGATGGCCGGCACCGGTGGTGTGGTGACGGCCGCGGGTCTGGTGTTCGCCTTCACCATGGCGTCCATGCTGGGCAGCGATCTGCGCGTGCTCGGTCAGTTCGGGTCGACCGTGTGCATCGGTCTGCTCCTCGACACGCTGATCGTGCGCACGTTGCTGATGCCTTCGATCGCCACCCTGCTCGGGCGGTGGTTCTGGTGGCCGCAAGTGGTGCACCCGCGCGGTGACAACGCGCGACGGCCGGTAAGCGCGACCTAATTCGCTGCGAGCGCCACGCTCACCGCGACCGCGCCCGCGCCGACGTGCAGCGCGAGCACCGGCCCCAGCTCGGTGATGATCGCCGGCTCGCACGCCGGCAGCCGCTCGCCCAGCGCCGACGCCACCGCACGGGCACCGTCCGGGTTGTTGACGTGGTGTACCGCCAGGGCTGCGGCATCGTCGCCGACGACCTGACACACCCGGTCGATCATCGCCTCGGTCGCATGGCTGACCGTGCGGACCCGTTGCGCCAGAACGAGTTTGCCGTCATCGATGCGTAGCAGCGGCTTGAGTGCCAGCGCGGTGCCCAGCCACGCTTTCGCTCCGCCGATTCGTCCGCTGCGGCGCAGGTTGTCCAGTCGGTGCACCACGATGAAGGCGTGTCCGCGGTCCACGGCGGCGCGCGCAGCCTCCGCGACGGCGTCGACGTCTTTACCGTCGGCCGCGGCCCGCGCGGCGGCCAACGCGACGAAGCCGGTGCCCATCGCGGCCGACTTGGAGTCGACGACGCGCACGCCCGGGTCGAGGTCGGCGGCGGTGCGTTCGGCGGCCCGGCAGGTGCCCGACAGCGCCGACGAAATATGCACGGCCACAACACCGTCGGCGCCGCTGTCGGTCAGCGCCTGCTGGTACGCGTCGGCCAGTTCGGCCGGAGTGGCCGCGGCGGTGGTGGCCGAGAGTTTGTAGATGTCGCCGGGAACGTCGTCGACACCGTCGCGCAGATCGTTGCCGTCGAGCAGGATGTGCAGCGGAACGACGCGTATCCCCCACTTTTCCAGCAGGTCGGCGGGCAGACGTGCCGACGAGTCGGTCACCACCACGACGGTCATGGCGCTACCCGCGGTGCTTTTCGTTGGACACCCCGGCCTCGGCGAGCGCCTTGAGCATCAACTCCGCGACCGCCTGGTGAGCCTCGAAATTCCAGTGAATGCCGTCGGGGTTCCCGCGGCCACTCATAATCTGTTCGGCGACAGCGGCTTTGAGGTCGACCAGGGGCACCTGGTGGTTCTGCGCCCATTCGGTGATCGCGGCCACCGTCCCGGCGCGCCCGTGGTGTGCCCGGCCGTACGTGTCGGCGATGTGCACCGATGGCAGCGAGGCCACGATCGGGATGCCGGGACGGTTGAAATCGATTGCACCACGCGTTTGTTCGAGGTAGTCCGCGCTCAGGTGCGGAGGCAGGGCCGATCGGGCCACCGGCGAGAGCCTGGGCTGAAGCCAGCCATAGCCGTCGCGGACCCAGCGCCGCAGCCAGGGCGGCCGCACATAGCGGATCAACTCGCGCAGCGCGGTGGGCAGCACCGACGGCAGTGAATCCATGCCACCCGTGGCGAAGATGACCGCACCGGCCCTGGGCAGCGCCGCCCAGGCCCGCGGGTCCTGGGTCGCCGCCCACCAGATGTCGCGGCACGTCCACCCGATGCGGCCGATCAGCTCGACATCCCAGCCCAATTGCCCCGCAACGATATTCGGCCAGATACGGGGATCGTCGGCGGGCAGCCCTCCGGTCGGGCCGTAGTAGGCCAACGAGTCGGCGAAGATCAGCAGGGTGGGCTTGGACGGCCGTTCAGAGGACATCGTTGGACACCTGCGCCGAAGCGTTCCATACATCCAGACGCCAACGGATGCTGTCGAATTCGTCGGCGGGATCGTCGTTGTGGCCGGACAGTTGCACCCAGCTGGCATTGCCCATGCCGCCAAGAATCGGCCAGTTGGCGACCGGAAGCTTCAGCAGCGCGGCCGACAGCGCGGCGATCAGGCCACCATGGGCCACCAGCACCACCGGACGATCCGGGCCGTCGGGATCACCCCATTCCGGCTCCGCGGACACCAGTTCGGCGACCAGCGGCACGCTGCGGGCCGCGACGTCGACCCTGCTCTCGCCGCCGTGCGGCGCCCAGGTGGCGTCCTCGCGCCAGGCCAGCCGTGCGCCCGGGGCCTGCGCGTCGACCTCGGTGTGGGTCAGGCCCTGCCAGTCGCCCAGATGGGTTTCCCGCAGCCGCCGGTCCACCCGGATCGGCAGACCGGTCACCTCCCCCAGCCTGACCGCCGTGTCGTAGGCACGATGCAGATCCGACGACACGATCAGCAGCGGCTGCAGCTTGCCCAGCACCTCGGCGGCGGCGATCGCCTGCGCCCGCCCGAGTTCGCTCAGTTCGGAATCCAACTGGCCCTGCATCCGGCTACCGGCATTGAACTCGGTTTGCCCGTGCCGCAACATGATCAGACGACGAATGCTCATTGTGCGCCCGAGCCTTCAGAGTTGCCGGGACGCTCATCCAGCGCTACCGGCACCATCGGGCAGTCACTCCACAGCCGGTCCAGGGCGTAAAAGTCGCGGTCTTCCTGGTGCTGAATGTGAACGACGATGTCGCGATAGTCCAGCAGCGTCCACCGGCCTTCGCGCGTGCCCTCGCGCCGCGCCGGCTTGTAGCCGGCCTTGCGCATCTTCTCCTCGACCTCGTCGACGATGGCGTTGACCTGTCGCTCGTTGGACGCCGAGGCGATCACGAAGCAGTCCGTGATGGCGAGCTGGGCCGAGACGTCGATGACGACGACGTCGTCGGCCAGCTTCGCGGCGGCCGCGCCGGCGGCCACCGTCGCCATGTCGATGGCCTCCTGCGTGGCGCTCACGGGTGTTCCCCTGTGCTCAGACGTGTTTCGTTGACGATCACCGGCGGCCCCTCGTCGCGGTAGAGCCGGCGCTTGGAGACGTACTGCACGACGCCGTCGGGCATCAGGTACCACAGCGGCCTGCGCTGCGCCGCGCGTTGACGGCAATCCGTCGAGGAGATGGCCAGCGCCGGGATCTCGACGAGCGTCAGCGCGTCCTCGGGGAGCTCGCCGAGCACGCCGGTGATGTGTTCGCGGCGCAGCTCGTAGCCGGGCCGGCTGACCCCGATGAACCGCGCCAGGTCGAACACCGTCTCCCAGCCCTGCCACGACAGAATGGAGGCCAGCGCGTCGGCCCCGGTGATGAAGTACAGCTCGGAGTCCGGGTTGAGGGCGCGCAGGTCGCTCAACGTGTCCCTGGTGTAGGTGGGGCCGCCCCGGTCGATGTCGACCCGGCTGACCGAGAAGCGGGGATTGGACGCCGTGGCGATCACCGTCATCAAGTACCGGTCCTCGGCGGCGGAAACGTGCCGCTCCTTCTGCCAGGGCTGCCCGCTGGGCACGAACACCACCTGGTCGAGGTCGAACAGGTCGGCGACCTCACTGGCGGCAACCAGGTGGCCGTAATGGATGGGGTCGAACGTCCCACCCATCACTCCTAACCTGCGAAGCTGCTTTTGCACGATGTGCCAGCTTACTTGAGCCGGTGTTACGGCCCGATTTCCCACGCGTCGGCCACACATGCCACACCAGCCGCTGCGTCGGGCGGCACGTGTTGTGCCCACCTCACAGCGACAAATGGCCGACACATGGCTGTCGACGATGCCGGGACGCCGGCCGGCCCGCGGTAGGTCGCTGCGAGGCGGGGACAAAGAACACCCCGCCGCCGGAGAAGCGTATGGCCGGTGTGAAACGACGCCGCGCCCCTACACCGGCAGCAGCTGGTCGATCACCGCGGCAAGCTGCTTGGCGGACCGGCACTCGCGCATCGGGATGACCTCTTGATAGCGCGGCACCGCCGAGTCGCCGCTGCCCCACAGATGCTTCGGCTCGGGATTCAGCCAGTGTGCGTGCCGGCTGGCGGTCACCATGTGGGTCAGCAGCTCGATCTCCGGATTGCGGTAGTTGGTGCGACCATCCCCCAGGACCAGCAGCGAGGTACGGGGTGACAGCACATTGGGGAACGCCTGCACGAACGACGCGAACGCGTTGCCGTAGTCCGAATGGCCGTCACGGCTGTACACGCCGGACTCCCGGGTGATCCGCTGGATGGCCACGGCCAGGTCCGCCTCCGGGCCGAACATGTGGGTCACCTCGTCGGTGGTGTCGATGAAGGCGAACACGCGCACCCGCGAGAACTGTTGGCGCAGAGCGTGTACCAGCAGCAGGGTGAAATGGCTGAACCCGGCGACCGAGCCGGACACATCGCACAGCACCACCAGTTCCGGCCGCGCCGGGCGCGGCTTGGCCAGTACCACGTCGATCGGCACACCGCCGGTGGACATCGACTTGCGCAGCGTCTTGCGCAGATCGATCGACCCCGCGCGGGCGCGCCGCCGCCGCGCCGCGAGGCGGGTCGCCAGCGTGCGGGCCAGTGGAGCCACCACCCGGCGCATCTGGCGCAGCTGCTCACCGGAGGCGCGCAGGAATTCGACGTTCTCGGAAAGCTGTGGAATGCCGTACATCTGGACGTGATCGCGGCCCAGCTGCTCCGCGGTGCGCCGTTTGGTCTCGGAGTCGACCAGCTTGCGTATTTGGGAGATACGCTGCGTGGCAAGCGCTTTGGCAATCTCTTCCTGGCTGGGGGTGGGTTCCTCACCGTACGATGCGAGCAGCCCGGCCAGCAGCTTGCCCTCGAGCTCGTCCAGTGCCATCGCCTTGAGCGCCTGATACGACGAGAACGACGGGCCGCGGCTGGAGCTGTACTTGCCGTAGGCCTCGACGATCTGGGCGATCATCGCCACCAGGCGCTCGTCCATCTCGGCGAGATCGGGGTGGTCGGTCAGCAGGTCCGCCAGCATCTGGCGCATCGCCTCGACGTCGTCGGCCGGCAGGGCGTCGTCGTCCGGCGAGTCGTCGGCCTCGTCGTCGGTGACCACCGCGCGAGCGCCCAGCGCCGCGGGGAACCACAGGTCGAACATGGCGTCGTAGGTCTCGCGGTGATCCGAGCGGCGCAGCACGGCGCACGCGAGGCCCTCGCGCAGCACCTTCCGGTCACCCAGGCCGAGGGTCGCCATCACCCGCCCGGCGTCCACCGTCTCCGACGGACCTACCGAAATTCCAGCCCCGCGAAGCGCTTCCACGAACCCCACCAGGTGGCCCGGCAGCCCGTGCGGGGCGAGCGGCCGGGAGGGGCGGATACGGCGGGTGGCCATCGCTGCAGTCCTAATTCAGCCGCAGCTCGCCGGTCGCGCGCTGCTGGTCGGACTGGTGTTTGAGCACCACGCCGAGCGTGGCCGCGACGACCGCGTCGTCGATGGTGTCCAGGCCCAGCGCGAGCAGCGTGCGGCCCCAGTCGATCGTCTCGGCGATGGACGGCACCTTCTTGAGCTGCATGCCGCGCAGCACGCCGATGATGCGAACGAGCTCCTCGGCCAGGTGCGCGGGCAGCTCGGGGACCCGGGACAGCAGGATGCGGCGTTCCAGGTCGGGACTGGGAAAGTCGATGTGCAAAAACAGGCACCGACGCTTGAGCGCCTCGGAGAGTTCGCGGGTGGCATTGGAGGTCAGCACCACCAGCGGCGTCCGCTCGGCGGTGATCGTGCCCAGCTCGGGAACGGTCACGGCGAAGTCCGACAGCACCTCGAGCAGCAGACCCTCGATCTCGATGTCGGCCTTGTCGGTCTCGTCGATCAGCAGCACCGTGGGCTCGGTGCGCCGGATGGCGGTCAGTAACGGACGCTGCAGTAGGAACTCCTCGCTGAACACGTCGTCCTTGGTCTGGTCCCAGTCCCCCGAACCGGCCTGGATGCGCAGGATCTGCTTGGCGTGGTTCCACTCGTACAGCGCGCGCGCCTCGTCGACGCCCTCGTAGCACTGCAGGCGCACCAGGCCGGAGCCGGTGGCCTGGGCGATGGCGCGGGCCAGCTCGGTCTTGCCCACGCCGGCCGGGCCTTCCACCAACAACGGCTTGCCGAGCCGGTCAGCCAGGAACACGGCCGTCGCGGTGGCGGTGTCGGGCAGGTAGCCGGTCTCGGCCAACCGCCGCGAGACGTCGTCGATGTCGTCGAACAACGGCTTGGACCGGGCGGGCACACTCACAATCGGTTCTCCTAAAACACTTGCTCCACGCGGGGTATCAGGCCGGACGAGTTTGTCCGTCACCCCACGCGATCCATTTGGTCGAGGTCAATTCGGGCAGCCCCATCGGGCCGCGGGCATGCAGCTTCTGGGTGGAGATGCCGATTTCGGCGCCGAAGCCGAACTGCTCACCGTCGGTGAACGCCGTGGACGCGTTCACCATCACCGCGGCCGCATCGACACCGTCCGTAAACTTTTGCGCCGCAGCCATATTGGTGGTGACGATGGCCTCGGTGTGTCCGGTGCCGTACTCGTTGATGTGCGCGATCGCGGCGTCGATACCGTCGACCACCGCCACCGCGATGTCCATCGACAGGTACTCGCGACGCAGGTCGTCCTCGTGCGCGTCCTTGGAGAATCCACCGTGCACCGTCACGCCGGCGTCTTGCAGGGCGGTCACCAGCCGGGGCAGCGCCTCCTCGGCGATCCCGACGTCGACCAGCAGTGTCTCGGCGGCGTTGCAGACACTGGGCCGACGGGTCTTGGAATTCAGCAGGATTCGCTCCGCCACATCCAGATCGGCGCCCTCGTGCACGTAGACATGACAGTTGCCGACGCCGGTCTCGATGGTGGGCACCTGCGCGTCGCGGACCACCGCATCGATCAGGCTCGCCCCGCCGCGCGGAATCACCACGTCGACCAGGCCGCGGGCCTGGATCAGATGCGTCACCGTGGCGCGGTCATCGGCCGAAAGCAGTTGCACCGTATCGGCGGGTAGGTCCTCGCTGACCAGCGACGCCCGCAGCACCTGCACCAGCGCCTGGTTGGACCGCGCCGCTGACGAACTTCCGCGCAGCAGCACGGCATTGCCGGACTTCAGCGCCAGACCGAAGGCGTCGACGGTCACGTTGGGCCGACCCTCGTAGATCATGCCGACGACGCCCAGCGGAACCCGCTGCTGGCGCAGCTGCAGCCCGTTGGGCAGCGTGTAACCGCGCAACACCTCACCGACCGGATCGGGCAGCCCGGCGACCTGGCGCAGGCCGGCGGCGATGCCCTCGACGCGCTTGTGGTCCAGGGCCAACCGGTCCAGCATCGCGGACGGCGTGCCGGCCACCCGGGCGGCATCGAGGTCCTCGACGTTGGCCGACATGATCAAATCGGAGTGGGCGGCCACCGCGTCGGCCGCGGAACGCAGCGCCTGATCCTTGGCAACCGTCGGCAGCAATGCCAGGACACGTGACGCGACCCGGGCGCGGCGTGCGGCGTTGTGCACCTCCTGGCGCAAGTCAGGAAGCGATGGTGCTTGCAGACTCATTGAACCAGGGTATCCGGCGGCAAAACCCCGGGTGAGGCGACCCGATTCGCGGTTACCCCACCCGCTCACCGCACCGGGCGCTGCGCACCTTGCTCCGTCGCTCTTCGATGATGTTGCCGAAGTTCTGCAGCAACAGCGGCGCACGCGTCACCAGGTGCTCGATGTGTTCGCGGTCGATCTCCAGCGCGGTGACCTCTTCCAGCGCATACGCGCTGGCCAGGTTTGGTTGCCGGGTCAGCGCCGTAAGCCCCAGGAACGACCCCTCGACCAGTGTGCTGATCGGCACCAGAGACCCGTCGTCAGCCGTCGCGGTCAGCTGCACGCGCCCGGAGACCAGGAACGTCATGGCCGCGGGCACCTGGCCGGCGTACTCCACCACCTCGTCGGCGCCGTAGCGGACGATCCGCGCCGCCGACCGCAGCGATCGCTGCTCCTCGGCGCCGATCCGCAACGCCGGCGCCACGACCGTGTGCAACGCGTGCTCGACCCGTTCGACGGTGGAGAAGGCGTCGTCGGCGTCGTCGAGGTGCAGTTCCTCCCGGCGGGCCGCATACCAGGCCCAGCGCAGGAACGTGGCCTTGGCGGCGCCGGCGTCCGCGGGTGAGTCCAACCCGATCGTCGTGCGGTATTCGCCCGCGCCCACCGGGACCGTGCGCGGCACGCTGCCGGCCTTGAGCTGCGGCAATTCCTGCGCGATCCGCGACAGCAGCGCACACACCCGATCCGGCGGGTCGACGCTGGAGAACATCGTCGTCACCGCCAGCTTGTGCGCGCCGGGCGGCCGGCTGAGATTCGTGAACGCGTTGCTGGCGAGCATCGAGTTCGGCATCACCCGAATGCCGCTGCCGGTGTCGATGTGCACGGCGCGCCAGTTCACCTCGACCACGCGCCCGCGGGCCGTGCCGGTGTCCAGCCATTCATCGATGCGGAAGGGCTGCTCGAACAACATGAACAGGCCGGACACGATCTGGCCGACGGAGTTCTGCAGCATCAGACCGATGACGACCGATGTGACGCCCAGCGCGGTGAAGATGCCGCCGATGCGCACACCCCAGATGTAGGACGACATCACCGCCAGGCCGACGCCGATCACCGCCAGCCGGGCACAGTCCAGAAAGATGGTGGGCAGCCTTTTGCGCCAACTCTTTTCGGGTGCGCCTTCGAACATCGTCGCGTTGAGACCGGACAGCACGAGCACCAGCACAAGCAAACCGAACGCCGTGGTCAAAACGCGCACCGGAACATCGCCGGCCGAAACCTGCGAGGCCTGGACCAACAACAGCAACAGCGCACCGAGCGGCAGCAGGTAATTGCGCAGCAGGCCGACCTGCCGGGCCAGCGGGCTGTTCCGGCGCAGCAGCGCGTCGTGTAGCTCGGTGAGCGCGATCAGCCCGAGCGGCAGTCCGATTGCGATGCCGATCGCCCAGTAGAACCATGTCGAGTTGAAGAGGTTCATCAGCGTTCCAGCAACCGGTAGATGTTCTGATCGGTGCCGCCGACGGAGATGCTGCCGGCGGGCGTGAACTGCCGAACATCCCGCATCGCCTCATACACCTGCGAACTGACGTACACGCCGGGCTGCGGTGAGCCACTGTGCATTTGATACGCCAGACTGACCGCGCCGCCCCACATGTCATAAACCAGGCTGGAGCGGCCGACCAGCCCGCTCACCACGTTGCCCGTGTTCACCCCGACCCGCAGACCCAGCTGATGCGCGGCCTGGCGGTTGAAGCGATCGATGATACGACCGATCTCGAGGGCAAAGTCGACGGCACGGTGAATGCTGTCCAGGCGGGGGGTGACCACCCCACAACTGGCCAGATAGCCGTTGTGGAAGGTGCGAATCCGTTCGACGCCAAGGGCTTCGGCGGCCGAATCGAATTGCCGAAAAAGATCGTCTACGGTGGCGACCAACTCGTCTTCCGGCACGTCGTTGGAAAACTCGTCCAGGCCGACGATGTCGGCATAGATGATGGCGACGTCCTGATGTTTTTGGGCGATGGTCTCCTCGCCCTCGCGATAGCGTTGCAACACCGATTCGGGCATCAACGCCAGCATCAGGCGGTCGTTTTCCCGGCGCTGCTCGTTGAGCAGCTCCTCCTTGATCGCCAGGTTCCGGCTCATCTCGTTGAACGCCGCTGTGAGATCACCGATTTCGTCGCGACGTTGGACCGGGATGTTGATCTCGTAGTCGCCGGAGCTGATCTTGCGGGTGCCTTCTTCGAGGCGCCGGACCGGTCGCACAGCAGCCTGAGCGACGAACATCGATGCTACGCAGATAGCGAAGATCATTGCGGCGACCGCGATCACCAGCGTCTTGCTGAACCTGCCGAGCCGGGCGAACGCATCGGAGTTGTCGCGCGTCGCGAGGATCGACCAGTGCAGGTCGGAGTTGGGGATGCTCAGCGGTGAATAGGCTTCCAGTTCCTTGTTGCCCATGTAATCGGTGGCGCTGACCACCCCCGTCTCACCGCGTTTTGCGGCGCGAAGACCGGCGGTGTCAACCGGCTGCACCAGGGTGGTAGTGCCCAGCCGGATCGCCCGGTCCACCACGTCGGGCGGCGTGCCGGCGTCGATCGCCGAGCGCCGGTATTCCTTCGTGTCCTCGATGAAATCCCTTGAGTCGGAACGCATAAGGTCGTCGGGGCCAGCCAGATACGTCTCGGTCGCGGGCCCCATCCCGGCGGCCTCCCAGTGCTTGTCGGCGGTCATGATCTTGTTGATCTTCGCGACCGGCACCGGCAGCGCCATCACACCCTCGAACTTGCCGTTCATGCCGATCGGTGACACCACCCACGCCGTGGGTGTGTCGAGTGCCGGCTGGTACTGCTGGAAGTCGGTGATCCAGACGAAGTCGAGATCGTTGGACGCCAAGGCTTTCTGATACGCCTCCCGCAGCTTCGACTCGCGATACGGGCCGGTCAGAATGTTGGTGCCGAGATCGGGGCCCTTCAGCACGCTATAGACGACATTGCCCTGCATGTCCAACAACAGCGCGTCGCGATAGTCGAAGCGCGTGACGATGCCGCGCATGTAGAAGTCGAAGCGCGCGTTGGCCGCCGACCATGCGCTGCC
>NZ_LZKI01000149.1 GCF_001672755.1 Mycobacterium colombiense | reverse complement strand
ACGAGGTGCTGCAGGTGTTGCTTATCCGGGCCCAGGCCGCGCTGCCGACCGCCTCGCCGCCCAGCGCAAGCACGGTCAGCGGTGCCTCGGTCAGCAACCCGAAAGCATGCAGTTGGGCGAACATTGACGGCGTGGTGTCGATCATGTCGATCCCGTGCGCGGCGATCAGTGCGACGAGCGCCTCGGCGTCGGTCTGGGTCTGCTCGTCGACGACATGCACGCCGTGCCCGTCGAGCAGGCCGACCAACGGCTGCCACGCCGCGTCGAAGGCGAACGACCAGGCGTGGGCGATGCGTAGCGGCCGCCCGAGTTTGCCTGCCGCGGGCCGCAATACGCGGTCCAGATGATCGTCGGCGTACGCGCCCACCGCGCCGTGGGTTCCGATGACGCCCTTGGGCTCTCCCGTCGTGCCGGAAGTGAACACGACATACGCGGCCTGCGCGGGGGCGACGTCGACGGGGTTGAAGTCGTCATCGTGCGGTTCGCAGGCGTCCAGCAGCTCCTCGGTCAGCTCGTCGTCCAACACGATCGACGCGCCCGATTGGCGCAGAATCGAGTTCACCCGTTCGGGGGGCATTGCCGGCTCCATCGGCACGCACACGCCGCCGGCCTTGAGCACGGCGAATATCGCGATGATGTACTGCGGACCGCGGGAAAGCCGGAGGCCGACCGGAGATTCGGGCTTGACCCCCTTGTCGACCAGTCGGGCCGCCAGCCGGGTGGCGTGAAGATCCAGCTCGCGATAGCTCAGTGCGCCACCCGCCCAGCTGACCGCCGTGCTGTCCGGTGTCCTGGCCACGGCGTCGGCAAACCGGGCGTGAATGCTCAACGGCGACAACGACGTTGGCGCAGCGGCCGGCAGCGGGTCGGCCTCGTCGCCCAGCAGGACGCTGATGTCGCGCAGCGGACGCTCCCAGCCCTGCAGCAGCCTCTCGGCGGCGGTGAGCACCCGCTGCCCGAAGGTGGCGGCGGGAATGGCGCCCAGCGCTCCGTCGATCGCTTCGATCAATACCACCAGCTCGCCGCCTTCCATGTGGGCGGCGATCGCGACCGGGAAATGCGACAGGGTTTGCAGGGCGGACGGCCGGAAAGTCGCACCGCCGGCGGTCAATTCGCCACCCGCGGTCAGCCCGTCCATCGGGAAGTTCTCGTAGACCAGCAGGGTGTCGAACATCTCCCCGACCCCGCCGAGGGCGCGAAGCTGGGCATGCCCGAGATGGCTGTGCTCGCGCAGCAGCGCCGCATCGCGTTGTACGGCGCGGCACTGCTCGCCCGCCGTCGCCGCCGGGTCGAGCCGCACCCGCAGCGGCAAGGTGTTGATGAACAGACCGACCATGGTCTCGACACCGGTCAGTTCGGGCGGCCGACCCGAAACCGTGACCCCGAAAACCACGTCGCGGCTGTCGGTAAGCCGCGACAACACCAGCGCCCACGCCATTTGCATCAGGGTGTTGACGGTGATGCCGCGCGATCGCGTGTCCTCGACCAACCGCCTGGTGGTGTCGGCCGGCAGTCGCAGCCGGGTGGTGCGGGGCAGCGCCGTCTGCTGCCCGTCGGTCGTCTCGATGGACCCCAGCGCGGCGGCGAGCAGGGTGGGGCCCGGCAGTCCGGCCAGGTGCTCGCGCCAAACCCGTTGGCTGGTTTCCGGGTCGCGGCTCGCCAGCCAGCCGATGTAGTCGCGGTAGGGCCGGGGCGCCACGGGCAGCGCCGACGGGTCGCCGCCGGCCCGATAGAGGATCATCATCTCGTTGACGAACACCGGCAACGACCATCCGTCGATCACGATGTGATGGGCGGTGAGCACCAAACGCCATCGCGCACCCGGCAATTCGATCAGCAGGAAGCGGATCGCCGGCCCGCGTTCCAAATCGAACGGTCGCTGACGTTCGGCGGTTTCCAGCGCCGGCACGTCCGCGGGTGTGGCGGCGACCAGTCGCCAGGGCAGCTCGACACGGGACGGGACGATCTGTACCGGTCGCGGGATTCCCCGGCTGAAGAAGCTGGCCCGCAGATTCGGGTGCCGCACCAACATCTGTTCCGCGCACTCACGTAACAGTGCGACATCGAGTTCGCCGGAGATGTCCGCCGCTATCCCGATGACGTACGGGTCGTCCGCCGCTTCACCGTCGGCGAATTCGGCGAGCGTGGTCAGCGAGTACAAGCCCTCCTGCAGCGGGCTCAGCGCCATCACGTCCTCGATGTCGGGCGCGACATCGGTTTTGGCAGCTGTCATGTCGTGCCTTCGCGCGACGACGAGAAGAGGTGCGTCACGGCAGCCAGATCCGAGGGCGACAGTCCGGAAGTGCTCATCGGCTCGAAACGGGTGTCGGTCGGCTGCTCGTTCTGCTCGATGACGGTCCCTTCCTCGCCCAGCGCATCGAGTGCGGCGGCCAGCTGCTGCACCGTCGGGTTCTCGAAGATCATCCGCGGGCTCACGGCCAGCCCGGCCGCCCGGGCCCGGGAGGCGAGCTGTACGGACAGGATGCTGTCGCCGCCGAGGGCGAAGAAGTCGTCGAAGCGCCCGACGTCCGGGGTGGACAGCAGTTCCGCGAACACCTTTGCCAGCGCCCGTTCGGTGTCGGTGCGTGCCGGTTCGGTCTGCCCGCCGGTGCTGACCGCGGGCCGCGGCAGCCCGGGCCGGTTCAGCTTGCCCGATTCGGTTTTGGGCAGGACGTCGAGCACGGTCAGCGACGACGGCAGCATGTAGCCCGGCAGGGTCGTGGCGATAGCCGCGCGCACCTCGCCCGCGAATGTCGCCTTCGCGGCGTCATCGGTGATCGCGCGTTGCGGCACAACGTATCCGGCCAGCGAGGTGCCGCCGTGCACCTCCCAGGTGCGGGCCGCTGCTGCGGCGACGCCATCGACGCCGGCCAGCGCCGCCTCGACCTCGGCCAACTCGACGCGGAAACCGCGGACCTGCACCTGGTGGTCGGAACGTCCGGCGAATTCCAGTCGGCCGTCCTCGGTCCACCGGGCCAGGTCGCCGCTGCGATACAATCGCGAACCGGGCTCGGCGCCAAACGGATTGGCGATGAACCGCGTCGCGGTCAGGCCTGGGCGCTTCCAATATCCTCGAGCGAGCTGGTCACCGGCGTAGTACAACTCGCCCACGACGCCGACCGGCACGGGGCGCAGCCCGTCGTCGAGCAGGTAGGCCTGCGCCCCCGGGACCGGCTTTCCGACAAGCGGATTCGGCAGGCCCAGCCGCCCGCGGGACACAGCGCCGGAGGTCTCGGTGGAACCGATGTTGTTCAGCAGTTCGGTGCCCGCGCCGTCCCGGTCGGCGCACGCCGATACCAGCCGCTGCAGCAGCGCAGCGCTCACCGGTTCCCCGCCGCACACCAGCCGCGACAGCGAGCGCACGGCGTCGGGCCGGCTGTCCACCAGCGCCGACACCAGGCTGGGTACCGCGGTCACCTGGGCGACCGAATACCGGTTCATCAGGTCCCCGAGGGCCTCCGGGTCGCGGTGCTCGGCGTCGTCGGCCAGGATCATCGTCGCGCCGGCCGCCAGGCCGGCCAGCATCTCCATGCCGCCTTCGAGGAAGGTGATCGAGGCCTGCGCCAGTCGAACGTCGTCGGTCCGCGGCGGGTAGTTCCGCAGCTGCCAGTCGAGCCGCGCGGCCATCGAGCGATGCGTTCCCACCGCACCTTTCGGCTTGCCGGTGGACCCGGAGGTGAACACCAGGTACATCGGGTCATCGGGGTGCGGCGGTCGCACCTCCCCCGACAGCGGATCCACGTCCTCACTGTCGACCAGGGCGCGTACTTGTGGATCGTCCAGCGAGATCAGCTCGACCCCGGGCACCTGTGGCATGGTGTCCACGGCTTCGACCGTGCCGACCACGACCGGCGGTTGCACGTCGTCGAGCATGAATTGCTTTCGCGCCAGCGGATATCCGGGATCGATGGGGAAGTAACCGGCGCCGGCTTTCATGATGGCCACTAACGCCACCACCAGCTCGATGCTCCGCCGGGTCGACAGCCCGACCAGCGACCCGGGGCCCACTCCGCTCTTGACGAGCAGCGCGGCCAGGTTGTCCGAACGGCGATGCAGCGCAGCATAATCGATGCTCTGCTCGCCGCAGCGCACCGCGACGCGGTCGCTGCCCCACGCCCGGCTGGGTTCCAGCAGTTCCGGAATGGTGAGCGGCCGGTCATGCGGCGGCTGCTGCCCGCGGCTCCAGTCGTGCAGAATGCGGTCCTCTTCCGCGGCATCGATCAGCCGGACGTCACGCAGAGTCTGATCGATGTCATCGGCGAACTCGGTGAGTGCCCGGGCCAGCCAGTCGGCCAGCCGCTTGATGGTCGTCCTGGCGTAAAGCTCGGTGCGGTAGATGACATTGCAGTTGTAGCCGATATCGCCGGAGCCGTCGGTCCCGAAGAAGTTGACGCTCAGGTCGGCGTGCGCCATGTCGAAGATGGGGTCCAGCGAGGTGCACACGGTGTCCTGCTCGCCGCTGCCCGGGGCCGCGGCCTCGATGACCCGGGTGGCGGACAGGTGATCCCGGACGTGCACGACGACCTGGAACAGCGGGTTGCGTGACAGCGAGCGCACCGGGCTGACGCTGTCGACGACACGGTCGAACGGCAGGTCCTGGTGGGCGTAGGCGGCCAGGGCGGTCTCCCGGGCCCGCTTGAGCAGTTCGCGCAGCGTCGGGTTGCCGTCCATGTCGTTGCGCAGCACCAGGATGTTGACGAAGAATCCGATCAGCTGGTCCAACTCGGCTTCGGTGCGGCCGGCGACCGGGGTGCCCAGCGGAATATCCACTCCCCCACCGGCTTTGTGCAAGACCACGGCGACGGCCGTTTGCAACAGCATGAATTCGGTGATGCCGAGCTCGCGGCACAGCTCGCCGAGCTTGGCGCGGGTGGCCGAGTCGATCTGGAAGTCGACGGACTCCCCTTCGCCGCTGGGCACCGGCTGGCGCGGGAAGTCCGGGCGCAGCCCGGTGTCCTCCGGCATCCCGGCCAGCTGCCGGGTCCAGTACTCCCGCTGGCCGCCGGCCACGGCGGACTCCTGGCCGTTCACGTCACCCAGGAACTTGCGCTGCCAGGCCGCGTAGTCGGCGTACTGCACACGCAGCGGGGCCCAGGACGGCGCCTCTCCGCCGCGCCGGGCCCGGTAGGCCGCCATCACGTCGGAGAAAAGCACGCCCGCCGACCAATGGTCGGAGGCGATGTGGTGCACAACCAGCGACAGCACATGCTCCGCGGTGTGCTCGGTGCGCAGCACCGCGACCCGGATCGGCAGTTCAGCGTCCAATTCGAAGCAGTGGCACCGCTCGAGGTCCAGCTGCTGTTGCAGCCAGGCCTCGTCGGGTCCCTCCTCGCGGCGCACCGGAACCTCGACGCCGGCCGGTTCAACGACTTGATAGGGCACGCCGTCCAGCTCGACGTAGCTGGTGCGCAAGATTTCGTGCCGGGCAACGACGTCGCCGACGGCGGCGATCAACGCATCGATGTCCCAGGGTCCCGTCAGCTTCGCCGCAAAGGGAATGTTGTTGACCCGGCTGGGCCCGTCCACGCGGTAGGCGAACCAGCTGCGCAGCTGCGACGCCGACAGCGGCATGGGTTCGTCATGCGCGGTGGTGATCAGCCTGGGCCGCGACTGCGCCCGTCCGCCCGAACCCAGTTGGTCAATCCGCTCGGCCAACCCCCCGACCGTCGCGAGTTCGAACACGTCGCGGATGCCGATTTCCACGCCACACTCCGCGCGGATCGCGGTGACCAGCTTGGTGGCGACCAGCGAGTGGCCGCCCAGATCGAAGAACGAGTCGTCGATGCCCACGCGTTCGTGGCCGAGCAACCCGGAAAACAGTTGCGCGACACGCTGTTCGGTGGGGGTGGTGGGATCGCGGTATTCGGTGGCGGCCGCGATCTGCGGTTGCGGCAGCGCGGCGCGGTCGATCTTCTGGTGCGCGGTGATCGGGATCTCGTCGAGCACTACGTAAGCGGCGGGGGTCATGTAGTCCGGCAGCGCGGCGGCCACCCGGGCCCGGATGCGCTCGACGTCAACCGTTTCCGTGTCGGCGCCCTGGGCCGGCGTCACGTATCCGACCAGGCTCTTGCCCAACTGGGGCAGGTCCATGGCCAGCACGACCGCTTGCCCGACGCTGGGGTCGACCGAGATGGCGGCCGCGATTTCGCCCAGCTCGATGCGGAAACCGCGGATCTTCACCTGCTCGTCGGCGCGGCCGACGAACTCGATGTCACCGTCCGCGTTGCGGCGGGCCAGGTCACCGGAACGGTACATCCGGCCACCGGGCGTGAACGGGTCGGCGACGAAGCGCTCGGCGGTCAACTGCGGCCTGCGGTGATACCCGTGCGCGACATGTGTTCCGGCGATGTAGATCTCACCGATCACACCGACGGGGACCGGCTGCAGCGCGTTGTCGAGCAGATACACCTGCGTGTTGATCTTGGGCCGGCCGATCGGCACCACCCGGGTGCCCTGGGTGCCCTCGACCGGGTAGCTGGTGCAGTTCACCACCGTTTCGGTCGGTCCGTAGAAGTTGTGCAGCAACGCGTCGAAGGTGGCGTGGAACTTGTCGGCGATCTCGCCGGGCAGGGCCTCCCCGCCGATGGGCACGCGCCGCAGGGTCCGCCACTGGCTGACGCCGGGCAACGACAGGAAGAGCCCCAGCAGCGACGGCACGAAGTGCATCGACGTGATGCCCTCGCGTGCCAGCAGGTCGGTGAGGTAGCCGATGTCGCGCAACCCGTCGGGCCGGGGAATCACCAAGCGGGCACCCATGATCAGCGTGCCGAAGATCTCGCCCATCGACACGTCGAAGCTGGGCGAGGCGACCTGCAGCAGCCTGTCGGTGTCGTCGATCCGGTACTCGTCGCCGAACCAGACGAAGTACTCGGCGATGGGTGCGTGCGGCACCGGAACGCCCTTGGGCAGCCCGGTGGAGCCCGAGGTGTAGATCAGGTAGGCGGTGTTTTGCGGGCTCAGCGATCGGAGCAGCTTGGCGGGTGCGCTGGTCGGATAGCGCGCGGCGTCGGTAACCGGTTCGCGCAGCACCAGTTTCGCGTCCGCGTCCTCGAGGATGAAGCTCAGCCGGTCCTCCGGGTAGGTGGGATCCACCGGCAGATAGACCCCGCCCGCTTTGAGGATGCCGAGGGCGGTGATGACCAATTCGGGGGACTTGTCCAGCAGCACCGCGACGCGATCCTCGGTGCCGATCCCCTGCTCGATGAGCCAGTGCGCCAACCGGTTCGACTCTTCGTCGATTTCCCGGTAGGAAAAGGCGCGCCCCTCGTAGACCACGGCGACAGCATCGGGGGTGAGCCCCGCCCTCCGGCAGACCAGCTCGGGCAACGTGCTTGCCGGGGTGACGAATTCCGCGCCGGTCGACACCGCGCGCAGCCACTCGGCGTCGTCGTCGCTCATCAACGCGCACGCCGACAGCGTCACGTCGGGATCGGACAGCAGGCCGTCCAGCAGGGCGGCGTAGTGGCGCAGCAGTTGCTCGACCAACTCCTGGTCCATCACCTCGACCAGGTACTCGGCCTCGACTATTCCGCCGCCTGAGCCGTCCGGTCCCCGGTCCAGCTCGACCATCAGGCTCAACGGCAATTGGTTGAAATGACCGCGCAATTCGCCTCGCTCGCAGCGCACGCCGGGCGGGCGGAAACCGGCGCCGTCGGGCTCCCGTTGCCCGAAGCTCACTCGGGTCATGCGGTCCGCGCCATGCCGTCGATCGGGATTCGACTCGCGCACCAGCCAGTCCAGGTCGGCTCGCGAATGAGCGAAGGCGCCCACCGCGTCCTCACGGGTTTGGGCCAGCAACTCGCGGAACGTCTGGTGCGACTGTGGCCGCAGCCGGATCACCACGGTGTTGCCGTAATACCCGATGACATCCTCGGTGCCCACGCCGCGGTTGAGCACCGGGGCCGCCACCAAGAAGTCGGTCGACTGCGTGTACCGGTGCACGAGCGCGGCGAACGCGGCCATCAACACCATGTACGGGGTGGCGCCGGTCTCGCGGGCCAGCCCGGCCGCCCGCTCGACGGTGTCCGACGCCAACTGCGCGACGGCGCGCTGCGCGCGCCAGGTGCTGGGTACCACCGAACCGTTGGCCCCGGGCAGCTCGAGGGGTTCCGGGAGGTCGGCCATCCGCGGCCGCCAGTAGTCCAGGTCCGCCTGACGAACGGCGGTGGCATCCGCGGCAAGGTCCCTGAGCACGCGGCCATCGGCGAACTCGGCGGGGTCGGTGTATGCGCGGGTCAGATCGGCGAAGAAGGGTGCCCATGAGCCGTCGTCCCAGGCGATGTGATGCGCGGTGATCAGCAGCATCAGTTCGTCGTCGGCCAGGCGTGCCGCCGTGACTCGCAGCGGTGAATCCTTGCTCAGGTCGAATGGCCGGCGAAAGTCCCGCTGCGCCAGTACATCCAGCCGTAGCCGGCGCGCTTGATCGGTCAATCCGGTCAGGTCGTGCTCGGCCCATTCGGGCCGCAGGTCCTCGTGTATCACCGGGTACGGGTCGCCCTCACCGTCGGTGGCGTACGTCGTATGCAGCACCGGGTGTCGCGCGGCGACGGCATCGACCGCACGGTGCAGCTGCGCGGCGTCGACGGTGCCGGACAGGCGGTACGAGACGCAGATGTTGAGCAGCGCGCCGTCGGGGTCGACGGACTGCACGAACCACATCCGGTGCTGGCCGACCGACATGCGTGGTTCGCCGTCGGCCGCGGCGGGCGCCGCGCCCGTCGTCTTGGCCAGGCCGCGTTCAGCGAGCTTGCGGCGCAGTAATTCCAGCCGCTCATCGTCGAGACGGGCGCCGACGCCGGTGGTGTCTGTCACGCTAGGAGTCCAACCTTTCTAGCATCGCGAGCGTTGAGTGGGGCGCACCGTTGGCGGCTCCGGCGCGCTCGAATGACGGCGACGCCGCGGGGCCCCCGGTTGAGTCGGCACGCAGCGCCTCGATCAGCTCGGTCATCGTGATGCCGCCGAGCATGCGGGACACCGGAACCGCGTTGCCTACCGTGCGGCGCAGCCGCTTACGTAAATCGAGTGCCAGCAAGGAGTCCACGCCCAGGTCGATGAGCGGCGTGCCCGGGTCGATCGACAGCGAATCAGCCAGGTGCAATGTCGCGGCCAATTCGGCCCGCACGATCTCGCCGAGGGGCTTCTCCGCCGCGGCCGCGCGGTCGTCGTTCACGCGGGCGCGTGAGGCGGTGAACGGCATTGGCATTCCCTGGCTTTCGAAGAACACCTGCAGCCGCTCGAAGTCCGCGTCGAAAATCAATGGATCGCCCTCGTAGCGATACAGGCCGGCTTCGATGGCCTGTTCCGGCTCCATCGCCACCAGACCGGAACGCTCGGTGCGGGTGATCTCGTTGCCGACCACTACCCCGGCGCCGTGCCACAGGCCCCATCGAATCGCCGTGCAGTCGCGGCCGGTGGCACGCAACTGCCCGGCCAACACGTCGAGCATCCGGTTGGACGCCGCGTACGCCGCGTGGGTGTAGCCGCCCCAGACGCCGAATACCGAGGAGCAGGCCAGGATCCGGCAGTCCGGCCGCAGCGGCCACACGTCGGCCATCATCGCCAGTCCGCGGACCTTGGCCGCGCAGACCGCCGCCACGTCGGAGCCGGTGAGCTCCGCACGCGAGCGCGCCCGCGCAATGCCCGCAGTGTGGATCAGCAAGGACGCCCCCGATCCATGTTCGGCGGCCACGGCGGTTAGCGCGGCGCGATCGGTGATGTCGCATTGCGGAGCATGCACTTCGGCGTCGTACCGGTCGGAGAGCTCACGCAGCGCGGTCGGGTCAACGCCGTTGCGGCTCAACAGGGTCACCTTCCTGGCGCCGCGTTCCAGGCAGTACCGGGCGTACTGCAGCCCGATGGCTCCGCTGCCACCGGTGATCACCACGTCGTCCACGGCGGCGGCATCGAGCGGCCGCGGGACCGCCGGTTCGCGGCACACGCGGAACGTCCGGACGTGGCGTCGCGGCGATTCGGTGCCGCGCAACGCGACCTCGGCCGCCTCGCCGAGCAACACCTCGACGGCGGCGTGTGTCGTGGCGGCATCGACATCGCGATGCGCGAGGTCGAGATGCCCGAATGCCTGGTCCGGGAATTCGAAGCCGAGGCTACGATGCATGGCCGCCAGCGCCGCCTGTGCCGGAGAGACGTTGGCGTCATTGCGGTCGACCTGTTCGGCACCGGCGGTGAGCAACCAGACGGCGCGGCATCGCGGGCCGATGAGCGCGGGGTAATCGGGTAGGCCCGCGTCGGGCCGGTCCGCGATCTGCTCGATCGCGGCGGTGACGTCGAGCCGATCGAACTCCGGGGCAATCACCACCAGGATTTCCGCCTCATCGGGCGACACCGCCCGGCAGCCGCCCTGTGCCGCAACGGCATCGACGAGCCGCTGCGTCAGCGCGCCCGCACCGACGAAGCCGATGTCCGCGGCGCTCGCGCTCGGTGTGATAGTCGCCGGCTGCCAGTCCTCGACGGCCACGGTGGGCACAGGCGTCGGCGCCGCCTCGGTCGGTTGTTCGGGCGCCGCCCACAGGTGCACCGCCCGCATCGGCGCGTTCGGGAATCCCCGCAGCGCAGGCCGGTCGGCCATCGGGACCGCGTCGGCCCACCTGCAGCCGGGGTCAGCGGTCGCGATGGCGGCGATGCTCTCGGACACCGAATCGATGATGGATCGGTCGCGGTGCCCCGAGCCGACGATGAGGGTCGACTCGTCGTCGACGATGTCGCCCAGCGGGTAGAGCAATGACGGGTGCGCGGAGAGCTCCACGAACGCGTCGGCTCCACAGGCACGGGCGTGCCGCACGGCGAGGTCGAATCGTACTGTGCCGCAGAGGTTTTCATACCAGTAGTCGGAGAAGTCGGTGGTTCCGGCCAATTCGGTGCCCAGCGTGGAGCCGATGAACCTCACCGGGCCGTCGCGGAACGCCGACTGCGGGGTCAGCTCGGCCAGGCTCGCCCGCAACGGTCGTAGCGCGCTGGTGTGGCCGGGATAGTCGACGGACAGTTGCTGGCTGAAGATCCCCCGCTGTTGGGCCAGCCCCACCGCGGCGGCCACCGCCTCGTGATCGCCGGCGACCACAGTCGACGACGGTCCGTTGACCGCCGACACTTCCAGCCAGCCCGGTGTCTCGGCCAGCAGCGCCTCCGCGATGTCGAGGCCGGTGCCGAGCACCGCCATCGCATAGCGGCCGGACAGCTGGTCGACGACGGTGGCGCGGGCCACCACCAGAGCGACCGCGTCCGGCAGCGAGATCGCTTCCGCCACATAGGCAGCCGCCACCTCGCCGAGGCTGTGCCCGATGGTGATGTCGGGCAGCACCCCGCAGGATCGCCACGCTTCGGCCAGGCTCACCGCGTGGGTGAACTGTGCGCCCTGGATCTCGGGGCGCGACCAGTCGCGCTCCTCGTCGCCCGCCAGATAGGGCAGCGGAGAAGGGAATCCGCCGGATGAGAACGCTTGCGTGCACCGGTCGGCCGCCTCGCGGTAGGCCGGCAGTCGCCGGTAGGCGTCGGCTCCCATGGCCTGCCACTGATTGCCCTGGCCCGGGAACACGAACGCGATGCGCGGCGGCGTCGCCTTGGCGGAGTGCGAGACCAGCTCGTGCTCGTCGCCTTGAGCGATCGCGGACAGCCCCGCCACGAGTTCGGTGCTGTCGGCGGCTCGCAACACCGCGCGGTGACGCCGCACCCGGCGCAACCGCAGCAGGGTGGAGGCGACTGCAACGGTCGGGTCCGCCGCGTCGTCGATGCGGCCCAGGTAGGCGGCGATCGCCGCGGCGTCTCGGCGGATCAGCTCGGGGTCGTGGGCGCTGAGCAGCACCGGGACGCGCCCGTCCGGCAGCCCATGGTTCAGCATCATGCGACCTCGGGGACGGAGACGATCAGATGGGCGTTGGTGCCCGCGATCCCGAACGCGGACGCCGCGGCGGTGCGCTGGCCGTCGATGGCCGGCCACGGTGTCAGGGCTTGCGCCAGCCGCAGACCCTGTTTCTCCCATTCGATTTCGGGGCTGGGGTCGCCGGCGTGCAGGGTGGCCGGCACGGCGCCGTGTTCGGCGGAGACCAGCACCTTGGCCAGCCCCAGCGCGCCGGCGGCGGCCAGCGAGTGGCCCACGTTGGACTTCACCGAGCCCAGCAGCGCGCCGGTGCCCGGTTCGGTATCGCCGTAGGTCTGGGCCAGCGAGCGCAACTCGGTCCGGTCGCCGAGCCGGGTGCCCGTGCCGTGTCCCTCGATCATGCCCACCTCGTTGGGTTTGATCCCGGCCTGGCTGATGGCCCGCTGGAACAGCCGCACCTGGGCGTCACCGCTGGGGGCGCTCAGACCGGCGCTGCGGCCGTCCTGATTCATGGCGGTGGCCCGCACCTCGGCCACGATCTGGCGACCTGCACGCAGCGCCGCCGACTTCCGTTGCAGCACAAACATGGCCGCTCCCTCGGCCCACACGGTTCCGCTGGCCTGCGCGCTGTAGGGACGGCAGTAGCCGTCGTCGGAGAGCGCGTGCTGTTTGGAGAACTCGACGAAGAAGCCCGGTGACCCCAGCACGTTGACACCACCCGCGACGGCCAGATCGCAGTCGTCGTTCTGCAGGGAGCGCACCGCGACATGGAACGCCACCAGGGCCGACGCGCACGACGAATCCAGGGTCAGCGCCGGACCGGTCAGGCCCAGGGTGTAAGCGATGCGGCCCGAGATCACACTGAGCGCGGTGCCGGCCAGCAGATGTCCGCTGTGTTCGGTGAATTTGGCCATCTGGGGCCCGTATCCCGTGGCCGAGGCACCGACAAAACAGCCCACGTCGTGCCCGGCCAGGTCGTCGGGGTTGATGCCGCTGTTTTCACACGCACGCCAGGCCACCCGAAGCGCGACCCGCTGCTGCGGATCCATCACGACGGCCTCGCGGGGTGATATGCCGAAGAACTCTGGATCGAATGTGGTTGCCCCGGTGAGGAAACCGCCGCGGTCGTGAATCTCCTTGAAACCGCTGCGGCGCGAGCCGGCGAGCAGGTCGCGCACCGCCCAACCGCGGTCGGTGGGAAACGGGCCCAACGCCTCACGCCCGTGTGCCAGCAGATCCCAGTAATCGTCGGCGGTTTCGATGCCGCCGGGCGCTTCCACGCCCATGCCCACGATCACGACCGGGTCGGCACGCTCGGCGTCGAACCCGTCCTCAGACATTGGTATCACCCGGCATTCACCTGCGCGGCGATCGCGTCGACATGGTCGTAGACGTAGAAATGGCCGCCGTCATACAGCGACATACCGAAGGATCCGGCGGTGTGCCTTTCCCACTGCCGCAGCACCCCGGTGGCGATGCGGTGATCGTCATGGCCGCCCAGTACGTGGATGTCGGCGCCGATGCGGACATCGGGGCTGGGGCTGTACCCGTTGAAGGCGTGGTAGTCGGCGCGCACCGCGGTGGTCAGTAGCTCGGAGAACTCTTCGTCGGCAAGCAGTTCGGGGTCGGTACCACCCAAATCGGCGATATCGGCCAGCAACCCGTCGTCACTGGTCGGCAGTTCGGGCATCTCGGCGACGACGCACGGCGGCGGACCGGCCGACACCCACAGTTTCTGCACCGCCGAGCCGTGTGTTTCGGCGACGCGGGCGAACTCGAAGGCGACGACGGCGCCCATGCTGTGCCCGAACAGCTTCAGCGGCGCCACGCTGGGCCATGGCGCGGCCTGGAAGAGGCTGACGGCCAGGTCGTGCACGCTGTCGTGAGCGGGTTCGCTGAGGCGGTCCGCCCGCTGCGGGTACTGCACGATGTATGTGTCGCCGCCGGCGGCCAGTGCCGCTGCCAGCACCCGATAGCTCGCCGCGGCGGCGCCAGCGTGCGGGAAGACCACGATGGCACCGGTGGATGACCCGTTGTGGCGTCGCGGGGTCAGTTTGATCCACGACGGGAACGTGGCGGTGATCAGATTATTCATGTCGTTGCGCTATCTACGATTTCGCGGTTCGCTCGGAGGCGGCCAGAACCGATTCGGCGTCCATGCCGATCACTTCCAGGTACAGCTCGGCGACCTGGTCGAGCCGGTCGGGGTCATTCTCACCGGCGCTGAGCACCGCGGCCAGCGCCGCCACCGTTCGGTTGGCGAAGATGTCGGCGACCATGATGTCCGGCGCGTCCAGCCAGGCCCGAATCCTCGCCACCGCCTGGGTGGCGAGCACCGAATCGCCGCCGAGGGCGAAGAAGTCGTCGTCGACTCCGACGTTGTCCCGGCCGAGCAGGTCGCCGACGATCTTCGCCAGTGCGGATTCCACCGGCGTCGATGGTGAGCGGTGACCGGGCCGCTGTGCTTGCGAGACGGCGGTTTCCAATTCGCGTGCGGCGGCTCGGCGGTCGAGCTTTCCGGCATCGGTGAATCCGATCCGCTCCACCACCATGATGTGGCGCGGGACCATGTGCGCGGGGACGAGGTCACCAAGACGCTGCCGAATCCGCTCGGCGGTCAAAGTCGTGTCATCGGTACACACCTGCGCGGCCAGCATGTCGGATTCCCCGGACACGGCGATCAAGGCGGCCACCGCCGTCCGCACCCCGGGCACGCGCCGCAGCGCGGTCTCGATCTCGCCGAGTTCGACACGATATCCGCTGATCTTGACGCGGTGGTCGGCACGGCCCACGAATTCGAGGGTGCCGTCCGGCCAGTAGCGCACCAGATCGCCGGTGCGGTACCAGATTCGGCCGTCGTGCTCGACGAAGCGTTCCGCGGTGAGATCGGGACGTCCGCGGTAGCCGCGTGCGATGCCGCGCCCGGACACCCAATATTCCCCGGCGACCCAGTCGGGGCAGTCGGCGCCGGCGTCGTCGACGACGCGGCAGGCGTTGTTGGGCAGCGGGACGCCGAAGGGCAAGGCCGTCCAGTGCTCCGGTACCGCTTCGGTGACTTCGAAAATGGTGTTGTGCACCGGGGTTTCGGTGGCACCGCCGAGTCCTGCGAAGCGCAGGTTGGGCGCCTCGACCTGGAGGCGGCGCACCACCTCGGGTCGCACCCAGTCGCCTCCGGTGGGGATCACCCGTACCGAAGACAGCCGACCGCGGGCGACTTCGATCAACATCTCCAGCCAGCCGGGCATGAAGTGGAGCACCGTGACTTTGTGAGCATCGATGAGCCGGGCCCAGGCGTCGGGATCACGCCGCTGCGCCTCGTCGACCACCACGATGGCCCCGCCGGTGCGCAAGGTGACGAATACGTCCATCACCGAGATGTCGCCTTCCAGGGTCGACAGGGCCAGGCATCGATCTGCGGGGCCGATTTCGAAGTGGCGGCCGATGAACTCCACCGTGTTCATGGCCGCATCGTGGGTGACCTCGACGCCTTTGGGCTCGCCGGTGGATCCCGAGGTGAACAATACGTAGGCCAGTTCGGCGGGATCGACTTTCGCTGAGGTGATCTCGGCTCCGACACGAACGTCGCGAAGCGCCTCGGCGATGACCACTTCGGGCACCGGCAACGACAGCCGTTGTCCACCGCACACCAGGGCCAGGCTCACCCGACCGGTGTCCAGGATGCGCTCGGCGCGATCGCGCGGCTGGTCGACGCCGATCGGTAGATACGCGGCGCCGACGGACAAGATGCCCAGCAACGCCGGAATCTGCTCGGCGGTCTTCGGGCCCATCACCGCAACGGTGTCGCCTGCCGTGATGCCGGCGGCGCGCAACGCCGCGGCCACGGCCAGCGCTTGGTCGCGCAGTTGCGCGTAGCTGAGGTCACCCGAACTCGCGAGCACCGCGGGGGCGTCGGGCTGCCGCTCGGCTTGCCGAAAGAAACCGTCGTGCAAGCCTTCTCCGCTCGGTTCAGCGGCGCGGGCGTTGGCGGCGTCGCGCACCGCCCGCTGCGCTTCCGGCAGCGCGGTGGGGCCCGGCGCGTCCCAGGACTCGTCACCGTAGGCCAACTGGAGCAGCTCGTCGATGTGGTAGCCGAACATGGCGTCGATGACCCCGGGCGGGAACATGCCTTCGCGCACATCCCAATTCACCAGGACACCGCCGTTGAATTCGGTGACCTGTGCGTCGAGCAGCACCTGCGGCCCCTGGGAGATGATCCATCCCGGCGGCCCGAATTGGTCGGTCACGTCGCGGCTGAACAGGTCGCCGAGGCCCAGCGCGCTGGTGAAGACCACGGGCGCGAGCACCTGGGTCCCGCGATGACGGCTGAGGTCGCGCAGCACCGACAGCCCGGGATATGCGGAATGGGCCGCGGCCGTGCGCATCGCATCCTGCACCACCTGTGCCCGCGCGGTCGCGGTGTCCGCGCCGACGAGATCGATGTCGAGCAGCAGCGAGGAGGTGAAGTCGCCGACCAACGAGT
This sequence comes from Mycobacterium colombiense, assembly GCF_001672755.1. GTDB lineage: Bacteria > Actinomycetota > Actinomycetes > Mycobacteriales > Mycobacteriaceae > Mycobacterium > Mycobacterium colombiense_C. Next base: position 25,230 of record NZ_LZKI01000149.1, on the reverse strand, counting down.
CGACGTCGGGGTGCAGAGCCTGACGCCCGAACAGCGGGACGTTGAGCAGAAAGCGCGAGGTGGTCGACCAGCGCGCCAGGGTGTTGGCGAAGCCCGCGGCCAGGGCCATGGCCGGGGTGATGCCGCGCGCCTGGGCGCGGGCAAACAGCGCATCGCGGGTTTGGGGGTCCAGCCAGTGCCAGCGTCGGGTGCTGTCGCCCGAGCCCCGGCCACCGGTCGACGGCAGCGCCGGCGGGTCCGGCAGCTCCGGGAGGCGCTGTCCCCACCACGCCCGGTCCGCCTCGCGCGCGGGTTGCGGCTGCGCGTCGTCGGCCTCGATGGCCTGGCGGTACTGCCGGTAGGTGTAGCTCAACTCCGGGAGGTTGCGGCCGCCGTAGAGGGCCGCAAGGTCGGCCATCAGGGTGCGATAGCTCATCGCGTCGGCGGCCTGCATGTCCAGATCGACGTGTAGCCGCGACCGCTCGGCCGGTAGCAGCGTCATGGCCAATTCAAACACCGCACCGTCCAGCTGCTGGTGCGATTTGGCAACCCGGATTGCCGCCAGCCGCTGCTCGACCTCGTCGGGGCTCAGCGAGCGGAGGTCCTCGACGCTCACCGGGAAGTCGCCGCTCTCGTCGGCCGGGGTGATGCGCTGCGTGCCATCGGGGAGGAACCGCACCCGCAACATCGGGTGGCGACGCGCCAGCGCAGTGGCCGCCTCGCGCAGCCGTTGGGCATCGATCAGGCCACCGTCGAACTCCACGTAAAGATGCCCGGCAACCCCGCCCAGCTGCTGGTTGTCTTGGCGACCGACCCACATCGCGTGCTGCATCGGGGCCAGGGAAAACGGCTCGTCCTCGCCGGACAGCTCGACGTCGGCGGGCGCCGGGGCGGGAACCGTTTGCCGGTCGGCGCCGTGTCCGCCGGCGGAGACCAACCCGGCCCAGGCCTCGACCGTCGGGTTTTCGGCGAGCGTCGCGAAGTCGATGTCGACGCCCTGGCGGCGCCAGCGGCCGGCCAGCGTCATGATGCGGATGGAGTCCAGGCCCTGGCTGATGAGGTTGCTACCCGGCTGAACTGCATCGACGTCGACGCCGAGCAATTCGGCCACCTCCGCCCGGATGTCGTCCGAGCGTGCCGAGGCGTGCACCACAGACCCTCCCTGAATTAGCACAGGCTGCCCTAATTTTTTGGTTACCCTATCCTTACTGCCTGCGTCCCCGCTACTACGCCCCCGTCTAAGGAGCCATGAGCCCGAACACACCGCAGCCGCCGGCCGGAGTCCTCGACGGGTTCGTGCCGTTCCCCGCTGACCGGGCCGCCACCTACCGGGCGGCCGGCTATTGGACGGGGCGGCCCCTGGACGCGATCCTGAGCGACGCGGCCCGGCAATGGCCCGGCCGGACTGCCGTCCTCGACGCCATGGGCGACACCGGCCTCAGCTATGCGGACCTCGACGACCAGGCTAACCGCGCGGCCAGCGGACTGCGGGGCGCGGGTGTCGCGGCGGGCGACCGCGTGTTGCTGCAGCTGCCGAACGGCTGCCAGTTCGCGGTGGCGCTGTTCGCGCTGCTGCGGGCGGGGGCGATCCCGGTGATGTGCCTGCCCGGCCACCGGGCCGCCGAACTGGGGCATTTCGCCGCGGTGAGCGAGGCCACCGCGCTGCTGATCGCCGATACCGCAGCGGGTTTCGACTACCGCACGATGGCGCAGGGGCTCGCCGAGCGACACGCCGCGCTCAAGCACGTCATCGTCGACGGCGACCCGGGACCGTTCACCTCGTGGACACAGCTGTGCGACCAGGCGACCGACGGCACGCGACCGTCCCCGCCCGACCCGGGATCGCCTGCGCTGCTGCTGGTTTCAGGCGGCACCACGGGCACACCCAAGCTCATCCCTCGCACCCACGACGATTACGTTTTCAACGCGAGGGCCAGCGCCGAACTCTGCGGGCTCACCCCCGACGACGTCTATTTCGCGGTGCTGTCGGCCGGCCACAATTTCCCGCTCGCCTGTCCGGGTCTGCTCGGCGCGATGACCGTCGGCGCCACCACCGTTTTCGGCACCGATCCGAGCCCCGAGGCGGCCTTTGCCGCCATCGCACGCCACGGCGTCACGGTGACCGCCCTGGTGCCGGCGTTGGCCAAGTTGTGGGCGCAAGCCTGCGACTGGGAACCCGTGACACCAAAGACATTGCGCCTCTTACAGGTTGGTGGTGCCAAACTGGAACCCGAGGATGCCCGGTTGGTACGCGCCGCCCTGACCCCGGGGCTGCAGCAGGTCTTCGGGATGGCCGAGGGGCTGCTGAACTACACCCGGCCCGACGATCCCCCGGAACTCACCGAATACACGCAGGGGCGACCGATGTCGGCCGCCGACGAATTGCGCGTCGTCGACGCGGCGGGCGAACCGGTGGGCCCGGGCGAGGAGGGCGAACTACTGGTCCGCGGCCCGTACACGTTCAACGGCTACTTCCGCGCCGACCGCGACAACGAACGCAGCTTCGATGCGCAAGGCTTCTTCCGCAGCGGCGACGTGGTGCGGCTGCGTAGCGACGGCTATCTGGTGGTCACCGGTCGGGTCAAAGACGTGATTTGCCGTGGCGGGGAAACGATTTCCGCGGCCGATCTCGAGGAGCAGATGCACAGCCACCCCGCGATCTTCTCGGCCGCCGCGGTCGCGCTGCCCGACCCCTACCTGGGCGAGAAAATCTGTGCGGCAGTCGTTTTCAACGGTCCCGAACTGACGCTCGCGGAGTTGAACGGCTATCTGGACTCCCGTGGTGTGGCCGCACACACCCGCCCCGACGTCCTGGTCGCGATGACCTCACTGCCCACCACCCCGATCGGCAAGATCGACAAAAAGGCGATCGCCGGCCAGGTTTCGGCGCAACGAGCAGAAGCGTGACGGCAAGGCCGCGCGCTTTAGCCGTCGTCCGCGATCAGGCCATCGCTGCGTAGAGGTCGGCGAGCAAGCCGGCCGTGGTCCGGAAGTCCATGCACTGATCGGTCACCGATTGGCCATAGGTCAGCTCGCCGCCCAGCGATTGCGCACCGGCCACCAGGAAGCTCTCCAGCATCAGACCGGAGATACCGCGCTCGCCGGTGGCCAGGCGTGCGGCCACCTCGGCCGTGACTTCGGCCTGCCGCACATGGTCTTTGGCGGAGTTGGCGTGCGAGCAGTCGAGCATGACCTGCGCGGAAAGCCCCGCCTTGGTCAGCTTTTCGATGGCGGTGGCCACCGACACGGCATCGTAGTTGGGCCCGGCGGTGCCGCCGCGAAGGATCACGTGGCAGTCGGGATTGCCCATCGTCTGCACGACGGCCGCGCGACCGACGTTGTCGGTGCCGAAGAAATGGTGCGGTGCCGCAGCGGCTTTGACGCCGTCGATGGCGACCTGGATGTTGCCGTCGGTGCCGTTCTTGAACCCGACCGGCATCGACAGCCCGGACGCCAACTGGCGGTGCACCTGCGACTCGGTGGTCCGGGCGCCGATCGCGCCCCAGGCGACGGCGTCGGCGATGTATTGCGGACTGGTGGGCTCCAGGAATTCACATCCCACCGGTAGGCCGACGTCGATGATGTCAAGCAGCAACCCGCGCGCGATGCGTAGCCCACGTTCGACGTCGAAGCTGCCGTCCATGTTGGGATCGTTGATGAGTCCCTTCCAGCCGATGGTGGTGCGCGGCTTCTCGAAGTAGACCCGCATCACGATCTTCAGCCGATCCGCGTACTCGGCGGCGAGCGGCGCCAGCCGGCGCGCGTAATCGAGTGCGGCGACGGGATCGTGCACCGAGCAGGGGCCGACCACCAGTAACAGCCGGTCGTCACCACCGGCCAGGATCGCCGAGATCTCCTCGCGATCGCGCTGCACGGCCTGGGCACGCCGGGCCGTCAACGGCAGCTCGGTGCGGATCACGGCGGGGGCCGAGAGCTCCCGGAACGAAACGATCCGATGATCGGACGTATCGATGGTCGCCGTTTCGCAATTGGTGATGGACATGGAGGGTGTGTGCCTTTCTCTGCTGGCTCCCAGGGCACGCCCGCGGGTTCCCGATGCCCTGAAAAACGAAAAGCAGCGACCTTGTGGTCACTGCCGGGCTCCGGGTATCAGTCGTGCGGTTGCGTCAACCAGACGCTGCATCGCTGGCTCCACCCGGAGCCACGATAAAGCGCCAATACGCGCGCACGCCGATATTCACGTCCGCGAAGATACCACGCCGGGGCTTTAACGCTGAAAGCGGCGTCGCGGTAACGCGCGGCGCGACGCAAAAACCGGGATTCAAAACCGCGGTCGCCGAACCGAATCAGTGCAAACCGAGCGCGGCGATCTGATCGAGGAACGCACGCGCGGGCGCCGATGCGCTGGCCGAGACGGCGACGCCGAGGCGCCGCACGGTGTGGGGCAGCAGCGGCCGCACCGCGACACCGGGCAGGTCGGGCAGGCCGGCGCTCGGCAGAATGCTCACCCCGAGCCCGGCACGCACGATCTCGAGCGTCGCCGCAACCTCCCGCGCTTCGAAAGCCAAGTCGAATTCGATGCCGGCGCGCCGCGCGATCGGCATGAACACATCCGCGCAGCCACCGGTACCGCGGACGAAGGGCTCCTTGGCCAAGTCGGCGTAGGTGACTGTGTTCCTGGATGCCAGCCAGCTGTCGGCGGGTACCACCGCGACCATTTCCTGCTCACCTATGGCCGCCGACTCGAGCCCCTTGCTGGGCAGGCTGACCACACCCGCTTCGGCAGCCCCTTGGTCGAGCCAATCCCGTATCTCTTGTTCGCTCCCCTCGAGCAACCGGATCGTGACGGCCGGATGCCGCTGGGCGAACGTCTGTAGTTGCGGAGCGACCAGCGTGGCGGTGGCGGTCGGCACGCTCGCCAGACGAAGGGTTCCGGTGATGTCGCCCGCCAACCCGGCGACCTCGGTACGCATCAACGCCAGATGCCGCACCGCCTCTCGTGCGTGCGTTAGCGCAATGGAACCCGCTTCGGTCAGTGAGAGTCCGTCAGGACGGCGCAGGAACAGCGGCAACCCCAGCTCCTTTTCCAGTGCGGCGACGGTACGGCTGACCGCCGGCTGGGTTAGTCCGAGCCGCCGGCCCGCCGCCGTGAAGCCACCCTGATCAACCACCGCGATGAACGTCCTGAGCTGCGACACCGTCGCCATCGATCCTCCATAAGAGCGCTGCAATCCGCCATATCAACAACGTTATGCGGTTTCGGTCTCCCAAAATGTTTCTGTAATCATACAAATGCGTTCGAAGGAGGGACCATGACCGCACGGCGAGTACTGATCACCGGGGCATCGAAGGGAATCGGCCGAGCTGTCGCCGACCGAGTCGCGGCGTCCGGCGACATCCCGATCGGCATCGCACGCACCCGGCCCAACGACTTCCCGGGTGAGTTCTACGAGGCGGACCTCACCGACCGCGCGGAGACCGACGCCGTACTCAAGCGCGTCCTGGCGACCGGGCGCATCGACGCGGTGGTCAACAACGTCGCTGTCGCCCGGTTCGGCCGCATCGGCTCGATCGATTTGGACGACCTGTTCAGCACGTACGACCTGAACGTGCGCACCGCCGTACAGGTGGTCCAGGCGGTGCTACCCGGCATGCTCGCCAGCGGGTGGGGGCGCATCGTCAACGTCACCAGCCTGACCACACTGGGCACCGCGGAGCGCACGCCCTATGCGGCGACAAAGGCGGCGCTGGAAGCGTGTACGCGGATCTGGGCCGGTGAGCTCGCGCAGTCCGGCGTCACGGTCAACGCGGTGGCGCCCGGGCCCATCGAAACGGAGATGTACCGCGAACTCAGCCCCACCGGATCCGAGCGGGAAGCTCGTGTGCTGCAAACTATTCCGCTGCGCCGTGTGGGCACACCGCGCGAGATCGCCCACGCCATTTGCGGGCTGCTGGACGAGGATGCCGGCTATATCACCGGTCAGATCATTCGGGCCGACGGCGGCGGAAGCATCGCCGCTTGATAAACCTTGTCGCCGCGCGGGTGGAAACGACCTAGCCAATATCGTTGGCGCGCAACGCCTCGAGCAGTCTGTCCATCACCGCGCCGGCGTCCGCCCGCGCCTGGCGCTGATCGTCGGCGCGGGCGATGTAGAGCGTTGCCTCGCGCAGCGCGCCCATGATCGTCAGCGCTGTGGCCTCGACGGGCTGGCGGGGGATGGCGCCGGACCCGATGGCCTCGGTGAGCAGCCCGGTCACGAACCCGATGTTGTAGCGGTGGCCGATGTCGCTCCAACGTTCCCATCCCAGCACCGCCAGCGCCTCGAGCAAGACGATGCGCTGGATCTCGGGTTCGGCGGACGCGTCCAACCAGAGCCCCGAGCACAGTCGCATGATCTCGACCGGATCCGAGTGCCCCGCGGCGGCGACGGCCTCCCCCATCCGGGCGGCCATCTCCCCCTCCACCTGCTCGAAGACCGCGGCGAACAGCTCTGTCTTGTCGGCGAAATGGTGGTACAGCGCCCCGCGTGTCACCCCCGCGTCGCGGACGATGGTTTCCAGGGACGCGTCGGCGAATCCCACCGACGCGAACACCGGCCGCGCGGCACCTATCAGCGCCTCACGCGTCTCGGCCGCGCGTTCGGCCTGCGTGCGGCGACCGCCCTTCGCCATCAACCCTCACCTTTCACACCGCCCATGTCATACATACCGTATGCAGGTCGTGGATCACGGGACCGGCGAAGTGGCGTCGCGGTCTGTGTCTCGTCAGAACACCCTGAGCCGGCGCACAATATCCAGCGCTGACGGGTCCCCCTCGGCCTGCACGCCCAGGGCCTCCCAGGCGCCGCGCTGGGTGACCCACCGCACGAAGGCCTGGGAATCGGACGTGATGCGCGCCGCGGCGTCGGAGTGGGCGCCGAGACGCAGGGTCCGGGCACACAAACCGTCGAGGCGAATCTCCACGCGCGCCGATAAGTCGTTGAGCAGCTTGACATTCTGCTGTGGCAGCGCCGCTTCGATCCAGTCGAGCGTGGGGGCGAGCCGCAACTCGTCGACGGGCGGCGGATCGCCGTCCAACGGCCCATCCGGAGGAAACAGGTCGTACCGAGTGTGAATGAAGGCCTCGAAGACGAACGTCGTCGGCACCAACGAGGCCGGGTAGGTACCGACGTCGCCTATGGGTATGTCGATGTCCTGGCCTTCGATTGCCGCGAGCACATCCAGCCCGCGCGCGCTGACCGATTCGTAATCCGCCACAACCTCTTTGGGGGTCATCGAGCGTCGTGAGTCGACATAGAGGTCCGCCGCGCGTTCGGCGGGCATTCCGCCGGGGTTGGCCAGCGTCGACGGATCGACCGCCAACCAGAAGCTGCACGCCATGTGCGACACGAGGTCCTGCACCGACCACCCGGAGCAACCACTCTCCTTCGCCCACAATGGATCCGGCATTTGCGAGCAAAGCTCCAACACGATTCTGCGTTCTTCCGCAATGGCGTCGAGCGTGGCACTCATGAGACCCCTACCTTCCAGATACATACCATATGTATGAACATACACACTGTATGTATGAAGTCAAGGGCCAGTCTGGTGACGGGCAGGCATCATCGCTCAGTCGGTTTACCGGCGATTGCAACGAAGGAGCGACCAAGCGGCCCTATTTCCCGGACGGGCGCGGGCGGCGGCCTGGATTTTTAGACGCGACAACTTAACTCAGTGCTATTTCGTTCCTTGTCGGGAAAGTTGATAGTGACGTAGCCGTTGGCCGGGTCGCGGACATAGTCGAGATAGCTTGCGGTGCCTGGATTCTCGGCGTTGTCGGCCAGAATGAGTGCGCCGTGGGATAGCTGCTTCTCAATGAGCTGCAACACCGGAAGATACATTTCTTTCCAGCCGTCGAGCAGGACTACACCGACCTCTCCAGGGACCGCACCGAGCGTGGCCAGAGCGTCGCCGTCAAGGATGGTGATGAGGTCGTCAACACCGGCCGCCGCAAACGTTTGCTTTCCCGCTGCGACCTTCTTGGCGCTCAATTCCGTGGTGAAAATGTGACCCGAACCGTTGTCGCGCGCCGCGGCCGCCAAATGCAGCGTGGAGATGCCATAGGACATCCCGAACTCGATGACCGTCGCGGGTCTGACCGCTCGCACCATCGAATACAGCAGAAGGCCCGAGGTCGGGCTTATCGCCATGTAAGCGTCACTGGCGGCGTCGGCACGCTGCTGAGGACTGGCTGTTGCGGTCAAATGAAGTCCGCCGGGCCGGCCAGCGGCCCTTTGTGCGCGCGCCTTACCCCGTAGGTCTGCCAAGACATTATTGAGGGGCGCACGGTCTAGCGTGGACAGCATTCAAGATCTCACTTTCACTCATCGGTCACATCGACGGATCAACCGCGACGTGCACCGTCTAATCGCTGATAACGGAAGCCTCTGCGAGACTGCGTAATACCCGAATGACGCAGCGCCGGCTAATCGGCTCCTTCGCGAAGGCAATCGGGAGACGCCCTCACACTAGTTTCCATACCTAATTACCTTAGCGAAGGACTTGCCGAATTGCGCGGCTTCCTCAGGTGGTTCTTCCTGGCAGTTCCCTGCCGGTCGGGCGCTTTCGGGCCAGGAAGCCGGTCACTGAAATCATCTGGACCAGTCGGTGAATGGATGTTCCGGAGCTGCATAAACGGCGGGCCGCCCCATGCCCGCGGCAGTGCAGGGCGTTTGGTTGACATCGACACGCTGTGTCATCCGCTGCTGACGGTGATGTTGCATGTAAGTTGCTTACTTAACAAGAGTAACTACCAACGCGAGAGGCTGGCTGCAGCATGAAAACTAAGCGGGCGATCGCCGGCGCGGTGATTGCGGGTGCCCTGGGTCTAAGCGTGGCGGCCTTCGGCGCCGCGGCGGCAAGTGCAGATCCCCCACCACCGCCCGGACCTGGCCCCTTCGGACCACCACACCCAGGCCCTCCAGGGCCATTCGGCGGCCCGCCACCAGGTCCGGGACCATTCGGCGGCCCGCCACCAGGTCCGGGACCATTCGGCGGCCCGCCGCCACACCCGGGACCCTTTGGGGGGCCACCGCCACCGCGGTTCTGACCCAGGGCCGCACGGTCTGGGTAAGGAAGGACTTCGACCCAGTCTCCACCCGGGTGCACTACGACTGCGCTCCAAACAGTGGATGAGCAACGACACCCATGGTGGTCGCCGCGTCATGTTTGATTGAGGCGACCACCATGCCACCATGACGGTGGTTAACCGGTGCCGAGCAGGCGTTGCTTTTGTTCGGCGAATTCGGTGTCGGTCAGCGCGCCGGAGGCTCGCAGTTCGGCGAGTTTACCTAGCACGTCAGTGATTTCGCGCACCTCGGCTGCGGTTCCGGTCGGCGCGCTGCGCGGTGACTGTCTACGCTCTTGCATAGCCGCCCCCGTGAGGAGCGGGCGTCCGGGCGCGTCGCTCGTTGCGGCCGGTTGGCGACCCCGGGAATCGGCTGCGCCGCGGCCGGGCATCGCCATCAATGGCGCACCACCGAACAGCGGCATCTGGCCGCTGAACAGCCCAGAACCCGCGCGACTCGCCGGGGCAGCGCCGGCGGCGGGCGACTCGAGCGCGGTAAGGCGCACTTCCGGTGCCGCCGTCGACCAGCCCTGCGGCACCGACAAGCCGCCCAACGAGTTCGCCCGCCCCATTCCCGCGGACACCGCTGTTGCCTTTGCGGGCGGGCGCGAAACCGTGGGCTTTCCCGGTTTTTCCGGCACGGCCTTCGGCCTCGCGCCCGGTTCCACGATCTTGTGTTCGGTGTCGGAAATGAACCCCGCGGCGCCCGATACCCCGATCAGCCCGGTGCCGTTGCCGAGGAATGCAGAGCCGAGCGACACCAAGTTGTAGGGGTTCATGAAGCTGGAGAGATCGCTCAGCCCCGAGGACGCCGTCGACGAGGTGGTGAGGCTTTGCAGCGCGTTCGGCACCGCGGACATCGTATTGCTCGACAGCGCCGACTGCACGTGTCCGGCCGAGGTACCCGCGGCCTGCGTCGTCGCGGCAGTCTGCGCGGCCAGCCCGCCCTGATTGGTCGTCTGCTTGGGCGGGGTGAACGGCGTCACCTGCGAGGCAGCCTGCGACGCGCCCGCATAGCCGTACATCGCGGCGACGTCCTGGGCCCACATCTCGCCGTAGGCGACCTCAGTGGCCGCGATCGCCGGCGTGTTCTGGCCCAGCAGATTCGTGGCGACCAGCGACGACAACTGGGAACGGTTGGCCGCGACCACCGACGGGTGCACCGTCGCCGCATACGCCGACTCATAAGCTGTCGCAGCGGCTTTGGCCTGAGCGCCGGCCTGCGTGGCCTGCTCAGCGGTGGCGTTGAGCCAGGCCAGCTGCGGTGCGGCCGCAACCGCCGTCGCTGCCGCGGACGGCCCCTGCCAGGGCTCACTGGTAAGCCCCGAGATCACCGACTCGATGTTGGCCGCCGTGGTGTGCAGCTCATTGGCGAGCTCGTCCCACGCCGTCGCTGCGGCCAGCAGCGACCCCGCGCCGGGGCCTGCGTACATGCGGCCGGAATTGACCTCCGGCGACAATTCCGCGAAGTGCATTGAGTTCCTCTGGATCGTGCGGGCATGGTCATCTGACCCCCGCTCACGTTCCCTTTGGTACCACGCGCTCCCAATTCTCAATCCTGCGCGCAACATCGGCGCCGGGACCGATGTTCGGCGCCACGGTTTGCCGATTGCGCAGCTGCGCTGGTATTTCCATGTGTCTCCAAAGTCATTGCCCACGGCCAGGACTGGTGCATAAGCGGAAAGTGAACATATTCACACCCGGCCCGGTACCCGTAGCCGGCGGTACGTCGCTTCGACAGTCGAAGTGATAGCCCAACATGCGAGCCCATGGACGTCTGTCAGGCGGTGGTCTCCCCCGAGGCGGGGTATTCGGGGAGCCAACGCACCTGCGTGATGCGTTCGGTGAGTTCGGCGTCGCTGCGCGTCGGGGCGACGCCGTCCGCGACGGCCTGCACGGCGACGGCGTGCGCGATCCGCACCGCGATATCGGGCACGTCCGACCATGCGGGCAGCAGCGGCTGGTCGGGGTCGGTGAGGGCCGGCGACGCCTCGCCCAGGGTCTCGGCGGCGACCCGCATCATCTCGTCGGTGACCCGCGTCGCCTGAGCCGCGGTCACGGCCAGTCCCATCGCGGGGAAAATATAGACGTTATTGCATTGGGCCACTGGGCGTTCCACGCCGTTTCGGTGTAGCGGCGCGAACGGTGAGCCGGTGGCGATCAAGGCGCGCCCGTCGGTCCACTGATCCAATTCCGCGGGGTGCGCCTCGGCGCGGCTCGTCGGGTTGGAGAGCGGGAAGATGATCGGTCGCTCGGTCTTGTCGGCGAGCTCGCGCACGATGCCCTCGGTGAAGGCACCCGCCGCAGTCGACAGGCCGAGCAGCACACCCGCGTCGACATGGTGGACGACGTCGGCGAGCTGAGCGGGCCTTGAAAGACCCCATTGCGCAACGCGGCCGGCCGGCTGGGCGAATCCGCGCTGCGCGTCGGACAGATCGGTGCGATCATCGGTGAGCAGGCCGACCACGTCGACAACCCAAATGCGCTGCGAGGCCTCCTGTTCGGATAAGCCTTCGGTCATCATCTGCCGGCGAATCATGTCCAGCACTCCGATACCGGCCGAGCCGGCGCCGAGCATGACGACCTGTTGCTGCGAGAGCGGGCGGCCGGCGACTTTGGCGGCGCCGTGCAGCGCCCCCACGGTGACGGCGGCCGTCCCCTGGATGTCGTCGTTGAAGGTGAGGAGCTTGTCGCGGTAACGGGCCAGGATCGGCAGCGCATGCGCCGTGGCGAAGTCCTCCCACTGCAGCAGCACATTGGGCAGATGCTTGCGCACCGCGGTGACGAACTTGTCGATGAAGGCGTAGTAATCGTCGTCGTCGATGCGCCGGTGCCGCCAGCCCAGGTATTGCGGATCATCGAGAAGTTCGCTGTTGTCGGTACCCACGTCGAGCACGATCGGAAGGGTGCGCGCGGGATCGATCCCGCCGATCAGGGTGTAGAGGGAGAGCTTTCCGATCGGGATACCCATCCCGCCGATGCCCTGATCGCCCAGGCCGAGGATGCGCTGCCCGTCCGTCACCACGATCACGTCGACGTCGCGCTGCGGCCGGTTGTTCAGCACCTCGTCCAGGCAGTCACCCTCGGCGTAGGAAACGAACAATCCTCGCGGCCGCCGGTAGATCTCACTGAAACGCTGGCAGGCGTCACCCACGGTGGGGGTGTAGACGATTGGCAGCGCCTCGGGGATGTGATCACGCAGCACCCGGTAGAACAGTGTTTCGTTGCGGTCCTGCAATGCCCGCAGATAGATGTGTTTGTCGAGATCGTCGCGCCGAGTGGAGAATTCGTGCCAGCAGTGCTCGGCTTGCTGCTCCAGCGTCTTCACCGTCGTCGGCAGCAGACCCAAGAGCCCCAACCGCCGGCGCTCGGACTCCGTAAAGGCGGTGCCTTTGGTGGTCACCGCATCGAACAGTCGAGCCGTACCGCGCAGCTCATCGGGCATCGTCAACATCCGTTCTTTGCAAGATTCATGGTGACGAGAAACGACGGGTTGTCCCGACCATCATCGACCATCGGAGGACGCTTTGTCTGCGCGTGGCCGCCGCTCCGGGACGTTGCGCCCTGCGCACGGCCGGCGGAGTCTCTGCTCACCATGACGAGAACTACACGCTTGTTAGCGGCCGACGATGCCTATCCCGCTGGCGCGTGGGATCTCTGGCGCTCCACCGTGTTAACCTGCGCGTAACCCGTTGTGCGCTCGTGGTTTTCTGGTTCACCACGTCGGGATCGACTGAGTCACAGTTTGCTGCCGGCACTCCGGCATATCGTCGATCTTCCCTATCGACGTTGCCATTTGTAGGCGTAGTCCCTAGCGCCGCGGCGCTTTTGAACGTCGCTTAATCGTTTGCCCGATTCAGCGGCCCAGGAAACTTTCGCTGACACTATTCCAATACGGCCATACATCACGTTATGGTAAACGAGGCGCCGATTGGGCAGGTCCACCAGCAACTGGTGAGGTCAGCTCAACATAGCGCCTGCTCCGTGGGTGGGATCGACAGGTTGGGTCATCTCGTCGAGATAAATGCTTGTTTGGCTGTTAGTTCCGTGTTAACAACGCGCGAATTGAATGGCCCTGCGTTGTCGACTACCTCACACGAGCACCCATTTGGTTGACAGAACTTTCCGTGCGATAGCTCAGGCCCGAAAGGGGAATTTCATGATTGCGCCGCGGGATCGCCGGCGAGTCATTTATTTGCGCCGCTTGCCAACACGTGGACCGTCAACTCGAACCCCAACCAGCTCAATCACCGGCGTGGATTGCCCGCCGCGGCACGCCCCAGGTGACTTGCTGGGCATGCGGAACTGGACCGCTTCGGGAACCGACTTACTCAGCAATTCATGCGCGGTGCCGTTATGGTCATCCAAACCGGCGTCGCAGCTGACGGACGAAAGGTAGCGCATGTTCTTGGGCACGGTTGAGGACTGGACGGCCGAGGGCACGGTCGTATCCTGGTACCCCACGGCCGCCACCTATCGGCGCGCCGCCGAAGCGCAGCATCACCCCGCCCCGGTGAGCTATCAGCAGGCGCAGCACCTCCGCTATTACCGACGCCAGGTCAACCGCGGCCGTGATATCCCCCGGTTGTGCATCGGGGCCTGGGAAATCAACGGCGTCTGCGATATCGATGCGATGACCCAAGCCGTGAACAGTCACCTGCGGCGACACGACACCTACCACGACCGCTTCGCGTTCGGCGATAACGACGGGATCCTTCGCTATGTCATTCCCGACCCGGAGGCCATCACCTTGGCGCCATCGGATCTCGGGCGGATGGCGCCGAACCAGATTCGCAAACTGCTTCTCGATACTCCCGACCCACTGCAATGGGACTGCTTTACCTTCGGCATCATTCAGGCCGAAGACCGGTTCACCATCTATATCGCCGTCGACCACTTGCGCGCCGACGGCATGTCGGCGGGGGTGATCTTCCTCGACATCCAGACGATGTACTTCGCCGCGCTGCAGACCGCGGAAAACCCGCTGCCGCCCGCTCCGAGCCATCGCGAATACAGCGCGAATCAGCACGCGTACACCAGGGGCCTGAACGAGGAGTCGCCCGAGATCCAATCGTGGCGGGCTTTTCTCGCGGCGAATGATGGGGCGCTCCCGAAATTCCCGCTGGAACTGGGTGAGTCGAATGCGGACACGCCGGGAGCCATCGACGTATTCGATCTGATCGATGACGACCAGGGCCGACGGTTCGAGGCGGTCTGCCGTGCGGCGGGTGCGCGTTTCAGCGGTGGCGTGTTCGCCTGCGCCGCGCTGACCGAACACCGGTTAACCGGCGCCGCAACGTATTTCGGACTCACGCCATTCGACAACCGACGGGAGCCCGCGTACGCCACCGCGGTCGGTTGGCTGGCCAGTTTCGTCCCGTTGGCGATTCCCACCGCCGATGCGTCGTTCGATGAGGTGGTCAGCGCCGCCCAGGCGTCTTTCGACGGCAACACCGCCTTGGGCGCCGTGCCCTACTACCACCTGCTCGAATCCACCGACCCGTCGTCGGACCCCATCGAGGTCCCGGACCGTCCGGTCCCGATGCTGTCCTACATCGACATCCGCAAGTTGCCGTTCGGCGATTACTTCGACGGCCTGCGCGCCGGCGTGTGGGGCGATAACCGGCTGTCGGAGACGGTGTGCATGTGGGTCAATCGGATGCACGACAAGACGCAGTTGGTGGTCGCCTACCCTGGCACCGACGTCGCCCGCGGGTCCGTTCTGCGCTACGTCGAGACGATGCGTGCCGAGTTCAGCCGGGTCTGCGATGGCGGACTGCGTATCGATGCGTGATGTGGTTCCGGTCGTGGCGTCGCAGGAGGTCTCGGTATGAGTGCCCTGGTGGCACTCACTTGGCGGACGGTGTCAGCCTCTCGGCGCGACGCTGACCTGCTTTTCGCCGCACTGGCACCGGTGGGCTGTTTCCTGGGGTTCACCCTGGTTCTCGGCGGCCTCATCCACACCGGCCCGATGAGCTATCCGCAGTATGTCGTTCCGGTGGTCATCGTGCAGGCGATGCTGTTCGGGGCCATGACAACGGCCGACCGCGCCGCACGAGACCGGTTGTCCGGCTTCGGTTCCCGGCTTCGCACCCTGCCGGTTTCCGCGGCGGTGCCGCTGGGCGCGCGGATGCTCTATTGCCTGACGCGCGCGATCATCGCGTTGATCGCGGCCATCGCGGTCGGATGGTTGTTCGACTTCCGGATGGAAGGCGGCCCCGGTGACACGGTTCTGTTCGTGATCATCGTAGTGGCGTTCGCGATGGCGGTCTGTCTCGGTGCGGATGCCCTCGGCTCCCGGGTCGGCTCCGTCGAATCGTCGAGCCAATTACTGCTTCTCCCCCAACTGGTCCTTATCTTGTTGTCCACCGGAATCGCTCCGGCGGAATCGTTTCCGGCATGGCTCGGACCGTTCATTCGCAACCAACCGGTATCTCAGGTCACCGAGACGCTCCGCGGCCTCGCCACCGGTCACGTCACCGGCAGGGATCTGTCGGTGACATTGACGTGGTGCCTTGGCCTGCTGGCACTTTTCGGCGTTCTCGCGGTACGGATGCAGCGACGCGTCAGCGCGGGAAGTTCGGGCGCGCCGCTGATCGTCCGCAGGGCAGGTCGAGATGAGTCTCCGGCGCGCGATGCGTCCACAGATCAGACGCCGGTGGCCGTTAGCGCCGTTGCACGGCACGAGATTCCGTGCGCTACGTCGCTGACCGCCTTCGTCAGCCAAAGCGCTTCGGAGGCGGGACGGCTGCTGCGCCGCTGGCGCCGCGACCCGATTGTCGCGGTGCAAGCGCTGTTGTTTCCGACCTTTCTCCTCATCATCTACAAACTGCTGGTGGGCAAATCCGTCCTGGCCGCCACCGGACACGACAGCCTGTATGGGCTGGTCCCGATGTGCGCGGTGGTCGGCGCGGTGTTCGGAACCCTCGGCGCCGGTCTGGCTCTGCCATCCGAACGCGAGTCCGGTGTGCTGACCAGGCTGTGGGTGCAGCCGGTTCACCGGGCCAGCACCGTGGCGGGTCGATTGGTCGCCGAGGCCGCGCGAACCGTCGCCTCCGCCCTGGTGCTCACCGTCTTCGGGATCGCCTTGGGCCTGCGATTCAACTACGGCTGGATCGCCGTGCTCGCTTTCGTCCTGATGCCCGTGGTGATTTCGGCCGGCATGGCGACGTTGGTCATCGCCATCGCTGCGCGCGCGGACGGCAAGGCGATGGTGACCTGGCTGGGCGCGGGGTGCATAGTGCTGCTGTTCCTCAACACCGGCGTGGCTCCCGCCGAGGTGTTTCCGGGCTGGCTGCAACCGGTAGTGCGATTTTCGCCCATCTCCCCGACGATCGAGGCGATGCGCGCGCTCGCGGAGGGCGGTCCGGTGCTGTCGCCGCTGTGGCAGGCGGGCCTGTGGGGCGGCGTGCTGGTCGCGGTGTTCGCGCCGGTGGCGGTGCGCGGATATCGCGCTGCGGCCGAGGCGGGGTGTTAGTGGCGAGGCTGGCGCTGCTGGACCAGGCCGCCTTCCTACGGCTGCGCGCCACCGGTCAGGGCAGCACCGTGCAGTCCACGTGGATCTACGACCGCGACGTGGACATCGACGAATTGCGGTCCTTCAACGACAATCTCGGTGCCGGCTTGCTCGGACGCCGGATCGAGCGTTCGCCGCTGCCGTTCGGGCGTCATCGCTGGGTGATCGACAGCCGCTCGCCCGACATCGCGTGGGAACCGCGTCGACCGCGGGGTGAGATTGGGACGTGGCTCGAACGACGCGCCCAGGTGCGTGTCGATCCCGAGCACGGCCCGACGTTTCATCTCGGCGTGCTGCCGTTGGACGACGGCGGTGCGGCGGTCACGCTGGTGGCGTCGCACTGCGTAGTCGACGGGCTCGGGCTGGTGTTGGCCGTCGCCGAAGCGGTCAAGGGAGAACGACGCAATCTTGGTTATGCACAGCCGAATTCACGCGGGCGGAAAAGCGCGCTGTTGGAGGACCTGGTCAATGCGGTTCGTGCCCTGCCGGCGGCGATCCGCGCGCTCATCGCGACCCTGCTGATTTTGCTCAGGGCCTCGTCCGGTCAGCGGGGTCAGTCGCCCGCGTGGCGGCCACGGGGGCCTGGCGCGATTGACGACCCGAACGCCTCGCCGTCGGTGACGATCCAAACCGACGCCGCGGCGTGGGAGGCGCGAGCGCGCGCCCTCAACGGAAGCGGCAACGCACTTTTCGTCGCGTTCGCCACTCGCCTGGCTCACCGGATGGGCAGGGTGCTGCCCGATGGGGACTTCGTGACGGTCGTGCTACCGGTCAGCGACCGCACCCCCGACGACGACCGCGCCAATGCGCTGACCTCGATCACGCTGACCGTCGACGGCACAGCGGTGGCTGACGACTTGAGCGCCGTACGCGCCGACGTCAAGAGTTCGCTGACGGCCCTCGAGCAAGAACCCAACGAAATGCTCGCCGGACTGCCGCTCATTCCCTTCACGCCGCGCTGGCTGGTGCGGCGCGCCGAAGGCATCGCCATGTCGTCCGGCCAGCTTCCGGTGGGTTGTTCCAACCTCGGGAGCCTTGACAGCGCCGTCGGCCGCATCGATGGCGCCGATGCGACCGAGGTCTCGATGCGGCTCGCCGAGCAGGGCATCACCCAGGCCCGCATCGAGCAGGCACAGGGCCAGTTATTCTGCGGCACAGGCACCGTCAACGGCAGCCGGTTTCTCACCGTCGTTGCGTATCAGAACGGCGCCGGCGCCACCACAGCCACGCGCGAGCTCGCATGCGCCGCGCTGGCCGACCTGCAGCTGTCCGCCTCCACCGTGTACGAGGGCCGGGTCTGATGGTGGACCTGGGCGTCAAGGCCGAGCCACGTGCCCGGAACCGCGTTGTGGGTATCGGCGCCGCGATCGCGGCGTGGACGGCGCTGGTGCTGTGGTGCGCGATCAAGGTCGTTCCGCTCGATGTGTACTGGATGTCGTATTACGCCGCCGACTACACGCACGGCTTCGTTCGGCGCGGCCTCGCCGGTGAACTGGTTCGGTTGGCCCCCAACCACTACTTCGGGGCCACGCTGGGTCTGCGCTGGCTGTCGACCGCGATCTACCTGTGCGGCCTGGCCGCGGTCGCGGGCGTGGTGCTGTTGGGTGGCCATCGGTCTGAGCGCCGGCTGATGGTTGCGATGGTGATTCCGTTGCTGCCCTTCGGGGTTCCGTTCGCGGCGTTCTCGGCGCGCCCCGACCTGTTCGGCGGGGCGGCCCTCGCGCTGTTCAGCTCGGCGCTGGCGTTCACACGTTCTCGTGCGGTCGCGATGGGTTGGTGCGCAATCTACGGCAGCGTGATCGCGGTGCTGACGCTGATACACGAGGCGATAGGGCTGCAGTTCGCTTTGGGTGCGGTGCTGGCGATCATCATCCTCGGCGGCGCGCTGGGCTCCGCCCGGCGCCTTGGCGCGCTCGTGGCCGTGATTCCGGGCGTCATCAGCACGGCCGTGGTGGCGGCGTTCGGCCGCCACCACGTCGCGTCACAACTGTGCGCGGCCGTGCCGCATCACCCGATGCCAAACCCATTCGCAACAGTCACGTCGCCGGAAACGCTGCTGCGCTTCGTGCTCGACGGACGGTCCAGTCAGACGGACTATCACGACTGGGTGTGCCGCAACGTGACGCCGAACTACGACAACGGCATCGCGGATGCCATTCGCAGCGTCGGCCATATCGGAGCACTGGGTCTCACCGTCTCGTTGATCTTCGGTGCCGCCGCCGTAGCGGTGACGCTGTGGGGCCTCGGGGAGCTTTCCGGCGTACCGCTGCGCGCGTTCATCGAGGCGTTGCAGGGTCGGATAGCCTGGGTTGCCGCCGGGCTGTTGCTGGTTCTCCCGGTCTTTTTCACCGGCTACGACTGGACACGCTGGCTGACAATTATCGCGTTCGACGTCGCGATCGTGTTCATTCTCTTCTGCGCACGTCGACCGGAGATCGAACAAGCCGCCCCACCAAAAACCCTGCGATTGTTTGCTTTTCTCGTTTTCGCATTCGCGCTGATCCCGGTGGGCGCTGTTCCGGGTTTCGGCGGCCCGCTAATGGCGTAGACGGCGGAAGCGAATGGCGCGCATCGCTGCCGGTAGCGCGTCGGTCTCGGTTAACCGCGAGTGTCGTCAGTCCATTCGGTGCCGCTCCACCAACGCGCGAAAGCTTGTCGCCACGGGTCCTCGTACCATCCCGCTCTGGGCACGGCGCTCGATGCTGTTCGTGCGTTCCGACGAGCGGCCTGCTCGGCTCTCTGTTGACCATCGCTTTGTTGGAGGCCTTCTTCAGACGCGGTGCTCTGTTGTCGTTGGAGCGCTTCGCGGTCTCGCTCACTAAGCTGGCGGTTTCGCTCATTGATCTGGCGATCTTGCGCCATCATCTTCTGACTGATCTCCTGGTACCGCTGCACTGCCCGTTCGTGCGCTTGTTGATGTCCAGTGTCCACTTCCTGATCCCTCCGGCGGCTTCTGGTTCTGCATTTGCCGTACAGGCGGTTGCCCCAAGGGCGCGCTGAAGCGCATTGTTGCCCAACCAAATTGAGTGTTCTTTCTCCCCGCTACCCGCAGTCAGTGCTGTCCGCGCGGATTGACGGCAGACGATGAGACTGCTGACATGGCGAACCCCTCTCCACGGCGCCGTTACACCGGTCAGATAGCCAAGTTTTGGCCTCCTGCGAAAGGGCCGCCTAGCGTAGTCGGCTACTCGACTGATTCGGCCTACTGCGCGGTTCGCGACCGGCGGTCACCAAACCCTCGGTCGCGCAGCGTCGTTTCGGATGACGACCAACAGCGATGGGCGTACTCGCGCGACCCCCACGGCCCGGCTGTTTCAGCAGCGGCAGCGAGGCGTGTAAGAGCACAAGCTCCCCAAAGCTGCCATTGACCAATGTCACCATTTGGTGTTGACTGCGTTGTATGACGGACGGCGTTCCGGCTCGCGGGTCGTTGCGATCCCGCGGCGCGGCAGCGGTAAGTACGTACACCCTTCGGCCGATCACCAGCAGGATTCCGCCCGAACGGGCCTGGGGGCTGTGGCTATCGCGCCAGATCATCGCCAGGATCATGGGGACGTTCGGGCCCTCGCTCGCGGGCACTCGCGTCGAGTCGGTCGACGTCAAGCTGCCCGACGGCCGCCGCGTCAAGGGTGAATGGGTCTATGGACCACGAACGCCCACCAGCGAGACCGAGCGGTCCTCAATCAGCGAGGGTGCGATCTACTACGTGCACGGCAGCGGGTACGCCGTGTGTTCACCAAAGACGCACCGCCGCTTGACATCCTGGCTTTCGGCCCTGACCGGACTGCCGGTGTTCTGCATCGATTACCGACTGGCCCCCCGTCATCGCTTCCCCACCGCGGCTGACGACGTCCGCGCGGGCTGGGACTGGCTGGTCAACACCTGCGAGGTGCCGTCGAAACAGATTGTGATCGCCGGTGATTCGGCGGGCGGTCACCTGTCGGTGGACTTGCTGCTGCAGCCGGAGGTCGATCAGCCCGCCGCGATGGTGCTGCTCTCTCCCCTGTACGACCTCACGTTCGAGCTGTCGCTGGCGCGCGAACGGATTCGCCCCGATCCCGCCACCCGGGCGGCGAGCGCGGTCCGCCTGGTCGGCCTCTACCACAGCGGCATCGAGCCCACCCACCAACGGCTGACGCTCGACGTCGCCGGAGGCGCCGCACTTCCCCCCACCCTGATCCAGGCCGGTGGGGCCGAGATGCTGCAAGACGATGCGCGCCAACTCGCCGCCGACATCCGCACCGCCAGCGGCCGATGCGAACTGCAGATCTGGCCGCACCAAGTGCACGTCTTCCAGGCGTTGCCACGCATGACACCCGAGGCCGCCAAGGCCATGGCCTATGTCGCGCGGTTCATCGCCCACGCGCTGCAGGATGCGCGCGCCGCCACCGAGGAGGTCCACTGACCATGTTCGGCCCCGTAGACAGACTGCTCAACCGGCCGAAAACCAGCCGGGGCGCGTCGGCGGTGGTGACTGGTGCCGGAAGCGGCATCGGTGCCGCCTTCGCCGTCGAACTGGGCAAGCGTGGCGGCGCGGTGGTGTGCAGTGACATCGACGAGGCAGCCGCTCAGCGCACCGCCGACGCGATCACGGAGCGCGGCGCCAAGGCGGTGGCAATCCGTTGCGACGTATCGCGATTCGAGGACGTGCAGGCGCTGGCCGAACGGTCGCAGGCCTGGTTCGCGGCTCCACCCACGCTGGTGATCAACAACGCCGGCGTCGGTGCGGGCGGTGCCGCCATCGGCGAGGCGCCGCTGGACGACTGGCGGTGGACGTTGGGCATCAACCTGTGGGGTCCTATCCACGGCTGCCACGTGTTCACCCCGATCCTGCGCGAGGCCGAGCGGTCGCGCGCGCCGCGGGGCATCATCAACGTGGCCTCGGCGGCGGCGTTCGGTGCGGCTCCCGGCATGGCTGCCTACAACGTCAGCAAGGCCGGTGTGCTGTCGCTCTCGGAGACCCTCGCCGCCGAACTGGCCGGCACGCCGGTGCGCGTCACCGTGCTGTGCCCGACCTTCGTCAAGACCAACATCCTCGAATCCGGCCGGATCAGTGAACAATCCAGCGAGCTGGCCGGAAAGCTGATGCGCTGGACGGGATTATCCGCGGAGAAAGTCGCGCGCACCTGTTTGGACGCCCACGACCGCGGCGAGCTGTACTGCATGCCCCAATACGACGCCAAGATCGGCTGGAACATCAAACGGCTTGCCCCGCAAACCTATACACGCGCGGCCGGCCTGGTATCCCGCATCAACCTGCCCTGATCACCCGAACGAAAGGAGCTGACGGTGGCCATCGACATGGAAGCCATGCTCGCCAAGATCAAGGATCGACAGTGGGCACTCGCCGACATCGACTGGGACGCGCCCGGCGCGGACTTGATCAGTGATGAACAGCGGCCACAGCTCAAGGCATTCATGGCCGACCTGTGCTGGATCGAGAACATCGGCGCCAGGGGCTTCGCGGCGCTGGCGAAGAAGGCGCCCACCCCGACCATCGCCGAGATCTACCGCTACTTCCACGCCGAGGAGCAGCGCCACGCCAACGCTGAACTAGCGCTGATGAAGCGCTGGGGCATGCTCGCGGACGGTGAGGTTCCCGAGCCGAACGTGAACATCCGACTGGCCATCGACTGGCTGGACCGCTGGGCCGACGACATGCCGCTGTCTCTGCTCGGCACGGTCATCCCGATGCTGGAAGTCGCGCTGGACGGCGCACTGCTGAAATTCCTCCTCGACGAGGTCCACGACCCGGTGTGCCATCGGGTGTTCGAGAAGATCAACAATGACGAATCACGGCATCTAGTGGTCGATTTCGAAGTCCTCGACATGATTGGACACGCGAAGATCCGACGAATGCTGATCGACTTCATCGGCCACAACGCCACACCGGGCCTCATCATCGGCGCGGTCATGGGCGCACCGCTGATCAACAGAATCCGCAACGAGATCACCGCCATGGGCATGGAGCCCGAGCGGCTCTACAAGGCCGTGAAGCGATTCAAGGAACTGGGCGACCGCGGCGAACACGCCAGGCGGGTACCGACCTACCGGTTCCTGAGGCGCTACGCCGGAGTGGTCACGAATCCCCGCCATCCCTACCACCTGCTGGCCAATTCGATGGTATGGCTTTCCGACCGGTATCCGCGGCCCCTGCTGCCATCGGTACCCACCTGGGTCCGAGAAGTCACCCACGAGCCGGCGGCGTGACCATGGCGAACAACCGCGCCCACGCGGCGCTCATCATCGGAGCCGGCTTCACCGGACTGGGGGCGGCGATCCGCCTGGCCGAAGCCGGAGTCGACGACATCGTGATGCTCGAGCGCGCCGACCGTGTCGGCGGAACCTGGCGCGACACAACGTATCCCGGCGCCAGCTGCGACGTCCCGTCGCTGCTCTACTCGTACTCCTTCGTCAAGAACCCGACCTGGTCACGCACCTACTCTCCCGCGCCCGAGATCTACCGGCACCTCGAGGACATGGCGAACAGGTTCGACATCCGCAGCCGCGTCAAGTTCGGCCACGAGGTCAAGGACCTGACCTTCGACGAGGAAGCCGGTGTCTGGACGGCGACCACCAAGAACCGCAAGAAGTTTCGCGCCCGCACCGTCGTGCTGGCCTCCGGCCCGCTGTCCGACGTCAGCTTCCCCGACATCCGGGGCCTGGACAGCTACCGCGGACACAAGATCCACAGCGCACGCTGGGATCACGACTACGATTTCACCGGCAAGCGCGTCGCGGTCATCGGTACCGGCGCCAGCGCCATCCAGATCATCCCCGAACTGGTCAAGCGGGCCGGGTTCGTCAAGGTATTCCAGCGCACGCCGTGCTGGGTGCTGCCACGCCTCGACGTCGCCACCCCACCGGCCGTGCAATCCCTGTTCGCCAAAGTCCCTGCCACCCAACAGCTTGCGCGCCAAGCGTTGTATTGGGGCCACGAGGCCAGCGCCACCGCGCTGGTGTGGGACACCCCGCTGACGTCGCTGGTCGCCCGGCTCGGCCGGGCGCACCTGCGCGCCCAGGTGAAAGACCCGTGGTTGCGGCGGCAGCTGACGCCGGACTTCCGGCCCGGGTGCAAACGCATGCTGGTGTCCAGCGAGTACTACCCCGCGCTACAGCGCGACAACTGCAAGCTGATCGACTGGCCGATCGCCACGTTGAGTCCGGCCGGTATTCGCACCAGCGACGGCATCGAGCATCACCTCGATTGCATCGTGTTCGCCACCGGTTATGACGTGCACCTGACCGGTCCGCCCTTCGGAGTCACCGGGCTGAGTGGCCGGTCGCTGGCCGCCGAATGGACCGGTGGCGCACAGGCTTACAAGAGCATCAACGTGCACGGCTATCCGAACCTGTTCGTCATGACCGGCCCCAACTCGGGACCGGGCCACAACTCGCTGCTGGTGTACATCGAGGGCCAGCTGGACTACGCGGTACGCGGGATCACCACCGTCCTGAACGACGACCTGCGTTACCTCGATGTGCGCGAAGAGGTCCAGCGTCGCCACAACGAGGCCCTGCAACGCCGGCTCACCAAGACGACGTGGATGTCGGGCTGCCGCAGTTGGTACCTCACCAAGGACGGATTCAACGGGTCGATGTACCCCGGTTTCGCCACGCAGTATCTTCGCCAGATGAGGGATTTCCGGTACGAGGACTATCAGGCGGTGGCACATCACGCCCAGACGCAGGCCACCGCGTCGGCCTGAGATGCCGCACTGACATGGCCACTGAGCGCGCAGCGCGGCCCGAACCCGGCACCATCGCCAGCGTGCTGCACAACGTGCGGCGCGCACCCAAACGGGTTCGGCGCCAATCGCGGGAGTATCGCCAACTCATCGAGGGGGCGGTGTCCCAGCTTTTCGACGCTGCCGCCCGGCACCCGCACGGCGACGCGAACTCCGGTGAGTACCGAATCGACGACCTGGCCCGGCTGGCCGGCACCACCACCCGCAATATCCGCGTCTACCGGGACCGCGGGCTACTACCGCCCCCGCTGCGGGTGGGGCGAATCGCGCTGTTCAACGACACCCACCTGACCCGGCTGCGGCTCATCACCTCGATGCTCGACCGCGGCTACACCATCGCACACGTGCGAGAAATGGTCGGCGCGTGGGAGGAAGGCAAAAACCTCGGCGACGTACTGGGTCTGGAAACGGCGATCGTCGGCACCTGGACCACCGAAAAGCCGGTGACGGTGGCGCTGGCCGACGCCCAGCGACTGGTCGATGATCCCAACGCATTCGAGCGCCTGGTGGCGCTGCAGGTGATCCGGATCGATGGGCCGCAAGCGACCATCACCCGCCCGAAACTCATCGAAGCGTTCAACGAAATCCGGGGCTACGGCGTCAAATTCGACAAGCTCATCGACCTTCACGAGCAGATCGTCCCGGAGATCGACAAGATCAGCGACATGCTGGTGCGCGCCGGAGCCGAACACGTGCTGGATCGCATCAAGCCCGGCGAACCGTTGCCGGCCGACGCCGAGATCGCCGAACTGATCACGATGCTGGTGCGCTTCCGGACTCAAGCCGTGGCTACCGTCACCGCGACACTCGCATCGTCGATCGAATCGAACATCGAGTCACTCGTCGGCCGCATTTTGGCCGACTATCTCGAATCGAGCTCTTCGGTCTGATTCTGGATCAGCGCGCACGGCCCGAGGCTG
>NZ_LZKI01000148.1 GCF_001672755.1 Mycobacterium colombiense | reverse complement strand
TTCGAACCCAGCCCGGCACCGGCGACGCCAGCGCCACCGCCACCCGCGCCACCGCCACCCGCGGCTCCGGCGCCCGCGCCGGCCCCGGAACCTGCTCCTGCCCCCGCTCCGGAGCCCGCCCCCGAGCAGCAGAACCCGCCGGGTTGACCCGCGGCATGTGGATCGGCTGGCTCGAGTTCGACGTGTTGCTCGGCGACGTGCGGTCACTCAAACAGAAGCGGTCGGTCATTCGTCCCGTCATCGCCGAGTTGCAGCGCAAGTTCAGCGTGTCGGCGGCCGAGACGGGTTCGCATGAGCTGTATAGGCGGGCCGGCATCGGCGTCGCAACGGTATCCGGCGACCGCGGTCATGCCGTCGACGTCCTGGACGCGGCCGAGCGGCTGGTGGCCGCGCATCCCGAGTTCGAGCTGCTGTCGGTGCGGCGTTCCCTGGTGCGCAGCGAGGACCTCGCCTAGCCGATGGTGGCGACCCGCCGCTAGCCGTCGCGGCCTTCCCGCTTGCGGCCCAACGGCACGGGCGCGACGACGCCGGGCGCGAGCCGTCGCGTGAAGACCAGGAAGGCTGTGTGGCCGCGCATCGAATGCTGCGGCCGGACCGCGAGACCGACGACGTTCCAGCCGCGCTGCAATGTCTCCCAGGACCGCGGCTCGGTCCAGCATTGCTGCGCCCGCAGGGCCTCGACCGCGCGCGACAGCTGGGTGACGGTGGCCACGTAGATGATCAGCACGCCACCGGGGATCAGCAGTCGCGCGACCGACTCCAGCACCTCCCACGGCGCGAGCATGTCGAGCACCGCGCGGTCGAAGGATTGCTCCGGCAGCTCGGAGTCGGCGACGTCGCCGATGATCAGTTGCCAGTTGTCGGGCGCCCGGCCGCCGCGAAACACCGACACGTTGCGTTCGGCGTGCTCGGCGTGGTCGGCGCGCAATTCATAGGAGGTCACCCGGCCTTCGGGCCCGACCGCGCGCAGCAGCGAACAGGTCAGCGCGCCGGAGCCCGCGCCGGCCTCCAGCACCCGCGCGCCCGGAAAGATGTCGCCCTCGTGCACGATCTGGGCGGCGTCCTTCGGGTAGATCACCTGGGGCCCGCGCGGCATCGACATCACGTAGTCGATCAGCAGGGGCCGCATCACCAGGTACACGGCGTTGTTGCTGGACTTGATCACGCTGCCCTGCTCGAGCCCGATCAGCGCGTCGTGCGGAATCGCCCCGCGATGCGTGTGGAACTCGGCGCCCGCGGTGAGCACGACCGTGTAATGCCGACCCTTGGCATCGGTGAGCTGGACGCGCTCGCCCTCGGTGAACGGGCCGGTTACGGACACGCGGTCTAGCGTGCCAGCCGACTCGCCGCCGCAGGTGTTTGGGGGTTGTCGGCGCCCAGTCCTAGGCTGCCGACATGACCGTCCAGCCGGAGGCGCCCCAGTCGGCGGAACGCCCGGCGGGGCAGGTGTACCGCCCGGCCCTGTCGCCGTCGCGTGCCGCGGACTTCAAGCAATGCCCGCTGCTGTACCGGTTCCGCGCCATCGACCGGTTGCCCGAGGCGCCGTCGGCCGCACAGCTGCGCGGATCGCTGGTCCATGCCGCCCTGCAACAGCTCTACGGCCTGCCCGCCGAGCGGCGCGGCCCCGACACCGCCATGTCGCTGGTGGAGCCCGCGTGGGACCAGATCATCGCCGCGACGCCCGAGATGACCGCCGACATGGATCCGGCGCAGCGCACGCAGCTGCTGGCCGAGGCGCAGGCGTTGCTCGCCGGGTATTACCGGCTCGAGGACCCCACCCGGTTCAACCCGGAGTGTTGCGAGCAGCGGGTGGAGGTCGAGCTCGCCGACGGCACCCTGCTGCGTGGCTTCATCGACCGGATCGACGTCGCGCCCACCGGCGAGCTTCGGGTGGTCGACTACAAGACCGGCAAGGCCCCGCCAGCCGCGCGAGCCCTGGCCGAGTTCAAGGCCATGTTCCAGATGAAGTTCTATGCGGTGGCACTGTTGCGTTCGCGCGGTGTGCAGCCCACCCGGCTGCGGCTCATCTATCTGGCCGACGGCCAGGTGCTGGACTACACGCCCGATCGCGACGAGCTGCTGCGTTTCGAGAAGACGCTGATGGCGATCTGGCGGGCCATCCAATCCGCCGGGCAGACGGGCGATTTCCGTCCCGCCCAGTCGCGGCTGTGTGACTGGTGTCCCCACCAGCAGCATTGCCCGCTGTTCGGGGGAACCCCGCCGCCCTACCCGGGCTGGCCGGAATCCCTTGATGCACAGGCTGATTCGTGCCCGAACGAACCGGCGGCCTAGGCGGCTAGTCGAGCGGCGAGAGCTCCTGCAGCATTGTGGGAATCAGCTCGCTGACGGTGGGATGGATGTGCATGGTCCGCGACAGTGTGGTGTACGGCGCCTTGGCCGACATGACGTCAAGGATGCCGTGGATGGCCTCGTCGCCGCCGACCCCGAAGACGGCGGCTCCCAGGATCTGCTGGGTGTCTGCATCCACCACGACCTTCATGAAGCCTTGCGTCTCACCCTTTTCCACCGCCCGGCCGACTCTGGTCATCGGCCGCTTGCCGACCAGCGCCTTGCGGCCCGACGCGCGGACCTGATCGGCGGTCATGCCGGCACGTCCCAGAGGCGGATCGATGTAGAGCGCGTAGGTGGTGATCCGGTCGCTCACCCGGCGCGGGTCGTCGTCCAGAAGATTGGCGGCGACGATCTCGAAATCGTTGTAGGAGGTGTGGGTGAACGCGCCCTTGCCGTTGCAATCGCCCATCGCCCAGATGTGATCGACGCTGGTCTTGAGCTGGTCGTCGACCACGATGTAGCCGCGGGCGTCGGTCCGCACCCCGGCCGCTTCCAGGCCGAGGTCGTCGGTGTTGGGTCGTCGGCCCACCGCCAGCAGCAGATGGCTCCCTTCGACGGGACCGGCGCCCTGACGAGGGGTCAGTTCGAACCCGTTGCCGGTCTTGGCTATTCGCACATCGTCGGCACCGACGATGACGTCGATGCCTTCGCCTCGCAAAATTTCTTCGACGGTTGCCGAGACGTCCTCGTCTTCGCGCGAGGCCAGCCGCGGCCCCCGTTCGACGACGGTCACCCGGGCCCCGAACCGCCGGTACATCTGCGCGAACTCGAGCGCGATGTAGCTGCCCCCGACAATGACGAGATGCGCTGGTACTGTGTCGAGTTCGAGAACTGACACGTTGGTGAGGAAGTCGATGTCGGACAGGCCCGGGATGTCGGGCACCACCGCGCGCCCACCGACGTTGAGGAAGATACGGTCGGCGTGCAGCACATCGTCGCCGACGCGCAGCGTGCGCGGATCCTGAAAGACCGCATGACCGCGAAACACGGTGCAGCCGTCCATGCCCTCGAGCCAATCCTCGACGCCCTTGCGGTCGCCCAGCATGATCTCGTCCTTGCGGGCCTTGACCTTCGCCATGTCGACGCTGACCGGCCCGATCCCGACGCCGTAGTCCGCGCCCCGGCGCGCCAGATGCGCGGCGTGCGCGGAGGCCACCAGTGTCTTGGTCGGAATGCATCCGGTGTTGACGCAGGTGCCGCCGATCAGCTTGCGTTCCACCACCGCAACGCGCTGCCCGGCTGCGGTCAGCCGGCCTGCCAGCGGCGGGCCGGCCTGCCCGGCCCCGACGATGATCGCATCGAAATGCTCTGTCACTTAACCGCCGTCAGCAGGTACTCGGTCAGCACGTGACCCGTGGCCGCAAGGATGGCGAACCCGCCCACGATCGCGACGACGTCCTCGAGTAAGGCGATCGGCAGGTCCTTGCCGCCCGTCGCGGCAACCAACCGTCTGCGCGCGTGGTAGCCGCCGAGCGTGCCCAGTACCGCACCGATGACGCCGGCGCCCAGCGCGGTGAACGTCCAGTGCGGCCACGCACCAAGGGCCGCGCCGGCGAGGCCACCCATGACGATCCGGGCCGCGAAGATCGGTGGTGCGGTGCGGGCCGGCGTCTTGGGCAGCTTGTCGTTGATCAGTTCGCCCACGGCGAGAACGGTGAAGATGATCACCGTGATGATGCTGGCCATCCAGCCCGCCCACGTGCCGTGCAGATCGACCCAGCCGATGAAGGCGGCCCAGGCGACGACGGCGGGCGCCGTCAGCGAGCGCAGCCCGGCCACGACACCAATCAATAAAGCCAGCAAGACAAGAAGTGCGTGTGTCACGGAAGAACCTCCTGGGAGACGAACGCCGGCGACCAATGCGGGGACGGCCCACACGCCAACCCGGGCTGTCCCCCGAGGCGGACGCTAACACAGCCGCGGGTTTTGCACCGCGCGCAATCAGAACCGGCAAAACCTGATGTCGGACGCCAGGATCGCCTTGGCGCCGATGGCGGCCAACTCGTCCATGATCTCGTTGACGCCCCGACGCGGCACCAGCGCGCGGATGGCCACCCAATCCGGGTCGGCCAAAGGCGCGATGGTGGGCGATTCCAGCCCCGGCGTGATCGCCGTGGCCTTGTCCTGCACCGAGCGGGGGCAGTCGTAGTCCAGCATCAGATATTGCTGGCCGAACACCACGCCCTGGATCCGCGCCACCAGCTGATCGCGCGCCGCCTGCGTGCCGGACTTGCTGCTGTGGTCGCTCTCGATCAGCACCGCTTCCGAGTCGCACAGCGGTTCGCCGAAGGCCACGAGGTTGTGCAGGCTCAGGGTGCGCCCGGAACCCACCACGTCGGCGATGGCGTCGGCGACGCCGAGCTGGATCGAGATCTCCACCGCACCGTCGAGCCTGATGACCGTCGCCTCAATCCCGCGCCCGGACAAGTCTTTTCGGACCAGATTGGGATAGGCGGTGGCGATCCGTTTGCCGGCCAGATCGGCGATCTTCCAGTCGCGACCGGCAGGTCCGGCGTAGCGAAAGCTCGACGAGCCGAATCCCAGCGCCAGCCGTTCGCGTACCGGGGCGTCGGAATCGCCCACCAGATCCCGGCCGGTGATGCCGAAGTCCAGTTCTCCCGAACCCACATAGATGGCAATGTCTTTGGGCCGCAAGAAGAAGAACTCGACCTGGTTGGCCGGGTCGATGACGGTCAGGTCCTTGGAATCCGTGCGGCGCCGGTAGCCCGCCTCGGCGAGGATTTCGCTCGCCGGCTCGCTCAGCGTGCCCTTGTTGGGAACCGCAACCCGCAGCATGGTCACAGCTTCCGATACACGTCGTCGAGGGACAGTCCACGCGCCACCATCAACACCTGCGTCCAGTAGAGCAACTGGCTGATCTCCCCCGCCAGCGCGTCATCGGATTCGTGTTCGGCGGCCAGCCACACTTCGCCGGCTTCCTCCAAGATCTTCTTGCCCAGCCCGTGGACGCCGCCGTCCAGCGCGGCGACCGTCGCGCTGCCGGCCGGCCGGGTACGGGCACGCTCGCCCAGTTCGGCGAACAGATCCTCGAAGGTCTTCACGGCCAGCGATTGTTTCACGCGGCGGCGAGCAAAGTCACGGCGGTTTAGCCCCGGCCGGGTTCTGAGCCGCTTCGTGCGTCGAATCCGGCGAGCGTGATGCGCAGCGCTTCCTCCAACTGCACGTGAAATGGCGGCCGCGCGGTGATGTCGGAGGTCAGCCATCCATCGAGGACGAATTTCACCGTAGCCAAACTGGTGTGGACCAACAGCGCGGGCCGAATGTCAACCGCCGCATCGACATTCATCCGGTGAGCGACCTGCTGTATCAGCTTGGCGTGGTCGGTTTCGCTGACCAAGACGGATTTGCTCAACAAGTGGGGCGCCGTCGCGACGGCAAGACGCCAGGTGTTGAGGTTGTCGACCTCGCTGACATCCCTGGCGTGCGTGACGAACAGCTGGATCAACGCCTCGACCGGCGACTCGCGTGGCGGCCTGGCGCTGTAGGCGCCCACGATCTCGGCGGCCGCCTCCCGCACGGGATCGACCAGCAGGCCCTCCTTGGTGGGCGCGTACCGGAAGTAGGTGCTGATGGAGATCCCGGCGGCGGCCGCGATGTCCTCGGTCGTCACCGCCTCGAAACCGCGCTCGGCGAATAGCCGGTGCGCGGTCCGTTGGATCTGGGAAAGCAGCTCGGCGCGGCGTCGGTCGCGGAGTGAACCGGTGTTTGCTGAGGGCATGCCATCACCTTCGCCAATCCGACATTGAAACCCCACGGTGCCGCGCAGCGACAAACTCAGATGAGTGACTCTACACTATTGAAAGTCGCTATCAAGTAGGCTAGTGTGATGCAGCGCACACCAATGAGCTGCGGAGTTCTGGTGCCTGTTGACACTATTTTAATAAGGATAGCGTCCGAGGGCTGCCCGCTGTCCTCCGCTCGGCACTCAAGACTTAGGGGTGGGAAGAGGGCCGATGAAAGCGGTAGCTGGTACGCGATGACCTGCGCAAAGGGTTTGCTAGATGGACCGCAGGTCATGCCGTTATGACGACGACGGAGCTTGATGGCATCACCGCCATCCGGAACTGGTCCGTCGGGTACGTCAAACGTCACCCGGTCGCCTCGCTGACGACGGTAGGTGAACAGTTCGTCCTGGGTGTGCGAACCGCTCAATTTTTCTTCTACGACCTGGTGACCGGCCGGTTCCAGTGGCAGGAGTTCGTCCGGCAGGGCGCGTTCATGGCCGGCACCGCCGTGTTGCCGACGATCCTGGTGTCGCTGCCGATCAGCGTCACCCTGTCCATCCAGTTCGCGTTGCTGGCCGGCCAGGTCGGCGCCACATCGCTGGCCGGGGCGGCCAGCGGGCTCGCGGTCATCCGGCAGGGGGCCTCGCTGGTGGCCGCGGTCCTCATGGCCTCGGCGGTCGGGTCGGCCATCACCGCCGACCTGGGTTCGCGGACGATGCGCGAAGAGACCGACGCGATGGAGGTGATGGGCGTCTCGGTGATCCGCCGCCTGGTCGTCCCCCGCTTCGCCGCCGCGGTGATGATCGGCGTGGCCCTGACCGGCGTCGTCTGCTTTGCCGGGTTTTTTGCGAGCTACATGTTCAACGTGTACTTCCAGAACGGGGCGCCCGGCAGCTTCGTGTCGACGTTCGCATCGTTCGCGACCACCGGCGACATGGTGCTGGCGCTGATCAAGGCGATCGTGTTCGGCGCCATCGTGGCCATCGTGTCGAGCCAGAAAGGCTTGTCCACCAAGGGCGGACCGACCGGCGTCGCGAATTCGGTGAATGCCGCTGTGGTCGAGGCGATCCTGCTGTTGATGATCGTCAACGTCGCGATCAGCCAGCTCTACATCATGTTGTCGCCCAGGACGGGGCTCTGACGTGACGGCCTCGGCTTATCAGCCTTTCGCACCGATTTCGGTGCCGCTCGTCCGGCTCTACCGCCGGGGCAGAGCGCCGATCATCCGGCTCGGGCACCTGCTCGTCTTCTTTGTCCGCGCGCTGGTCGCCGTGCCACTCGCCTTGCGCCAGTACAGCGCCGAGTTCCTGCGGTTGCTGTCGAACATCACCTGGGGCAACGGCTCGATCGTGGTGGGTGGGGGCACCGCGGGTGTGGCCGTCGTGCTCGGCATGACCGTCGGCGCCCTCGTCGGCATCGAGGGCTACAACTTCCTGGACCTGCTCGGCCTGGGGCCGGCCACCGGATTCGTATCGTCGTTGGTCAACACCCGCGAGTTGGCTCCCCTGATGGCGTCGCTCGCGTTCGCCATGCAGGGCGGCTGCCGCTTCACCGCGCAGCTGGGATCCATGCGCATCGCCGAGGAGATCGACGCGATGGAATCGATTGCCATCCGCCCGATCCCGTACCTGGTGACCACCCGGCTGATCGCGTCGGTGGTGGCGATCGTCCCGCTGTATGCCGCCTGCCTGGCGATCGGGTACCTGAGCACGCAGGTCGTGGTCGGCATCGGCAGCGGCGGCTCGACCGGCTCCTATCTGCACTACTTCACGCTGATGCTGGCCGGCCAGGACATCGTCTTTTCGTTGATCAAGGCCGTCATCTTCGTATGGATCGCGTCCACGATCCAGTGCTACTACGGGTATTACGCCAGCGGCGGGCCCGAGGGCGTCGGCGTCGCCGCAGGGCACGGCATGCGGGCCAGCATCACCGTCGTAATCATCGTGAACATGCTGCTCACCATGGCACTGTGGGGCGTCGACTCCGGCGCAAGGTTCGGCGGGTAGGTCGGTAGGAACATGCCCAATTCGTTCGAGCTGGACGGCCGCGGCCCATCGGACCGGCAGCTGTTCGGCATCGGCATTGCGGTCGTGGTGGTCAGCGCTCTGGTCACCACCGCGATGTTGGTCAAATCGACTGGGCGATTAAACGATTACGTGCGGGTGGTGGCCGACCTGGTCAACGTGGGCGATGGCCTTCCGCAGAAGTCCGACGTCAAATATCACGGCGTGCTGGTCGGCATGGTCAACGGCGTCGTGCCTGCGGCCCACGGCAACCCCAACTATGTCCACATCGATCTCAAAGAGGACTACGCGAAGTCGATTCCGGCCAACGTGACCGCACGCGTGGTGCCCAGTAACGTCTTCGCCGTCTCGTCGGTGCAGCTGGTGGGCAACGGCCCGGGCGTGAAAATTCGCAACGGTGCCCACATCCTGGAGGACAGGCGGCTGCCGACCGTCCTGTTCCAGACGACCGTCAGCAAGCTGCGTGACCTGCTCGCCGCGGCGGGGCGAGGCCGCGACGACAGGTCGGTGGGAATCCTGGCCGCGCTGGGTGCGGCCACCGACCACCGCCGCGTGAGCCTGTTGAACGCCGGCTCGCAATTGAATCGCCTTCTCGATCAACTCAATTCGGTCGTCAGCACCGATGCCGGGCCCTCGACGGTGTCGGCACTGCTGGACGCGACGACCGGGCTCGCCCAGACGGCGCCCGACCTTCTCGATGCCTTGCACCGAGCCGTCGAGCCGATGCGGACCTTCGCCGAGACCCGCGCGCAGTTGGCCTCGCTGTTGTCGGGCGCCGACTACACCGTCGGCACGACGCGCCAATCCTTCGACAACCACATCGACCAACTGATCAGGATCACCACCGATTTCACGCCGGTGCTCGGCATCCTCGCGCAGAAGTCCAACAACTTCGTGCCCGCCGTCGCCAAGCTGGACAACCTGGCCAACCAGTTCATGGAACAGGTGTGGAACCCCCGGACCAACCTGGGCAACATGCGCGCGATGCTCACCTTCACGCCCAGTTCCACCTACACACGCGCCGACTGTCCGCACTACGGCGAGCTCAAAGGGCCCAGTTGCTTCACCGCACCGCTGATTCCGGTGCGCCCCGATCTGCCCGAGGTGCTGCTGCCGCAGAACTATCAGCCGCCCAAGGATCTGGCACCGCCACCTGGCACGGCGATCGGCCCGGACGGAAACCTCGTCGCGGTGGGCCCCCCGCTGATCAACCCCACCCCCAACCTGATCGATCCCAATCCCCCACTGGCCCCCGGGATTACGCCGTCGCCACCGGTGCCCGGCAGCGCGAATCCCGACAACCCCGTGCCCGGGGCGCCGGCCACACCACAAGAGCACGAGCCGTGGGTCGCGCCGGTGGCACCCAAGGCACCGTGGATTCCGCAGGCCGCTTTCGGGGGCAACGTGGGACCTGTTGGCAGCCAGTATGAACGAAACATGTTGGGCGTGATCACCGGTGCGCCCGCCACCGACGCCACCGATCTGCTGCTGGGCCCGGTGGCCCGCGGCACCACGGTGTCACTGGCTCATCCAGCCGGGGAGGCCAAATGAAATTTCGCGGCCCGCTCATCGCGCTGACCCTGTTCATGATCGTCTCGTTGACGCTGACCTGGCTGGTGTATGTGAGCCTGCGGCGGGACGTGGCCGGGGACACCGCCAGGTATTCGGCGGTGTTCACCGACGTGTATGGGCTTCGCGAGGGCGACGACGTCCGCATGGCCGGAGTGCGCGTGGGCCGGGTCGAAAAGGTGGAACTCGACGGGAAACTGGCGAAGGTCTCGTTCGTGCTGCAATCCGAACAGCGGCTGTTCGGAAACACCCTCGCGTCGGTGACCTACCAGAACATCGTCGGGCAGCGTTACCTCGGGCTGTCCCTGGGCAAGGAAGGCAGTCCGCAGCTGCTGCCCCCGGGCAGCACCATCCCGCTGGAACGCACCGAGCCCTCGTTCGACGTGACCACGCTGCTCAACGGCTACGAACCGCTGTTCAGCCTGCTGAACCCGCACGACGCCGACAACCTCACCAAAGGCATCATCCAGTCGCTGCAGGGCGACACCTCGTCGCTCACCACGCTCGTCGGCCAAACCTCCACGCTCACTGAGACATTCGCGGGCCGCGATCAGGCCCTCGGCAGCGTGATCACCAACCTCAACAAGGTGGTCGGCAACCTCGCCCAGCAGAACGACAATCTCGACGGGGTCATCACGCAGGCCCGTAGCGTCGTCGGTGAGCTCGACCGGCGCCGCCCGGACCTGGTCGCCTCGGTGGGTTCGCTGGCCCGGGTAACCAACCGGCTGTCGGCCTCGGCGACCGATGTGTACCCGGCACTGCGCGAATTCATCGATCGCCAGCCCGGCGTCACCAAACACATCATGGATGTGGAACCGCAGGTGGCCTTCTTCGGCGACAACATTCCGCTGCTACTGAAAGGCCTTACCCGGGTGGGCAATCAGGGCGCCTACGGCAACGCCTACGTGTGCGACGTGAACTTCATGGGGTTCTTCCCCGGGCTCAACGATGTGGTGCCGATCATCATCAATGCCGCCACGCCGGGCAACAGGGCCTGGCACACGCCGCGCTGCAGGAGCACGGTCGATGGGTGACGCGTGGGGACGGCAGCGGATTTCGCAAATGACGAAGCGGCCGCTGGAAAGCTACAACAAGACCTGGCTCGGCTTCATCGCCGTCGCGGTGGTCGCGGTGGTGATCGGCGTCATGCTGCTGGTGCATGCGATCGGCGCCGGTTATCGGCATTACACCGCGGAGTTCTTGCAGGCGGCCTCGCTGCGGGCCGGCAATCCGATCGTCGTCGCGGGCATCCCGGTAGGCAACGTCACCAGCATGAAACTCGTCGGCGACCATGTCGAGGCGGGCTTGAAGGTCCGCGACGACATCAAGCTGGGCAAGGACTCCCGGGCGCAGATCAGGGTCACCACCATCCTGGGTTCGCGCTACCTCGCGCTGGAACCCAACGGGCCGGCCCGTCTGCCCAACAACACCTTTGACCTCGCGCACACCGAGGTGCCCTACGACCTGCAGGCCGCGCTCCAGGACGCCACCACCACTTTCGAGCAGGTCGACTCCGACAGGTTCGCGCAATCGCTGGCGGTGCTGGGCAAGCAGCTCCAGGGCCTGCCCGCCGTTGTGCCGCAGGCGATCACGAACATCAACACGCTGTCGTCGATCATCGCGGTACGGCGCGACCAGCTGGGACAGCTGCTCCGCAGCACCGAGCAGGTCACGAACACGCTGCGGCGCCAACAGGCCGGCATCGGCGCCCTGGTCGACCAAGGGCAAGACCTACTCGGCCAATTCGTCGCGCGGCGAGCCGTTTTCCACGCGATGATGCAGTCCCTATCCAGCCTCGTGGACACGATGAGCCAGGTGGTGGTCAACGACCGTTCGGGCCTGGACGCGCTGATCAAAGACATGCGCGACTTCACCAACCTGATGTCCCAACACGACGACCTGCTGCACAGCATGCTGCAGACCAGCCCGATCTTCTTCCGCGAGGCCGCCAACCTCACCGGTGACGGCAACGCGGTCAACTTCAACGCCCCGAACGTCCCGCTGATCGACTCGTGGATGTGCGCAATCAGCGGCCGCGCCAAGCAATTCGGCATGATCCAGTACTTCAAGGACTGCAAGTGAGGGGGCTCGGCGCCAGGACGCTGGCCATCGTCGCCGCGATCGCGGTCATCGCCGCGGCGATCGGAATCGGGTGGTGGTCCCTGAGTTCCGACGAGGATACGATCACGGTGACCGCCCAATTCGACAGCGCCTCGGGCCTCTACGAGGGCAACGAGGTGGCGGTGCTGGGCATGCCAGTGGGCAAGATCATCAAGATCAACGCCAAGGGCGGCTACGTCGAAGTCGAGTTCACCATCGACCGTCACGTCAAAGTGCCCGCGGCCGCGCAGGCCGTCACGGTGTCGACCTCCATCCTCACCGACCGGCAGATCGAGCTCACGCCGCCTTATCACGGCGGACCGACCCTGCAGAACCACGACACCATCGGGTTGCCCCGGACCAAGACGCCCGTCGAATTCAGCAGCGTGCTCAACGTTTTGGACAAAGTGACCAAGTCGCTGGAGGGCGATGGCCACGGCGGCGGACCGATCGCCGACGTGCTCAACGGCGGGACCGAGGTGGTCAACGGGAACGGCGAAAAGATCAAGGCGGCCCTCGGCGAGCTGTCCAAGGCGCTGCGGCTGTCCAGCGACGGCGGCGCGGCCACCCGCGAGCAGATCACCACGATCGTCAAAAACATCAGCACGCTGTTCGACGCGGTGGCTGCCAACGACACGAAACTGCGCGAATTCGCCTCCACCATCCACCAAGTCAGCCAGATCATGGCCGACGAGGATCTCGGCAGCGGCAGCACCGGACACAAACTCGACCAGCTGATCCAGCGGGCGGGCGACCTGCTCGACGA
Organism: Mycobacterium colombiense; assembly: GCF_001672755.1. Classification (GTDB taxonomy): domain Bacteria; phylum Actinomycetota; class Actinomycetes; order Mycobacteriales; family Mycobacteriaceae; genus Mycobacterium; species Mycobacterium colombiense_C. The sequence continues at coordinate 15,102 of NZ_LZKI01000148.1, read as the reverse complement.
AAACCGGGACAACGTCAAACAGGCCGTCCTGCACGGCAATGACACGCTGAAGACGGTGACCGACCAGCGACGCGACCTGGCCGAGCTGCTGGACCTGGCTCCCCTGGTGGCCGACAACGCCTACAACATGATCGACCGGGCGAACGGCAGCGTGCGGGCCCGCTTCCTCACGGATCGGTTGCTTTTCGACAGCCAGTACACCAAAGAGATCTGCAACCTGATGGGCCTTCGGCAATTGGGCTGCAGCACAGGGACCATCCAGGACTTCGGACCCGATTTCGGATTGACGTATGTGCTCGACGGCATGGCCGCCATGGGGCAGAAATGATGACGGCCGGGGCACGGGGCGTGCTGACGGCGGTGGCCGCGGCGATGGTCACCGCGGGATGCGCCACGAACGGCCTTGCCAGCCTGCCCCTTCCGGCGCCGGGGCTGGGCTCGGGCGGGTATTCGCTCAACGCGGTGTTCTCCAACGCGCTCAACCTGCCGATGAACGCCAAGGTCAAGCTCGCCGGCGCCGACGTCGGGCAACTGGAATCGATGATCGCGCGCAACTACACCGCGGTCACCCGGCTGCGCATCCGGGACGGCGTGCAACTGCCGCGGGGCAGCACAGCCGAATTACGTACCGCGACACCGCTGGGCGATGTGTTCGTCGCGCTCAAGCCACCGGCCGACGATCCCGCGGACACGCCGCTGCTGCGCAACGGCGACACCATCGGCCTGGATTCGACCGCGGCCGCCGCGACCGTCGAGTCGGTGTTGAGCTCGGCGGCGATTCTGGTGAACGGTGGTGCGGTTCGCAATTTCACCAACATCATCAACGGTTTCGGTAAGGCGACCGGCGAACAGGGCCAGGCGTTTGGAGACATGATCCGCAAGTCCAACGAGCTGCTCGGGACGCTGGATGCCCGGTCCGATCAGATCTCGCGCGCGCTGACCCAATTGTCGCGCCTGGCAGATCAACTCGATGCCAAGAACCAGGCCATCGGCGACCTGATGGTGGCCGCCGGCCCCGCCACGTCGGCCCTGGCCGACAACACCAGTCAGCTGTCCAACTTGGCCGTACAGGTGGGTGACACCTCCCGGTTGCTCGCCAGGTTCCCGTCGATCGGCGGGACCGACACCAGCGGCCGCAGCATGATCCGCGACCTGAACACGATCGCCGGCGCCGCCAACGACGTTGCCATGAGCCCCGACACCAGCTGGATGTCGATCAACCGGCTGATCCCCGCCCTGGTCAAATCGACTGCCGGGAACTCGATTTCGGTGAACGTGGGCGTGGACAAGATCATGCTGGGGTCGCTCCCCGATATCGGGTTCCCCGGTGACATCGGTCTGCACGGACCGCACCACTACAACGTGAACCTGCTCGTCGGCACCCTGAAGTACACGCTGTGGCGGTTGCAGGAACGCATCGTCGGCCGGGGTCCGAACTCGCCACAGGTTCCGGTCATCCCGGACCCGGATATCCCCGGCCAGATCGACGTCGCCCCCGGGCCCCCGCCGGCACCGCCTGCACCCGGGGCGCCGCCACCGCCAGGACCGCGACCATGAGGCGCACCGTCGCCAACTTCGCCAATGTCGTTGTCCGCGCGGTGCGCACGGGCCACCGGCAACAGGTCTGGCTGTCGGTGGCCGGCCTGGTGCTGATCCTGGTGGTGGCGACCGCCTATCTGCTCATCGGCGCGTTGCGGGTGAAGCCCTTCGCCTCGTCCTACCGGGTCACCGTGCAGTTGGCGGAATCCGGTGGCCTGCTGCCCAATCAGGACGTCGCGCTGCGCGGAGTGCGCATCGGCCGGGTCGAGTCGCTGCAGATCACCGACAACGGGGTGAACGCCGTCGCCAGCATCACGTCGAAGGTACGGATCCCGGCGAACAGCGTCGTGCACGTGTCGGCGCTCTCGCCGGCCGGTGAGCAGTACATCAACTTCGAAGCCGGGTCCGACGCCGGTCCGTATCTACATGACGGCAGCCTGATCGCCCTGGACCACACCACCGTCCCGGTCAGCTTGGCGCAATTGCTCGGCGACGCCGACGGGCTGCTGGCCCAGGTGGACCCGCACAAGATCGAGTTGATCAAGAAGGAGTTGAGCCTGAGCAAGGAGGGCCCGGCGAAGCTGACCGCCATCGTCGACGGCGGCACGTTCCTGCTTTCGACGCTCGATTCGGTGCTGCCCCAGACCACCAGCATCATCAAGACCAGCCGCGTAGTGCTCACCCTGGCCAGCGACAAGAACACCGGATTGGGCGCCACCGCAACCGAACTCAACCAGACGCTGACCGGCGTGGCCAGGATGCAGGCCGGCTACCGCCGGTTGACTCAGCAGACGCCGCGCACCCTTTCGGCCGTCGACAATCTGTTCGCGGACAACTCCGACACCATGGTGCAACTGCTGGGCAGCATGGCCACCATGTCACAGCTGTTCTATCTGCGAGTCCCGGCACTCAACGCGCTGTTCCCCGACTACCGCGGGTCGGTACTGGACGCGGTGACGAGCGCATTCCACGACGGCGGAGTCTGGGCGACGGCCGACCTCTACCCGCGCTATGTGTGCGATTACGGGACACCATCGCACGCGCCGTCCGCCGCCGACTACTACGAGCCGTTCATGTACACCTACTGCCGCGACGACGACCCGGCGGTCTCGATCCGCGGCGCCAAGAACGCACCACGGCCGGGCGGCGACGACACCGCCGGCCCGCCGCCGGGCGCCAACCTGGGCCAGCGAACCGATCCGACCCCGCGGGGCCGCTACACCATTCCCACCCCCTACGGCGGTCCGCAACTGCCGATCGAACCACCGCACTGAGCGTTGAAACCATCGACCTTTAGGAGATGATCGTGGTCGTGACTACCAAGAAGAACCCGAAAACCGCCTCGGAACCCGACGCCGAATCGGGTGCCGAAACACCGGGCGTCACAGGCGAAGACGCCGGGGAGAAGCGCCCCGACGAATCCGCCGACGTGGCCGAGGGGCCGGCCGACGAGGACGACGACGACGACGAGGGTGACGAGCCGGGCGAGGACGCAGACGAAGACGGCGGCGCGCTGCTCAAACGCAAGCGCCCGGAGTCCGAGCGTGCCAAGCGGCCCTGGCGACAGTATCTGCGCCGCAGCGTGCTGCCGGCGTTACTCATTGCCGCGCTTGCCGTTTCGGGGTTCCTCGGGTGGCGACAGTGGCAGGACCATCAGTTGAAGGTGGCGGGTGAACAGGCCCAACAAGCGGCCATCGCCTACGCGCAGGTGCTCACGAGCATCGACTCGAACAAGGTCGACGAGAACTTCAAGCAGGTGCTCGACGGCGCGACCGGCGAATTCAAGGACATGTACACCCAGTCCAGCGTCAAGCTCCGGCAGCTGCTGATCGACAACAAGGCGACCGCGCACGGCGTGGTCGTCGACTCGGCCATTCAGTCCGAATCCACCGGCAAGGTCGTCGTGCTGCTCTTCATCGACCAGACCGTGACCAACACGGCCGCGCCCGACCCACGCGTCGACCGCAGCAGGATCAAGATGACCATGGAGAAGGTCGACGGTCACTGGCGGGCGAGCAAAGTCCAACTCCTCTGAGCCGAGCGGACCCTTACATGCTCACGAGACTGTCGGCGGCGCTCGTAATAGCCGCGGCCGCAACCATTCTTAGCGCCGCCACCACGCACGCGTCGGCGCCGTCATTCTGCGGCGAGCTCGGCGGCGACTGGGACGGCCAGTACTGCCACACCACCGTGACGTCGGAACGCAACGCCGTGCGCGACATCAAGGTCGCCGTGCCCGACGACCTCGTCGACAATCCGACCACCGGCCCGGTGATCCGCGACTACCTGCACACCCTGGTCAACAATTGGCGAAACGCCAACGGCAGCATGGCCGCCGACAGCTACGGCGAGGAGAACTTCGAGGTCTTTCGGCACGGCAATCTGCTCAGCGCGGTGTTCCACGAGGACTACCACGCCGACGGGCCCAAGCCCAACAACGCCTACCGGACGTTCACCTTCGACATGGCGGCCGGCAGGCGGGTGCAGCTGGCGGACCTGACGACGTCGAATCCGTTGACCGCCATTCCCCCACTGGCCCAACCGTTTATCGAAACCGCGCTGAACCAGGCGCCACCGCCGCACGACCCGGGAACCTACCCGTTCATCGTCGACCGGTGGATGCCGGACAAGGTCTACTCGGGCGCGTACAAGGCGTGGGCGCTGACGCCCGACGAGTTGATCATCTACATGCCTGACTATCCGGTGGGCCACGACGAGCCGATCAACTTCTCCCCGGGCCTGCCGCAGTGGTTCATGGACGGCGGCACCGTGCAGGCGCACATCCCACTATCGGCGCTGGCTTCGGTGCTGCGCGTCTAGCGCCGTAGGGCTCAGTCCTCCGGGTTGTAGCCGAGGTTGGGCGCCAGCCAGCGCTCGGCCTCGGCCAGGGTCCAGCCCTTGCGCTTCGCGTAGTCGGCGACCTGGTCCTGGGCCATCCGGCCGACCACGAAGTACTGCGACTGCGGGTGCGAGAAATACCAGCCGCTGACTGCGGCACCGGGCCACATCGCCATCGACTCGGTCAGCTCGATGCCGGTCCGCTTCTGGACGTCCATCAACTTCCAGAGCGTCGCCTTTTCGGTGTGCTCCGGGCAGGCCGGGTAGCCGGGGGCGGGGCGGATTCCGCGGTACTTCTCATCGATGAGTGCCTCATTGTCCAGCTGCTCGTCCGGCTGGAATCCCCAGAACTCCTTACGGACCCGCTGGTGCATCCGTTCGGCGAATGCCTCGGCCAGCCGGTCGGCGATCGACTCCAGCAGGATCGCGCTGTAGTCGTCGAGGGCCGCCTTGAACTCCGCGATCTTCTCCTGGCTGCCGAGCCCCGCGGTGACGGCGAACGCGCCGATGTAGTCGGCCAGACCGGTGTCCTTGGGTGCGATGTAGTCACCCAGCGACCGGTTGGGGATGCCGTCCCGATGCTCGCCCTGCTGGCGCAGGTTGTGCAACGTGGTCAGCACCTCGCTGCGGGTGTCGTCGGTGTAGACCTCAATGTCGTCGCCGACGGCGTTGGCCGAGAAGAACCCGATCACCCCGTTGGCCGTTAGCCACTTCTCCTTGATCGCCGTATCAAGCATCTGCTGCGCGTCGTCGTAGAGCTTGCGGGCGGCCTCGCCCGAGGCCGGGTTGTTGAGGATGTCGGGGAACCTGCCCTTCATCTCCCAGGCGTTGAAGAACGGCTGCCAGTCGATGTATTCGCGCAACTCGGCGAGGTCGTAGTCGAGGAATTCCCGCACGCCAAGACCCTGGGCCGGCGCCGGCGGGGCGTAGCCATCCCACTCGATCGGCGTCCGGTTCGCCCTGGCCTTCTCCAGCGTCAGCATCGGCCGCTCGTTCTTCTGGGCGTGCCGTTCGCGCAGCGACGCATAGTCTTTCTCGGTGGCCTCCAGCAGCGCGGGACGCTGCTTGTCGTCGAGCAGCGCGGCGGCGACCGGCACCGAGCGGGAAGCGTCCTTGACCCAGACCACCGGACCGCTGCGACGGGGCGCCACCTTCACGGCCGTGTGGGCGCGCGAGGTGGTCGCGCCACCGATCAGCAGCGGGATCTCAAGCCCCTGGCGTTCCATTTCGGCGGCGAAGTTGACCATCTCGTCCAGGGACGGGGTGATCAGGCCGGACAGGCCGATGATGTCGGCGTCGTGCTCGGCCGCCGCGGCCAGAATCTTTTCGGCGGGCACCATCACACCGAGGTCGATCACTTCGAAGTTGTTGCACTGCAACACAACTCCGACGATGTTCTTGCCGATGTCGTGGACGTCACCCTTCACGGTGGCCATCACGATTGTGCCGTTGGTGTCCTTCGCGGCGGCGGTGCCGTTCTGCTCTTTCTCCTTCTCGATGAACGGCAGCAGGTACGCGACGGCCTTCTTCATCACCCGGGCCGACTTCACGACCTGGGGCAGGAACATCTTGCCGGAGCCGAACAGGTCACCGACGACGTTCATGCCGTCCATCAGCGGGCCCTCGATCACCTCGATAGGGCGGCCACCGGCGTCGGCGATCTCGGCCCGCAGTTCCTCGGTGTCGTCGTCGACGTGGGCGTCGATCCCCTTCACCAGGGCGTGGGTGATCCGTTCGCGGACGGGGAGGCCGCGCCACTCGGCCGCCTTAGGATCCTCGGTTTTGTCCGATTTGTTGAACCGCTCGGCGATCTCCAGCAGCCGCTCGGCCGCGTCCTCGCGGCGGTTCAGGACGACGTCCTCGATGCGGTCGCGCAGCTCGGGGTCGATCGAGTCGTAGGGCACCAGCGCACCGGCGTTGACGATGCCCATGTCCAGGCCGGCCTTGATGGCGTGGAACAGGAACACCGCGTGGATCGCCTCCCGGACGGGGTTGTTGCCCCGGAACGAGAACGACACGTTCGAGATACCGCCGGAGATGTGCACTCCGGGGAGGTTCTCCTTGATCCAGGCGCAGGCCTCGATGAAGTCGATGCCGTAGGTCGCGTGCTCCTCGATGCCGGTCGCCAGCGCGAAGCAGTTGGGGTCGAAGATGATGTCCTCGGGCGGGAAGCCGACCTCTTCGGTCAGGATCTTGTAGGCGCGCCCGCAGATCTCTTTGCGGCGTTCCAGGTTGTCGGCCTGGCCTTGCTCGTCGAACGCCATCACGACGACGGCGGCGCCGTACTTGCGGCACAGCCGTGCCTCGCGGACGAACTTCTCCGCGCCCTCCTTCATGGAGATCGAGTTGACGATCGGCTTGCCCTGCACGTTCTTCAGGCCGGCCTCGATGACCTCCCACTTGGAGGAGTCGATCATCACCGGGACGCGGCTGATGTCCGGCTCGGCCGCGATGAGCTTGGTGAACCGGTCCATCGCGGCGACGCCGTCGATCATGCCCTCGTCCATGTTGATGTCGATGACCTGCGCACCGACCTCGACCTGCTGCAGGGCGACCGACAGCGCGGTGTCGTAGTCCTCGGCCTTGATCAGGTTGCGGAACCGGGCGGAGCCGGTGATGTTGGTGCGCTCACCGATGTTGACGAACAGAGAGTCATCGGTGATGTTGAGCGGCTCGAGGCCCGACAACCGGGTGGCCACCTCGATCTGCGGCAACTCGCGCGGCGCCTTGCCCTCGACGACCTTGGCGATCTCGGCGATGTGCGGCGGCGCGGTTCCGCAGCAACCGCCGACCAGGTTGACCAGGCCGGCGTCGGCGAAGTCGGCGATGTAGCCGGCCTGCCGCTCCGGGGTCTCGTCGTACTCGCCGAAGGCGTTGGGCAGGCCGGCGTTCGGATAGCAGGAGACGAAGGTGTCCGCGATGCGCGACACCTCGGCGATGTAGGGCCTCATCTCCGGCGCGCCCAGGGCGCAGTTGAGGCCCACCGCGATCGGCCGCGCGTGCCTGATCGAGTTCCAGAATGCCTCGGTGACCTGACCGGACAACGTGCGCCCGGAGGCGTCGGTGATGGTGCCCGAGATGATCAACGGCCAGCGTCGTCCGCGCTCCTCGAACAGCGTCTCGACCGCGAACACCGCCGCTTTGGCGTTCAGCGAGTCGAAGATCGTCTCGATGATGAGGAGGTCGGCGCCGCCGTCGACCAGGCCGTTGGCCGATTCGAGGTAGGCGGCGACCAATTGGTCGTAGGAGACGTTGCGGGCCCCGGGGTCGTTGACGTCCGGCGAGATCGACGCGGTCCGCGTCGTCGGCCCGATCGCGCCGGCGACGTAGCGGGGCTTCTCCGGGGTGCTGTATTCGTCGGCGGCCTTGCGCGCCAGCGCGGCGCCGGCGTAGTTCAGCTCGTAGGCCAGGTCGGCCATGTCGTAGTCGGAGAGCGAGATCGCGTTCGCGTTGAACGTGTTGGTCTCCAGGATGTCGGCGCCCGCCTCGAGGTACTCGCGGTGGATACCCTCGATGATCTGTGGCTGCGTCAGGGTGAGCAGGTCGTTGTTGCCCTGAAGAGCGGTCGGCCACTCCGTGAACCGGTCGCCGCGGTAGCCGGCCTCGTCCGGTCGGTCCCGCTGGATCGCCGTGCCCATCGCGCCGTCGATCACCATGATCCGCCGGCGCAGCGCGGCCGACAGTTCATCGGTGCAGTCGGGGCGGATGTTCGGCGCGAAGGTGTTCGACTCAACGGTCTTCGACTCAGCGGCGTTCACGCACATTCCTTCCGTAGCGGAAGGCGTCCTTGACTCTGCCGAGCGTGGCGGATACCCGTATCCGTTGCAACGCCTCTCGACCAGAGAAGTCTACGTCGTCACCCGATCGACGCCTGGACGCCCAACTCGTCGCCGCTATCGACCGCTCGTGGGGCCTGCCGGCGACGTGATAGTTACCAAGGTTAACGAAATCGCAGCCGAACCTATTTCGCCGAGCCCGCGTCGACGCCCGTCGAGGATGTCGGCGTCGCAGCGGTGTTCATTAGCGACAGTCACGCCATAAGGATAGTCGTCCTATGCAAAGCCCCCGGTTGAGCGCCAATCGGCCGACAATCCTTGGCCACCGCGCCCCGAACATCGGGCCGTGAGGCCGTACGCTAATTCTGTGACCCCGCCCGACGGCCCCCCCTTTGGCGAAGCCGCATTGCCCGAACTGCACCACACCGTCGTCGTGGCTGCGTTTGAGGGCTGGAATGACGCCGGCGACGCCGCCAGCGACGCGCTCGAACACCTCGAGGCCATCTGGGAAGCCGACCCGATCTTGGAGATCGACGACGAGGCATATTACGACTACCAGGTGAATCGCCCGGTGATCCGGCAGGTGGACGGGGTGACCCGCGAACTGGTGTGGCCGGCGATGCGGATCTCGCACTGCCGGCCCCCGGGCAGCGACCGCGACGTGGTGCTGATGCACGGCGTGGAACCCAACATGCGCTGGCGCACCTTCTGCGCCGAACTGGTGGCCATCGCCGACAAGCTCAACGTGGACACCGTGGTGATCCTGGGCGCGCTGCTGGCCGACACCCCACATACCCGGCCGGTCCCGGTGTCCGGCGCGGCCTACTCCCCCGAGTCGGCGAAACGCTTCGGCCTCGAGGAAAGCCGCTATGAGGGCCCGACCGGCATCGCCGGGGTGTTTCAGGATTCCTGCGTGGCCGCCGGGATCCCGGCGGTGACGTTCTGGGCGGCCGTGCCGCACTACGTCTCGCAGCCGCCGAATCCGAAGGCGACCGTGGCCCTGCTGCGCCGCGTCGAGGACGTCCTCGACATCGAGGTGCCGCTGGCCGACCTGCCGACGGACGCCGAGGACTGGGAGCAGGCGGTCACGGAGATGACCGCCGAAGACGAGGACCTCGCCGAGTACGTGCTGTCGCTCGAGCAACGCGGCGACGCCGAGGTCGACATGAACGACGCGCTGGGCAAGATCGACGGCGACGCGCTGGCCGCCGAGTTCGAGCGCTATCTGCGCCGCCGTCGCCCCGGCTTCGGGCGCTAGCACGGGGTCGCCACCGTCGAAGCCGGCCGTCGCGGTCGGTGACGCCGTCGCCGAATTTGCCGTCGGCCGACCCAGTACGGAAGCATCGCTTCGCGACCTACCGATTGGACGTTTCAATGGCCGCGTTGCCTGGTGATGGCAACCCAACTCCCTCAGCCGGCCCAGATTCCGTAGCCGGCCCAAACCCCGTGGCCGGCGCAGTCGGCGAAGACGCCGGCTACCGCAAGGGGCTCAAGCCCCGGCAGGTGCAGATGATCGGCATCGGCGGCGCGATCGGCTCCGGGCTCTTCCTGGGCGCGGGCGGCCGGCTGGCCAAAGCCGGACCCGGGATGTTCTTGGTCTATGCCGTGTGCGGCGTCTTCGTGTTCCTGATTCTGCGAGCGTTGGGCGAGTTGGTCCTGCATCGCCCGTCGTCGGGCTCGTTCGTGTCGTATTCGCGGGAGTTCTTCGGCGAGAAGGCCGCCTACGCCATCGGCTGGATGTACTTCCTGGGCTGGTCGATGACGGCCATCGTCGACACCACCGCGATCGCCACCTACCTGCGACGGTGGACGGCCTTCGAATCGATCCCCCAGTGGGTGCTGGCGCTCCTCGCCCTCATCGTGGTGCTGTCCATGAACCTGATCTCGGTGGAGTGGTTCGGTGAGCTGGAATTCTGGGCGGCGTTGGTCAAGGTTCTGGCGCTGGTCGCCTTTCTGGTGGTCGGCATCGTCTTCCTGGCGGGGCGGTATCGCATCGACGGCCACACCACCGGGCTGAGTCTGTGGTCCGACCACGGCGGACCGTTTCCCTCCGGCGTGCTGGCGGTTCTGCTGACCACCTCGGGCGTGGTATTCGCCTATGCCGCCATCGAATTGGTGGGCACGGCCGCCGGCGAGACCGCCGAGCCGGAGAGGGTCATGCCCCGCGCGATCAATTCGGTGATCGCGCGCATCGCGATCTTCTACGTCGGATCGGTGGCGCTGCTGGCGTTGCTGCTGCCCTACACGTCCTACAAGGCCACCGAAAGTCCTTTCGTCACTTTCTTTTCCAAGATCGGCTTCCACGGTGCCGGAGACCTGATGAACATCGTGGTGCTCACCGCCGCCCTGTCGAGCCTCAACGCAGGCCTGTATTCCACCGGGCGGATCATGCACTCGATGGCGTCCAGCGGCAGTGGACCCCGATTCGCGACCCGGATGTCCAAGAACGGGGTGCCCTTCGTCGGCATCGCGATGGCGGCCGCCATCTGCCTGCTCGGCATCGCCCTGAATGCCGTCAATCCCGGCGAAGCCTTCGAGATCGTGCTCAACATCGTTGCGCCGGGCATCATCGCGTGCTGGGCGACCATTGTGCTGTGCCAGCTGCGCTTCTACCGGCTGGCCAAGGCCGGGCTCATCGAACGGCCGCGGTTCCGGATGCCGTGGGCCCCGTATTCGGGGTACCTCACCCTGGCGTTCCTGGCCGGCGTCCTGGTCATGATGGCGTTCGATAAGGAGACCGGCACCTGGACCATCGCGACGGTCGTGTTCGTGGTCCCGGCGCTGAGCGCCGGATGGTTCCTGGTGCGCAACCGGGTGGCGGCCGTTGCGTCGGAGCGCACGGCCAAGACCGGCTAGGACGTACCGAGGTCGCGGTTGTAGGCGCTGGTGGAACGTCCCAGCGCGGCGACTTGGGCGTCCAGCTGGGGTAGCAGCTCGGCGGTGGATTTGTGCAGCGGCATCTCGCCCACCGGGCTGGACAGCACCGGCTTGACCCAACGGAACAGCGCTACCCAACGCGGGCAGTAGACGCGGGTGCGCCGGCGCTCGATGCCCTTGACGAAAGCGGCCGCGCACTTGTCGACGGTCGTCGTCTTGCTCAGCGGCCACGGGAAGCTGGCCAGCAACCGGTTGAACGCCGGAAGGTCGGACTGGGTGTCGCGGACCAGCGCCGTGTTGATCCACGACATGTGCGCCGAGCCGACGGTGACGCCCTGGTGGGCCACCTCCAGCCGCAGCGCATTGGCCAGCAGCTCGACTCCCGCCTTGGAGGCGTTGTAGGGCGCCAGCCCGGGGCAGGCGGTGTAGGCGGCCAACGACGAGACGATGAGCACGTAGCCGCGGCGCTCGATCAGCGCGGGCAGCGTGGCGCGCACGGTGTGGAAGACGCCGAGCACGTTGATGTCGAGCACCCGCTTGAAGGCGTCGGGATCCACTTGCAGCACCGAGCCATAACTGGCGATGCCTGCGTTGGCCACCACCACGTCGATGCCGCCGAATCGCTCGACCGCGCGGGCGGCGGCGGCCTCCATTGCGGACAGGTCGCGCACATCGGCGACGGCCGTCAGCACCCGTTCCTCGCCGAGTTCGGCAGCGAGCGCCTTGAGGTCCGCCTCGTTGAGATCGGTCAGCACAAGCCTGGCGCCCCTGGCGCTCAGCCTGCGAGCGGTCTCGGCCCCGATCCCCCGGGCACCGCCGGTGATGAGAACGACTTTGTCCTGCAGCGATGTCATGATCGCCAACGTACCGTGCGAGCATTCGAGCGTCGGGGCGTGCCACTCCTCGCCGATCGATCAGCAGGTGGACGGATTGTCCCTGAGCAGGCGCAGTGTAACGGCCAAATTAACAGTTCCGACAAACGTCGGCATTTCACCCGCGCTCGTCGCTCAATTCCGCGCGAGGGCCGAGTATGCCCGCGGTTTCTCGTCTTACTCTGAGGCGGGAGTGACGTGCCGGCTTGATTGGCACCGGGTGACGTTAGTCGTTTCCACTACCCCAACTTGGCGCTCGTACTACTCTATTTTGCTCGCGCCGTCCCCGGTAGCACCAAACGCGATCCTAGGCTCGCGGCATGACACGTAATCGCGCATGTCACGCCGCGACGCCAGATGGCGCTCGACGGCTTGGCCGCACCGCCAGCGACGTTGGTAGACGTTTGCGACGCAAGGCCGTTCGTTACCAAAACAAAGTCGCATCCGCTCATGTGGACTAAGCCACCTTCACACAGCGACATAGCCAATTCAGCCATTACGGGCGGCACACAAATACACGCGTCATTGCGTGCACTGAAGCCGTCGCGAGCCACGGGTGCGCGACCGGGATCAACCGGCTTCGGTCTAGTCAATTGCACTTATTAGAGGGAGGGCTAATGCACCGAAAATCAACCCCACCAGATATGCCAATGTGGAAGTTTGTGTCGCATGCCAGCTTGGGCGATCTTGACACCTATCTCTGGCACCGCCAAGGCAGCAACCTGTTCTGCTGGCGTCCAGTCGGAAAGCCTTGGGGCACAACGAAAAAGAAGGACCAAGCAGATTGACGGACGTAATCGAATTCGCCCGTCAAAAGATTGATGACACAGCGGAATCGAATCCGTTTCAGCAGCCCAGATAAACCACCGCAGGAACTTCTGCCCGCCTCGATCAGGCGATGAAGCACTGGTCGGCATCAACCTGTTCCGATGCATCCGGACTCACCGCACAGAACTGGACGTCGTTGAGGCACAGGGTTATTGCCGCACCGTGGTCGAATTCGCCGACGAAATCCCGCGGACGGCGGCGACCAGGATCAACGCTTAAGCGTTCAAACGGGCGAACTGGCCTTGCCGGTACTGCTCGACGCACGTCGCCCGCCGAACCTTGCCACTTGTGGTGATCGGTATCGAACCGGGTGTCACCAGAACCAGATCCGCGACGCCGACGCCGTGCGAGTTGGAGACCGCCGAGGTGACTTCGCGCTCGACGATGGCGAACTTGTCCGACCCGTCTTCATGGGACGCACCATTTTTCTTGACTTCGATGATGACGACAAGCTTTTCCGTGCCCCCATGCGGAACCGCTATCGCCGCGCACCGGCCCCGGGTGATCTCCTGGACAGTCGCCTCGATGTCGTCGGGTGAGTGATTACGCCCGTAGACGATCAACAGATCCTTGATGCGGCCGATGATGAACAGCTCACCTTCGAAGAAGAATCCCGAGTCGCCGGTTCGCAGCCACGGCGCTTCGGGTGTGCCGGCCGACGGTGCGACAAGCCGATCGCCGAACGTGCGTTCGGTCTCTTGGGGCTTTTGCCAGTAGCCCATGGCGACGTTGTCACCGTGCACCCAGATCTCACCGACGCTTCCCTGCGGGCATTCGATCCTGGTGTCGGGGTCGACGATGCGGATCATCGGTGACCGCGGCGTCCCGTAGCTGACCAACGGTGTGCCGGTTGGGCTTTCGCAGCGCTCCGCGGTGCCGGTGGTCAGCTTCTCGGATTCGAAGTGGACGATTTTGGGCGGTTGCGCCGGTGTGCGGGTCAACGCGTACACCGTTGCCTCTGCGAGGCCATAGCCTGGCCGTATCGCGGCGTCGGGCAGATTGAAGCGCGTGAACCGGTCGGTGAAGCGCCGCATCGTCGCAGGATGCACCCGTTCGCTACCGCTGAGGATGACCAGGACGTCCCCCAGATCCAGTCCGGCCATGTCCTCGTCGGATGTCTTGCGTGCCGCCAATTCGAAGGCGAAGTTCGGCGCCGCCGAAAGTGCGTGACTTTCCTTGGCCAGCAATTGCATCCACCGGGCCGGTCGCTGTAGGAACGACACCGGACTCGTCAGCACAGCACGGACTCCGCCCAGAATCGGGCCGCACACTCCCAGTACCAAACCCATGTCGTGGTAAAACGGCAACCACGACACAATGGTCGTGTCTGGTGGAGCGACGCCTCCGTACTCCACACAAAAGTCGGACATAACCTGCCCGAAATTGGCCAGCAGGTTTCTGTGCGAGACCATGACCCCGGCCGGTTGGCGGGTCGACCCGGATGTGTATTGCAGATACGCCAGATCTGGGCGATTCTCGTTCCCGGCGCCGGATCCGGTCCGGGCGTCCAGGTCCAGCCGATCAATCTCCACGACCGATGGAACGGGTCCGCCAGATTCCGACTTGAGGTACTCGGCAACGGTTCCCGCAGCAGTGGACGTGGTGAGAACGACAGTCGGCGACGCGTCGCGCAGCACCGAACTGACGCGCTCATCGCTGACGCCACCTAGCGGAACCGAAAGCGGAACCGCGATCTGCCCCGCGTGCAATGCCCCGAGAAACGCCACGATGTAATCGAACCCCTGCGGGGCCATGATCACGGCGCGGTCACCCGTCGACCCGCAATGCTGGAGTTCCCGTGCAACGTTCACCGTTCGCCGGTACAGCTGCGACCACGTCAGGCTTTCGGCAACCCCGTCCCAATCCTGGTCGTAATCAATAAAAGTGAACGCCGTGTCATTGGGCTGCAGGCTGGCGCGTTCACACAGCAGCTCCGAAATAGACGTCTCAACCATAATCACTCCATTCCGGTTCGGCCGGGGGTCCAAAAGGGTTTTGTACGTATCTGGCGTCGGTCCCAGCCACGTTCGGTGATCAATATTTTGCGTAGGCTTTGTATGGTGCGGGCCTCGCCGGCGAGGTAGGCGATGCCGGGATGGTCGGGCAGTGGAAGGCTGCGCAGGGCCTCGGCGAGCACGGCAGAGTTCGCGGCCGAGGCGTCCCCGCGCTGGACCCGGGTCAGGGGCCGGGCAAGGGGAAGGTGGCCGGCGTCGGTCGCGGCCTCGATCACTCCGTAAACCTCGGCGGTTGAAGGCATAGATCGAAGCATCGCGGCGAACGCGACCGACGCGGTTTCCTCGCCGGCGAACACGTGGTAGGGCGCGTCGTGGCGGATGACGAGATCGCCCTGGGGCCGGGTGATATGGGCGTGA
>NZ_LZKI01000147.1 GCF_001672755.1 Mycobacterium colombiense | reverse complement strand
GGGACTGAATCGCGATCGCCTGCTCCTTGTTGGCTTCCAGGTTGGCCGCCCAAATGTTCAGGGTCCGCTCGTAGTGCTTCTGCAGCAGTTGCACCCGCTCGATCGAGAAGCCGGCCGCCTCACCGAACTTGAAGATGTCTTCCTGCGCCGGTAGCTGGCCGCCCGGGAAGATTTCCTGACCGATGAATCGCATGAATCGCAAATCGCTCATCGTGATCGTAACGCCACGCTCATGCTGCTGCTTCTGCGAATACGCCAAAATCGTGTGCAAAAGCATCCGGCCGTCATCGGGAAGAATCTCGTAGGCGCGTTCGAAAAATGCGGAATAGCGCTCCATCTTGAATGCCTCGAAGGCGCCGATGGAGACGATCCGGTCGACCTTGTCTTCGAACTCTTCCCAGCCCTGCAGGCGCACCTCGATGTTGCGGTCCGTCGGCAATCCGGCGAGCTTCTTCTTGCTGTACTCGAACTGGTTGCGGCTCAGGGTAATTCCGATGACGTTGACGTCGTATTTCTCGATGGCGCGCTTCAGGGTGGCTCCCCAGCCGCAACCGATGTCCAGCAGCGTCATCCCGGGCTCGAGCTTCAGCTTTCCCAGCGCCAGATCGATCTTGGCGATCTG